>CANOLV010000057.1 GCA_947567425.1 uncultured Porphyromonadaceae bacterium | reverse complement strand
GAATGCCTTTCAGCTTGATACGCCTAAAACTGTGCGTTTCTATTTGGATTCTTCAATTATAACATTCATTATAATATTTGATGGTGAAATATTTGCAAACTATACATACATTTGCATCGAGATATGATGACTGCTCTATGGAAATAAGAACTATTGACCGTATACCGACCAATTCGCCTATTGCCGCATGCGTGGACAATATAGCCCTGTTTGACAATATTTCCAAAATCAAAGGTCTGACATTCCCTGTTAAGATTGATTTCATACTTTCGATAATGTGCGAGCAGGGTACGCTTGTGCTGAATTATGACCAACGCACATTCTCGCTCTCAAAGAACTGTATACTCGTGCTTCGCCCGGGGCATGTGATGAACAGCTACCACGTGTCGGCCGACTTCCGCGGACACTGCATAATGGTCAGTTCTGACTATCTCGGCGACACGCTCCCCTCGATGTCGAGGATACTTCCATGCATGGTGGGGGTGATGGACAGGCCCGTGATACAGCTGACCGACGAAGAGGCGCAGAACCAGCTTGAACTCTATCGGATACTGCGCAAGAAGGCATACGAAAGTAATCCGACGCCGTTCCGGTTGGAGACGGTCAGTTCGATGCTGAAAGCGCTGTTTTTCGAGACTCTCGGACTGTATTCCGAGCACATGTCGGAGGATAATGTCGGGAAGATGAGGCGCAAGGATGCCATACTCTATGACTTTATCCGCTATGTGGAGCGCGATTTCCGAAGCGAAAGGGCAGTCAGCTATTATGCGCAGAAACTCTGTGTGAGTCCGAAGCATCTGTCGGCTACTGTCAAGGAGGCAAGCGGGCGCACCGCCAGCGACTGGATAGACTCATACGTGGTCATGGAGGCAAAAATAATGCTCCGCAACACCGGAATGACCATACAGGAGATCAGCATGAAGCTTAATTTCGCCAACCAGTCGTTTTTCGGAAAGTACTTCAAGCATCTGGTAGGCGTGTCGCCCAAGGAGTACCGTGTCACAGCAGGTGCGGAGTAGCGGGTCGGCGACAGAAAAAATATTTTATTTCCGGATGAACCAAAAATGGCTTAACAGTGTTAATTGGGTATAATTAACATTAATAAGTCATGGACAAGAAAAGTATCAAAGGAACCAATACTGAGAAGAATCTATTGAAGTCGTTTGCCGGTGAATCGCAGGCACGTGGACGTTACACCATCTTTGCCGAAGTGGCTCAGAAGGAGGGTTATGAGCAGATAGCCGCTATCTTCCTGGAGACTGCCGCACAGGAATATGCTCATGCCAAGAAGTTTTTCAGCTATCTTGAAGAGGGTATGCTTGAGATCACTGCATCATATCCTGCCGGTCCGGTAGGAACCACCGCCCAGAATCTGAAAGAGGCCGCCGCCGGCGAGCACGAGGAGTGGGCCGACATGTATCTTGAATTCGCCCGTGTCGCCAAGGAGGAAGGTTTCCCCGAGATCGCCGCTAATTTCAAGCTTGTGGCTTCAGTGGAGCAAGGACATGAGGAACGTTATCTCAAACTGCTTGAACGTGTGGCTTCCGACACTGTGTTCAACGACAGCGAAGAGGAGGAGTGGCAGTGCCGTTATTGCGGTTACATCCATCGCGGCAAGTCGGCTCCCAAGAAGTGTCCGGTATGCGGCAAGGAGCAGGGCTACTTCGAACGCAAGAAAGACAATTACTAAGAGGATGTCACGCTAAGAAGTGACAGGCTCTGTTGAAAATATAGCTGTTTGTTGAATATCTGTTTAATCTGTTTTGTTGGATATATGTTTATCGCGGGAAGGCATCGGCGACGTCCGGAGCCTTCCCCGCGATAAGTTTTTTTCGGCGGTGTCTGAGATATTTATTAATTTTGTGGATGATATAAATTCATCTACAAAATTATTCATCTTATGCAATTGTCCGCTCCTGCTCTTGCGCGTCATCCAAGAGTCAATGTCGCCGACGTCCTCAGGGGATTGTCGGTGATGGGCATAATCATGCTCCATTCAATCGAACATTTTAATTTCTACTCATTTCCGTCGACCGAAGGTCAGAGTGCATGGCTCAATTTCACCGATAAGGCCATCTGGGACGGCATGTTTTTTCTGCTCGGAGGCAAAGCCTACGCCATATTTGCCCTCCTTTTCGGCTTCAGTTTCTTTATCCAGGACGACAATCAGCGACTTAAAGGCAACGACTTCCGGAAGCGTTTCTGCTGGAGATTGCTGCTTCTGTTCCTGATCGGAAATATCAACGCCATGTTCTTCACGGCCGAGATTCTGGTGCTGTATTCGCTGGTGGGGTTCGTCCTTGTGCTCACATGCCGCATGTCCACAAAGTCGCTGCTTTGGCTCGCCGCCATACTCATGCTTCAGCCCGTAGCGCTGTACAACATAGTCCGGGCCGTGATTGATCCGGCCTACGTCACCCCGTCCATCCCGTCGTCGCATCTTTGGGGCGCGGCTTTTGCCCAGCAGTCGGGAGGCACGTTTACCGGCACCGTCCTGGTCAATCTGTGGGAAGGGCAGCTTGCCAGCCTTGCGTGGGCCTGGGACAATGGGCGAGTATTCCAGACCGCATCGCTGTTCATCCTTGGTATGCTCATCGGACGCGAGGGGTGGCTTCTTGAGAATAAGCTCGGCAACTGGATGAAGGTCATGCTTGTGGCTTTGGCTGTGTTCTTCCCCCTTCACGGACTGGCCTCCATGATTCCCGGATATATAGAGAACCGCAATATAACCGTGCCTCTGCTTCTGCTGGTCAATTCGTTGGCGAAATTTGCGTTCATGCTGGTCCTGGTGTCAGGCGTATTGTTCCTGTACTATCGTACTTCTGCAAAAGGTCTGCTTGAGAAGATCATGCCCTACGGACGGATGAGCATGACTTGCTATGTCACTCAGAGCATCGTAGGCTCGATGCTGTTCTATAACTGGGGCTTCGGGCTTCATGCACATCTGGGCATAACGGCGAGTCTGCTGCTCGGCGCACTGTTGTTCCTGCTGCAGTACAGCTTCTGTCGCTGGTGGATGGGCCGTTACAGCCACGGGCCACTTGAATATGCCTGGAAGCGTGCCACTTGGGCGTTGTAACAACTGTTACGAAACGTGAAGAATCCAAATAGAAACGCACAGTTTTAGGCGTATCAAGCTGAAAGGCATTC
>CANOLV010000056.1 GCA_947567425.1 uncultured Porphyromonadaceae bacterium | reverse complement strand
GAAAGTAGGTAACCGCCCCCTCCAGGCGTCCGGAAGCAACCCTCCCGGACGCCTTTGTTTCATGTAGAGATTAAATCTGCAATGCTGGCGTGATCTCTGCGCCATATTGTCGTCTTTATGGAGCACAGATTTGGTTATTAATTTGTAACTTTGTAGCCCACACATATAAGGTGCTTCTGCATATAATATACACCGTATCGAAACTATGAAATTTATTGAAGAACTAACATCGCGCTTCCTTACCCGTAAGGCTCTTCCATATTGGAGTGTGCTTTTTATGGATGTCGTCATTACAGTTTTTGCAGGGATAGCTGCCTATGCCATGAATCATGGGACTATGGACATGCTCATGCATTTCTATCGTCTGATTGGCACAATGTTCGTTTATTCGCTATGTTATGTCGTCGGATTTAAGTTGTTTCATACCTATACAGGTGTCTTGCGCTTTTCGTCCTTCATAGACCTATGGCGTCTTACGTTGGCGATGGCAATTGGATTCTGTCTTGTCATAGCCGTCCAGACAGTGTTTGGACTGAATCGGTGGCTTGTATCTGTCACATCATCTGATCTGCTTCTCGGAGCTTTGATTGCCGTAGTGTTGATGTGGATTGTGCGTATCTGGATAAAGACGCTTTATGACGGTTCGCATAATCGCAATCGAACAATGCCGGTATTCATTTACGGTGTTAAGCATGGAGGTATCTCGCTTGCCAAGAGCATAAATACAAATGATAAGACACCATATGCATTGTCGGGATTTGCCTGTGATGAGCCCGATATGGAACATAAGTATCTTTTGGGACGCCCGGTTTTTCTTGCCGATGTAAGTCTTGTTGATATGATGGTGGCGAAAGGTGTTCGGGCGCTTCTGGTATCACCATATAAGAGTGATGCGTTGCGAGCCAATCCGGATTTTGCAAATGCGTTGATCGATGCTGGAATTAAGATTCTAATGTTTCCGGATGCGCTTGAGTGGGACGAGAAGACCGGTCTGAGTTATTCGCAGTTGCGTGAAGTCAGTGTCGAGGATCTGCTTCCGCGAGACAAGATTGAAGTCGACATGGTTGCCATAGGTGAACAGCTGAGAGGAAAGCGCATTCTTATAACAGGTGCAGCAGGATCGATAGGATCAGAGATGGTCAGGCAGATAGCACCCTATTCGCCTAAAGAACTTTTGCTTGTGGATCAGGCCGAGACACCGCTGCACGACATAAGGCTAATGATGGCCAATCGTTGGCCTGATATCCCGGCATGGACTGTTGTGGCGGATATAGCTCATGCACGGAGAATGGAGGAACTGTTCGAACGGCATCGTCCGGAGTATGTATTTCATGCGGCAGCATATAAGCACGTTCCGATGATGGAGGATAATCCGTCGGAGAGTGTGGCAAATAACATCGAAGGGACTCGCATCGTGGCCGATCTTGCCGTGAAATATGGAACGGACAAGTTTGTAATGGTCTCTACTGACAAGGCGGTCAATCCTACAAATGTCATGGGTTGCTCAAAGCGTATATGCGAGATATATGTGCAGGCGCTCGACAAGGCTATAAAAGATGGTGTGGTTCAGGGACACACCCGATTTGTCACTACCCGTTTTGGAAATGTGCTCGGGTCAAACGGATCAGTGATCCCTCTTTTCAAGGAGCAGATCAAGGCCGGAGGCCCGGTTACGGTCACTCACCCTGAAATTATACGTTTCTTCATGCTTATACCTGAAGCGTGCAAGCTCGTTCTTGAAGCTGGCACTATGGGTCATGGAGGCGAGATATTTGTCTTCGATATGGGTGAACCTGTAAAAATCGCTGATCTTGCCCGCCGTATGATCACAATGAGCGGAGCAAAGGATGTGGAGATCAAGTTTACAGGACTGAGGGATGGAGAGAAACTTTACGAAGAGGTATTGAATGAGAAAGAGATCACGATGCCCACATTCCATCCCAAGATCAAAATTGCCCGTGTCCGCGAGTACGACTATAGCAATGCCAACGACCGAGTACGCTCTCTTGTAGAGATGTGCTCCTCGGCCGATGACATGGAGATAGTAAAAGCCATGAAAGAGATAGTACCTGAATTCCGGAGTCAGCATTCGCGCTACGAAGTGCTTGACGCGCCGGTGGTATTGTCGTAGACGACAAATGTCTATATTTATTGTGCGATCAGCGCTTTGACCTCAGGTGTCAGATATTGTTGGATCGTGCTTGCCCAGACGCTGACGTCGATTGACCCCATGTAGTAAGGGGCGATGTCGTAGGGGTTGTAGTGGAATACGACTGATTCACCGTTGAGGTACGGCTCTCCGATATTGTTAAGCTGATCGACGAAGATTCCCGCTTCAGACAGTTTGTCAACCGGAGTTTTGAGGTCTTCAGCCAGCTGTTGCTTTACGATTTCGAGGAGTTTGCCTTCCGAGCCGGCAATGAACATGTCTGATTTGCCAAGAACACGGCCTGTTTTCAGGTCATAGGTAAATATATCCATTGACGTGTTGGGGTGTGCGCCTCCCGTATAGCTGCTTCCCGTGATCTGATATGTCACCATATTTTCGTCGAGATATGTTACGCGTGCAGTCATGTCGAGGTAATACGCGCTGTTGCCGGCATCGTTTGCCGGGATAGAGTCGACGCGTGTCCATTTAGCATTGTCAAGACTGAATACCTCTGGAGTGCTGACAAACTTCTTAATCGCGCTGTCGATTCCTTGTCCGGCAGGGACTGAAGCGAACGCACGCGCTATCAAGCTATCCTGAAGATTACGTATCGGAGAGTCACCAAGCTTATCCGGCCACATAACAGAAGCGCTTATACATGCATAGCCATTGATGTCGATGGCAGAGTCGGCGAAAGCATAGCATTGGGATGCCGATTTGATGGTCTGGTCAATCACAAAATCTGACACCTCGGCAGATCCTGAGCGGTCGGTAGTTACAGAGCAACCAGCCATAACGGCTGCCGCTGATAGAATAATCGTATTTACAAGAGGTTTAGTCATAGTTAACATATATTTACAGGGCAGTAGCCATAGTTGTTATGAATGTCTTAAGTGGAAACAAAAATAATGGAAAAGGAGTTGAATTGCAATAGTTAACAGTTGTGAAAATGTATATATAGATGCTGCAAACTATAGGCAGAGTGTCCTATTTTGGAGAATTTATTGTTAAAATATATGAAATGTGTGGTTGTTTTGACCAATATTAGCTGGATTTGGCGCAAAATTGAGAACTTTGTGCAATAAAATCTTTCTTATGAG
>CANOLV010000055.1 GCA_947567425.1 uncultured Porphyromonadaceae bacterium | reverse complement strand
AATGCCTTTCAGCTTGATACGCCTAAAACTGTGCGTTTCTATTTGGATTCTTCATAATTGAGCCTCTGACTATTGAATTTGATGCCGTTTGCCGTCAATCAACGGGCGAGTCCGGGCTTCTGCCGGGAAACCTTGGCGTGCGAACGGCGTCACTGCCGGAATTATGATTATAATACTGGATATATTCATTGAGGCTGTTGTTAAAAGTTGTCATGAAGTAAACCGGAGGCAAATTTACGATAAAAAGCGAAATAAGCGGCGAAAGTATATTTTTATTTAAGCTATTGCTTGTGAAAGAGCCGACGATGCACTAAATTTGCATTCATAATAAATCACTGAGCAATGAACAACAACAGTCTTGTGTCTATATCAGACATCAGTAAGGAAGAGATTCTTCGATTGCTGCGTCAGGCGCGTTATTTCGAGGCTAATCCCAATCATAAGATTCTTGAAGGCCGTGTGGCCGCGACCTTGTTCTTTGAACCCTCCACCCGTACGAGATTGAGCTTTGAGACGGCGGTCAACCGTCTTGGTGGCCGTGTGATAGGATTTTCCGATGCGAGCACTACAAGTTCGTCGAAGGGGGAGACTCTGAAGGACACGATAAAGATGGTGAGCAATTACGTGGATCTGATCATAATGCGCCATTATCTCGAAGGTGCCGCCAGATATGCCACAGAAGTGACCGAGGTGCCTGTCATCAATGCAGGCGATGGCGCCAACCAACATCCTTCCCAGACGATGCTCGATCTGTATTCCATCTATAAGACGCAGGGCACTCTTGAGAATCTGACCATAACGATGGTGGGCGACCTGAAATACGGAAGAACCGTGCATTCGCTCCTGATGGCAATGCAGTATTTCAACCCGACGTTCAACTTCGTGGCGTGCAAGGAGCTGCAGATGCCTGTGGAATATCGGAAATTCTGTGATGAGCACGGTATACGCTACAATGAATATACAGACTTTACGCCGGAAGTGATCAACAGCACCGACATACTGTATATGACCCGTGTGCAGCGCGAACGCTTCACGGATATAATGGAGTATGAGAAAGTGAAGAATCTGTACACTCTCAATGCGTCGATGCTTGAGGGTTCGCGCGAGAATCTGCGCGTGCTTCATCCGCTTCCACGTGTCAATGAGATCTCATACGATGTCGACGACAGTCCGAAGGCTTATTATTTCCAGCAGGCCCAGAACGGACTTTATGCGCGTCAGGCCATCATCTGCCGTGCGCTCGGAATCGATATCCCTGAACTGGTAGACTAACTTAATCACACTTTAGTTATGACTGAAAATAAGAAAGAACTGGCTGTGGCCGCTCTGCGCAACGGTACAGTCATCGACCGCATACCATCGACCGCATTGTTTCAGGCCGTCAAGATATTGGGCATAGAGAAGCTTGACAAGCACGTGACCATCGGCAATAACCTCGACAGCAAGAAGCTCGGCACCAAGGGAATCATCAAAGTGGCTGATACTTTTTTCCCGGAAGATGTTCTGAACCGCATAGCATTGATAGCGCCTACTGCTAAGATCAACATCATCCGCGATTTTGAGGTGGTGGAGAAATTTCCGGTGTCTATACCGAAGAGCGTTGTGGGTATAGTCAAGTGCGACAATCCGAAGTGCATCACCAACAATGAGCCGATGAAGACCCGATTCGAGCTTATCGACGCGGAGTGCCGTGTGCTGAGATGCCATTACTGCGGTCATACTGTCAGCGCAGAGAACGCTCATATAATTAAGTGATATCAGCCATGGGCAGAAAACAGAGCTGGAGGCCCGGAACGATGATCTATCCTTTACCGGCCGTACTTGTGACATGCGGTTCAACACCTGAACGCTATAATATGCTGACAGTGGCCTGGACCGGTACTATATGCTCAGATCCGGCTATGTGCTACATTTCAGTCAGACCATCACGCCACAGTTATGGCATAATAAAGGAGGAGATGGAGTTCACCATCAATCTTACCACGGTGGACATGGCGAGGGCCACTGACTGGGCGGGCGTGCGTTCGGGCGCCGACTACGACAAGTGGAAGGAGACCGGCCTTACCGCCGTCAAAGGCGAAAAGGTGGGCTGCCCTTACATCGACGAATCGCCTCTAAGCATAGAGTGCCGTGTCAAGGAGATACTTCGGCTGGGGACGCACGACATGTTTATAGCGGAAGTGGTCAACGTGCTCGCCGATGAGGCTTTTATCGACGGTCAGACAGGCGCTTTCGATCTGTCGAAAGCCGGATTGATGGCTTACAGCCATGGAGCGTACTATGAGCTTGGCGATATGATAGGGCGCTTCGGCTGGTCAGTGAAAAGGAATAAATAAATACAATCAATAGATAATCATTATTTCAATTTATGGAAAGAGACAAAGTCATTTTTGACATCATCGAACGTGAACATCAGCGCCAGAAGCATGGTATAGAATTAATCGCTTCCGAGAACTTCGTCAGCGACCAGGTGATGGAAGCTATGGGTTCGTGCCTCACCAACAAGTATGCCGAAGGCTATCCCGGACATCGTTATTATGGCGGCTGTCAGGTAGTGGACCAGGCAGAACAGCTTGCCATCGACCGTATAAAGGAGCTGTTCGGGGCAGAGTGGGCCAATGTGCAGCCGCATTCGGGCGCACAGGCAAATATGGCTGTCTTCATGGCATGCCTTAAGCCGGGCGACAAGTTCCTCGGACTCAATCTGTCGCACGGCGGCCATCTGTCGCACGGCAGCCCGGTTAACTTCTCGGGTCTGATGTTCCAGGCATTGGAATATAACGTAAAGGAGGATACCGGACTTGTGGACTATGAGCAGATGGAGGAAGTGGCACGTCGTGAACGTCCGAAACTGATCGTCGGCGGTGCGAGCGCATACAGCCGCGAATGGGACTACGCACGTATGCGTCGTCTGGCCGATGAGATCGGTGCGATATTCATGGTCGACATGGCCCACCCGGCCGGACTTATAGCCGCCGGTCTGCTCGACAACCCGGTGAAGTATGCCCATATAGTCACCTCGACAACACATAAGACTCTCCGTGGTCCGCGCGGAGGTGTGATAATGATGGGTAAGGACTTTGAGAATCCATGGGGTAAGACCAATCCAAAGGGTCAGGTGCGTCCGATGTCGGCGCTTTTGGATTCGGCAGTGTTCCCGGGTGTGCAGGGCGGTCCGCTTGAGCATGTCATAGCCGCCAAGGCAGTGGCTTTCGGTGAAGCACTCCAGCCGGCATACCGCGACTATCAGATGCAGGTCAAGAAAAATGCGGCCGTAATGGCGCAGGCACTTGTCGACAAGGGGTATAAGATCATATCCGGAGGTACCGACAATCACTGCATGCTCGTCGATCTGCGCACTAAATTCCCGGATCTTACCGGCAAGGTGGCAGAAAAGGTCCTTGTAGAGGCTGACATTACTGCTAATAAGAATATGGTTCCTTTTGATTCGCGCAGTCCGTTCCAGACATCAGGTATCCGTCTGGGTACACCTGCCATCACCACCCGCGGTGCCAAAGAGGAGCTTATGGGAGATATCGTCGAGATGATCGACACCGTATTGACCAACCACGACAATCCGTCGGTTATAGAGGCTGTCCGTAAGGAGGTCAACAAGACCATGGAGTCGTACCCGATGTTTGCATATTAGAATGCTTCTGCAGATTCTATATTGGATATTTTTGCTGTGCGTGTCGCCGATTCTTCTGGCGAGCACGATACTCACCGCTACAGTCACCATAGTGCTGAGCACTATGGGGCTGGGGAGGTGGGCCGGCTATTTCTTCCCCCATTATTGGGCAAAACTGTTCTGCATACTCACGTTGGTCAAGGTCACTGTCAGAGGCAGGGAAAATATAGATGAAGGAACATCCTACGTATTTGTCTGCAATCACCAGGGTGCGTATGATATCTTCTCTGTCTACGGCTATCTTAACCACCAGTTTCGTTGGATGATGAAAAAGGCACTTGAAAAGATTCCCCTCGTAGGCTATTCGTGCAAGGTGTCGGGCCACATAATGGTCGACAACTCATCGCCTTCGGCCACGCGAACTACCATGGAGCGGGCCGAACGTCAGCTGAGCGGGGGCATGTCGCTTGTGGTGTTTCCGGAAGGGGCGCGTAGTTGGGACGGCAAGATGCGCCGGTTCAAGCGCGGAGCTTATATGCTCGCCGTGGAGTTCGGACTACCAGTGGTGCCTATCACTATCGACGGCTCTTTCGATGTAATGCCTCGCTTTAAAAAGATGCCTCATTGGGGGCATATAGTGCTTACTATCCATAAGCCGATAGAACCCGTAGCGGGAACTCATGATCTGGCACAGGTCATGGACGAGAGTTTTAATGCCATACACGGAGCGCTGCCTTTGCGTCAGCAGTGAAGAGGATAAAAAAGTGCATTTGAATGATAAAAAAATCTGCAACTATTGTTTGATATATCCGAAATTTAGTAAATTCGCGTCGAAAGCGGGAGCGTGCATTTTTTTTCAGAGTGCCGACCGCGGTTAATATACAACGACAATATTAAAACACTAAAACATGATATTTAATTTCAGACTTGTATCCGACGAGGTAGACAATTTCCGACGGGAAATAAATATTGATGCCGATGCCACATTCCTGGATTTGCGCAACGCTATCTGCGACTCGGTTAACTATGACAAGAATCAGATGTGTTCATTCTTCCTTTGCGATGATTCATGGGAGAAGTTGCGTGAGATAACGCTTGAGGATATGGGTACGGATTCGGATCAGGAAGTGTATCTGATGGATGAAACCATACTGAGTGATTACATCGACGATGGACAGCGTCTGATATTTGTGTTTGACTATATGACCGACCGTTGCTTCTTTTTGGAAATGAAGAAGAGCATAGTGGGTCAGATCCTGAAGGATCCAGTGTGTGTGGCTTCGATGGGTGTGCCTCCGAAGCAGATCATGGATCTGGATGAATTTGAAGCCAAGAGCAATGCCGCCACTACATCGGCTTCCGACGACTTTGACGAGGACTTCTATGGCTCGGACAGTTTTAACGACGATGAATTTGATGCGACCGGATTTGACGAGATGACATTTGACGAAAACGTCTGAAAGGACACGGATAGATAAAAAACTGCAGGCGGGATGCTGAAGTCAAATTCAGCATCCCGCCTGCAGTTTTATGCCCGGCATCGTTCGTCTGCAACTGGTCAGGATACAGTTTTGCCGAACGGAGTGAATGCGAGCCCGGCAAGTTTGAAGTGCTGTACGCCGAACGGAAAGCCGATAATGGTGACGCAGAACAGCAGACCAAGTCCGATGTGGGTGAGTGCAATGGGTATGCCGCCGACAAACCACCATATAACATTCATCAACAGATTCAGGCATCCGCTTGATGTGGGGACCGGCACCACTTTGGTGCCGAACGGAATTAGGGCCACCTGTGCCAGCTTGATGGTCTGCAGGCCGAATGGGATGCCTATTATGGTACACATGAGCAGTACGCTCGACACTACATATTCGATGGCTATCAGGAAACCTCCGAACACAATCCAGATGACGTTGAGAAGCAGATTCATAGGATAATTATGTGTGATTGTATAAATGGAAAAAGGAAGCTGAAAGCTTCCTTTTTTCTGGGTGAGGTGTGGGGGTCGAACCCACGACCTTCGGAACCACAATCCGACGCTCT
>CANOLV010000054.1 GCA_947567425.1 uncultured Porphyromonadaceae bacterium | reverse complement strand
TCGGGGAAACCTACCGCAGAAATGCGGCAAGGCGCCCCGGTGTCGAGCCTACAAAGTCGCACCCAACGTCTGCCCGACAAGACGGGCGGTACTCTGCATGCCGCCCGCACCGCCGGTACGATGTACAGGGGTGGCCATAACCATTACGATATTGTTAGGAGTCTGAAACAGGCCGAATCCAATGCCACACACGGCCATGCGCCACGCGATATTCCACTCGGCTGTCCCCGACGATGGCGCGGATATCAGCAACACCACTCCGGCCGCATAGACAGCCATGCCGCATGCAGCAGTGATTCCGGCATTATGACGCTCGACATAACGGGCGGCCAACGGCGATACTATCATTGTAGCCAACGGCCACGGTGTCATAAGCAGCCCCGTATTTATTTCCGAAAATCCATAACTATTGAGAAACATAAACGGTAACGCAATCATCGCCAGATTCTGGGCTATGAACGAGCACACCGACGTGGAGATGCTCAGCGAATAGAGCCTTATCCTAAACAGGTCGACCGGCAACATCGGAGACTCCATGCCAAGCTGACGGCGCACATAGAAAATACCTGTCACAACTCCGACTGCCAGCATACACGCATTGACCGTCACATCTCCTTTTCGGGCAAAATTACCGACCGACAGAAATATCAGCCCGAACACTATGACATTGAGTATCGCACTCACCCAATCATAATGTCCGCAATGTTCTCTTGGCGGATTGGACGGCAATAGCTTCTTGCCAAGAATAAATGCCACAAGTCCAAAAGGCACGTTTATGAGAAAAAGCCAATGCCACGACGCGACTGAAAGTACAGCTCCTGCTATGGTAGGTCCGGCAGCGGTAGCTATGGCGATGACCATGGCATTGAGAGCCAGCCCGCGGCCAAGCACCTCGCGCGGATATATGAGCCGTGTAAGGGCTATATTCACACCCATGACACTTGCGGCCCCTACCCCTTGTAATGCTCTGGCGGCTACAATCATGGCAAACGACCCGGATAATGCGCACATCACTGACGAAATCGTAAAGACCAGCACGCCGACCATGAAACACCGACGATAGCTGTATCGGTCGCCAAACGATGACATCGGCAGCAAAAGCATGGTAATGATCAACTGATAGACTGTGACAATCCATACGGCATCCGAGTCGGATATGCCAAACTTATCAGCCATAACCGGCAACGCGACATTGACCACCGTGACATCCAGCACAGTCATCACAAGGACTATCAGCACAGCGATGACAGCCACATAATTTCTTATCGAAAACTTAACAGCAGACATATGTCATTTCTTTCTTAACCGTATATTTTGAAAAACGTGATTGCTTATTTAAGTAATAAGATACATATACTTAAAAAAGTTTAATTTCACCCGTAAACAATACGTTTATCATGGTAAAATACATTAATTAACCCGATACCGGCAATAAAAAATATCAGCAAATCGATTGCAATATGGCCGTCAAACTATTAAATTTGCAAAATAATACCTCCAATAACATCAACCTATGCAAACAAAATGCGGATGGCAATCGAACATGGGCTTAAAAATATGACTCTCCGGCAACTGTGGGAACTGTTCCCGATAGTGCTGACACCACATCAGGCTCAATGGAAGAAATGGGCCGAAGAGGAGCGTGTAAGCCTTTACCGATTGTTGTCCGACATCTCGCCGTTAACAGTCACTCATATCGGCAGTACAGCTATCAAGGGGATTCATGCCAAGCCAATCATCGACCTCCTTGTCGAAATTACTGTCAATCATGATTGGGAGAATGTCAGGACTCGTATGGAGTCGGCTGGATATATATGTATGTCAGCATCTATCGGCAGAATGAGTTTCAACAAAGGTTACACACCAGACGGATATGCCGACAGAGTGTTCCACATCCACGTCCGTGCTTGCGGAGATAACGATGAAATCTATTTTCGTGACTATCTGAGGAGCCATCCCGAGACGGCTCGGGAATATGAGATGCTCAAACTAAGTCTACTGCCCAAATACAAGAATGACCGTGACGCATATACTGCGGCAAAATCAGACTTTGTAACCCGCATCACATCCATTGCAAAAAATCGCAACAATAATCATGCTAATGAACCTAATATCACGAATGGCTTAACTAAGATGAAAAAAATCATTATAATCGGTTGTCCCGGGGCCGGCAAGAGTACTTTTGCAAGGAAACTTTCGGCCAAGACAGGGCTTCCGCTGCACTATCTTGATACGATATGGCATTTGCCTGACCGTACCACATTGAGCAGGGAACAATTTGTCACACAGATTGAAAAGATTATGGCCGGAAATGAGTGGATTATTGACGGGAACTATCTTCATACGATGCCACGAAGGCTCGAATGTTGTGACACAGTCGTTTTCTTCGACCTGCCGTTGGCTGTATGTCTCGCAGGCGCGGAGGAACGCATAGGTAAGTCGAGGGAGGATATGCCGTGGTCCGACGACAAGCTGGATGCCGGATTTCGTCAATGGATTATTGATTTTCCATCACAGCAACTGCCGGTTATTCGCGACCTGCTCTCAGAACACAGGCAACGACTCAACATCATCGTGTTTCACACAAGAGATGAAGCCGATGCTTTTATTGATTCGATACATTTTTGAAAAAACGAGTAACAACCAACCTGAAAACGCATAAGATACAACCATCACATCCATCAAAAATGAATAATCAAAGCGGCAAAGGGTGTTGCAGATGCAGCATATGAAATTCAGAGATTTTAAAAGATAGTTGCCAAAAATATTTATTTTTGCAGAACCTAAGTTATGAATATCAATAATTAATGTCTGCCAATGAATACACAACATGTGCTTATTACTGATAATGGCGAGCAAAGGACCTCAAATGTGACATACGAGCGCATATTCAATGCCTTGTATAATATCAAGTCCAACGAATATGTCACTCTGGAAAAGTGCCTCCCTGTCAAAATCATCCGGGAGGCCGAGGCTTTTGCCATGACATTCTATAAAGATTCGCGCTTCGCCGTATATTTCAGAGTACGGAAAACCGTGTTGCGAATGTGCAAAAACGGGATTGATTGCGAAAAAGCCATTGGCATGATGTGCGACTTCTTCCACTCGGCCAAATTGCCCGACATGACCGACTGGGTATGCGAGGAGCTGAGCCCCGAGCCAGAAAAAACATCGACAAGCCTTATGGTAGATGGCCAAGAATTCCGACATTTTGACTTTTCCGATGTCATGGCCGCACTTGAGAATATACGCGACGGCGTGTCGCGGTGGCTTAACTATACCATCTCCGGCGACAATGGCGGATACATGACCGTACGCCGGTATGAAAAGTCTGACGCTACCACCGCCTATAAAGTCGAATGGGTCAGATGGAACGATTCAGAGCCGACAGGATGTCGCGGGGTCATTACCGACTTCGCGGCCTTACGCGGATGGCTGTGGGAACTCGCGCTCAGTCATGAGTATCCCGCCCCCGGGCCGCAATGGACAAATTTTGATGTCAACGATCATTTTCAGAGATTAGTATTCCGATTTTTAGACGAAGACGATGAACGGTAAATACAGCCTGCCTGTCGTGAAGGCAGTTGATCTTATATGGACAAGTTTTGACCGCGAGGAGATACATCGCGGCTATGCGATGCTTATGCAGGCGGCACAGCAAGGTGACGCCGATGCGTTGTGCTTCATTGCACGCTGCTTCATGGGCGAAGAATACGTGTGGAGCGGAGCCGGCTTCGCCACCGACGATGCCAATGCCTCTATGCTGATGCAGAAAAGCGCGCTGATGGGGAGTGCCACCGGTGTGCTTTGTGCAGTGAGAAGCGGCAACTTCACCCCCGCCGTGCAGCGCGGCATGCCTTTTGCCTCATTCAAGGAGGCTTTTGACGAGATACTCGGGCAGGCCGAGCGTGGCAATGCTTTTTGTTGCTACATGATAGGCAATGTCTATTTCTGGGGCGACTATCTGCTCGTGGAACCCGAGCTTGCCAAAAAATTCAAGAATGAAAACAAATATAATGCCTGGGCCTATCCGATAGCCAAAGAATGGTATGAACGTAGCTTCCGGGGACGAGTATGTGCCGGCTGGGGCAACTACTGCGACATCCGCAAATCGGGATTATGCAGCATCAAGCAGGATGTCTACGAGGCTTATTTCAGCGCGCTTGCTGAAATATCGCCTGTAATATGCAACAACTACGGTTTTTATCTCGAGACCGAAAAGAATAATCCCGAAGCCGGCCTCACTTACTATGCCAAGGCAGCCATGCGGGGCGACATGCAGGGTGCTTATAATGCCGGTCTGGACTATGACCAGGGAGTCGGCGTGCAGCAGGACATCGACACAGCTTTCGATTTTTACGAACTGGCCGCTTTCGGAAATCATCCCGGCGGCCAGTGGCAGGTGGGCTATTACCATTTCCACGGCTGGGGTAAAGTCGAACAGGATTACGCCAAAGCGGCCGACTGGTTTGAAAAAGCATACACCAATCCCAAATGCAAGGGCAGAAACAAACTGCAATCAGCAGCCTATCTCGGCATCTGCTGCCAGGAAGGGCTCGGCGTAGTGCAGGACGATGACGCGGCTCTGGAATATCTCCTGGAGGCCGAAGAAGGCATCGACGACTTGTGGGAACCAATAAATGGGATGGTGCTCAACGCTCTTGGAGTAGCCTATGCTTTCGGCCGTGGCACGGAGGAAGACGAAGAGCTGGCTTACCAATATTTTGAAGACGCAGCAAAGCTCGGATCGGAGGAAGCCCGGAAACATCTCAAGGACATGAACTTTTCCAATTCGGACGAAAATGATAAATCCCGCAACAATAAAAAAGAGATAGATCCATTCTATCTGAGCCTGACGAAAAAGATCATAGACGCCACAACCAAAGACATGCAGGAGATACTCTCACAGGTGGGTGACGAGCATATCTACGCGGCGGCATTGGTCACCGACAGCAATTGTGTCACTCTATTTCTCGCCGTCAACACCATAGAGTATCTGGCTGCCAATGATGACCCGGATAGCGAAACCCAATGGATGCCTGACGAATGGGGATATTCCGATGCCGACAACAGCCAACTGTCAAAACTCAGCAAATCGCTTTGGCAGCATTACAGCAACCTTCCGGGCGAAAAATTCTTCATCGATGCGGTAATATCAGCCATGAAACAGCTCAGAGATACAGGAGTCTTTGGGAAACACACCGACGGGATGACTTGTTTCGTCTCCATGTCGGACGATGACAACACCGAAAGCATTGAGAACGAATCAGCAATCCGAATAAATCCGCCTTCCTTAGCCGCCACATTCCTGGACCGTGAGAGATAAGCCAATGATTCTCCACTCACGGAATACGCCCCATACATCAGATCCTTTTGCGATTATCTATCAGCCACTGTCCACTCGGGATTTTTGCGACGGGAGAATCCCCATACAAACAGACGGTTGACAAACGAGTATTTCAGCCCTGCATAGTGTCGCGCTTTGTGAGGACAGACCGCGATACATCTACCGCAGGATATACATTTGTCATTGTCGGTAACATACGGTTCGGCCGGACTTATAGCTCCGGCCGGACACATGTCGGCACACTTACGGCATGACCGGCATACTTTACGGTCGACTTGCGGATGCATGGGTACTCCAGCTATTTTCTTATAGGGGCGTTTGCCTTTTACGTTTAAGCCACCCTGTCGGCCGGCCATGACAGCCTCACAGCATGCGTTGCCAAAAGCCTTGAGTTCACGCTTGTCATCCATGTCGGGCCGTTCCGAGCCCACAGTCGGGAATATTGAATGTTGACCGATAAAGGCACCGGCACCTATTACGTTGAATCCACACTGAGTAAGGATGTCGGTCAATTCGAGGAGCGCGTCGTCATAATCACGGTTACCATACACTACCATCGCTATCGCCTTCGCACCATTGCCTTGCAATCGGCACAGGCTTTCAGCCACCATCCCGGGAAGTCGTCCGCCATAAACAGGAGCAGCGACTGTCACAATATCTTCTCCACCGGGATTAGGCTTCTCCGCATTGAGGTTATCTGCAAGATTGATATCCGACACCGATTCCACGCCCAGTGTCGAGGCTACAGCTTCGACACATTTACGCGTAGTGCCTGTCGCGCTGAAATATATATTAACGTGAGTTCGATATAAGCAATCAGAACAAAGTTAGCTGGTTATCTGTCACA
>CANOLV010000053.1 GCA_947567425.1 uncultured Porphyromonadaceae bacterium | reverse complement strand
ATGACGTCCGGGAATCAGAAGGAACATTGACAATGCAGCCACATTAAGAATGCCAAATATCAGTGCCGGCACATTGCGACTCCCTCTGAAAAAACGATCGGAAATCAATCCCGAAAATACAGTACCGACAATCCCGCAGACCGAACTGATAGATATTATAAAGCTCGCATCCATTGTGTCATAACCTTTCTCTGCCTGCAGAAAAAACACGCCCCAGCTGTTTACCGCATAGCGGCTTATATACATGAATGCACTTGCGAAAGCAAGAATCCATATAGCGGGCATCCGCAATACCATTTTCTGTGCATAGTTAAAATCCTCACAATCTTCATCATTGGACTTTTTATCGCTCTCGACCGATGCATATCCATAGCTCTCGGGGGTATCATAGACAAACGCAGCAATCACAGCCGCACCAATCAGTCCGATTATACCGGCTCCAATAAATCCATAACGCCATCCTGCGAAACTGACAACAGATGCGACAACGATAAATGTAAAGGCTTCACCGATATTATGACTTGCCGACCAGAATCCATAAAATGACCCGCGGTTTCTCGCCGGGAACCATCGAGACAGCGACACTACACACGGAGCCGCCCCCATTGACTGTACCCAACCGTTAATCCCCCAGAGAATCATAAAAAGCACAAACGAACCCGTAAAGCCAAGGCATATATTAACAATCGCCGACACCAACAGACCAGTCGACATAAATCTGCATATATTACTTCTGTCAGCCAAGAAACCATTGCAAAATTTGCCTACAGCATAGGTAAAGAATAATACCGACCCGATTATACCGAGTTCAATTTCTGAAAAAATTCCCTCCTCGACAATCGGCTTCTTCACAACATTCAGGCTCAGACGACACACATAATACATCCCATAGCCAAATGTCGCCGACAGAAATGTAGACCATTGCAAACGCTTAAATCGGCCGTCATATCCTGAGATATCTCTTGATTCCGGCTTACTTATCCGATAGAAATCAATTGTTTTCTGCCACATATCCATATCAATATTATTCATGGAGTCCACTCTTTCGCAGATACTCAAGCAATACACCGGGGCGGTCGGTCTGTATCAACCTGGCGCCACACTCAATTATCCAGCCCCAGCTTTGAGTCGGTTCGCCAAGCTCTACAGCACGGTCATCATGATGTCCGCCACACAATTCCGGCCACAAAGAATTGATAAAAACATTCGCTCCGCTTTCCCTTATATTCTTCATGTGTGACATTACATTATCATCAATTATGTCAAACACCAGCTCATAAAATTTAGGAGCGTAATTAAGCTGATATCCGTCTATAATATTCCCGGCATCTTCTGCCGACAACTTCACTACCGGCATAAATTTCATACGCTCCAGAGCCTCCGGCTTTTCACTATAGACCACATCATAGGCCTTCTCCGACTTGATAATGCATTGATTCAGTGTACCGGTCTTTTTCAATATATCATACACCTCGTCAAAGTAATCATATCCCTTGTCTATATTCACAAGTATACGTCCTTTGGCAATCGACATAGCCTCCTCCAACGTAGGCACTTTGTGGTGAGTCTTATGTCCGGCGCCATTTCTCAGCCACAATTCCTTTATTTCCTGCAGTGTATAGTCTTGTGGACATCCTTTACCGGTAGTAGTGCGGTCAATAAGTCTATCATGCATCAATATTACATGACCGTCCTTTGTCTTTTTAAGATCAATTTCTACCATATCGACTCCCATGTCTATACAGTTCTGTATAGCCTGTAAGGAATTTTCAGGAGCATTGCGCCAGTCGCCACGATGCGACACCACAAAGACCTTTCCACACTTGTCATTGCAAAGAGCAGCCATCAGACTGTCGGCCCTTGACTGTGCCGACACAGCATTAACCACTCCACATAACAACAGCAGTATTATTGACATCAAATATCTATTCATCTTAATTTTCTTGTAAAAAAAGCAAGGGGGAACCTCATTGACAAAAGCTCCCCCGATATAATTATATTAAATGCGTTATAGATTACTTATCGGAATAGCCGGGATTCTGATAGAAATTAGGACACAATTCCATTTCCGACTTTGGTATCGGATATAAATAGTCGTCTTTGGTAATATTCATCCCTACCTTTGCCATAGCCTCCTCGGCTGTATTCGTTCTTATAAGATCAAACCAGCGATGCATCTCCAGCGGGAATTCAAGACGTCGTTCGAGCAACACTGCACTACGGAAAGCATCCTGACTCGCAAAGTCAGTCGACAGGTACATTGTTGCCCCGCTTCTGTCGCGCACCATATTGAGATACTCAAGAGCCTTGCTCGACGACGAGGCATCAAACCTGATTTCATTCAGAGCCTCAGCATACATAAGCAGCACATCGGCATAACGAAGAATTGCCTGGTCGTAACCTACATTCTTTGTAGTAGGATCAAATGTATCATAGAATTTGACAAACGGCGTAGTAGTCTTATCAATAACTACAGGCTCAAGCAGTCCCTTGCGTGCATCGTCTGCCTCATATCCATTTCTCAGATTCACATCCAGAAACGACGCGTTGCCAAAATACTGGTTGAATCCATGCCCTTCACCTACTATGCTTTTAGAGTAATGCACCACAAACATCAGCTCTTCATTAAGTTTATTATCCGACTTAAAGACATCCGCCACATCGGGAAGCAGCTTATATACTCCGGAATACTCCGCAGACAACAGCCGTTCGATTATGGTTACACAATCGCTCCATCGAGCCTGAGTAAGATACACCTTCGCCAGCATACCCAATGCGGCGCCGGATGTGGCACGCCCTTTATCAGAATCCGGATATTGCTTGGGAAGCAATGCTGACGCAGCCTTAAAATCCTCCTCAATAAAGCCATATACACTGTTTACGTCATCGCGCGAACTTGCTATGGCCTGCGAGACAGAAATCTGGGTGCGTACAATAGGCACCGCGCCATAAAAACGCACAAGATTGAAGTACATCAGTCCTCTAAGAAATCTCGCCTCCCCTTCATATCGCTGCTTGAGCGAAGCGTTAGTGCAGACACCGATGTTATCAAGTACGGCATTACAACGCATAATAGCATTGTAGCTATACTGCCACATAGAAGTAATGGCCGCATTGTCAGCTCCGGCGGCAAACTTATCGATGTTATAATCCCGGCCGGCATTACCACCCGGATTCTGGTCCTCGACATTATCCGAACGTGTCTCTGTCATGGTAATCATGAAGTCACGATAGAGCTGCGACATCTGAAGCGTTGCATAACATGCATTGACAGCATTCTCGATATCGCTGTCTGACTTATAGAAATTGGCGGCCGAGGCCACTGACTGCGGACGTTCGTCAAGAAAATCGTCACATGACGTCACAAACAGCCCGACAGCAATCATAAGTATATATATTATTTTTCTGTTCATCAGTATATAGTTTAGGGATTAGAAACTAACATTCAGGCCAAATACATACGACTTTGCCACCGGATACGTACCATAGTCAACACCCGGAGTAAGAGGATTGCTGTTGTTGGATACCTCAGGATTATAGCCACTGTAGTTTGTGAATGTAAATGGGTTATAAGCTGTGAAATACACACGCAGTTTGTCTATTCCTATACGATTCATCCAGTTCTTGGGCATGGTCACTCCGAATGTAATGTCACGTATGCGGAAATATGAACCACTTTCAATATGCCATGTGGAGATTGTTCCGTTTTTACCGGTGGCACTACGGTTTGCCTGTACGGTTTTACCGTTGCCCGGGTTATCAACACTTATAAAGCGGTCGAGAGCATCTGTCATACAGTTGATTGAGCCCTCCATGCTATCAAAATAACGACGGTTGATATTGGCAATCTCATTTCCATAAACACCTTGTGTGGCGATACTCAGGTCAAACCATTTCCAACCCATCTGTGTCGACCAGCCATAAGTGAATTTTGGCGCATAATTGCCTACTATAGCCTTATCGTCGTCGGTAATCACACCGTCGCCGTTCTGGTCTACATATTTGAAGTCGCCTACTTTAGCACCTGCAACAGTTGCTATACGCTTGTCGTTAGGATCATTAGCTATATTGATTTCATCCTGATTCATGAAAATGCCATCGGTGACAAGAGCATAATAATTGCCTATAGGTTCTCCTACTCGGGTCACAAAATACAGCACAGAATTGTTGACTGTAACTATTTCATTCACATCGCCGAGATCTACAACCTTATTGCGGTTGAGAGCAAAATTGAAATTATTACTCCAACGGAAATCGCCAAATGTATTATGTGTCGACAGTGTGATTTCCACACCCTTGTTGTTTACCTTGCCACGGTTCTGCAATGCCGTAGAGAAACCCGACAGATAAGGAGTGGGGACATTCAATAGCATATCGGAAGTATTACTGTTATATACATCCACTTCCAGACGCAACATATTGAACACACCGAACTCCAGACCGATATTGGTCATCTTTGTCTTTTCCCATCCCAAATCCGGGGTGCTGATTGTCGACGGATAAAGTCCGGGAGCAACAGACCCCACACCGGTGCCTACTACATAATTGTCGGCAACCAGCGATGCATAGTAGTCGTAATTGCCGATACTGAAATTACCCGACACACCATAACTTGCACGTAGTTTCAATGCGTCAAGCCATGTATAGTCTTTCAGGAAACTTTCTTCCGACAGATATCATCCGGCCGACACCGAAGGGAAGTATCCCCACCGGTTATTGCTACCGAAACGCGATGAGCCGTCAGCACGCAACGACGCCGACAACAGATAGCGGCTGTCGTAATTATACTGTATTCTGGCAAATACCGATGCCAGCGACAATGCCTGCCTGGAAGAATCCTAATTGGTCGCCACTGTCGACGCATTAAGAGTCGTGACAAGATCATTCGGAAAGCCATTGGCCGTAATACGGCTTCCTTCTATTGATTCACGTTGCATAGACTGACCAAGCACGGCAGAAATATCATGAATATTATTTATGCGGGTGTTATACGACAGTGTATTCTCCCATGTCCAGCTTAGATAATCTTTTATGCGCAGCGTGCCTTCGGGATTCGACGGCGGCACTTTGTTTACCGATGTAGGCAGTGTCGACGGACGATAAATCTCCCTGCGGTAACTGTTCCAGGCGGTGCTGAATTCGGTTTTCAAGTTAAGGCCGCTTATTATTTCCCAACTGAAGAAAGTCTTGCCCATTACCTTGTTGCGTTTCATACGGTCTTCACGCTCATTAGCCAGAGCCACCGGGTTAATTACAGCCTGCTGCTTATAACTCCAGTTGTAATTGTCGAAATTATAGCTGCCGTCCTCATTATATACGGGAAAGATAGAAGCCATTGCCAACGCGAGCGACGGTATGGTTTCTTTAGTGAAACGGTCCTCTGTAGGCACTATATCATATAAGATGTGCGCTATACTTGTATTTGCGCCGAAGGTGACATTCTGATATTTCACATTGATGTTTGCGCGGCCGCCGAATGTTTCTTGTCCGGAGCCTATCACAATACCATCCTCCTTGGCATAGTTGCCGGAGATGAAATAATCGACACCGTTCTGACCGCCGCTGACCGATAGAGAATGCTTGGTAGTCATGCCATTGCGGAATATCTCATCCTGCCAGTCGGTATCAGTAAGGCCCTGCTCACCGTTAACATATGGCATGATTTCCGGAGGTATAAGGTAAGTGACATTTGTAGTTCCGGGCTTTGCGCCCATTTTAGCAAGACGTGTCTGGTTGTCATCTTCGATACTACCTGCTATACCTTTCGATTCCAGCAAGTCAAGGTATGCCTCATTGTGGCCATCATAGCACAGGCGGGCAAATTCATAGGCATTCAGCATGCTTATTTTCTTAGTGCGTCGCTGCCATCCATAATAGCCGTTATAATTCACTTTCGGACGGCCGGGCTTGCCCTGTTTGGTAGTAATAATAATCACGCCATTGGCACCGCGGCTGCCATAAATAGCCGCGGCTGAGGCATCCTTCAGTACCTCGATACTCTCGACATCGTTCATATCGATACCGCCGAGAGGATTTATACTTGTGCCTGTTGCGTCACTGGCGAGATCCGACTGCGGTATACCGTCAATTACATAAAGTGGATCACTGCCCGCTGTGACCGTTCCGGTACCGCGCACCTTGATTGACATTCCCCCGCCCGGCATACCTGTACCTTGAGTAACCTGTACGCCCGACATGCGTCCCACAAGCGCTTGCTCGATACTGTTGGCGGGCATATCCACAAGGTCATCACCTTTTAATGAAGATATGGATGTGGTAACGTCGCGCTTGCGCTGCACGCCATATCCCACAACCACAACCTCATCAAGATTGGTAGCAGACGGCTGTAAAACCACGTTAAGACCGGACGCATCCTTAATACGGACAGACTGAGTATGATAGCCGATATATGATACATTTACCACATCACCGATATGTACATTGGAGAGGGAGAACTCACCGTCAAGATTAGTGCTTACACCATTGGTCGAACCTTTTACAATCACGGAAGCTCCGATTATCGGCTCGCCTGTCTCGTCAATGACTCGTCCTTTGAGACCGGTTGCAAGAGGCTGACCTTTGACTTTAGCGACTGAATTATTACGCCTTGGAGATATTACAATTAGGTCTTCACCCATAATGGTGTATTCAAGCCCCGCCTCAGCACTTATTTTATCGAGTATCGACTTGACTGATGCATCTTTCATGTGTACCGATACGCTTTGGGCATTGTCTACAACATTATCACTGAAAGAGAATGTGTAGCCTGACTGTTTTTCGATGGCCTGCAAAGCCTCACGTAGCGGCGTTTTCTCAAAGTCGACCGTAATCGGTTGGTTCTGCGCCATGGCACTCATGGCGCCCAAAGCCACAGCTGCCGACAGTGTAGTTAGCCTACGGGTTGCTTGTCTTAATTTGTTCATACGATTGGTTTAATATTGTTTGGATAAGGTTCCTTACCTTTTAAGACGCAGCAATGAAAAAAGGTACTCTACATTTTTATGTTTAATAATGTATTTTTTTCTTAATACTAATAAATAGCAACTATTCATCAACCACTATAAGACTTATATTCAGCCACATAGCACACAATCATCCAACTTAACCGTTTTTTGGGCAAATATGCCTGAAGAACTTACGTCTTCCGCATTGTTTAACACTTAGAACTTGTTTAATAATAAATGCGTCAGCCACTACAGTCTACAGACCGTCGTAACCGAC
>CANOLV010000052.1 GCA_947567425.1 uncultured Porphyromonadaceae bacterium | reverse complement strand
GTACCCGGCTACAAGCCTTCGGCCATCAACGTCCTGCATCGCCCTGGCTCCATGTGCCCGGCTACGAGCCTTCGGCCATCCAAATCCGCCATGTCTGGCCCCAATGTTCCGTGCCATATACCGGCCTGACTCGTACAAGATCCATGGCAAGTTGCCGTGCCATCGGACCTATGGCACGGTCGACGCGTATTCGGCAATAATCATGGTCTCCGAGTGTATGCTATTTCTGAGATCTGCTATGCTTTACCACTTTATTTCTACTGCGATGGACTGGACTTCGGTGTTGGATATAGGCGGCAATAGTTTGGCTATTTTTATCCTTCCGTGAAGGATAGCGGGATATGCCTCGATAACGGTCTCTTTTAGTCGATATGCGACGTTCTCTATTAAGGCTGATGGTTTAGCCATCTCGTGCTTTATGATGGCTACGAGCGTGGCATAGTTGATTGTGCCTTCGAGACTGTCGCTTTTGATTGATTGGTCGTCTAAGTCAGTTTCGACGGCCATGGTTATCTCGAATATATTGCCTACTGATGTTTCCTGGGGAAATACACCGTGATAAGCTCTGAGGCGGAGGCTGTTGATCTCTATAGTTGTAATCATGGGGCAAATTTAAGGATGCTTGTGTACAGGCACAAAAAAAATCGTGATTATTTCACGATTCTCTACAAGTTGTAATACGTTTAGGTCGCGGGGACCTGTTGGTGAGACTGCTACTTGTATATCTCCGATGCAGTCTCAAAATACCATAATAACACTTTTTTTAATGTATGTTTCATAACCTCGTGTGAATTAGGTGAAACTTCGTGTTGCACTTTTTTGCTTGTCCTGAATTTTGGATAAACGTGAACTTAAGAATAATCTAAAGTTCTTTAGGATGTTAGTTTTCGTAGTTGTTGCTTGCGGTGCAGTCGCCTGTAATTCTGAAATACTGGTTATGACCGAAGTTATATACATACGAATTAACGCCTTCCTTGAAAAATTTGATCATCTTGTTCATAACGTAAAAATTTTAAATTCCAATAAACTTCGTGTGTTGTCCGCCTCTGCGGATCTAATTTAATTCTCAAATAAGTGAGATGGCTTTGTTATTGAGCCATCGTAGGTCATTCAAAAGACAGATTAGTTCTGTGACTTGAACGCTGAATGGTTGGCTGACATCCGGATGTTCTGGTTGTAGCTGATCATCTTTACGTAAGCAGTCATACCATTACGGAATAATTCAATCATCTTGTTCATAATTCTAAAAATTTTGTTAAACCTAAAACTATTAATTATCGAGACTGACTCTTCAATCTCTTCGCTTATATATACACTTGAAACTGGTGCAAAGTTAGCTTAAGTTTAAGAAATGTGCAATATAACTATGTTTTTTAACATAAAAAATTCGGCAATTCTCTGGTATTCAGTGATATAAAATTTAGGCCGATTTGTGTTAAAATCGGCCTAAATAATGCATAATCGAATATTTATTCAATGAAATTTATTGCTTTGATGTTTCTGCACAGTGTTAATCAATGTGAAATAATTTATACTTGCATCATTGCTTCGATGCGCTCGACGTCGTTGCGCAGGTTGGCTTCCATCGACAGTCGCTCCTCGATGTTCCGGCATGCGTGGAGCACTGTGGCGTGAGTGCGGGAGAGGCGTGTTCCGATTGCCGTAACGGGCATTTTCACATGGCGTTTGGCTAAATACATTACCATCTGCCTTGCGTCGGAAATCTCGCGCTTGCGGGTCTTGGTGAACAGCTGTTCCGGATCGATGTTGTAGAAGTCGCTTACAGTCTGTGCCACCATCTCAAAATTGACGGCCGCTTTCTTCTGAAGTTTGACGGAGTTTGACAGCACGGATTTTGCGAGGTCGATGGTGATGTCGCGGTTAAGCACCGTAGCGTGTGCGAGAAGCGACACCACAATGCCTTCGAGTTCGCGGATGCTGTCGGTGACATTTGCGGCTATATATTCCATGACTTCCGGTGGAATGGTCAGTCCGTCCTGCGATGCACGCTGGTGAAGCACCTCCCTGCGCAGGTCGTAGTCGGGGCTTTCGAGTTCGGCTGTCATTCCCCATTTGAATCTTGACAGAAGGCGGTCGTGCATATCTTTCATCTCCGACGGTGCGCAGTCGCTCGACAGGATGATCTGGCGCTGATTCTGGTGGAGATGGTTGAATATGTGGAAGAAGGCGCTTTGTGTACCCGGCTTGTGCATCAAGTCCTGAATGTCGTCGATTATCAGCACCTCGACCGACTGGTAGAAGTTGATAAAGTCATTGACGCGGCTTGGTTTAGCCATTGCCGCGGCCGTGTACTGACTTTCAAAGAGCCTTGCGGGTACGTAAAGTACGCGTGCGTGCGGATTGCGTTCCTTTATGCGTATTCCAATGGCCTGAATCAGATGGGTCTTGCCGACGCCGGTATGCCCGAACACGAAGAGCGGATTAAACGTCTTGCATTTGGGATTCATTGCTATGGCTTCGCCGATTGAGCGTGCTATCTTATTGCACACGCTTCCGCAGTAGTTTTCGAAAGTGTATTTCGGATTCAGCTGAGAGTCGAAGTCCTCCACTACTGCCGTGTGGAATGGGTTTTGAGGATTGATCCTTTGTACGGAGGGGCTTTCGCGTGCGGTCTCGACTGTTATGGCCGATGTCGGATCGGCTCCGACTTGGTAATAGTCATAGAAGAGTTTCACGCTGTTGCCGTATACCCTGTGCAGTGTGGCCGCGAGGATTTTCATGTACCGGACTTCGAGCTGTTCTACGAAGTATGCGGTAGGGACGAGGAGCTTGAGCACGTTGTTTTCGTAGCTCAAGGATGTGATTGGCTTGAACCAGGCGTTGAATTGTTCGGCAGGAAGATTATCTTTGAAAATTTTCAAACATTCTTCCCACATTTGTATATGGGTATTCTCCATGATTTGCGTAATTCTTTTTGTCTTATCTGATGCAAATTTCCCCAGAAAAAAAAAGAAAAACAAGCATGAAAAAATTTGGATTTTATAATGTGAATGCAATTATGCTGGTTGTCAATTGGTTATAAAAGATATGTGTTAATGAGCCATAATTTCTGTTTCTTATATTGTTATATGCCGTTAAATCAGAGCATTAACTGCGTTATGGCAAATTTGCGGCAAAGTCTTTTTAACGTGAAACTCCCCATCTTTCAGATATTTCAAGATGGGGAGTCTGTGGAACATTGTTCAATAAAAGTTATCAACTATTTAGAATGGTTCTTAATAGTGTCTTGTTACCATAAAATCAATTCATCAGAACACCTTTATGCTCGGGATGTAGCGTTTGGGATTCTTCTTGACATCCCAAAGAAGCGAGTCGAGGGCCTGGGCCGATCCGTTAAGGTGGTCGTAGAGCTTGGAGTCGTTCAGAAGCAGGCCGAGGGTGTTGTCGGTGCTTGTGAGCTGTGAGGATGCCGTATTAAGGTTGGAGGTTATGTTCTCTACATTTTTCATCGTTGACTGCAGGGGCAGTTCCTTTAGCTCTGCTGTCAGTACAGCCAGGTCTGAGGTTATCGTGTCGAGATTCTGAGCAATGCCGTTTACGGTGTTCATGGTCGACGGCAACGCGGCCACGGTGCGGTTGAGCGACGCTGTCGTGGCTTCGAGATTTGCGGTGATTCTGTCAAGGCGTTTTATCGACATGAGTATTGCCGAGTCTCCTACGAGTCTGTTGACCGATGTAAGCAGAGAGTCTACTTTCGGGAATATTGCGCCCACAGAGGGCATAAGTTGCTGGCTGATGTTGTCCATCATAGATGGTGCGCTTTCTCCGATCAGTCTGTCGCCGATATTGTGTGAATCGCCGGCGTTGGAAAAATGAAGCACTATCGATGCAGTTCCCAGCAGATCACTTTGAATTACAGCCTTTGATCCGGACGGGACTTTCAGCTGCTTGTCGAGCGATATCTCTACGAGTACGTGGCCGGGATTGTCATATTCGTATGCGATGTCCCTGACTTGTCCGACTTTGTATCCGTTGATGGTGACCGGCGATGATACGGTAAGGCCGTTAACGTTCTCGTATGATACATAGTAGTAGTTTGCGGCTTTGAATACGTTTATTCCTTTCAGGTAATCGATGCCGAACACCAACACCAGTGCCGCGATTAACACAGAGAGACCAATAATCAGTTCCTTTGAGTAACGTTTCATATATGATTCGAATTTTGATTTTTATGGGTTACAGACTTATAAACAAATAACTACTTGATGCGTTTGCCGTCGCGGGTTTTAATGATGAATGCCTCGTGGAATTTTTTCCGTACTTTTGGCAGATGCTTCTTTGCCATGTCGAGAGTGCGGTAGCTCCCTAAGGTATATTTCCACAGTCCGTCGTCGTAGTAGCAGTCGTAATCGACAAGGCCTTTGAATTCCGCCGATCCGGGAGCGAGCTTTTCGGGCGAGGTCGTAAACTGGATCTTATATCGCAGGCCTTCCGGTTCGGGTGCTGTCCGGACGGGTTCGGGTGTCGTCGTAGATGCCTGTTCAGGTTTTTTCTCAGGTTCGGCGGCAGGAGCCTGAACCTGAGCCTCGGCTTTTGTCTGTGCCCGTTCTGGATGCGCGTTGAGCATTGCCGTATTGTCGTAGGCTTCCTTGTATTCTTTAAATGCGTTGTATATGGCTTGTGCGAATTTTGACTGGCCGCGGTCGGATGCGAGAAATTTCTCGCATGTAGGATTGCAGATGAAGTCGAGCTCGATCAGCACGGCAGGCATGCTCGTTTTGGCAAGCACATATAGTCCGCCCTGCCTGACCCCCTTGTTGGCTCTTCCTGCTGTGGCCACCATCTCTTTCTGCACGTGCTGCGCGAAGTTGATGCTTTGGTCGAGATGTTTGTTTTGGCTAAGCTCGAATATGATGTATGATTCGGTGGAGTTCGGGTCGAACCCATGGTATGTGGTCGAGTAGTCGTCTTCGAGCATCATCACTGAATTTTCGCGTTTAGCCACTTCCAGATTTTCCTGGGTCCTGTGGAGGCCTAAGGTGTAAGTGGATGCCCCGTTGATGGTAAGCCTGTTTTTAGCCTTTTTTGACACTGAATTTGTGTGGATCGAGATAAACAGGTCGCCATGGGCCTCGTTGGCTATGTCGGCACGTTCCTGAAGAGTCTTGAAGTAGTCGCCCTTTCGGGTATATACCACCTTCACGCCTTTTGTGTTCTCCAGCAGTTTGCCGAGCTTAAGCGCCACGTTTAGATTTATGGTCTTTTCGTTGGTCTTTTTTCCTATGGCACCGTAGTCGTGCCCTCCGTGTCCGGCGTCGATCACGACTATGAAGTCATTGTCGGCAACCGCCTTTATAGCCGGCAGTGACAGGATCAATATGACGAGTATGTATCTGAGGGCTGAAGCCATATCTTCTTAATTATTGTGCAAAAGTAAGAAATCATCGGCTATTTTATTCTGTTCCGGGGCAATTTTTGCCTTGATTGCAGATAAAATATGTGCTTTTAACCAATTTTGCATAGCCCGAGGAGAGAAAATAGCTATATTTGCCGTATGATTGACCGTAATGAAATGTCGGGTGTGCAGAGTCGATTTTTAGCCATTCCTGCTATGGCTTTTATCATTCATGCCCTGCTGATGTCGTGTGCGGGTGGCTCTGACGGTGTGTCGGCCGTCGAGATAAAGCGTTTCGACCTGGCCGCTCCCGGGTATGCCGTTCTTGACAGCACGGAGCGTGCGGCATTCCGCGACACATTCCAGAGTGCCGCCGATGTCGTGGCATCAATCGTGTCGATGGGAGAGGTGCGCCATGCCGACGACGCATTTCTTTCCGATTATGCTTCCGATTCAAAGATGCTGTACTATCTGCCCGATGTAGAGCGTCGGCTCGGCCCGCTCGATTCGGCCGAACATGTCATCGGCCGTGCCGTGTCTAACTCGCGCACATCGTTGCCGGAACTGAAGTGGCCCGGTATTTATGGTGCGGTCATCACCTACAGCCAGTCGGTGGTGGTGGCCGACAGTGTGCTCCTTATCGGGCTTAACCATTATCTCGGCCCCGACTATGAGCCGTACGGCTATTTCGAGCCGTATCAGCGTTATGGAAAGCAGAAGAGATTTCTGCCGTATAATGTGGTGGAGGCTGTGGTCTCCGTGCAATATCCTTATAGGGCGCCCTCCGACGCCACGGCTCTGTCGAGGATGGTCTATGAAGGGGCGCTTGCAGAGACTGTGCTCGCGCTTACCGGTTCCGATGACGAATCGGCGGTCACCGGGTATACGGCCGATCAGACGGCTTGGGCTTACGGCAATGAAGCGCAGGCATGGAACGCGATGATAGAAAAGAATCTGATATATTCGACTGACCCCGCTGTGTCGGACCGGCTCGTGCGTCCGTCGCCTTCCACCTCGATACTCCATCCGTCGTCGCCGGGCAGAATGGGGCGTTTCATGGGCATGCAGATCGTAAAGTCGTATCTGGACCGTCATCCCGGAGTTTCGGCCGCTTCTCTGCTCGATTCGGCTGTCTACAATTCGCCTGACTTTCTCATAGGCTCAGGCTACAGCCCGATGCCGCGTTAGCCGGGCGGCCTCCCCGAATGCCGTGGATATTGCCTGATATTGGTGTAGAATCGAAGAATGGTGAAGAATGGCTAAATGAGGCGATATTAATCGCTTGAAAGATTGGCGGTTTGAGAAATATTCTTTAAATTTGCGGTCGATTTTTGCGTGGAGCGAGTGATTCCATGCATTATTGTCATATAGATAACAGAAAAACAACTGATGATAACAATTACATTCCCTGACAAAAGCACCAGGCAGTATGCCGAAGGTACGACCCCTCTGCAGATCGCAGAGAGTATAAGTCAGCGTCTGGCGCAGGACATCCTCGCCTCGTCGGTCAACGGCGCGGAGTGGGACATCAACCGTCCTATTGAGGAAGATGCGGACATCAAGCTCTTCAAGTGGGACGACGCAGAAGGCAAGCATGCTTTCTGGCACAGTTCTGCCCATCTGCTTGCCGAGGCGCTGCAGGAGCTGTATCCCGGAGTCAAATTCGGAATAGGCCCCGCCATCGAAAACGGATTTTACTACGACATCGATCCTAACGGACACGATATAACCGCCGCCGACTTCCCGAAGATCGAGGCGAAGATGCTTGAACTGGCCCAGAAGAAGGAGCCTATCGTGCGTGCCGACATTTCCAAAGCCGATGCTTTGGCGCTGTTCGGAGGCCGCAACGAGGAGTACAAGTGCGAGCTTATCAGCGAACTTGAGGACGGCCATATCACCACCTACACCCAGGGTGCTTTCACCGATCTCTGCCGCGGTCCGCATATCCCCAACACAGCCCCTATCAAGGCCATAAAGATAATGTCGCTTGCCGGAGCTTACTGGCGCGGCGACGAAAAGCGCAATCAGCTCGTGCGCGTCTACGGCATCACCTTCCCGAAGAAAAAGATGCTCGACGAGTATCTGGCTCTGCTTGAAGAGGCTAAGAAGCGCGACCACCGCAAGCTCGGTAAGGAGATGGAGCTGTTCGCCTTTTCTCAGAATGTCGGAGCCGGACTTCCCCTCTGGTTGCCGAAAGGCGCCGCTCTGCGCGACCGTCTGGAGCAGTTCCTGCGCCGTATCCAGAAGCAGTACGGCTACCTGCAGGTCATCACTCCCCACATCGGCAATAAGATGCTCTATGTGACTTCCGGACACTATGCTAAATACGGCAAGGATTCGTTCCAACCTATACATACTCCTGAAGAGGGCGAGGAATATCTGCTCAAGCCGATGAACTGCCCCCACCACTGCGAGATCTTCAAGGCTTTCCCCCGCTCATACCGCGAATTGCCATTGCGTCTGGCTGAGTTCGGCACAGTTTACCGTTATGAACAGAGCGGTGAACTTCATGGACTGACCCGTGTGCGCGGATTTACGCAGGACGACGCCCATATCTTCTGCGCTCCCGAACAGATTAAGGATGAGTTCCTTAAAGTCATGGACATTATCCTGTATATCTTCAAGGTGCTCAAATTTGACAATTACGAGGCGCAGATTTCACTCCGCGACCCCAACAATAAGGAGAAGTACATAGGAAGCGACGAGAACTGGCATCTCGCTGAGCAGGCCATCATCGAAGCCTGCGAGGAGAAGGGCCTGAAAGCCCGCACCGAGCTTGGCGAAGCCGCATTCTACGGACCGAAGCTCGACTTTATGGTCAAGGACGCCATCGGCCGCCGCTGGCAGCTCGGCACTATCCAGGTCGACTACAACCTGCCCGAACGCTTCCAGCTCGAATACACCGGTGCCGACAATCAGAAGCACCGCCCCGTCATGATCCACCGTGCGCCGTTCGGCTCCATGGAGCGTTTTGTGGCCGTGTTGCTGGAGCATACAGCCGGAAAGTTCCCGTTGTGGCTCGTGCCCGACCAGTGCGTGGTGCTTCCGATCAGCGAGAAGTTCAACGACTATGCATTCCGTGTGGCCAAAGAGCTCAACATGGCCGACGTCCGCGCCATCGTCGATGACCGAAATGAAAAAATCGGACGCAAAATCCGCGACAACGAGCTTAAGCGCATCCCCTATCTGCTTATAGTCGGAGAAAAAGAGGCTGAAAACGGCGAAGTTTCAGTAAGAAAACAGGGCGAAGGTGATAAAGGTACGATGAAAATTGCTACCTTTGCAGAATCTTTGACCAAAGAGGTCGAAAACATGATTAATCAATAAACTACTGAATGGACAATAAGCCCGGATTTCAGGGACCGCATCGCCCCGGTGGCGCCGGAGGCGGCAACAACAGACCTCCATACCGAGGAGCACCAAGAAAAGAGGAGCCGTATGCAGTTAACGAACGCATCCGCGCCCGCGAAGTGCGTCTGGTAGGAGACAATGTCGAGAATGGAATTTATTCTATTCACGAAGCACTCAAGATCGCAGAGGAGCATGAGCTTGATCTGGTGGAGATATCCCCCAACGCCGCGCCTCCAGTGTGCAAAGTGCTTGACTATCAGAAGTTCCTGTATCAGCAGAAGAAGCGCTTGAAAGAGCAGAAGGCCAAGTCGACAAAGGTGGTGGTAAAGGAGATCCGATTCGGACCCCAGACCGACGACCATGACTACAACTTCAAGCTCAAGCATGCGCAGGGATTTCTTAAGGAAGGAGCCAAAGTGAAGGCATACGTGTTCTTCCGCGGACGTTCCATCCTGTTCAAGGAGCAGGGAGAAGTCTTGTTGTTGCGTTTCGCCAACGACCTTGAGGAACTCGGCAAGCTTGAACAGATGCCGGTACTTGAAGGTAAGAGGATGACCATCATGCTTTCGCCCAAGAAAAAGTGATTATTCGGTGCCGTGCCGCCGACCGCCCGACAGGGGCGATTAAGGCACGGGCCAAATTATATAACTCGAATTAATTAAATAATTAAAAAAATGCCTAAGGTAAAGACTAATTCCGGTGCCAAAAAGAGGTTCGCCCTTACCGG
>CANOLV010000051.1 GCA_947567425.1 uncultured Porphyromonadaceae bacterium | reverse complement strand
CTATCGCGTGCCCATCGCCCGCGTAGCCGCGGCGCAGGCTGCCATCGAAGACTAAAATAGTAAATCTTGATACACTAAGAATAGGGCGGTAAGCTCTTGATAAAATAAGACTTATCGCCCTATTCTTTAATAAATATTTTAAATATCTTTTCATAAGAAGGATGGCCTTTTTATGTAGGTAATACATTTGCATGATCCTATAAGACCGATATCAAGACCGACATGAAATATTCAGTGAAATACTTTGAATTTGCCATATTATAATTTGAATAAGGCCATGAAGATTTCAACGACGCTTGATATGTACTGTGTAGACGATGGTGATAAGGAAAGGTATGTTTCTTCTGCTACTAATAATGCCAATACTTGGATTGATGAGAAAATAGAAGACAAAGACAATCCTGCTGAATGCAAATGCGATTGAATGAAATAAGGATCCATAAATAAAATCAGGCGGTTAGATTTGAAAATTCCCAAACTTAACCGCCTGATTTTTTTGCTTCAGTTGATGCGAGAAGACAAAGACACGAGAGTGCTCTGCATGTCAATATTTAAACTTTTTTAGTAGGGAAAATGAAAAAGTGCGGGACCGGAGCGGTTCACGCACTTTTTGGGATTGTGTTCGGAGAGATATCCTTGCGAGGAGAGGTGTCAGCGGATGTGTAGGCGGCGGACTTTGTTGCCGACGCGGATGATGAGAAGTCCACTTGTGGGTACGCGGAGGGTATTGGCTCCTGGGGCTACGTTGTGGCGGGCGAGGAGTATGCCGCTGATGGTGTATATTTCGGCGGTGGCCGACTCGGCGACAGTGACGAGAATGGTGGTGCCGTCGGCGGTGGTGATGGCGGTTTCATCGTCGGCGTCGGGGGCGTGGATGCCGGATGTGTTACTTATCACGACGCGGCAGGGTTCGGATGCTTCGCTGACTACGTCAGGACCCCATACACCGTCTTCGTCAAGGGAGTGGGTCCATGCAGTGATGGTGTAGATAAAGTTGTCGTCTTCGGTGGCGTCGAGTCCTGTGAAGGTGTAGGAGGTGTCGGTGTTTTCGGTCTTGTAAGATCCGATGTTTTCTCGGACTGTGCCTCCGGCATGGATGGTCTGCTCAATATAGATATCGTCGAAGAAAAGCATTTTGGATGCTCCGTCGCCGTCGAATTCTATGCGAATTGTGGTGGATGGTGTTCCGTTGTCGAACTGAAGGCTTAAGCTTTGTGCTCCTTGTTCGGCGAGGATGTGGGTAAGGGTTTTGTCACCGCTGGTGATACTGATGATGTCGTCCTTGTCGCCGTAGATGTTGAGGCGGACGGTGAAATTGCCTTTGTCGGCCGAGAGGTCGAGTGCAGGGGATGTGAGGTGGATGTCTTCGCCGTATGCTTTGTAGGAGTTGTCGAGTCCGAACATGCCGGCGACTACGCGCACTCCGAAGTAGTTGTACTGCCATCCGGGGATGGTGGTGATGTCGTCGATATTGTCGTAGAAATGTGCGGGCCAGTCGAGGTCGCCGGAGGTGATTTTGTTGAAGTCTTCATGTACGAGGGGGACGAGGACGTCGGTGGTGGCGATGTATTCTTTTGAAAGATTGATTATGTAGCCCATGGCACGGAATGTTGGCTGCCAACGTGCGGTGAAGCCGTCGAGTGTGATGTTTTCGGCAGGGAGTGTGACGGGGCGGTCAAGCTCGTTGAGGGGGACGTGTACTTTGCGTTCTTCGGATTCGTCGGAGGTGTATTGGTCGTTGACGCTTCGCACGCGGTAATAGTAGTCGGTGCCTTTGACTGTGCCGTCGACGTCAAGGGTGCAATCGGTGGTGGGGGTGTCTTTTAGGAGGTATGTGCGCTTGTCGGCTTCATCGCGTGTGTAGACCGAAACGAGGTAGCTTTGCGCGAGAGGCACGGGGTTCCAGCGTGCGGTGAAGTGTTCGTAGGTGACGTTGCGTGGGAAGTGTATGATTGGTGCGGGGAGGGCATAGTAGTCCTGGATGATTTCGAAGTCGTCGAGTAGCCATTCATCGCCTTCGGAGGCTATTTCTACGAAGGCGAGGTGGTTGCCATAGCCGGGATGGTACAGGTCAACGTCGTAGGTGGCCCATGTGGATGTGATTTCTATGATCTCGGTCTGTATGGCATTGGAGGTGTAGGCATCGTAGAGTTCGATGTGTATCTTGGCGAGGGCGTCGTTGTCGGCTGTGAGTTTGCGTGCGCGGAAGCGTGCGGTGAACTTGCCTTCGTCCATGCGTACGTCGGCGTATGGCGTGCGGAGGTAGCCCTGTACTTCTTCGGTTCCGAACCAGTCGGATTGCTCGAATTTCATGATGGCGAGTGCTCCTCCCGCTTCGTGGAGTCCTCGGCCGCTCCACTGGAGTCCACCTGTGAGGCTGGGGTCGATTTTGCCTCCGGTGCTGAGTTCGTCGGTGGCGGGTGCATTTTCAGTGCCGTTGACGAGTGCGTCAAAGTGTTCGGCGAATGTTGGAACGAGTTGACCACGGGGATCAGCCTTTGCTGCGAAGGCGAGGGCGGTAGCGCTGAGTGCAAAACCGAGTGAAAGTAAATACTTTTTCATATAGAGAAATGTGAAATTTGGAATTTTAGGAATAAAGTGATTTAAACTTGTTTTTATCTATTAATAAACCGTTAAGCACACAGAGTGCTATCTATATTATGTGTGGTATAAACCCTTTTATAAAAATGAACTGATGCACGCTATACTCAACAAAGTTACAATAAAATATGAAATATATAACTTTATTTTTTAACTGAAAAATGCCGGTCTGATAACAAAAACTTAGTGCATAAATGGAAATGACTATGATGCAGGCAATAAAAAGGCAAGTCCGGCATCACTGTCGGGCTTGCCTTGTCGGTATGAAAAATCTGTATATTATCGTCCTCCTGCGGTTGAGCGGTCGGCGTCGGCGCTGATGTTGATAAGTTTGTCGGCTCCGCGTTTCTGACGGCCCCATTGGAGGTTGTAGTTAACGGTTATGTAAGGCATCCGCATGTCGAGGCGCATGTGCTGCTCATTGCGGTTCCACCGGCTGAGCGACATCGATCCTTGGTCGTACTTTCCGAAGGGCATTATTATGCCGGCTCCGAACTGCCAGGATTTCAGGTTGTAGCTCAGTTCTATGATGTTGAGGTCTTCACCCCATGAGATTTTTTCGCCCCATAAGCTGCGTTGCGAGCGCACGTATTGGCCGCTGAGTACAAAGCCCCAGTGCATAAGCCGGAGTTGCGCGTTACCGCTCCATGCGCTGTTGTGAATATCGTAGCCGGTGCCGCGCATACGTTCCATACGGTATTGCAGGTATCCGCTTGCCGTAAGCCAGCCGGGTATGATCTCGATTTGCGGTGCGATGAAGAATGAGAGGTTCTGAAGTCCCCGGCTGTTCTCATAAGTGGTGATAAGCTTGTTGTCTTCCCAGAAGAGGAGGGGAGTGATGGCATTCGGGGATGTGAAGGCACGGACGCCGAAAGAGCCGTTTACACGAGGAAGGTTAAATCCATAGCGGAACGTCAGCATGAATGAATTTGCTGTCTTAAGATTCTGATTGCCGACGCGCCACTGGAAGCCGTCGAGTTGCTGCGGCACGATATTTGTTTCGGCCAGAGATGGTGTCGACTGCCAGGTGGTGAAGTTAAGCCGGAAGTTATGGTTCTGATTCAAGGCGTAAGTGACTGTGGCTTGCGGACGCGGACTCCATGAATGGTTGCCCTGTCCGGTTTCTTTGAACATGAAGTCGGTGTATTGTAGGCCCATGCCGGCTGTGGCGGTCCACTTGCCGAAGCGATGGAAATATTCGGCGAAGAAATATGCCTTGTCCTGACGTTGATGGAATATGCGTCCGTCGAGATTGTCATAGCGGGAGCGGTTGCGGTTGGCTGTGTAAGATGCACCGGCGGTAAGCCGTCCGTTCTCCCAGTTTTTTATATAGTCGGCTTCGAGGGCATAGGCCTGGTTCCAGTCTTTGATTTCGGTGTTTATCGATGTTATGTAATCCCATGGATCTATGGCATCCGGCAATCGCTCGAGATAGTCGGAATAGGAACGTCCGAAATAGAAAGAACTGTTGAAGTTTACAATCAGCATCTGTTTGCGGGCTAGGTTCTGCTGCCAGTAAAGTGATAGGGAAGGGGTATTTCCCCGGTCGCCGTGCGAGTCGGTGAGCAATATGTCGTCTGAGCCGTCACTGAGCGAGAGGAGTCCGTTGTAGAGGAATCTGTCGGTGAATTTGTGGAACATGCCGAATTCAGCCATGAAGACAGTCGTGTCAGGCTTCACGTAGCTGTAGGAAGCCCACAGGTTACCGAATGTATTGTCCATTGAGCCGCCTTTTGAAGTTTCGTCGCGTGTGAGGCTGCTTCCGTCGGGATAGGTGAATGTTTCCGTATAATCGCGGTGGGTCTTGATATTGTCGGTCAGTTTGAGGTTGGCGCCGATTTCCCATTGCGAGTGTCCGGTGTTGAACTTTGCGTCGGCCATATAGAATCCCCAAGCCTGATTGAGCGCGGGTCGTGCCATTGCCATGAGCGAGCCGCCGACAGTCGGATTGCTTACTATAAAGTTGAGCACGTAGTTTGCGCCTCCGTAGCGGAGTCCCGGATTGTCGATCCATTCCACGCGTCTGATGGTTTCGGGAAGAAGTGCCCTTACCTGCTCGATTGAAGATTCGCGGCCGTTGATGCGTAGCTGCACCGACTGTCCGGCAGCCTGAATGCTGCCGAGCGCATCGCTGACCGTAAGCGTAGGAATCATCAGATTGCCGAGCAGCTGTAGTCCGTTTTTTGAAGCCTCGACGGCACTTTTTGACGGATGGTATATGTCCATGTCGGCTTTGCGTATCACCTTAGGTGCTTCGATCACTATTTCCCGAAGTTCCTGCGCCGGAAGCGAGTCGACCGGTTCGGACTGCGCCGCAACGCAAAGAGCGCATAGCAGAACGGCTATGAGTATTATTATCTTTTTCATTTTTGCTGAAAATTGTTTATTACTATGACGCAAAAGTACTGCCTTTCGTTACATCCGGCTTAAACAAATGTTGAAAAGTGACTTGGCTTTAGACTTTTTTTCGCAAACGGCTGAGGTGTGTCTGTGTAATGTTCAGAAAAGATGCTATGTCTTTAAGGGGGAAAAGTGAAAAAAGGTCGGGATGTCGCGAAATCAAATCGTTGTAACGTTGCTGCGGCGTTTTGATGTGTAAGTCAACGTATCTGTCGTACACTGTGGAGAATACTGACTCGGTGCTTGTCATGACCATTTCTTTTAATTCGGGGTCGGTTTTCAGGCGTTCGCCCAGCATGGCTGTCGAGAGGCAGTAGATGTCGCATGGCGATTCGGCAACGACCGAGGCCCGCGCTTTCTGACCGCGCAACGAGAAAGGAAAGTCGGTTACGAATTCACCTGTAAATTCCAGTCCGATTACATGTTCGGAACAATCTTCGCCGTAGACGACATATTTAAGGGTGCCGGATTTGATGTAACCGATATATCGTGCCACATGCCCTGCGGTAAAAAAGGCCTCGTCTTTTTCGTAGTGTCGCAAAGTGCCATGACGTAAACAAAGAGCCCTCCAGTAGGCTGTTGCCGGGCTTTCAATGTACGTATTGAATTTGTCTGTCATACAGATTCATGCCGTGGCTCCCGGCGATTATTGTGAAAAGAAAACGTGAGCCAACTATGCTACGTCTTAGTTTGTAGGTCGTAGGAAACCTTTGATGCAGATGTAACAATAGCAGCCCACGCTATGCGCGTGAGAACCACTATGCTATCTCTTGCATCGTTTTCTGAATTTCCTACGTTCACAAACTACAAGATACGCATAACGTTTCTTTTTTATCCGAAATGTTGTGCAGGCCAAAGGCTTGCGATGGCAAAGTTACAAATAAAATACGGTAATGACCCGAGATTCAGTTAAAATTCAAAAAATATTTGTTCGTTCAGAGTTCTCCAAAGACGTAAATTTTTAACTTTGTGCGTCGAACGACTTCAACAGGTGGCAGACTTTATCGATATCAGGAAAAGGAATTGCATTATTCGCGGTCAACGGATGATAGTATTGTTGACGGTCTTTTTTGCGATTATGTCGTCGAATGGTCAGACACAGCCTGTCGTTGTCGCCGATTCGCTGACAAGGCAAGCTCTGTCGTGTGCGTCAGTATTCGACAGGAATGGAAAAGCGGCAGGTATTACTGATGGCAAAGGCCGGCTCCCGTACATATCCGGGGACATGTTTCCGATTACCATCCGTTATCTGGGCTTTCATGAAACAAGGCTTGATTCGATAGCGGGTGATTCGGTTTTTCTAAAAGAACTTACAACCGAGTTGCCTGAGATTGTGGTGGAATCAAGACAACATAAGCTTCTCCATATCTTAGCCTACGTCAGAGAGTATTCCACGTTGAGTACCTATACGGATACCGTATTTCTGTTCAGGGAGAAAATGGTCGATTATATGATTGTGCCGGATAGAAAAATAAAGTTCAAGGGGTGGCATGCTCCGAGAGTTCTAAAGAGCAAATCATATTACCGATTTACAGATTCTCAGGGGCTTGACAGTGTAAGCGACCGCTGTAACCATCATTTTTCCTGGTCAGACTGGATTGGCATCATATCTTCTGCCGGATTGCCCGCAAGGCTGCGAAATGTATCGATGGGGACTGATACAGTAATGGGGAGATACAGTCCTGCCGAGATCTGGACAAAGAAAGAAGACAGGATAAGCATTGATATTAATGTTCTGGCAGATACAACGAGTCGGAAATGGGTGCGTAACCTGTCCTCGTTTTTTAAAGAATATCTTGATTTTGAAAATTTTCGATTGCGATATAATTATGCTGATGTAATAAGAGGCGATTCGTTATCGGTCATTGATTTGTCAGCATATTCTTTCGCGATAGAATCAAATGGCCGGGGACGGGAGATGTTCAGATTCAACAAGAAGGACGAGCCATTTTTTGTAAACACGTTTGCTGAGGTATATATTCTTGATAAGGAATATATAACAGTGAAAGAAGCTAAGAAATGGGAGCGACGGAAGTTTGAAACGGATGCTTTTGATATAATCGAGCCTGCCGAAGCTCCTGCTTTGCAGGCATCGGTCATGGATCTTGTGGCGCGAGTGAATGAGATAAGTCATGACGATGTCAGATTGGATTTTACACCTGACCGCAGACTGATGGGACGTGGTGTAAGGAAGCAAAATATAGGCCGGCGTGCATTGTCCTTGTTAAAACAAGTGACAGGAATTACAAATATCCGCTCTCGTCGAAACTTTGATCGGAATTGGAACGATTTCAGAAAAAGCAGAAATAATAAAAATAGAAAAATCAATGACAAATGACATTCGTGACAAAATTTGTGCCGGAATGTTGCTGTTGAGTACTATTGCCTGATTATCTATTTACTACAATTATGCAGAATAAGCTCCAAGGTACTTTTGTAGCCGTTCAGCCTGTATTTTAGTGATTTTTATGAATGAAATGTGTTGGCGTATGGTATTAAGTCCGAATTCATCGATAATTTTACCAAATGACACATTTAAAAAAATGGATGGCAGAGATGTAACCGATTCCATATCAACCACAACCTTTTGTCCATTGGAAATCTCTTTTTTTATAATATCATAAAACATTGTTCCGGCTATGGTAAGATCGGAATTTTGCTTTAGAATGTCGTTTAAGAAAATGGTTGCCATAATATGAAATTTAAAGATTGAATGATTCGAGTACTTCCTCGTCCTCGAATTCTGTCATATTAACAGTCAAATATATTAACGTACCGGGGAAAGAAAAGTTATTAATGTGATATGGTTTTAATCCGTTTTCAGTCTTATGTATTAATCCATGATTACTTATTATACGGGCTTGTGATGCGGCAGAAAGAATGTTACTCATCCCGAAACCTTTATTTCTTGAGGTCGATTTAACGGTTGCGTTATCTTTTAATGCCCAGATTATTGCGTCTGTGTCTTGTTTAAAAGATGGTATAAATCGTTTTACGGATGTAGGTATTCCAATGCCAAAGTCTGCGACAGCATAAGATAATTCTTGTTTTTCTTCATTATAAAATATAATGGAGAAAGCGTTGCCATTAGCATGCGCGTGGTCAAAAACGTTATAAAAAGCTTCGACCAAGCTTACACTTATAGCACTAAGATCTTTATTTTTGAAATATTTACGTTTGAAATATTCTTCAACATTCTTTGCATATAGATCCTTTTCGGATTCAATTATTCGCCATAAATTGAAAATGTTGGCAGATGAATTTGCATTTACATGATTTTTACCGCCACTCCAGTATGCTGCAAAGTCCAAGTCATTAAATATGTATTCATATAAATCGGTGTTGGACGTATCCATAGATACAATATATCCTTTGCTGTCAAGATAATGAATGAGGCATGCCAGTGTTACCAAATGTAATGGTCCCAATGTCTGACGGTTTATGGACGGAGAGAACGACAACATTATATTCAGGCGTAAACATTGCTGCCGGTATTTTGTATAAGCTATCGCTATATTGTATAACCAGTCGCTTTCGTTAGAAGAGTCAAAATATATGTTATCGTATGTTTGCATATAACAGATTTACCTATGCAAAGGTAATTAATACTATGGATAAAACAAATTAATAATCATTAATAGAAAATCGATAAGTTCTATTTATCGTTTACTGCGGTTATGAAAAAAGAAAACGCTGTGTCAGTCGCGACACAGCGTTTCGGGTTTCAGGACTTGGAATAGATTATTTCTGTATGAATTTGCGGCCTTTGCTTACGACAATGCCTTTGTAGCTTTTGTCGACGCGCTGACCGAAGAGGTTGTAGACAGCGTCGTCGGCGGGTGCGTTTTCGACGGCTACGTTGCCTACGCCTGCACCACCGAGTACAGAGGCGTCGTTATGCGCCATGATGTTTGTGAGGTAGATTGCAGGAGAGTGAGGGTAGTCGTTGGGGAGAGCTTCACCGCCGAGCTGGAGGATGTTGACGCAGTGCTGGGGAATCTCGTTTTTCTTTTCCCATGTGAAGTCAGCGCGGTCAAGATCAATATCGATGCTTTTCCATTCTCCGCCTTTAAGGTCGAATATTTCAGTAACAAATGATTCGCCAGGCCACCAGTTCTGGAATTTTATACAGATCTGGTCGTCGTTCTGTGCCCAGAGATCCAGATGGAAGAAACGATAATCGCTGATGTCGACTGTGGCCTGGAATTGTAGAGGCAGGAAGTCGAGGTTGTCGATGCGCACGGCGGCTCCGTCGCCGCATTCGTCGTCGCTTATGACGCACTGCTGTCCCCACACGGGAAGAGTCCATGCGTTGGCGGGATTGCCCTGTGAGTCACGGAATACTTCGAAAAATTTTTCTTGGTCTGAGGCGTAAATTACGGCCACTTCGGACGGATCCCATTTGATTGTCGGGGGTGTGTCGGGAGTCTGTGCGCCGGCGGTGACAACAACGATAGCCATTGAGGCGAGAGAGAGAATGCGAGTAGAAGTTTTCATATCTGGATTTATTAGTTAAATTAGTTTTTATATTGAGGTACTGCAGCGGTCAGTTTAT
>CANOLV010000050.1 GCA_947567425.1 uncultured Porphyromonadaceae bacterium | reverse complement strand
CCAACGACCCTCTGATTAACAGTCAGATGCTCTAACCGACTGAGCTATTGAAGCTCTTCTGCATTTATCGGCTCTCCGAAAATTGCGATGCAAAATTACGCCTTATTTTTCAATTGTGCAATAGTTGCCTCGAAAAATATTCAGAAAAATATGAAAATAATTTGCAGGGCATATTCAGGCCCGGTTAAACCGACACTTTTGTCGGTGGTCAAACTATATAATCCAACTATTATCTTTACCTTTACAAGTTCAAAGATTATACAGAAACGAGGAATGAAATAAATACTGTTATGAACAGGAAGGGCAAACTATATTTCCGCTATGGGACGATGGGGTCGGCCAAGACGGCCTTGTTGCTGACCACGGCCTATAATTTCGAGGAGCGCGGCATGACCTATTCGTGCATGAAGCCGATAGTGGACACTCGCGAGAAGGACAATGTGATACGTTCGCGCATCGGCATAGAGCGCAAATGCACCTGGATATACCATGATACAGACATATATCAGATGGCCCAGGAGATGTTTGAGCGGACTATGACGGTGATCGATTGGTTTCTGGTAGACGAGGCTCAGTTTCTTACGGCGGAGCAGGTCGACCAGCTCGCCAGAATAGTCGACGACTATGGAAGCAATGTGATATGCTACGGTCTGCGCACCGACTTTCAGACTCATTTGTTCGAGGGGTCGAGGAGGCTGTTTGAGATAGCGGACACTATCGACGAGATCAAATCGACCTGTACGTGCGGCCGTAAGACGATAGTCAATGCGCGTATAGATGCCAACGGCGACTTTATCACCGAGGGGGCGCAGGTGGAGATCGGCGGCGACGAGCGGTATATAGCCGTGTGCCGAAAGTGCTGGCGCAACAACCGCATCGAGCAGTCGATACGCCATTCGTTGCCGTTTCTGGAGTGACGGCAGTGTGGGTCTGTCATGTCGGCCTTAAGAACTTTTCGGTCGGCGGTGGCATTTATATATAATATAGTTATAACATACTCTCTGTGATATGAAACATTTTATATGCGCTCTGCTGTTGTCCGTCTGCTCTGTGTTCGGCGCGGCCGGGGTGGAGCTTCCCGACGAAAATCTTAATTACATCGTACTATATAAGTGGGGGCTGATCAATAAGGATGCCGCTTCAGCGGTGTTGTCGCTCCGCAGCGACGACGGCCACTACTACGCCAGGATGTCGGCCCGCACCCTGCCGTGGGCCGACAAGGTGTTCAAAGTCCGCGACACGTTAGTGTCGAAAATGGCCAAGCGCGAATGTCAGGCACTGATGTACAATAAGCGGACGCATGAAGGCGGCCGCTATGAGAACGACAAGGTCGTGTATGAGCGCGACGGCAATATGGTGACGGGCTATGTGACCCGTATCCGTCAGAAAAACGACGGTCCGGTGAGCGAGATGGACACGGTGCTTCATGCCGAGGGGCCGACGGTGGACATGCTGTCGGTGTTTTACTATCTGCGGCTGCTTGATTTTCCCAACATGAAGCCCGGGCAGTCAGTGAGGCTGAACGTGTTTTCGGGAAAGAATGTCGAGGAGCTTACCATCGTCTATCAAGGCAAGGCGACCATCACGGCCAATAAGAAGAAATGGCGCACGTGCTATCTTACATTCAACTTTACCCGTGACGGCGCTCCGGTGTCCGACGACATGTCGGCGTGGATAAGCGACGACGACAACCGCATACCTATCAAACTCGAAGGAAAATTGCCTTTGGGTAAGGTCCAGGCATACTATCAGGGCGCGTCGAGTGCCAAATGACGGGCATGAATCGGCTAAAAATGCCTATAAAGGGCGTTTTGCCGGATATTGGTGTTAAAAAATGTGTAATTTTTAGATATTATTTTTTAACTTTGTGGCAAATTTGATACAAAGTGATGGATCGCAAAGTAAGAGTTAGATTCGCCCCTTCTCCTACGGGGCCGTTGCATATAGGCGGAGTACGCACCGCATTGTACAATTATCTGTTTGCACGCCAGAACGGCGGCGACATGATACTCCGTATTGAGGACACGGACTCAAACCGTTTTGTGCCCGGAGCGGAGGATTATATCAACGAGTCGCTGGCATGGCTCGGCATCGGTATAGATGAAGGTGTGCGCGAAGGCGGCAATTATGGCCCTTACAAGCAGAGCGAGCGTCGCGACATATACCGCGAGCATGTGAAGATGCTTCTTGACGCGGGTAAGGCTTACGTGGCGTTTGACACACCGGAGGAGCTTGAGGCCAAGCGCGCCGAGGTGCCCAATTTCCAGTATGATGCGTCGACCCGCATGTCGATGCGCAATTCGCTGAGTATGCCTGCCGAAGAGGTGAAGCGTCTGATCGACGCGGGCGAAAAGTATGTGGTGCGCTTCAAGATTGAACCAGGACGCGATGTGGAGGTCAACGACCTGCTCCGTGGCAAGGTGACCATCAATTCGAGTATTCTCGACGACAAGGTGCTGTATAAGAGCGCCGATGATCTGCCCACATATCATCTGGCCAATATCGTTGACGACCATTTGATGGAGGTGTCCCACGTGATCCGTGGCGAGGAGTGGCTTCCGTCGGCTCCGTTACACGTGTTGCTTTACGAAGCATTCGGATGGGCCGATACCGCACCTGCATTCGTACATCTGCCGTTGTTGCTGAAGCCTGACGGAAAGGGCAAGCTCAGCAAGCGCGACGGCGACAGGCTGGGATTTCCGGTGTTCCCGCTCGAATGGCATCCTGAAGGGGGCGAGGTGTCTTCAGGCTATCGCGAATCGGGCTATCTGCCCGAGGCCGTGGTCAACTTCCTTGCGCTCCTCGGATGGAATCCCGGCGACGACAGCGAGATCATGTCCATGGATGAGCTGATTGCCAAATTCGACCTTAAGCATTGTTCCAAGTCGGGCGCCCGGTTTGACTATGAGAAGGGCCGGTGGTTCAATCACGAATATCTGCAGCTCAAGTCTGACGAGGATCTGGCCGAGCTGTTTGTGCCGGTGCTTGACGGGCATGGCATAGACGCGGCCTCGTATCCGAAAGAATATATAGCCAAGGCCGTAGGTCTTGTCAAGGGCCGTATTTATTTTGTGCGCGATCTTTGGGACCATGCACGCTTCTTCTTCGCCGAACCTGTCGAATACAGTGCTAAGGATGTCAAGAAACGTTGGTCGGAAGATATGCCTCGCATAATGGGCGAACTTATAGAAGTGCTCAATGGTATCGACGACTTTTCAAGCAAAAATTCCGAGACCATCGTGCTCGACTGGATAGCATCCAAGGGCTACCATCTTGGCAATGTCATGAATGCCTTCCGCCTGACTGTGGTGGGTGAGTGCAAAGGCCCGCACATGTTTGACATAACGGAGTTGTTGGGCAAGGAGGAGACGGTTCGCCGTATACGCAAGGGTATCGATAATATAAAGCCTCAGGCATAAAATCGACGCGAAAGATGAATCCTCTTTATAGCATCGGCATACATGTCATGAACTGGGGGGCCAAGGCCGCCGCATGGCGCAGTCCGAAAGTAAGGAAGATGGTGGAGGGGCATAAAAATGTGATCCCGTATCTTCGTGAACATGTCGACGCCGGTGCCGGCTACGTATGGCTCCACGCGGCTTCGCTCGGTGAGTTCGAGCAGGGCCGTCCGCTGATCGAGATGATCAAGCGCGAGATGCCGGACAAGAAGATTCTTCTGACTTTCTTTTCGCCGTCGGGCTATGAGGTTCGCCATGACTATCCGATGGCCGATGCGGTATGCTATCTGCCGTTTGACATAAAAAGCCGTGTGTGTGAATTTCTTGACACGGTGCGCCCTTCGATGGCCATATTCGTGAAGTACGAGTTCTGGGGCAATTATCTTCAGGAACTTTCCCGCAGAAAAGTGCCGACTTATATCATATCGGCTATCTTCCGCCCGTCGCAGGTGTTTTTTAAGCCATGGGGCGGTATGTTCAGGTCGATGCTTCGGTGCTATACGAAAATATTCGTGCAGGACGACAATTCGCGCCGGTTGCTGCACGGTATAGGAGTCGACAATGTGGAGGTGGCCGGCGACACACGGTTTGACCGTGTAACCGACATAATGCGCCAGCGAGTGGAGATTCCGCAGATCGCCGCGCTTACCGCTGACAAAAAGTGCGTCACTTTAGTGGCCGGTAGCACCTGGGAGCCTGACGAGGAATATTTGTTGCCTTACTTCAACAGCCATGCGGGCCTTAAGCTTGTGATAGCCCCGCATGAAGTGCGTCCGGATCGTATAGCCGGCATAGAGAAGCGGCTCTGTCGTCCGTCGTGCCGTCTGTCGGAGTGTACGGTAGAGGAGGCTTCAAAGGCCGACTGTCTGATAGTGGACTGCTACGGAATGCTTTCGAGCGCTTACCGCTACGGCAACATAGCATATATCGGCGGTGGATTCGGCACGGGCATACACAACGTCAACGAGGCCGCCGTGTATGGCATGCCTGTGGTGTTCGGCCCAAACTACCATAAATTCAAAGAAGCACGCGACCTCATAGAGTGTGGCGGAGCTTTTACTTTCGACGATGCTGAGTCGTTTGCCTCGGTGATGGGTCCGCTCGTCGACGACCGCGACTCTTTGCGGCTTGCCGGGGAGAAAGCCGGCGAATATATCCGTAGACATTTTGGTGCCACAGAACGCATATTCTCCGATATTTTTGGGTCATGCGGTAAGTGAATCTGGCCGATTGGGCTGAAAGGCACTTCCGAATTGCATATACATTCGGAATATTGACAAATAATTTGTATCTTTGCATTTCAACAAGCATTATACATTAAATTAGGCTATTTAACTATGTGTGGAATCGTTGGTTATATAGGCCGCCAGGAGGCTTATCCAATATTGATTAAAGGTTTGCATCGTCTGGAGTATAGAGGTTATGACAGTGCCGGAGTGGCCTTGATAAATCCTGACAGTGAGCTTAACGTGTACAAGACACGCGGAAAGGTCGAGGATCTTGAGCGTTTCTGCGAGACTAAAGATATAAGCGGCACCGTAGGCATCGCCCATACCCGGTGGGCCACCCACGGTGAGCCGAACGATGTCAACGCGCATCCCCATTTCAGTACGAACGGAAAGATTGCGATAGTGCACAACGGTACTATCGAGAATTACGCCGTGCTTAAGCAGGCGCTCGCCGAGCATGGCTGTGAGTTCCGCAGCGAGACAGACACGGAAGTCGTGGTGAAATTGATTGAGTATATACAGACCACCAACGACTGTTCGTTGGTCGACGCCGTAAGAGGTGCCCTCAAGCAGGTGGTGGGAGCGTATGCGCTTGCCGTGGTCGACAGCGAGGATCCGGATATGATCATCGCGGCCCGCAAGAGTTCGCCTCTTGTGGTGGGTATCGGCGAGGGCGAGACATTCATCGGTTCGGATGCGTCGCCTATCATCGACTATACCAATCAGGTGGTGTATCTGGGTGACGATGAGATAGCTATAATACGCCGTGACGCGCCTCTTCAGGTGATCAACAATGACAATGTCCCTGCAAAGATAGATGTACAGACTCTCGAACTCTCGGTGTCGCAGCTTGAGAAGGGCGGCTATCCGCACTTCATGCTGAAAGAAATATATGAGCAGCCGAACACGATATTCGACTGCATCCGCGGGCGTATTGTAAATAATGATACCGAAATCAAACTTTCCGGAGTGATCGATCATCCCGACCGATTTATAAATGCGACGAGAATCGTGATCGTGGCATGCGGCACGTCGTGGCATGCCGGTCTGATAGGTGGCCGTCTGATCGAGAATTATACGCGCATACCGGCCCGTGTCGAGTATGCAAGCGAATTCCGCTATGCCAACCCCGTCATATCGTCGAGCGACGTAGTGATAGCCATATCCCAGTCCGGTGAGACGGCCGACACATTGGCGGCCATCAAGCTCGCCAAGGAGAAGGGTGCATTTGTCTACGGAATCTGCAATGTTGTGGGATCGTCGATAGCCCGGGAGACCGACTCCGGCACATATATCCATGTAGGCCCGGAGATCGGAGTGGCTTCTACCAAGGCCTTCACCGGGCAGGTGACGGTGTTGACCATGCTTGCTTTGGCCATAGGACAGCTGCGCGGAACGGTAAGCCGGTCGCAGCTTCTCGAAGCTATCTCCGACATAAAGAAGCTTCCTGAACTCATACGCGAGACTCTCAAACTCAATGACAAGATAGAGAAATTGTCGCGCACGTATACGTATGCCCATAATTTCTTGTATCTTGGCCGAGGCTATAACTATCCGAGCGCACTTGAAGGTGCTCTGAAGCTGAAGGAGATCAGCTACATACATGCCGAAGGATATCCGGCGGCCGAGATGAAGCATGGCCCGATCGCGCTGATAGACAAGGAACTGCCCACGGTGGTGATCGCTCCTAACGACGAACTTCACGAAAAGGTGATCTCCAATATACAGCAGGTCAAGGCCAGAGGAGGTTCGGTCATAGCCATCGTGACGAAGGGCGATGCCGAAATCCCCCAGATAGCCGACTATGTGCTGGAGATACCGGCGGTGGCTGAAAGTGTGTCGCCGGTGGTGGTGTCGGTTCCGTTGCAGTTGCTGGCATATCATATAGCCATTATGAAGGGTTGCAATGTAGATATGCCTCGTAATCTCGCCAAATCTGTTACTGTAGAATAAGAAATTGTTCATTCATATTGAAGCAGGACTCAGGATGATGTGGTTTTCAATCCCGGGTCCTGTCTCTTTGTGCGTTGTCGGCAATATTGCCGGAATTTAGGCACTGCCGATATCCGCTCATTTCAAGCATATTGGACGAAGGGTTATTGTAGCCACGGGCCGATGCTTATTGTAATATGTGCCATAAGCAGGTGTTAACCGCTGACTATAAAAGTGTTGAATGATTTGGCGGTTTGGATTATATTCTGTAATTTTACTATTGAAACGATAAACAATAAACCTCAAGATAGTACCTAAGGACACTTTAATCTCATGAATAAAGTATATGCATTAGCAATGTTGATACTGGCCGGAGTATTGACGATGTCAGGAAAATCACAGATATTCACTACCGACCATGATATAACGAGCAGTTTGATAAATGTCTTGTTCCAGGACCGCAACGGGATGGTATGGGTAGGGACCGAGGACGGTCTGAACCGTTACGACGGTTCTAAATTCACGCAGTATAGAAATATACCCGGCGATTCGACGTCGCTGGCCCACAATTATGTCAATACGGTTTTTGAAGATTCAAGAGGACATCTGTTTGTCGGCACTCACTGCGGACTGCAGATGCATAACCCTAACACCGATACTTTTACGCCGTTGGCGCGTACGGAGACGGGCGATGTGTACAGTGCTTCGGTGGCTTATCTCCTTGAATCGGAGCCTGATTCGGTATGGACATTGAGAAATGTCAGAGCGAAAGTGGTGAAGGCTGACTACGACGGTGTGGTCGTGAGGCGTATGAGCGATGAAGATACCCCTCTGTATGACACCGACGGCGGACTTCGCGACGTGGCCGGATTCATCTGGTTTTATAACAAGGATGGGCTTTACCGGCTCAATAAGAATAATGAAATAGTCAGCAGACATGAGGAAATAAATGATCCTGTTAATTTAAAGGCTATCGTCGCGCGTGACGGCACCCTTTATGTGGCAACGTTCACAAAGGGGCTTTACCGATATGACATAGTGGGGGATAAATTTATAAAAGTTCCTGATCCTACGGGGCAGTCGCTTCTGGTCAGGTCGCTGTATTCCCATGAAAACGATCCGTATCTGTATCTGGCTACTGACGGTCATGGACTGAAGCGATATGATCCTGAGACCGGGGAGTTTTCAAGTGTGGCGTTCGGCAACGGTATTCTTGATGAGAATAATCAGAAAGTACATTCCGTCTTGATAGACAACGGCGGGAACATCTGGATTGCCATTTTTCAGAAAGGGGTGGTCATGGTGCCGTCGCGTCAGGATTCATTCAAGTATATAGGCCATAATTCATACGCCGATAATCTGATCGGGGAGAACTGTGTGGTGGCCATGGCCAATGACGGCAGGGACGGCAATCTTTGGGTAGGTGTAGATAACGGCGGACTGTATGAAATAGATCTTGCAAATAAGGGTGTGCACCATTATACGGATGCCATTCCGCTCGGTATCATCGGCCTCTATGTGGATTCCCGTGGTAATCTTTGGGTCGGATCGTATGCTGGCGGATGCGGTATTTTCAATCCGGAGACCAAGACATTCAAGCGGGTGGTGCTTCGCGATTCCAGCGGACAAGAGGCGATGAATGTATATGACTTTACTGAAGATGAAAATGGAAATGTCTGGATAGCCACACTCGGCAACGGTCTGTTTTCCTATAATCTCAACAGCGGGCAGATATCAGTCGGCGACGACCATGTGTCGGACCGATGGTTTACCTCGTCGCATTATTCCAGGACTACCGGCACTCTGTATTTAGGAACATACGACGGAATTATTAAGGTCGACAGCATAAATGGTGGCGGTGTGGCTGAGAAGATGTTCGGAGGCAACATTATACATGCCGTGCGTGAGTCGGCTGACGGTAATGTGTGGTTTGCATCGTCAGGCGGTCTGGTGCGTTATACTCCCGGCGACGGTTTGATCAAGGTCTATACCACAGAGGATGGCCTGCCTGTAAATACGGTCTATGGTATAGAAGAGGATGACAACGGCATATTGTGGGTGAGCACAAGCAATGGGTTGTCGCAGTTTAACCGCATTAAAAATCAGTTTACCAATTTTTATGTCGATGACGGGCTCCAAAGCAATGAATTTTACAAAAAAGCGTCATATAAGGATAAAAACGGGAGGCTGTATTTCGGAGGTACCGGAGGTATAACATATTTTGATCCGTCGGATATAATCAATCCGGGAAGGAAGTGGACTGTGCGCATGACCGACATCTATCTTCATGGCAAGCCTGTCCGCACCGACATGACTTCCGGGGGCCGTGGCATACTTAAGGCTCCTATATATGAAGTGCCGGAAATATATCTGGGTTATGGCGACAGTTCGTTTTCGATTGAATTCGCCACCGAGGAGTTTGGAAATTCCGAGTCGATGGTCTACAGGTACTCGCTTGACGATGACGGATGGGTGACGCTGTCGCATGGTCAGAACATGGTGAATTTTATTGACCTCGGTTCGGGAAACCACAAATTGAGAGTGTGTGCCGTCGATAATGGGGTAGTCTCTGACGAAAAAGTCCTTTCGATCGTCATAGGGAGTCCGTGGTATGCTACTTGGTGGGCATATTTGCTATATGCATTGATTATAATCGGTATCGGAATTGCCGTATTTGCTAGTCTGCGTCGCCGTCAGATGCTTAAACGCCAGGATTTGGAGCGTAGGCAGGCCGAGCAGATCAATGAGGCAAAATTGCAATTTTTCATTAATATATCGCATGAAATCCGCACCCCGATGTCGCTCGTGATGAGTCCGCTCCAGAAGCTGATTGAAGACGACAATGATGCCTCGCGTCAGAAAAACTACAGGCTGATACAGAGAAATGCCAAGCGCGTGCTCCGCCTGATCAGTGAATTGATGGATATAAGGAAAATAGATAAGAATCGGTTGAAGCTGACATTCTCCGACACTCTGTTGGTGCCGTTTATGGAAGATCTCTATGATACATTCCACAGTGCCGCTACGGCCAAAGGTATCGATTTTGAGTTTGTACATGACGGATGTGACAATCTCAGTGTTTGGGTCGATCATGCCAACTTTGACAAAATCATTATGAATCTGCTGTCCAACGCCATAAAGTATACTCCGCAAGGTGGTAAAGTGGTAATGGAACTGAGCGCCGGTGAAGACTGCGGCGTTGATGGGCCGTTAAGGAGATATGCCGAAATCTCTGTCACTGACAGCGGAATCGGTGTCCCCGATGATGAGAAAATGCATATATTCGAGCGATTCTATCAGGTGGCCGGCAATACGGCCGGAGGAACCGGAGTCGGACTTCATCTGACACATTCATTGGTGAAGCTGCATCACGGAGTGATAAGTGTCACCGACAATCCTGACGGTCAGGGAACCAGATTTATAGTCAGATTGCCTTTGGGAGCAGATCATCTGCGCGATGAGCGGATGGCGGATGCCGTAGTGTCGTCGCACTCTGCCGAAGAGATGAAAATGTTGAATGACAGCGGTCTTGCGCCTACCTTAAACGGCAATGACCGTGATGTGTCCGAGACTCAGCCGCACCAGGCGTCCGGCAGGGAGACAGTGATGATTGTAGAAGACGACGAGGATATACGCCGTTATCTCAGCGATGAATTGTCGTCGCGTTACCGGACGGTGGTATGTGAAAATGGTAAGGAGGCATACGCCAATATGCTTGAGAAAGCACCGGACATAGTGGTCAGCGATGTGATGATGCCGGTGATGGATGGAATCGAATTGACATCCAAGATAAAGAATAATATTAATCTGAACCACATACCTGTCATACTTCTTACGGCCAAGACGCGCGATGAGGATAATATAAAAGGCCTTGAAGCCGGTGCTGACGCCTATATGGGCAAGCCGTTCAACATCGACATGCTTCTGTCGACAGTGGCCTCGCTGTTGCTCCGTCACCGCCGCTTGAAGAATGCCTTCAGTGGAAAGCAGACACATGATGATAAGCTGGCAGACATAAAATTGGAGTCGTATGATGATAAGCTTATGTCGAGGGTGATGAAAGTGATAAATGAAAACATCTCCAATCCGGATATAACGGTGGAGATGCTTGCTTCGGAGGTAGGTATGTCGCGTGTGCATCTTCATAGAAAGCTTAAGGAACTGACCAACCAGGCTCCCAGCGAATTTATCCGCAATACGCGTCTGCGCATGGCCGCTAAGATGCTCGTCGAGAGCCGATTGTCAGTGTCGGATGTGGCTTTGGCTCTTGGATTCAAGAGTGCCAATAATTTTGCCACTGCGTTTAAGTCGATGTACGGAGTATCGCCTACTGAATACTCTGAGCGGAATCAGGCTTAAGCATCCTGATCATAAAAACTCCGCCGGCTATGTTGCCCGGATGGCTGCGGAAGGCCAGACGGACGTCATCCTTTCCTGATAACAGGTGGCCCGGTATCTTATATTCCACGTCGATAAAGCCGTCGGTGTTCCACCGATGTGCCACATTCTCCGTGGCTATCACTTCATCGTCAACAAGGATGTCAAATTTGCGGTCGCCGCTTTCAGCACCCCAGTAACGGACCAGTAGTGACAGTTCAGGATGAGATTCGGTCTTCATCTTATATGAGAAGTAGCCTCCGTCGGTGGCCGACCGCCACGGTTCGCCGTTGTGTACACCTTTTTCTGAGCGGTCAAACTCCATGAAGTGGTCGGCTTCGGGCTGTTGTTCGCCGGTGTTCACCGCATCTACAGTCCTGCGGTCGAGTGCGAGTTTCAAAGCCTCCTTTGCCGCTTCTTCCTGACGATGTTCCGCATAGGCTTCCGGAGTCATGTTGAGCCAGTACATTATATAGCGGCAGTCGTGCAGGCGGTAGAATGGTTCGAGCACCAGACCACTGTATTTACCGTCAAATAGACCGGGAACGGTAAAACTCATGCTTTTGCCTTTTACCGGCGCCATGCCCTGCAGTTTTGATTCAATGTCGTCGCGGGAGCCTATCAGCAGAGGAGTGTCGAATACGGACACCAACGGTCCGCCGGCTATGTGTGCCCAACGGCTGTCGTCGCCTACGAGACCTGTCAGGTCTTTTTCGCTGTATTTGGCACCGAGCACTATCGGACCGCGAACTATCGACACATATTCCGGAACGTTCGGCATCTCTTCGATACGTACAGACATTGGCATGGTCAGTTTAACTACGTCGCCGTCGTTCCACTTTCTGTTGATCGCTATGTAGCCCGCGCCGTTACAGTCATATTTTACATCCTTGCCGTTGACGCTTACTTTCATGTCGGCGGTCCATGCCGGATGGCGCAGACGCAGATTAAACTTCTTAGCCTTGCCTTT
>CANOLV010000049.1 GCA_947567425.1 uncultured Porphyromonadaceae bacterium | reverse complement strand
CCGAAGATGTCGATGTTGTCCCAGCCTTCTTTGTTGTCGTTGCGCGGGGGATAGTAGTTGATGCGCACTTTGTGGTAGTAGTCGGTGTAGAGGTCGGGCTGCTTTTCCGGAACGAGGATCGATTCGAGAGTCGACAGCTTGCTGACCTCCTTGGTGCGGAAGTTGGCGGGTTCGTCGAGCACGAGGCCGTCGCGGTTACCGAGGATGTTGGTAGAGAACCATCCTGACAGTCCGAGGCAACGAACGCCGATGATGGGTGCGAATCCGGATTTAACCAAAGTCTGGCCGGTCTTGAAGTCCTTGCCGGCGATAGGCATTTTTGTCTTTTCGCACAGCTCCCAGATAGCGGGGATGTCGACTGTGGTGTTGGGTGCTCCCATGACGAAGGGTGCGCCTTCGCTCAGGGCCGCGTATGCGTAGCACATTGACGGGGCGATGTGTTCGCGGTCGTCCTCCATCATGGCCTGCTCAAGGGCCGCAAGTGTATAGTGTACTTTCTCGTCGACCGGCACATATACTTCAGTTGAAGCCGCCCACAGGACTACGATGCGGTTGCAATTGTTGGCTGCCTTGAAGTCGCGGATATCCTTGCGGAGTTCCTCCACCATTTCCCAACGGGTCTTGCAGTCCTTCACGTTGTCGCCGTCAAGACGCTTGGCGTAGTTGTGGTCGAAAGCGGCCTTCATCGGAACGATTTTCTCAAGTTCGTCCTTTACGGGCATTATGTCCTTCTCCTTGAGCACTTCGCAGTTGATGGCCGATTCGTATGCGTTCTGGGGATATACGTCCCATGCGCCGAACACGATGTCGTTGAGGTCGGCCAGAGGAACTATCTGATTGTACTTAAGGTTCTTCTTGTTGGCGCCTTCGCCTACGCGCATGACGTCATATTGGGTCATTGAGCCTACCGGTTTGGCAAGGCCTTTGCGTGTCATAAGCACTCCCGTCATAAATGTGGAGCTTACTGCTCCAAGTCCTACTACGAGGATGCCGAGCTTACCGTCGGCTTTCTTTACTGGTGTTTGGTCCATGATGGTTTTTTGTTTAGTTTCCTTATTATTAGTTAGTTCTGTTCGATTGTTAGAATAGAAAAAGTTCTACCTTTACCGCCTCTTGTTTGATTTGGCGTGTAAAAGTAGAACTAATTTCCGAGATGTGAAAAATAATTTCAGCTAACTTTCGTCAAAATTTGTGAAAGTCAGATAAATATCTGTTATTATAGTTAATGCGGGTTAAATTTACCTTGTTTTGGTTATAATTATGTTAACGAATCATAACGCTACATCCTCTACATCCGCTAGCTTTTTTATGGCTGAAGGGTGGGTGGCGGCGTCTTCTTCTGCGGTCCACCCTTTGCCTTTGAGCCATGCGGTGCGGCATCCGAGCGATTCGGCCGGCAGGATGTCCTTTTTGAGAGAGTCGCCGACCACAAGTACCTCCTCCGGGCGAAGTCCGAGGGCTTCGACTCCCATGGCGAAAATGCGAGGGTCGGGTTTCCTGACTCCGACCACGGCACTCTCTATGATTTTGTCGAAGAAGTGCGAAAGGTGGAAGTCGGCAAGCACGGCCTCGATATTGCCGTAGAAGTTGCTGACGAGCACCATCGGATACTTTCCGCGCAGTTTTTCGAGGGTGGGGCGTGCTTCCTCTATGCTCGACTTGGCCGCTTCATAGCAGTAGCGTGCTATCTGGGGCGACAGGATGTCGATGCTTTCTTGTGCTATATGTCCATGGTCGGCCAGATATTGAAGCTCGATGCGCATCTTTTTGTATAGCAGGTCGTAGAAGTTGTCGTCGGGCATGATGTGGCGCACTTTGGCCAGTTCGCGCTCGGCGTAGACGTAAGCCTCCCTGAACGTATCTTTGTCGACTGGAACTCCGGCTTGGCGGTAGCCGTCCCATATTATTTCGCTCCAGTGTGTGCCGCGGCTGTCTATGGTGCCGCCGTAGTCAAATATGATGCCTTTAATATTTTCCATCTGACAGTTCTTTTGTAAAAGTTTTGCATATACGTTCGTGGCGGACTATCATATATATGAGCAGCACGTTGAGCACGGTAAGCTCAAATGCGAAGTATAGCCACGGCATCTGTAGGAACAGGGCGGTGAACAGTGCTATCACGCGCCAGTTGAACGAGAGTATGTTGGTGTACTTCATCAGAGGCAGGCTCTTCTCGCGGAAGGCCTCGCGGAAAGCCGTGGGGATGCGTCCGTCCGGAAACCGTCTGCGCAGTTCGGCGCGAAGCTTCTGCATGTTGCCTGTGAGCGATTCCTGGCTGACGGTGTAGTTGGTGTAGAACATCAATGTGATCTTTTTCCAGAAATCCTTGCTCCATGACAGTTGGGCATACTTGCTTTTGAGGTTGTCCGACGATTCGAGTTCGCTGCCCTCCTCCCCTTTGAGGAAGTATAGGTGGAACTGGCGGTAGTAATCGGCCATGGCCGCCTGCTTGGCATGGCAGAGTCCTGTAGTGACGGCCACCACCCATATCACCCAGGTGTGATGGCTGAAGAAGTCCGACGTGATGTTTTCTCTCAGGCAGATGGCCACGTAGATGGCCGCGAACCAGAGGTCGCCCGAAAGTCCGTCGAGGATTCGGCCTATGCGGGAGTATTGCTTGGTCATGCGGGCGAGCTGTCCGTCGGCGGAGTCAAACGAGTTGGCCCATACCAGAAGAAGCATTCCTATGACGTTCATCCATAGCTCGGGGAAGTAGAACATCACTCCGGCGCCGATACCGAGAAATATTGACGCTATGGTGATGGCGTTAGGGGTCACGCCGAGGCTTTTGGCTATGCACGCCCACATATATCCCACCGGGCGGTAGAACATCAGGTCGATGTGTTCCTCGGTGTCCATGGATTTGAGCGAGTTCTTGTAGCTCGATTGCTCTCCAGCCGTCGCAGGAGATGCCAGGTTGTTCTGATCCATAGGCTATTGTTTCATTTCCTTTATGGTTGACAATATGCACTTGGCTATGTGCGGAGCCGCTTCCTGGCGGCACGGTGCGAAGCTGGGCCAGTCGTTGAAGTCGATGATGCGGATGTCGCCTTCCGGGCTTACGATGCAGTCGCCGCCGTATATCTTGACGTCGAGCACTTCGCTGGCTTTGTGGCAGATGTCGCGCATCAGATCCTTGTCGAATTTAAGCCCCTGCGACTTGCCGTTGATGGCTTCGTGGCCGTACTTCGAATGGCCTTCGTCGAAGGGGTAGAACCAGAAGAAGAACGGGGTGCCCTGCACGCCGTAGAATTTTATCAGGTCGCCTACGAGATGGCGGTTGATGACGGCACGTTTGATGCCGCGCAGGAAGTATTCCTGAAGCACTTCCTGGGCCTCCTCGGGATGGCGCACGTAGCTGACGTCCTCCTTGTGCATGGCGTGGAAGTCGCCGCGCTTTATCCAGCATTTGGTGAATCCGGCCTCTTTAAGGGCGTCTTTCACGCTCTCGTCGGTATTCACCATGATGCTTTCCGGATATGGTATGTTTGAGCCGATGAGTATTCTGGTCATGCGTTCGCGGGTACAGTTCTCGATGCCGTATCCGGAGTTGATCACGAGGGCGCCTTCATCCTCGAGCTTCTGGAGTTTGTGGATCGACTTCATCTCTCGGCACATGTTGACGATGATGTCTTCCTTGACGCCGTCGTTGTTGAACTGCTCCTCGCTGTAGATAGTCACGATGCATCCGCGCTTGCGGAGCTGGTCGGCCACGGCGTTGAATATCGCTGCGTCGTTGCCTATGTGGTTAGGTGAATAAGCGCCGGCACGCATTATTCCGGCTATCTTGATTTCTGCCATTGTGATTGGTTGTTGTTATTTGTCGTCGTTGCTGCTTTTGATTGTCTGGTTGTGGTCCGGGAAGAGTGTCGGGGGAGGAGGGGTCAGTTGCCTGCTATGAACCGTTCAGCCGTGGCTATGTCGCCGGCGTGGTCCACGTCCACTACTTTGCCGAATCTGAAAGCTTTGAGTCGCATGCCGTCGGCCACGAGCGCGCGTTGGTAGTTGCGCATGCGGCTCACACCCTCCGACATGCACTTGTCGAGCACGCCGAGGCAGGGTGGGGTAAGCCCGTAGATGCCTCCTGATATGTATTTTACGCCTTCCCAGGGCTGGTCGCGGTAGGCGGTGATGTTCATCTCCGGGTCGGTGTCGATGTATAGCGGTTTTTCGTCGTCGATAAAGTCGGTGACGCCCATGAACCCGTCGGCGGTGTCGTCGGCCTCGAAGGCGCTGACATAGCGACGGAAGTCCTCTTCAAGAAATATGGTGTCGACGGTGGTGAGCACGAATTTACCGCGCGCCGGGAAGTTGCGCGTCACTTCATAGAACGAGTGCATCGAGCTTGGTGTCGACTTTACCACTAAATGCATCTTGACGGGCAGTTCGAGGCTTTCGATGTATTCCCTGACCTGCGTCATCTGCTCGTTGACTATTATCGACAGCGATTCGGCGTTGCAGTCCATCATTATGTCGATGAGACGCTTCACCATGGGTTTGCCGTTGAGTTTCACCAGGGGTTTGGGAAGTTCCACCCCCTCCTGTGCCAGCCTCGATCCTTCGCCGGCGGCTATTATTGCATAATGCATTTCTATATGTTGTTGGGTGATTAAATACGCTCTTAATCATTGGCCGAGTCGTCCTTCGACAGGTCGAGGACCACGTTGTCCTTGCTCTTGTCGAAGTATTGCCGACGGAGAGGATTGCGGTAGGCCGAGGCGTGGATGCGCCGGTTGCGAAGCACGTCGATGGCCATGTAGATGGCATGAAGCATCGATTCGGGCGACGCTTTGTCTTGACCGGCAATGTCGAATCCGGTGCCGTGGTCGGGCGATGTGCGCACGTATTTAAGTCCGGCGGTGAAGTTGACGCCGCTCGACATGGCCAGAGTCTTGAACGGGGTGAGCCCTTGGTCGTGGTACATGGCCAGCACTCCGTCGAAGTTTTTGTAGGCCTCCGTGCCGAAAAATCCGTCGGACGCGTATGGACCGAATGCCCAGATGCCGCGTTCCGATGCTTCATTGATGGCCGGGGTGATGACTTCCTGTTCTTCTGAGCCGAGAAGCCCGTTTTCGCCGGCATGGGGATTGAGCGAGAGCACTGCTATTTTGGGGGCCTCGATGCCGAAATCCTGACGCAGTGAATTGTTGAATATGGTCAGTTTCTCTGCGATCGCCTCTTTGGTCACGGCTTCCGGCACTTTGGACAGTGGCGTGTGTGTGGTGACCAGGGCCACTCTCAGACCTTCGGTGCAAAGCATCATCAGGCTCTTGTCGTCGCCTTCGCCGAGCGACGATTCAAGATACTCCGTGTGTCCCGGGAAGTGGAATGTCGGGCTTTGGATAGCGTCTTTGTTGATAGGGGCCGTGACGAGGACATCGATCTGTCCCTCGCGGAGGTCGGCCACGGCGCGTTCCAAAGCCTTGAATGCCGCTTCGCCGGCCGCTTTCGACGAGACTCCGGGTTCGATTGCCAGGTCTTCACCCACTACGTTGATTATGTTGATCTGGTCCTCGCGGGCTTGCGAGGCGTCGGCTATCTGAACGAGGCTTACCGGCTGCATGTCGATGCCCTTGCGGTAGTAGGCAGCCGCTTTGGCCGATCCGTAGATGACGGGGGTGCATAACTCGGTGATGCGTGGATCCTCCATCGCCTTAAGGATCACTTCATAGCCTATGCCGTTTGTGTCGCCGTGGGTGATTCCTACTTTTATCTTATTGTTGGCCATTGTTTTAATTCGGTGGTATGATGATTAATCTACTGTCGTGGAAATGCTTCGCCGCACGGTCGTTGACCATTGTGCCAGGCGTATGGGCACATTTCCACAAATTTTGTGCTAAATTACAAATAATCCGTCACATATCCGCATGCCGCATTCATTTTTATACGGTGTCGCCGTTGAATGCGCTTGAGGGGAATAAAAAAATGAGTCTGCTCACGCAGACTCATTTCGCTAATAAAATAAAGGCTTAAAGCATTATAAAATCTTATTTGTACAGAGGTTCTTGTTTTAATTGCCGTTCTTGCCGAACTGCTTGCCGTGGGCCAGCATGTATTGGGCTATCTGAACGGCGTTCAGTGCCGCGCCTTTCTTGATCTGGTCGCCGACCACCCAGAAACTAAGTCCGTTGGGCGAGGTTATGTCCTTGCGCAGACGTCCTACGTAGACGGGGTTTTCGTTGGCGATGTCAAGAGGCATCGGGTACTTTTTGGCGGCCGGATCGTCAAACACCACCACGCCTTCGGCGTTTTCGAGCGCCTTACGGGCTGTGTCGAGCGATATCGGCTCTTCGGTCTCAAGCCAGATGGCTTCAGAGTGGGCGCGCATCACCGGTACGCGGACGCAAGTGGCGCTTACGTCGAGCTTGGGAGCGTGCATTATCTTTTTGGTCTCGTTATACATCTTCATCTCCTCTTTGGTGTAGCCGTTTTCGGTGAACACGTCTACCTGGGGAATGACGTTGTATGCGAGTTGGTAAGCGAATTTCTCGATTGTCGGCTCTTCGCCGCGGCCGAGTTGGGCATACTGCTCAACCAGTTCCGCCATGGCTGCCGCGCCGGCACCGCTCGCGGCCTGATATGTGGCCACGTGTACCCGCTTGATGGGAGAGATGTCGTTCAGAGGCTTCAATGCCACCACCATCTGGATAGTGGTGCAGTTGGGGTTGGCTATGATGTTGCGGGGAGTGTCGAATGCATCGTCGCCGTTGACTTCGGGCACCACTAAGGGTACATCCTCGTCCATGCGGAATGCGCTCGAATTGTCGATCATAATGGCACCGTGTTTGGTGATCGTCTCGGCAAATTCGCGCGACGTGCCGGCTCCGGCCGATGTGAAGGCGATGTCGACATCCTTGAAGTCGTCGTTGTGGCATAACTCTTTGACGACTATTTCTTTCCCGCGGAAAGTGTATGAAGTGCCGGCGCTTCTGCTCGAACCGAAAAGCAATAATTCACTGATGGGGAAATCTTGTTCGTCGAGAACTCTTAGAAATTCCTGTCCTACAGCTCCACTTGCTCCAACAATAGCAACTTTCAACTTTTTATTATTCATTTCGCTCTGAATATTATTACAAAATTATGAATTTATTTCGATAACTGCAAATAAATTGCAGATAAAAAATCAAATGGGGGGGGGTAAAATACTGACCGTCAATAGTTTATATTCTATTGAGTTCGCCGGTCACGGAATCCATTATGTAGCCTCTGACTGTGATGTCGGCGGGCACAAGCGGATGGTTGCGCACCAGGTCGACGGTCTCGGCTATGGCTGAAGGCGTGTCTTCGAATCCGTGGAGCCAGCTTTTGAGGTCGATTCCACAGTGCATCATCAGATTGATGTGTTCCTCCGGGATTCCGCGTTCGCGCATCAGGTCAAGCATCTCGTTGGCATCCATGCCCTGCACTCCGCATCCGGTGTGGCCGATGATCATAATCTCGTTGACTCCGAGCTCGTATATGGCCACAAGAAGGCTCCTTACTGTCGAGTCAAACGGGTTTGTGATCGTCGCTCCCGCATTCTTGATCATCTTCACGTCGCCGTTTTTAATTCCGAGAGCCGCGGGAAGCAGCTCTATGAGCCGGGTGTCCATGCAGGTCACTATGGCGATGCGCTTGTCTGGAAACTTCGAGGTGGCGAATTTCTTATATTCTCCGGTTCTGACAAATTCCTTGTTGAACCTCAGCATGTCTTCGATCATAACTCAGAGTTTTATATGGGTGCCTTTGCCGAGGTCGTCGAGCGACGAGGCACGTGTGATGACCACTTCGCATACGCCGTCGGCCACGGCTTTAAGTGCATTCTCTATTTTGGGTATCATGCCTCCCGACACTGTTCCGTCGGCTTTCAGCGTCTCGAAGGCGGCGTTGTCGATTGACGCGATCACGGTCGATTCGTCGTTCTCGTCGCGAAGCACCCCTGCTTTCTCGAAGCAGTATACCAGACGCACGTCGAAGTGTCCGGCAAGTCCGCGGGCGGTCTCTCCGGCCATGGTGTCGGCGTTGGTGTTGAGCAGATGGCCGTTGCCGTCATGGGTGAGCGGGGCTATGACCGGCACTATGCCGGAGCGGAGCAGCGAAGCCAGTGCGTCGCCGTTGACGCGGTCCACGTCGCCTACCCATCCGTAGTCCACCGCGCCTGCCGGCCGCTTATGGCTCCGGATTATGTCCATGTCGGCGCCTGTCAGTCCGACGGCGTCGACGCCAAGGCCCTGTAGACGTGCCACAATGTTCTTGTTGACCAGTCCGGCGTAGACCATGGTGACCACTTTGAGCATTGCGTCGTCGGTCACGCGGCGGCCGTCGATCATGGTGGTGCTTATTCCAAGGTCTGATGCCATCTTGGTGGCCGAACGGCCTCCGCCATGCACGAGTAGCTTGAATCCCTCGATTTTAGAAAAGTCGGCGAGCAGGCGCTCAAGCGAGTCCTGCTCTTCGACTATCTTTCCCCCGACTTTTATTATCGTCAGTTTGTCTTTCATATTAGTATATTAGTAATGTGGACTTGGAGGATACTCCTGTTTTTAATCCTTTTATTCCTGCTGGGTCTGCCCGCCGGCGAATTCCATCAGATATGCCTTGATGAATCCGTCGATGTCGCCGTCCATTACCGCGTTGACGTCCGAAGTCTGCCACTGTGTGCGGTGGTCCTTGACACGTCGGTCGTCAAACACGTAGCTTCTGATCTGCGAACCCCATTCTATCTTCATCTTGCTGTCCTCGACCTTACGCTGTTCGGCCAGACGGTGCTGAAGCTCCTTGTCGTAGAGGATCGATTTCAGCTGGCGCATGGCGTTCTCCTTGTTCTTGGGCTGGTCGCGGGTCTCGGTGTTCTCGATGAGGATCTCCTCATGCTCGCCGGTGTAAGGGTCGGTGTACTGGTAGCGCAGGCGCACTCCTGACTCCACCTTGTTGACGTTCTGTCCGCCGGCGCCTCCGCTTCGGAATGTGTCCCAAGAGAGCAGTGCCGGGTCTACGCGCACTTCGATGGTGTCGTCCACGAGCGGGGTGACGAACACCGACGCGAACGAGGTCATGCGCTTGCCCTGTGCGTTGTAGGGCGACACTCTCACCAGGCGGTGCACTCCGTTCTCGCTCTTCAGGTAGCCGTAGGCAAATGCTCCGTCGACCTCAATGGTCACTGACTTGATGCCTGCCTCGTCGCCTTCGAGCATGTTGGCGATGGAGGTCTTGTAGCCTTTCGACTCGCACCAGCGCAGATACATGCGCATCAGCATCGATGCCCAGTCCTGGCTCTCGGTGCCGCCGGCTCCCGAATTGATCTTCAGCACGGCTCCCAGCGAGTCCTCCTCGCGGCGAAGCATGTTGCGCAGTTCGAGGGCTTCGATTTTGGCTGTTATGTCGGTGTACATGGCGTCGATCTCAGCCTCTTCGACCAGACCTTCCTTTACGAAGTCCCATGCCAGCTGGAGTTCCGACGCGGCTTTGTCGACCTCGTCGTAGCCGTCGATCCACTGGTGCAGTTCCTTTACCTTTTTCATCTGGGCCTGCGCCTCCTTCTGATGCTCCCAAAAGTCGGGCACATGGGTGCGCAGTTCTTCCTCTTCTACTTCGACACGTTTGCTGTCGATGTCAAAGATACCTCCCCAGCGCATCCTTGCGCTCTATCGTCTCTTTTAGCTGTTCGTAAGTAATCATAACGAATCTGTGGTGTGATAATGTTTGTAATGTCTATTGTCGTTTTATCTCTGGTCCGCCGATGTCGACCGGGTGCGCCGTGGCTACTGGGCATACATGGCCTCGATTTCGTGGGCGTACTTCTGGTTGATTATCGGACGGCGTATCTTCAGCGTGTTGGTGAGTTCGCCGCTTTCCATGCTGAACTCTCTTGGAAGAAGCGTGAACTTCTTGACCTTCTCGTAGCTTGCGAATCCCTTCTGGAGCTTTTCGATGCGCTCTTCGATCATGTGCCTGATGTCGCTGTTGTTTACCAGGTCCGTGATCGACTGATACTGGATTTTTTTCTTCATCGCATACTCTTTGAGGGCTTCAAAGGCCGGTATGATGATGGCGGTCACATACTTGCGCTGGTCGCCGATGACGGCCACCTGCTCGATGTACTTGTCTTCGCCGAGCTTGCTCTCGATGGCCTGGGGGGCGATGTATTTGCCGTTGGAGGTCTTGAACAGGTCCTTGATGCGTTCGGTCAGGATGAGTGCGCCGGTGTCGTCGATGCGCCCGGCGTCGCCGGTTCTGAACCAGCCGTCGGCGGTGAAGGCTTCCTTAGTGGCTTCCGGCTTGTTGAAGTATCCGTCCATTATGGTCTCGCCTTTGACCAGGATCTCGTTCTGGGGGCCGATCATGACCTCTATGCCCGGAAGCACTGTGCCGACAGTGCCGATCTCGTAGCCTACCTGCGGGAAGCATGTCACGGTGGCTGTAGTCTCGGAGAGGCCGTAGCCCACCACTATGTTTATGCCGCACGAATGCAGGAACTCGCAGATGGTGTCTGACAGCGGGGCACCGGCGGTGGGAAATATGTTGCCGTTGTTTATGCCTATGACTTTGCGCAGGGTCGAGAATATTCTGGCGTCGAAGAAGCGGTACTGCATTTCGAGCCATTTGGGAGCTTTGAGTCCAAGGCGGACATAGTCGAGATTGTATTCGCGGCCTACCTTTATGGCGCGTTTCACGAGCATTTTCTGCACGAAGTTCATGCGTGAGATTTTTGCCTGCACTCCGGCATAGACTTTTTCCCAGAACCGGGGCACGGAGCACATGCACGTGGGCTTGACCTCGCGGATCGAGGTCTGGATGTCGCGCGGATCGAGGTTGATATACACTTTTATGCCCATCATAAGGCAGAAGTAGGTCCACGCTTTCTCAAATATGTGGCTCAGGGGCAGGAAGCAGAGCGAAGTGTCGTTCTCGCTGAGCATCGTAAGCCTCTCCACGTGGATGGCGAGCGCGGCATTGAAGCATCTGTGGGGCAGCATGGCGCCTTTAGGCTCGCCGGTGGTGCCGGAAGTGTAAAGAAGGGTGGCGAGATCCGACTCGGTGGCTTCGGCTGAACGCTTTTCGACCGATTCGCGGCAATTTTTGCCGGCTGCCTCCCCTAAACTGAGCAATGCGGCGAACGACATCGTCTCGTCGTCGCCATCCTCAAGCGGAAACTCTTCGTAGCATACTATCTGGCAGAGGGATTTGCACTTGAGTTTAGCCTCCTGTGCTATCAGATACTGCTCGCGGTTGCCGGCGAAGAGTATCTTAAGGTGCGCGTCGCGCGCTATGTATTCTACCTGCTCCGGACTGCTTGTGGCGTAGATCGACACAGGCACGGCACGGTTGGCGAATGAAGCGAAATCGGTGATCAATATTTCCGGACGGTTGGCGGAAAAGACTCCTACCGTGTCGCCCGGCTCGATGCCAAGTATCTCCAGGGCATACGACACTGCGTCTACCTTGCGGCTGAACTCCGACCAGGATGTCTCGGCCCATACTCCGTTGGGCTGTGCCTTGAAGCTGTAGGCTGCCCGGTCGCCGTATTTCGACGCTTGTCGATGTGTGAGATTTGTTAGAATGTTCGGCATAACTTAAAATTTTAGAGGCAAAGTTAACACCTTAACCTTACTATAATAACGTATTGGCCTCACTTAATGGCCGTGGCTTAACATACGTTCACAATCGCGTTGCGGCACGGCATGCGGTTTAACATATTTTATAGCCCGCTGATTGTGTGCGTATTGCCTGCGCTTGAAAGTGCGCGTGTGTCAATACTGCTCTTTCTCCGACGGGAAGTCGCACGTCTTGACGTCGTCGACGTAGCGGGCCACTGCATCGTTGATGAGGGTCGACAGGTCGGCATAACGGCGAAGGAACCTTGGCGAGAAGCCTTTATTGATGCCGAGCATGTCGTGCATCACGAGCACCTGTCCGTCGACGCCTCCTCCGGCTCCGATGCCGATCACAGGTATGGTCAGCTCCTTGGCCACTTTCGAGGCAAGCTGTGCCGGGATTTTTTCAAGCACTATGGCAAAGCATCCCAGTTCTTCAAGCAGTTTGGCGTCCTCGAGCAGTTTGGCCGCTTCGGCCTCCTCCTTGGCGCGTACTGCGTATGAACCGAATTTGTTGATTGATTGCGGGGTCAGTCCGAGGTGTCCCATCACGGGGATGCCCGCGCAAAGTATGCGTTCGATGGATTCGCGGATTTCCGAACCTCCCTCGATCTTGACAGCTTCCGCGCTGCTCTCTTTCATCATTCTGATGGCCGATGCCAGGGCTTCCTTGCTGTTGCCCTGGTAGGTGCCGAACGGCAGGTCGGCCACTACGAGTGCGCGTTTCACTCCCTTCACCACCGATGTGGCATGGTATATCATCTGGTCGAGGGTCATAGGAAGGGTGGTCACGTTTCCTGCCATCACGTTTGATGCGGAGTCGCCCACGAGGATAACGTCCATGCCGGCTTCGTCGATAAGTTTCGCCATCGAATAATCGTAGGCGGTGAGCATGGCTATCTTCTCGCCGCGTTGTTTCATCTCTGCCAGGCGGCGTGTGGTCACTTTACGCTGGTCTTCTGTATACGTTGACATTGTTGTTATCAGTTAATGCTGTTCTTGAACGGTTATAAATCCGCGGCAAAGTTACACCTTAATTGCCAACCGCCAAAACAAACCGCCATAAATCGCCGCGCCCGAAGTCCGTCCGCTGTTCCTGTCCCGCTGAGGATCAGCCCCCTGTGATATGACTCAGGCCGCGCTGTTTTTGGCGCGGCC
>CANOLV010000048.1 GCA_947567425.1 uncultured Porphyromonadaceae bacterium | reverse complement strand
ACACATACCACCACACCATGTTCGAGATGCTCGGCAACTGGTCGTTCGGCGACTATTTCAAACAGGAAGCTATCGATTGGGCATGGGAATACCTGGTAGACGTGTTGAAGCTTAACCCCGAAAATCTGTATGCCACAGTGTTCGAGGGTTCACCCGCGGAAGGGCTCGGCCGCGACGACGAGGCCGCTTCGATCTGGGAGAAGCATCTGCCGAAGGATCATATAATCAACGGCAATAAGCATGACAACTTCTGGGAGATGGGCGATACGGGTCCATGCGGCCCTTGCTCTGAAATACATATCGACCTGCGTTCCGAAGAGGAGAAGGCTCAGGTGCCAGGACGCGATCTTGTCAATCACGACCATCCTCAGGTGATCGAGATCTGGAACCTCGTGTTCATGCAGTATAACCGCAAGGCCGACGGTTCGCTCGAACCGCTTCCTGCCAAGGTGATCGACACCGGCATGGGATTTGAGCGCCTGTGCATGGCTCTGCAGGGCAAGCGCTCGAATTATGATACCGACGTGTTTACACCGCTGATATCAAAAATCGGCGAATTGGCTGGAAAGAAGTATGGTGAGGATGTCAAGGTGGACATTGCCATGCGTGTGATAGCCGACCATGTACGCACCATCGCATTCTCTATCGCCGACTCGCAGCTGCCCGGAAATGCCAAGGCCGGTTATGTCATCCGTCGTATCCTGCGCCGTGCGGTGCGCTACGCCTATACATTCCTTGGTCAGAAGCAGCCGTTCATGTATCGTCTGGTCGACACCCTTATCGAAAGTATGGGCGACGCATATCCCGAACTTCCAAAACAGCGCGACCTCATTATGAAGGTGATCCGCGAGGAGGAGGAAGCCTTCCTCCGCACTCTCGAAAACGGAATACGTATGCTTGACAATGCCATCAGTGTGGCAAAGTCGCAGGGCAAGACTGAAATTTCCGGTAAGGAAGCGTTCGTGCTTTACGACACTTATGGGTTCCCTCTGGACCTGACCGAGTTGATTCTTAAGGAGAACGGCATGACGCTCGACCACTCCGAGTTTGATTCGGAGATGGCGGCACAGAAGGCTCGCGCACGAAATGCCGCCGCTGTGGAGACCGGCGACTGGGTGACTGTGCGCGAAGGCGAACAGGAATTCGTAGGCTACGATTCGTTCTCGCTGCCTGTACATATATTGCGCTACCGTAAGGTTAAGCAGAAAAACAATGAGTATTACCAGCTCGTGCTGTCGGCCACTCCGTTCTATGCGGAAATGGGCGGACAGGTCGGCGACCGCGGTAAGCTCGTAGGCCCTGACGGCGACACGGTGGAGATATACGACACCAAACGCGAGAACGGCATCGGAGTGCATCTCACAAAGAAGCTTCCCGCCGATGTCTCGGCTGAGTTCGAGGCCGTCATCGACATGGAGGCGAGGGAAGCTACGTCGGCCAACCATACTGCCACCCACCTTCTGCATGAAGCCCTGCGCGAAGTGCTCGGAACGCATGTCGAACAGCGTGGTTCTTTTGTATCGCCCGACGTGCTTCGTTTCGACTTCTCGCATTTCCAGAAGCTGACTCCTGAGGAGATTGCTGAAGTGGAGCATCTAGCCAACAAACGTGTACGTATGGCTATCGCACGCGACGAACGTCGCTGTGTGCCCATAGACAAGGCTCGTGAAATGGGCGCTATGGCCCTTTTCGGTGAAAAGTATGGCGATGAAGTGCGTGTGATCCGCTATGGTTCGTCGGTGGAGCTTTGCGGCGGTACGCATGTTGCAAACACCGGCAATATCGGTATGATAAAGATAGTGTCTGAGTCGAGCATAGCCGCCGGTATCCGGCGTATCGAGGCTATCACCGGTGCCAGAGTCGAGAAGGCTGTCGAGGATATGCAGAACACTCTGCGCGAGGTCGGTTCTCTGCTTAACAACACCCCCAATGTGGTCCAGGCCATAAAGAAGTCGATAGAGGAGAATGCCGAGCTGCGTCATCAGGCGGAAGAGCATTTCAATGAACGTGTGGCAGCCCTTACCAAGGAGCAGCTTGCCAAAGCCATCGAGGTCAACGGCATTAAGGTGGTGGAGATGCATGGACTGCGTCTGGCCGAAGTGGTCAAGAATGTTGCGTTCGGCGTGCGTGCGCAGTCGCCGGAACATACCGTATTTATCGGAGCCACATTTGACCCTGCCGGCAAGCCGTTGCTGACGCTTATGATCACGGAGGATCTTACCAAGGACGGAATGAATGCATCTTCTACCGTGCGCGAAGCCGCCAAGCTCATACAGGGCGGCGGTGGTGGTCAGCCCGGATTTGCACAGGCCGGAGGTAAGAATAAGGACGGACTTTCATCGGCCTACGAGAAGATCCGTTCGATACTCGGACTCTGATATATCCCCCTTGCGTCATAGATAAACAGGGCATCGCGGTCAGCCGCGATGCCCTGTACTTTTTAGAAGATATTCAATCTTGTGGAGTGTGCTTGACAAAGACAGGCTCTTATGCCATATTTGTCTTGTTTTTCAGATTTGGCAGCAGGGCGGCCACTATGCCGAGCAGAGGGGTGTAGGCGCAGAAATTGTACACGCCGATGATCCCATATATGTCGGCGAAGTCGCCGAGCACTGCGGCCGCTATCCCTCCGACTCCGAAAGCGAAGCCGAAGAAAAGTCCGGAGATCATGCCGAGCTTGTTGGGCAGCAGCTCTTGGGCATACAGCAGTATCGCCGGGAATGCCGACGACAGCATGAAGCCTGCTCCGAAACTGAGAATCACCGTGGCCGGCAGCGAGACGTGAGGCAGCAGCAGGCTGAACGGTGCGGTTCCGAGTATCGACACCCAGATGATGATCTTTCTTCCGAACCTGTCGCCGAGCGGACCTCCTACGAGAGTTCCGGCGGCAGTGGCCACCGTGAATACGAACAGGCATACCTGCGACTGCGACACAGTGACTCCGAAACGCTCGATGAGATAGAACGTATAGTAGCTTGCCAGGCTGGTCATGTAGATATACTTCGAGAATATCAGCACAACTATTATGGCGATGGCGAATATGGTGCGGCTTTTCGACAAAGGCAGCGGATTGTGCGAGGCCATTTCCGCCGATTGGCGCATGGTGCGCAGATAGTTGCCGTACCAGGAGCAAATAGGGCGCATGGACATGAAGCACAGGGCCACCACTATCAAAAACCAAAGGACGTGGTGGCGGTCGTTGGGGGCTACGATCAGAGCCACAAGCAGCGGACCTATCGAACCGCCGAAGTTACCCCCGACTTGAAATACCGACTGTGCGAATCCCCGGTGGCCGCGTCCGGCCAGTGAGGTGATGCGCGATGCTTCAGGGTGCAGGGTAGCCGACCCGAGGCCGATCATAAACACGGATATAAGTATCCCCGTGAGTGTGCCGCAGTAGGCGAACAGCGCGATTCCGGTTCCTGTGCAGCACATGCCCATAGGGAGGCTGAGGGTGAACGGACGTCGGTCGAATACGTAGCCTACCAAAGGCTGGAATATCGACGCGGCTATCTGGTAGACAAGTGTTATGAGTCCTATTTGGGCGAAATCCAGATTGAGTTCAGTCTTGAGCATGGGGTACACGGCCGTCACTACCGACTGAAGCAGGTCGTTGAGGCAGTGGGCGGCGCACAGGGCCAGCAGCACATGGATGTTGGTGATGGAGAGTATGCGGTTATAGAATGTTGACAGTTTAAGTGACATGTTGAGATGGTTTATAATGAGCCTATGGTGGATACTGCATTATTGTAGGAATTCAATGATCCGGCTTTGCGTATGAGCTTTGCGCTCCGGTGGCCTATTATCTCCGAAGGATACTCCCAGAACGGTTTTATTTTGGACAGAATTTGCGAATCGCCGCACAGGCATGATTCATAGTGCGACAGAAGCGATGTGTGCATCGACAGGAGCCTGTCGATCTGAAGTTCACGGTCCATTTCTGTTCCCGAACGCCATTCTTCGATGAGCGACGGTCTTGCCAGAAGTCCACGCCCGATCATCAGACCGTATAATTCCGGATAGCGTGATGCCATGTCGGTGATGTCCTGAGGGGTGTGTATGTCGCCGTTGAACACCACCGGATGACGCAGCACTTTAAGCGCTTCCTCAAATTCTTCCATGAAGAGTTCTCCTGAATATTGCTGCGAGGCTACTCGCGGATGGATGGTGACGTGGCTGAGCGGCATGTCGTTGATGATTGGGACTATCTCGCGCCATTGGCGTGCGTCGACAGTTCCGAGCCGCATCTTTATCGAGTAGGATAGCCCGTCCGCCGACGAGTTCATGCTCTCAGCTATCTGGTTGAGACATGGGAGGTTAGTAATCATCCCGGCTCCTCGGCCTTTCTTTACCTGCGGAGGAAACGGACATCCCAGATTAAGATCTACGGAACTGTATCCGCACCCGGCTACGGCGTCTGAAAGGAGCTTGAACTCATTGAAATCCTTGAACAGGATCTGTGGAAGCAGTTGTAGGTTTTCGTTTAGTGAGGTCGAAATGTCGCGTATGTCCCTGCGTCGCGGTTCGCCATGTTCTATATGCATGAACGGGGCGCAGTATATGTCGGCCGGAGAATATGTGAGTGCGTGGAAATGCCTGTAAGGCGCATCAGTGTATCCCTGGACAGGGGCGTAGAATATCTTCATAAGTGAACAGGATGAAAATTTCCGCAAAATTACTAAAAATCTTCCGTATTTGACTAAGCGATGTTTCTCGGAAAATTAGTATATTTGCATAGATAACCCAATTATTATTTTATGAAGAAGACTATTTTGTGTTTGACCTTATTGGCCTCTTCTATCTGCGGAGCGGCCCAATCTAAGTCATGGAGCGCTGACAACGGCAACGGCACGTTTACCAATCCGTTGCTGTACGATGAATTTTCCGATCCGGATGTGATAAGGGTCGGCGACGACTATTATCTTGCCGGTACCACGATGCATACGGTTCCGGGTCTGGTGATACTGCATTCGAAAGACCTTGTCAACTGGGAAAACGTGTCATATTGTTTCGACAGATTCGACTTCGACGACGATGCCTTTTCTCTGAAAGACGGCAAAGAGATATACGGACAGGGCATCTGGGCCCCCTGTATACGCTATAGCGACGGTAAATTCTATCTTTACAGCAATGTCAACGGCAAGGGCCTGCAATGTTATGTTAGTGATAAGATCGAAGGACCGTGGAAGCATATCAACATGCAGGGCCGCATATATGACCTGAGCGTGCTTTTTGACGATGACGGCAAAATTTATGCCATACATGGCTACGGCGAGGTCAGATGCACTGAGCTTAAGCCCGACATGAGCGGTCCGATAGAGGAGACCGAGCGTGTCATAATCCCTGAAGGCAACGGTGTGGGCGAGGGACACCACATGTATAAGATCGACGGAATGTACTATCTTATATCCACCGACTATATACCTAACGGCCGCACATTGTGCTCCCGTTCAAAAAGCATCTGGGGCCCATACGAGACTTGTGTCATCACGGCCGACGAGACGTTCGGATACCATGCCGCGCCGATGACCCAGATCAAAGGACGCATAATGCCCGACGGGTATCCTGTGAGCATAAATCCGGCTGACCCCGACAAGACGGCCGCCTCAAACATCCATCAGGGAGGTATAGTGTCGACCCCCGACGGACAGTGGTGGGCATTGCTGATGATGGATTTCCACTCTATTGGACGTACCGTGACGTTGGCCCCGATCACGTGGACCGACGGATGGCCGATGATTGGTCTGGAAGGTAATCTCGGACGTGCACCGCGCACATGGATGAAGCCTAACACCGCTGCTCGCGACACCGAGCCTATACACGGACCGTATGAACGCAACGAAAACTTCGACGGAAAGACCCTCGGACGCGTATGGCAGTGGAACCATAATCCCGACGATAAGATGTGGAGTCTGAAGAACGGCAAGCTGCGCCTCAACACCATGCCGGCCGACCAGCTTATGTGGGCCAGAAACACGCTTACGCAGCGTGCCATTGGCCCGGAATCGGTGACCACGGTCGAACTCGATGTGAAGCATCTGAAAGACGGCGATGTCTGTGGCCTTGGAAACATTAATGTGCCTTGCTCATGGGCAGGAATAGTCAAGGAGGGAAAAGATTTGATACTACGGCGTTTCGAGCAGGTCAACAACGATACCCTCGATGTGCCTGTAACTCTCGTCGACGACAAAATATGGCTCCGTTTCATCGGCGACTTCGACAATGACAAAGGCCGTTATGCCTATTCTACCGACGGCAAGACTTTCCATGACCTTGGCGGTGACATGGTTCTCAGCTATCAGCTGATTACATTTCAGGGTGCGAGAATGTCGCTTTTCGCATTTAACAAGAACGGCAAGAACGGAGGTTATGCCGAATTTGACAATTTTACTGTCGAGGAGCCAAAAGCCGACCGTAGCGGATACATTCCTTTCGGCAAGACGTTCCGCATCATAAACCTTGCTACCGGACTGCCTATGCACGCCACTCCGCATGGTCTGATGCATGACACCGGTGCAGATGTCGATTCTCCGCAGACGCGTTTCCGTGTCATCGACCGGGGCAACGGTAAGGTGGTCCTTCAATGTGCCGATGGTCGCTACGTGTTTGTGCCGGGATTCGGATTGCCGGGCGACGTCCGTTTCACTGAAGATATAAATCAGGCTGACGAATTTCTCTGGCAGGATTTCCTCAACCAGGAATTCATGCTTATGTCGATGCGCAATCACAGATATGTGGGCAAGAGTCCTACCACGGGCAGTCCATATTCGGTAGACTATACCGGAGCTGACCCCGCTCGCCGTAACGGCGCGGTGCTCCGTTGGGAAGAATAGATTCGTTGAAGTAATATACAGGCTCCGTCGCGATCACTGATTTATTTGCGGCGGGGCCTGTTTTGATTAAGAGCCTGTCGTTAACATTTCTTGTGAGACAGGCTCTAAGGGTTGTGGTACCCACAGGATCATTAATTTTTGTTGGGTCGGAGTACGAAATAAGTGTATGCGGGGATGTCAAACTCCTTGCACCAGTTTTTCATCGGAACGCCGCTTTGGCGCACTTCGCATATTTGATAACTGTCGTATATAATGCCGCCTACATTTACTTTGCTATGTCGGCCTGTGCTGTAAGCGGCCAGAGGTATTTCATCGTCGGGAGAGAAAGCATGTTGAGCCAATGCCTCTATAAGCAGGCAGTTGGCTGTCGGTTGCCTGAAAACAATGTTCGGTACCCATGGTGCAAATCCAACCTTCACTGTGTCCGTAGACAGTGCCTTGGCAAAAATGTCAATCTCCAATGTGTCTGTACTTGAGACTATTGGGAATAGAGTGACTTTCTGCTCGGATGTAGAGTCGGTAGACATTGTAATGGCATATATGTTGTAAGCCTTGTCCTTGATACATCCGGTAAGTCGAGGGGTCAATACATTGATTCCATTAAATTCGGCCAGTCTGACAGACAGATTGTCGTATGGTCTGACGAATTCAAGGTGAATCGAGTCGGATTGCGCCGTAGCTGAAATGCAGATGGACATGACGATTGTTGACAATATGCTTTTTAGCATGCTGGACGGTTTAATTTGCATATACGTTATCGATTAGTGGATTGATTCGCAAATTTACAAAAAATTGTTTATAACCAATGCGAATCAGTAATACCGTGTTGTGGCGATTGAGCGATACAAAAATCATTGTTTATATTGCATCATTATTCCGCGGTGTTGGACATTTGAAAAATGAGTCGTATATTTGTCTTGAATTTATAATATAAACGTTTCAATCTATTCCGGACAACTATGGTTATACAACGCTGGCAATCGTTATTGCTGTTTATTTCCGCGCTTATAGTAGGCGCAGGTTTGATTTTTCCTATCGGGACTAAAGTAGTCAGTGAGACGGACTTGACCGGTTCTTCTGTCGATATGTTGGTTGAGGATCTTTATGCATTCGACCTGCTTCCGCTATTCATCGTCTTATGCGTGGCTTTTGTGCTTCTTTTGGTCGACATATTCCTTTACAAGAATCTGCGCCAGCAGAAGCAGGTAGCTTTGGTATGCGTGTTGCTCACAGTGGTGGCCGGTGGCATAGGGGCGTTCTATGGAAGCGTGTCGGCTCCGGTTATGATGGCCATATCGGCTATACTCACCATCGTGGCTTATACCCGTATGAAAGCCGATGAGCGGTTGCTCAAAAGCTACGACCGTATCAGATAGCTTAATAGAGCGTATAGAGAGTACTAAAGCTTGTTATTAGACAAGATCAAAAAGAACCGCGGGCATCGAATCGTTCAGACTCGATGCCCGTGGCATTTATTTAGAAGTGATATAACGTCAGTCGTTTATTCATTAATCGTAACGTTGGAACTGTCCTTGATTGTCAAATTTCATCTCGACTCCGTTGGACAGCTGCACCTCATATCCTCCGCGGTCCTTTTCAATACCGACTATATGGGTCTTGGGCTGATTCTTTTTTACAAAAGCGGCCACCTGTTCCGGAATGAATCCCGCGGGAACTGAATTGTTGTTTGAGCATTCTACATCTTCCCAATTTCCGTTACGGTCAAATTTTATCTCCGTGCCGTCGGTGAGGATTACTTCGTAGTCGCTGATCCGACCGAAGTCCTTATCTATCTTGATGACACTGATGTCTGATTTGAAGTTGTTCTTGACTGTTGTCAAAGCCGGTTGAGGGAGAACTGACGGATCATGTGAGTAAGTGTCTTTCGCACACGCTCCTAACGCGACGGTCACGATCAGAGCTGCTAAAAGCAATAGTTTTTTCATAATCTCAATATTTTAAAATTCAGTTATATAACGTGCGAGTAGATATTATTGTTTCATAGACGCGGTTAAAAATAATGAATATAGTGACGTGCGCGTAGGCTCCGCTTATGAACAATTCTATGCGCAGGATGTTGTTTATAGTGTCAATCAATAAATATGAAGAGATGAAAAAAATAGGTATATTTTATGGCTCAAGCACCGGCATGACTGCTGAGGTCGCTCAGGAAATAGCAAAATTGATGGGTGTGGCTGAGGCCGACGTACATGATGTGGCTAAAAGCTCACCTTCGGATGTGGCTCCCTACGACGTGCTTCTGTTAGGTTCGTCTACCTGGGGCGCAGGCGATCTGCAGGACGATTGGTATGACTTCCTTGACGGCCTTGAGGCTCTTGATCTCAAAGGTAAGGATGTGGCTCTGTTTGGATGTGGCGATGAATCGATGAGCGACACTTTCTGTGGTGCCATCGGTGAGATTTATAATCGTCTGCAGGCCACCGGAGCCAAGTTTATCGGATTTTTCAATGCCGACGGATATTCATTCGACGAGTCGCCAGCCTTTATCGACGGTGTTTATGTCGGATTGCTCCTTGACCAGGTCAATCACGAAGATATGACCGAAGGCAGGCTTAAGGAATGGACTGCACAGATTAAAAAAGAGATAGGGGAATAAAGTGTGGCGGAATGCACACTCCCTGTAAACGACTGCTTTTAGGCTCCGGGTGATGATGTTGACTGGTTTGGCTTTATAGGCCATACCGCCCGGAGCCTGAATAAAAAGCGGATGAGGACGGCGTTGATTTGGCCGCTTCATCCGCTATAGGTTTTCACACCGATGCCATCAAGCAGAACCTTATTCCGGCAGATGTCACAAAAACGACAACCCCATATCCACCATTTAATTAGTAACCGATCCTATGGAAATATCAAGAGTTTCTATGACAGTGGCATTTGCCATATTATTACTGAGTGGTTGCTCAAAATCATACAGAAATGTTGGATCATATTACAGCAATAATAACTATGTTGAACAAAATTATGGGATAGGAAACTATACACCAAATGAAAACGACACATTGCCAGAAGCAGCATTGACTTACGCCAAACGACTATCATACGCATTTGGCGCAGATTCCACCTGTGCAGGTATTGATGAGCATAATATGAATTTGCCCGATTGGTATTGTGATTGCTATTTTAATAATAAGGGACGATTATCAATAAACATAGTCGGGGACACTTTGAAGTATAGACCTATACTTGAAGAGATGCTACAAGGTTCCGACTTTGATTTGGGAATAGGAATTTGTTCAAAGAAAGAACAACTAAGGGTTGACAGTCTTCTTTTTAATGCCATTCAAAGTAAATATTTCGGGAATTTTTCGACAATAGGGAATGTGGATGGTTCCATTGACGTATATTTGCAAGGAGATAATGATTCGATAATACAGCAGTTTAAGAATGATGTCTTTGATCATCCGATATTACGATTTAAAGTAGCGATGGATGTTGGTGTCGTTGATGTTGAAAAAGTTCCAATAGAAGTTGAGGAACGTATGTTCGTAGAGCATGAAACCACTCCACAGTTTCCCGGAGGTGACTCTGCTATGCAGTCGTATATCTATGATAATCTGAATTATCCACAAAGTGCTTATGACAAAAATATAGAGGGTCGCGTAGTGCTAAAATTCCTTGTCCGCAAAACAGGAGAAGTAGATTCCGTAAAAATATTAAAAGGCAAAGACCCTGCTCTTGATGCGGAGGCTATGAGGTTGGTTTCGGGGTTCCCGCGATTTATGCCTGCTACATTCGACCTTGTGCCTGTGGATAGATGGTTGGCTCTTCCCATAAAATTCAATAAAGCCGATTATGATGAAAGGCGTAGCAAACGGTCTCTCGCCTGCCAATCTGACAATAGTGATGATTATGTAGGTAATGAAGACGTGTGTTCCAATCTTTCAGAATATGATTCTATAAATATTCCAATTTTCATCGTAGATGGAGTAGAGATGCAAAATATCGATAATATCCTACCTGATGATATTGTTAAGATGGAGGTTATAAAGGACTCTAAAATCAAGCAGATCTTTCGACCACGCCTTGGTGGAATTGTTTTGATTACAACTAAATCAAAGAAAAATCTTAAACGTGTTATAGCAGATTATAAGAAGAACGTGGTATTACGTGAGCAAAATCGTTCTCCCGGAGAAATTCGTATCCTTTGAGACACCTCTTTATTTTATTCATCGCCTCATTCCTCTGCGTATATCATCGAAACCAAGAATATTTTTCAGTGGTTCAGAGACCTATGGCAATCACTGAGGCAAACCATCAGCCGAGGAATCCGCCGTTGGTGAGGTATGGACAAGTGCAAATAATATTGAGACTTACCGCCATATAACCACCGTATTGTGGCTATTTTATTTTGCGTGCCTTGAATCTATATCTTCTGCTGTCTTGTGTTGGATAAAGTACCGGGTCTTGAGGCGCAGAAGTTACCCATAATTCATTAGGCGTGAGTTTTTCTATCAGCCAATATCCTTCAATATAGCCAGCCATATAAATTACTGAAAAGTTCTCGGTAGTGAACGTCCATTGGAAATAGCCGATACCATCTTTTTTATCGCTGTCAAGCCATGACCCATTAGCAAACCACCCTTTGCCGGAACGTTCAAACCTATATATGTCCGTTTCTGCCTCATACGTTTCCTCGCCAAGACTGCCGTAATCGGCCCACACCATTAACCATTCCACATCTGTGAGCATGGCAACGGTGCCTTGTTGACCCTCATCAAGATAGCCGGATTTTCCTTCACATGATGACAATGTCATCAACATGGATAGTAATAAGGCGGATAATATGGTTCTCATTCTGTAAATGAGACGGAGAGCGTTCCGTCACCGACAAGATTCATGCCTTTGACTGAGAGCCAATCGGAATTGCCATTATTTGTAATGATATAAGAATGGCTTGGTTGGGGAGTATTTAATCCGGCAACAACCAATATCCCGGCATCAGGATTTGAGGTGTCACCCAAAGAAATCTGATATAGATAGAATTTTGATGAACTGTTGGCTGATACATTCATGGTAACATATCGAGGTGCATAAAAATGTCTGGCATCGTTTCGTTCCGAAGTCACTATCATTTTAGCAAATGGTGTTACGTTTCTTGAAGGCACAGCCAACTTTTCAATCTTAAAGTCATCAAATGAGCCTTCTTCAAGCAGTTTATCTGACGAATAAGTAGAATATATGATAGCTGTGGATATGCCGGACTGCTTTATAGATCGAATCATTACATTGACATCCTCCATTTCTCGGCTGAACTTGTCACGGTTTACGAAACTGACCATCATTAGCTCCTCCCGACTACGGTTGACTACATAATCGTAGGCATTGATTTTCTTATCGGGATTGATGAAAAACGCACCTGTGGCGTTATCCACATCTACAAACTGTGCCAAAATCTCAGCATCGGTTTCATAGGCACGGATTGGCGACGGCTCGTTGAAAAACGTATTGTCATCGCTGCATGAAGTTACGAGCAGTCCAACTAACAATGACAATGAGAACAAAATCTTTTTCATGTTATTTTTCCAAAATGTCGTGACAGACAGATGTCTATCAGTCGCAAAGTTAATCAAAGTAATTGAAACTTATCTCTTATGAAAGACAAAAAAAATGAGCAAGCGAGAATGAATTGATGCAGATTTAAGATTTAACATTTCATCGCTTCATACCTCTGCGCAGTGGCTGTTCAAGATCTTCCATGACGGCAGGGAAATAAGAAGTGGGCGGTCGAGTTTGATTTTGGATTGTTAGGGTCGAGTGCGAGCCATGACACAATCTTTCTTTTGTCGGGCTGATTCTTCTTTCTATGTAATATGGGACTGCTATTGAATATAATCAGCCTACAAAGTAGGCTAATATGCTGATTTACTAAATTTTTGATATATCTTTGCATTTGGAATCAAACGCTTATCTCCCAATGGCAAAAATAACTGTAAAAGAAACCGAAGTCAATGTTGTAAAAGTAAACGGAGAGGATTACATCTGTCTCACCGATATGTTGCGTGCCAAAGATGGGGACTTCTTCATCACGGATTGGTTGCGTAACCGTAACACGCTTGAGTTTATCGGCATCTGGGAGAAAGTGTATAATCCAGATTTTAATTATGGCGAATTCGCCACAATTAGAAATCAGTCCGGCCTCAACAGTTTCAAGATAAGCGTGAAGGAGTTTGTTGCACGAACCAATGCCATATCACTTCAAGCCAAAGCAGGGCGATATGGTGGCACATACGCCCATAAGGATATAGCGTTTGAGTTTGCCATGTGGATCAGCCCGGAGTTCAAGGTCTATATAGTCAAAGAGTTCCAACGCCTTAAAGCTGAGGAGCAGAGGTTGATTGGATGGTCGGCGAAGCGTGAGTTGTCGAAAATCAACTACCGCATACACACCGATGCCA
>CANOLV010000047.1 GCA_947567425.1 uncultured Porphyromonadaceae bacterium | reverse complement strand
GATGGTTTGTGACTATTCTGTCATTTTCCGATGCAGAAGCGGGAGAAGATGGTGGCGAGGATGTCTTGGGTGGTGATTTCGCCGGTGATTTCGCCGAGGTAATGGAGTGCGAGACGCACATCCTGTGCTACAAAGTCTCCCGACAGGCCGTCCTGAAGCCCTGTCAATACTCTTTCGAGCGCTTCGGTGGAGCGCACCAAGGCCTCGAAATGTCGGGCATTCGTGACCATTATATCGTCTTCGCCTAATTGCGAAAGGCCTGACACATCGGCCAGTACCCTCTCTAAAGCGTCAATTCCCTCCCCTGTTTTTGCGGTCAGTCTGACTATTTTGGGAGAATATCCCTCAGTCAACAATGCCACACTCCTTTTACGGGACTCCACCTCATCCTCGTGCAATAGATCGGCTTTGTTGAGCGCGACCACCAGACGGTGTGATGCCGTCAAACGCTTCTCTATCCGTTCCCACACCGCCAGGTTACGCACTTCGTCCGTGCTATCCACCACCCACACCACTATCCGCGCTTTGTCAATCACCGACATTGCTCTTTCAATGCCCAATGACTCCACCTCGTCAGATGTCCTGCGAAGCCCTGCCGTGTCGATTATCCTGAACAATATGCCGCCAATCTCCACGGTATCTTCGATGGTGTCGCGGGTGGTCCCATGAATATTGCTTACGATAGCTCTGTCTTCGTGGAGCAGTTGGTTGAGTATGGTCGACTTTCCGGCATTCGTAGCCCCCACTATAGCCACCGGTATGCCGTCCTTGATCGCGGTTCCGGCCTCAAACGAATCTGCCAGATTTCTTGTCAAAGATAAAATATCGCCCGCAAGCGACGACAATTTATCACGTGAAGCAAATTCCACCTCCTCTTCCGAAAAGTCCAGTTCAAGTTCAAGCAACGATGCCAATTCCAACAGCCGTCCACGCAAAGCGCTCAGATGCGCAGAAAAATGTCCCCGCATCTGGCTCATGGCTATCCTGTGGGCCGCCTTCGAACTTGATGCTATCAGATCGGCCACACCCTCGGCTTCAGCCAGATCCATCTTGCCCGAAGCGAAAGCCCGCCTCGTAAATTCACCGGCCGACGCCAACCGACACCCGCACTTAATCAGTCGGTTGACTACCTGACGCTGGATCCATACGGAGCCATGCACCGATAATTCCACCACATCTTCACCGGTAAACGATTTTGGTCCGCGGAACACTGTCGCCACACATTGGTCAAGAGCCTCGCCGTCGTCGCCGACAATAGTTCCCAGATGTGCGGTATGACTTCCGGCCTCAGCCATTTTAGTGCCGTTCCATATACGGTCAACAATCGAAAATGCATCCCGGCCACTTACTCTGACCACCGCTATACCCCCCACCCCGGCGGGTGTGCTCACAGCGCATATCGTATCTTCTATCCTATCAATCGGCATATCTACAGACTCAAACTACTCCAATAATTAAAATTACACTCCGATTCTACGGCAGCTTCCACATCGTCGGGCAACGCACTGAAAAAGTCATGCCCCGTTACGGCCTCGACCTCGTCGATAGTGACCGCGGCCTTCTGCATACCGCCGGCCACTTTACCATTGTTCATTATAAACCCTATCCCTCGTGGAGGATTGCTATAAGGAGAAAGGACCACCTTAAAAAAACGCTTCGGGACCACGACACGCGAATCACCTATCGTCTCGGTCAACTTATCGGTCAAGACAGGACCTGCAACTATCACTATCGCGCTGTCCACCTGCGCCCACACACGGCACTTCTCTTCAAGCGTACGCCAAGCTCCCGAATTAAGCGAATTAGCCTGAGGACATATATTCGTCATATAAAACGATTCATTCATAGCCCTCTTATCCCATTTCATATCGCCCGCCGGAGCCATGTGTCCACGGTCGTAACCGGAATAAGAATAGTCCCATGGATCGGCACATCCCGGCACACTCTCATCCGCACTGAACTTCTGCTGCCGGGGCACCGTCCCCAAAGCCTCGTCACGTGTCAATTCCCAGGCCACCCAGTTCGGCACATGCGCCTTAGGGTTAAACGATATGTTCATTCCCGTATAGTCTACCAGATATTCAGCATCGCCGGAATAAGTCGCCACACGGTCAAGTCCGGCGATATGCGCAACTCCACCCAGGCTCGCGTCGCCATCCTCAGGATGTGAACATCCCGACAGATTACCAGCGGCAGACAAGGCCACAAACAATGCCACGGATATAAATCCGAGCATATAAGCCCTCGCCTTAAGCGGCATGCCCCCACCCTTACGTCTTGACTTTCCCGAAGCGGCGCGGCCATGACCACGCCGACCTCCCTTATTTCTCACAGCCATATCTATACTTTTTCCATTCTGTTAAAATCATATATCGTCCGGATTCCTCACCGAAACAATTCCCTGCAAAGTTACTCATTAATGTCCATTATCAGACAGCCATGTACAAAAAAGTCTCCACGGAGTACGCGGAGACATAGGATTTCACCTTCGGCATATAGCCTTATTGTGATAAGATGTAGAATTTGACACAAAAATAGTCATTTGTCTTTGATAAACCAAATTTTATCCATAATTTTACAGTCTATCCGAGTAAAATAATTGCAAAAACATAAAAACTGCATATAAAGCATCACTGAACCATGCCAAACAGAACATTAGGAATAGACCTGGGCACCAACTCTATCGGTTGGGCAATAATCGAGAACCATGAAGAATGTAATTCATTCATCGATGCCGGATCCTTTATATTCCAGGAAGGGGTAGCCCGCGATAAGGGCAACGAAAAGCCGGCCGTCGAAACCCGCACGATGTCCAGAGCTACCCGTCGACACTATTTCAGACGCAGGCTGTTAAAGATCGAGCTTCTCAAGGTTTTGATTAAAAATGGCATGTGTCCACCTCTATCTGACACCGACCTACAACTTTGGCGATCAAAAAAGCAGTATCCTCTTGTCGATGAGTTCATTCATTGGCAACGCACCGACGGTGACTCCAACCCATACTTTGCCCGAAACGAAGCCTTGTCGCGAGAATTGGATATGACGAATCAGCAGGACCGATTCCTGCTCGGCCGGGCACTTTACCATCTGGCTCAACGACGCGGATTCCTGAGCAACAGAAAAGAACAGACACGAGAAGCCGACGGAGCCGTAAAACAAGGCATTTCCGAACTTTCGGAAGAACTGCAGGAAAACGGGTGCGAATATCTCGGTCAATACTTTTTCATGTTGTATGAGAAAGGCACAAAAATACGGTCACGCTATACCGATCGCCTAGCCCATACTGAAAAAGAATTCAGAGCCATCTGTGCCAAACAGCACCTGCCGGAAAGTCTGGTCAAGGAACTGCACCGCGCCATATTCTTCCAGCGTCCTCTCAAATCCCAGAAAGGCCTTGTGGGTAAATGCATATTTGAACCGTCTAAAAGCAGATGCCCCATCTCACACCCCTCATTCGAACGCTATCGTATGCTCGCATTCATCAATAATATCCGACTGAAAGACTCTTCCAGATCAGATTTCAGGCCTTTGTCAGATGATGAACGCAACAAGATTATGCCTCTGTTTTTCCGCAAAACAAAAGACACGTTTGAATTTGAAGAAATCGCCAGGAAAATTGCAGGAAAAGGCAACTACTCATTCCGCGACGACCCAAAATCGACAGCATATAAATTCAACTTCCGCATGTCCACATCCGTATCGGGATGTCCTTTGACCACCGGACTTATCGAACTATTCGGCACCGACTGGCAAGACTCTATATGTTCATGCTACGTTTTGGCTTCCGACAAGAACCGCGCCCAGATAATCAACGACGTATGGCATGCCCTCTACTCCTTTGACTCAGAAGAGAAGCTGTCAGATTGGGCCAGTAAGAATCTGCAGCTCGACGACGAACAAAGTTCATCATTTACAAAGATCAAGGTTCCACAAGGCTACGCCTCACTCAGCCTAAAAGCCATAAGCAAAATCTTGCCGCATCTCGAAAACGGACTCCGCTACGATGAAGCTGTTTTCGTTGCAAACCTTGATTCGGTACTTCCACCACATATCCTTGACGACATCGACCGCAAAACCGACATAACAGACCAGATCGTCGGGTTGATAGCAAACTTCAAGAACTACCCGTTCCGCAAGACCACGACAAAGCAGATGGCAGTGCGCCGTATTCTCGAAGATGTACCCGGAATCGATTACGGCAAATTAGACCGAATCTACCATCCTTCAAAACTTGACACATACCCGGAAGCCGAGGCTGACAGCCAAGGACGCCTCCTGCTCGGCTCGCCACGCACATCATCAGTGCGCAATCCAATGGCCATGAGAGCGTTGTTCAAACTGCGCCATCTCATCAACCGACTGATTATCGAAGGTAAGATTGACCGCACCACACGCATCAACATCGAGTTTGCCCGCGGACTTAACGATGCCAACATGCGCAAAGCCATCGAGCGATATCAACGAGAGAACGAAAAAAACCGCAAAAAATATGCCGATGAGATTTCTCGCTTATACCGGGAAGCTACTGGCTTCGACATCGAACCATCCGAAACCGACATCCTAAAGTATCAGTTGTGGGAAGAGCAACAGCACCGATGCCTGTATACCGGCGAACAGATTGGACTTACCGACTTCATCGGACCAAATCCTAAATATGACATAGAGCATACCGTACCGCGCTCTATCGGAGGGGACAATTCGCAGGCCAACAAGACTTTGTGCAACTCCGTGTACAACCGGCAGATCAAAAGAGCCTCAATGCCCTCCCAACTGCCTGACCATAATCTGATATTGGAGCGCATCGACACTTTGGAATGGAATAAAAAGATTGAGGACTTATCTAACCAGATTGCCAAAATCAGGACAGGGAACGCATCTACCAAAGAGATCAAAGATAATATGATACAAAAGCGCCACTACCTTAAAATGCAATTGGAGTATTGGCGCGAAAAAGTACGCCGATTCACCATGACAGAAGTGCCGGAAGGATTTACCAATCGGCAAGGAGTAGACATAGGCATAATCGGCAAATATGCCAAAGAATATCTCCGAACACTGTTCCGCAGCGAAGAGCGCCAGATATTCACAGTCAAAGGTATGACCACCGCCGAATTCCGCAAAATGTGGGGACTGCAGGACGAGTATTCGAAAAAGGAACGCATCAACCACTGCCACCACGCCATAGATGCCATCGTCATAGCATGCATCGGCCGACGTGAGTATCAGCTGTGGGCGGAATATGTCCGCTCAGCAGAGGCTTACGACTACAACGGAGGGGCCAAACCGAAATTTGAAAAGCCCTGGGACACGTTTACCGAAGATGTAAAACGCATCACCGACCATCTGCTCGTGGTTCACGACACCCCTGACAACACTCTTAAGCAGTCAAAGAAAATTCTTAAGACAAGGGGGCGCATACACCGCGCCGCCGACGGCACCCCTCTGTATCAGCAGGGCGACACCGCACGTGGCATTCTGCACAAACAGACATTATATGGAGCCATCGACCGCGACGGTGACATCAAATATGTATCACGGGTTCCTATTACGGAGCTGTCAGAAAAAGACATCGATAAGATAGTCGATCCGGCCGTCAGAGACCGTGTTAAGCAAGCTCTCTACGAGCGGGGATTCAAACACCTCTTCGACTCGCCGATATGGATGAACGAAGCCAAAGGCATTGAAATCAAGAAAGTCAGGGTATTTACCCCGTCGGTCACCTCCCCCATCCATCTCAAACGTCAACGCGATGTCTCGCGCCACGCCCACAAACAGATGATCCATGTGGTGAATGACACCAACTACGGCATGGCCATCTATGAAGGAACCACCGCAAAAGGCAAGACAAAACGATCATTTCTCATCGTCAGCAATCTTGAAGCTGTCAAACGCCGCAAATCCGGCGACGAGCTGTTTCCGCTGTCCGACACTAACGACTTGCCACTCAAATGGATTCTTAAAGCTGGCACCTTAGTCCTGTTCTACGAAAAGTCGCCACGCGAAGTCTACGAATCTTCCCAGACCGAACTGGCAAGGAGATTATACAAAATCACTCAAATATCACGAAATTCCGATGGAAAAGGAAATGTATATGGGATATTTGAACTTCGATTCCAACAGGAAGCCAGACCGTCAAAAGATGCTAAAAGCAAAAGTGGCTCCTGGACTCAAGGAGAAGAGATTCGTCCTGGCATAATTATTCGCCATACCCAATTCAATGCACTCGTGCAGGACCATGACTTCACTATTTCCGAGACAGGCACCATCCACTTCATACATCCCAAATGCTGAAACGCACCATATTTCTCTCCTCACCGCTACGCGTTTCTGTCAGAAATGCACAGCTTATCCTCGCCCCGCTTGACGACAACGGCATCGAGCCTGCACGCTCGGTGCCCATAGAGGATCTGGCCCATGTGGTCATTGAGAATCAGCGCATAGCCGTCACCATCCCTGCCCTCAACCATCTTGCCGACCACAATGTAGGGGTGATTGTGTGCGACGACAAGTATATGCCGCACATAATGATGAATCCTCTCGACTGCAATACGCTTCAAGGGCAACGCTACCGCAACCAGATCGAAGCATCACTGCCGTCAAAAAAGTCGCTATGGCAACAGATCATCACCGCGAAAATCAAAAATCAGAGTCTGCTGCTTAAGAAGTACGGCAAGGACGGCGACACACTCAAACCATACTACACCAACGTCAAAAGCGACGATTCCGACAACCGTGAAGGCATTGCGGCCAGGCTCTATTGGTCGATGCTTTTCGGACCGTCATATATCCGCTCACGCGAAGGTGCATCGCCAAACGACCTCCTCAACTACGGCTATACCATACTCCGCGCGGCCACTGCAAGAGCCATCGTAGGAGCAGGCATGCTACCGGCATTCGGCATACACCACCACAACCGGTCAAACGCATTTCCACTGGCCGACGACCTCATGGAACCGTTCCGCTCCTATGTCGACGACACGGTCTACGGACTGTACAGCTCCGGACGCTCCTCGCTCGACAAAGAATCAAAGTCGGCACTGATCGGCACACTATACCGCGACACGATGGTCAACGGCAAAACCCATCCTATGAACATCGCACTGGAGATGATCTGCACTTCGGCGTTCAAAGTTATGTCAGGCGAGACAAAGCGACTCAATGTCCCACTGTTTCACGGCCGACACCGATGAGCTGTCTATGCCTAAACGCATACCGGATTATGTGGCTGTTCGTATTCTTTGATCTACCGGTGAAGACAAAAAAACAGCGTAAGGATGCCGCCCAGTTCAGAAAAAATCTTGAACGCGACGGCTTCACCATGATGCAGTTCTCTGTCTATACCCGCCATTGCGGCTCAAAAGAAAGTATGGACGTGCATATACGGCGGGTAAAAGCCCTGATACCCTCGCTCGGAAAGACATCAATACTCAAAGTGACCGACAAACAGTATGGCGACATAATAAATTTCTGGGGTAAGGAGAAAGAGATTGTTCTTAAAACACCTCAACAATTGGAATTTTTTTAATAACTTTGCTACTATAAAATCAATCAAAGCCACTTCCTTGGCCTCCATATCGCCGTTTTTTATTCAAAACGAATGACCTAAAAGCTTATAAATAAGGTCATTTTCACACCAAGGTTGTGGTTTGATGTAGATTTTCTTAACTTAGCAACACCATTAGCATACATGAGAGAATCATTAAGTTGTGGTTTGATGTAGATTTTCTTAACTTAGCAACAACTACGTGGAAAGTCAAAAGCCTGACAAAGCGGATTTATCCAAACTCTTTGTCAGGCTTTCATATTTAATTTTCTGGAGCCGACTGCATTCCAATCGCAGTCAATCTGTACATCAACCGAATCGGTTCACTTTCTTGCCAGATATATGGTGCATGTGCCGAAAGTGAGCGGGACAAACCGTGTGTCGCGGAATCCGGCCTCACGCATCAGGTCAAGCATCGCATCGCCCTGCGGAACGGCAGCTATGCTCTCTGGCAGATAGCTATATGCACGCACATCGTGCGACACAATACGTCCGACCAATGGGATCAAGTACTTCGTGTATATGCGGTAAAGAGGCTTGACTATCGGCGAAGTCGGAGTAGAGAGTTCGATGACACACAGCACACCTCCGGGCGAGAGAACGCGGTGCATCTCCCCATAGCCCTGAAGAAGCCGCTCGAAATTGCGGACTCCGTAGGCCACCGTGACGCAGTCGTATGAACCCTCAGAAAAAGGAAGATTAAGGCAATCTGCCGTGCGAAACTGCACGTCTACCCCATCTGTAAATCCCGATTTTGAAGCCTTGCGTCGGGCCACAGCTATCATGTTTTCGCTCAGGTCGATGCCCATCAGCGACTTGGGATGAACCTTCCGGCAGATAAGCATCGCCAGATCTCCCGTACCCGTAGCCACGTCAAGAACACGCCGGGGAGCGTGGTGCTTTATAAGCTTGATTGCCCTTGCACGCCACCTCTTGTCGATCCCGAACGTCATCATACGGTTCATAAAGTCATAAGCCGGAGCTATGCTGTCGAACATGTCGCGCACCTGCTCCGTCTTACATCTTTGGTCGTCGTATGGATTGACCAATTCAGCCTTTATCTCCATCGGCAGAATAACAGTTTATCGGCTGGCAAGATATGCCTCGACATTACGGCCTATGCGCTCGGCAAGATCAGTCTCGTCTGTCTTGACAAACTTCTCGCCTGTAATGTGCTCATACAGCTCTATATATCGTTCGCTCACCGACTCGCAGTAGGCATCGGTCATTTCAGGCACTTTCTGTCCGGCCTTGCCCATAAATCCGTTTTCAATAAGCCACTGGCGCACAAACTCCTTCGACAGCTGACGCTGGGGCTCGCCCTTCGCGAAACGCTCCTCATAGCCATCGGCATAGAAGTAGCGTGATGAGTCCGGTGTATGGATTTCGTCGATAAGATAGACCTTGCCGTCGCGCTTACCGAATTCATACTTCGTATCGACGAGTATCAATCCCTTCTCTGCGGCCATTTCAGATCCGCGCTTAAACAGCGCACGCGTGTAGCGCTCCATCTGCTCGTAGTCCTCTTTGTCGACTATGCCCTGGGCTATGATCTCCTCTCGGGATATGTTTTCATCGTGGCCGGCCTCCGCCTTGGTGGTCGGCGTTATTATCGGTTCGGGGAAACGCTCGTTCTCCTTCATGCCGTCGGGAAGTTTGACTCCGCACAGCTCTCGCACTCCCGACTGATAGTCGCGCCAGGCGCTGCCGGTCAAGTAGCCGCGTATGATCATCTCCACACGGAATCCCTCGCACTTCAGACCCACCGTCACCATCGGATCCGGAGTAGCCAGCTTCCAGTTCGGCACTATGTCGGCAGTAGCGTCGAGAAACTTCGCGGCTATCTGATTAAGCACCTGCCCCTTATAAGGTATGCCTTTGGGCAGAATCACGTCAAATGCCGATATGCGGTCGGTGGCCACCATGACCATCAAGTCGTCGTTAATGTCATAGACGTCACGCACTTTCCCGTGATACACACTTTTCTGACCCGGGAAATTAAAGTCAGTGTTGATTAGAGTTTTTGCCATAGTTATGATTGGTTTTCTTTATTTAATTTGTTTTCATCATCCCAATGCTGGTAAGCCTCCACTATGCGCTGCACCAGCTGGTGGCGGACTATGTCCTTCTTTCCGAATTCCACCATGCCTATGCCCGGTACTCCCTTTAGCACACGCAAGGCCTGCACAAGTCCGGAACTTACCGAGCGCGGGAGGTCGATCTGGGTGACGTCGCCGGTGATGATCATCTTGGCGTTCATGCCCAGACGGGTGAGAAACATCTTTATCTGGTGGGTAGTCGTGTTCTGCGCCTCGTCAAGCACTATCACCGCATCATTAAGCGTCCTGCCACGCATAAATGCGAGCGGGGCTATCTGGATGACGTTGTTCTCCAGATATTCCTTAAGCTTTACGGCAGGAATCATATCTTCGAGAGCGTCATATAGAGGTTGCAGATACGGATCGATCTTATCCTTCATGTCGCCGGGAAGAAACCCCAGCTTCTCGCCGGCTTCGACCGCCGGACGCGACAATATGATCTTGCGCACCTCCCGGTTCTTAAGGGCGCGGACCGCCAGTGCGATGGCTATGTATGTCTTGCCGGTTCCGGCAGGACCGAGCGCAAACGTGAGGTCGTTCTTCGTAAAAGCCTCCACAAGCAACTCCTGATTGGCATTACGCCCGCATATAGGCTTGCCGTTGATGCCGTATATTATGACGTCGTCGCGCCTAAGTTCCTTAGGCGCATTCCCCTTCACGATGTCGAGAATCACGTCTTCGGTAAGCTTGTTGTAGCGTGAGCAATAATCTTCCAGTTCCTTGATTTTGGTCTCAAATTTTGCGGTCTCCTCCTGGTCGCCGATCACCTTGATGACCTGCCCGCGGGCCGCCATCCTGAGCTTGGGAAACAAATTTCGGATAAGCTGCATGTTGCAATTGTTTATGCCATAGAAGCTTACCGGATCCACATTGTCGATTATTACGATGCGTTCGATCATTCGCTAATTTGAATAAGATGTTAATGACTACAAAGATACAACAATCCGACGTCTAAACTTGCTTGACAGCCGGAAAATTTTCTTGTCACACCCCTTAGGCATGGAAAATAATCCGGCTGTGCGATATATGCTTACATGCAGATTACATGGCGAAGGCGTTGAAGCCGCCATCGACCACGGCCACCGTACCCGTCACGAAGCTTGAAGCCTCGCTGATAAGATACTGGATCGTGCCGCACAGCTCCTCCGGACGGCCGAACCGCTTGAACGGAGTCTGGCGTATGACGTCGGAGCCGCGTTCGGTAAGGCTTCCGTCGGGATTGGTCAGCAACGCACGGTTCTGATTGGTCAGAAAGAATCCGGGGGCGATCGCGTTGACACGTATGGACGGAGTAAACTTCACCGCCACTTCATTGGCCATAAACGCAGTGAAATTACTGATTCCGGCCTTGGCCGCGGCATAGCCCAGCACACGGGTCATCGGGCGGAAAGCCGCCATCGACGAAAAATTGACGATCGAACCCTTACCGGCTTCCACCATCGGCTTAAGGAACACCTGGGTAGGTATGACCGTACCGGTCAAATTCACGTTGAGCACCTTCTGAAACTCCTCTATACGCACATCGAAGAATGTCGACCCGGGAGCAATGGTAGCGCCGGGCATATTGCCTCCGGCAGCATTCAGAAGCGCGTCGACACGTCCGTACTTCGCCAGGATGTCGCGGCAGTTCTGCTCGACAACCGCCTGGTCGAGCACATCCGTCACCAGAAACATCGCCTCGCCCCCATTGGCTGCAATCTTCTCTACGATCTTGTCGCCTTCATCTTTCCGGCGCCCCATCAGCACCACCTTGGCACCCTGGGCCGCCAGATATTCACCTATGCACGCACCAAGGACTCCGGTGCCTCCGGTGATGACCACCACATTATCTTTTACCGAAAATAAATCATTCATAATCAGCTATATTCTATTAATATTTATTAATTAGATTTTTCCGCCTTCAGTGCGGCCATTATCCCGTCGACCTGTCCAAGCGCGAGCATACGTCCATGGAACGAATAGCCCGCATTATACCCCATCTTTTCATCGCCGAGCATCAACGGAGCATGATCCACACGCATCGGCACACCGGGACGACGGGTCTCAAACGTGCGGATTACGTCTATCAGCCTCGGATCAAGATGGGTCGACTCCTTGAAGTCGCCGTCCGGAAGGACACGGCAGATGCGCGCATGCACAAAATGAGTCCGGTCGGCATATTTACGGGCAAGGGCCGTCACGTCATTATGCGCTCCGGCGCTCAACGAACCGGCACAGAATGTCAAACCGTTATGCGGATCCGGGACTGCATTTAAGAACCATTCTATATCCTCGTCGCAGGTGACTATGCGCGGCAATCCAAGAATCTGCAACGGAGGATCGTCGGGATGTACACACATATTCACATCATACTCCCGGCACACAGGCATTATCGCCTCAAGGAAATACTGCATATTCCGGCGCAGAGCGTCGCGGTCAATGCCGTCATAAAGATTCAGAAGTTCGCGGAACGTGTCCACCGGCGACATGTCGTCCTCCGATATATTACCGTTGACAAAACCCTGGGTCTTGACTATTATATTATCCACCAGACGCTTCTCGCCTTCAGGAGTCATAGTGCGCCTCAATTCCTCCAGACGCGCCAAAGTGGCTTCATCGTAATCAGCCTCCGCACCCTCGCGCTTCAGTATATAGCAATCGAAATAAGCGAACTCCGCCCGGTTGAAATACAGGTTTGACGTTCCGTCGCCGTTAGGATATTCAAGGTCTGTCCGCGCCCAGTCAAGCACCGGCATGAAATTATAGCACACCGTCTTCACTCCCGCCTTGCCGAGATTGGCCAGGCTCTCCTTATAATTGGCTATTAGCCGGTCGCGGTCAGGACCGCCATACTTTATCGACTCGCTCACAGGCAGACTCTCCACCACCGACCAGCGCAGACCGTGGCTTTCGATAAAGTTCTTCATTTTCATCACCTCGTCATAAGTCCACACGTCGCCGTTATGGATATGATGAAGCGAGGTCACTATACCCTCTACCCCTATCTGTCGGAGCATGTCAAGGGTTATCTTGTCGTTCGGACCGAACCATCTCCATGTTTTTTCCATTGCTAATCGTTTTTTTGAATTTTGACAACAACAAAATTATATATTATTTTGTAAACAACTTGCCCACATGAGAAATTTTATGTAATTTTGTGGGCATTTTTTCGCATAGGCTTCAGAACAAAGAGGATGCCCGACATGTCGGCGACCCGCCTATCGGAGTTTAACCTGTAATATTTTTATTAAACAGATGTACGCAATTGTAGAAATTCAAGGACAGCAGTTCAAGGCAGAAGCCGGAAAGTTCTTGTATGTTCACTATCTCGGCGAGGACAAGAAAGAAGGCGATTCAGTTGAATTCGACCGCGTTCTCCTCGTAGATGCCGACGGTAACGTTAAAGTTGGTGCTCCTACCGTTGAAGGAGCAAAAGTAGTTTGCGAAGTGGCTACCCCGCTCGTAAAGGGTGACAAAGTAATCGTCTTCAAGAAAAAAAGACGTAAAGGCTATCGCCGCAAAAACGGCCATCGCCAGTGCTTCACCAAAGTAGTGATCAAAGAATTAGTTGCTTAACCCCATTAAAAGTCTTAAAAAGAAATGGCACATAAAAAAGGTGTAGGTAGTTCTAAGAACGGCCTTGATTCAGAAACCAAACGACTCGGAGTTAAGA
>CANOLV010000046.1 GCA_947567425.1 uncultured Porphyromonadaceae bacterium | reverse complement strand
AAGCGATTTTTCCAGAATGTAGCTTAACTTTGCGTTTGCTGTTGGACTCTACATAGCTTCGACGAAAATTTTTTTGCGAAAATTTTCTTTGTGAAAATTTTGCAGTTTCGAGAATAACACGTAACTTTGCACTCGAAATGGAGATGATACTTCATCAAAGGACGGCTCCTTAGCTCAACTGAATAGAGCATCTGACTACGGATCAGAAGGTTACAGGTTTGAATCCTGTAGGAGTCACAAGTAAAGGAGAGCCTAAGCAGGTTCTCCTTTTTCATTGTACCTCTCAAAATATACCGATAATATTTGGCTGTTAAGCAGAATCTGACTAAATTTGCCACTACATAAGTGACAAAGGGGTGCCACTGCGATGACTGAGTGTGCTGAGATTAGACCCTAAGAACCTGATACGGATAACGCCGGCGAAGGGATTGCAACGACAATACATGATGGCAAGTGCTTTATTGCCACAGATACCCCCGACACATACTCACCCATCGCATAGCTTGCGCGGTGCGCTCATGCTAATCCTTTTTCATTTATGCATTGTTATATTTAACGAATGCAGATTTCTCAGTATGAGTAGATACGCGACAGCACTGACAATAGCCGGATCCGATTCCTCAGGAGGCGCCGGCATCCAAGCCGACCTCAAAACCATGTCGGCTCTCGGTGTATATGGCATGACGGCCATAACAGCCGTCACCGTTCAGAACACCCTGGGGGTGACTGCAATACAAGGAATAAACCCCGACATCGTAGCGGCGCAGATCGACGCCGTGTATACCGACATCCGTCCTGACGCTGTAAAAATCGGTATGCTGTTCAGCCAGGAAATCGTAGAAGCTGTAGCTCTGGCACTTGCCAGGAATCATGCATCCAACATCGTGCTTGATCCAGTGATGATATCCACTTCAGGCAGCAAACTGATCAGCGATGAAGCTATCTTCGCAGTAAAGTCAATGCTCCTGCCTATGAGCGCGATAGTAACCCCGAATGTAGCTGAAGCCATCGAGCTTACCGGATGCCGCTCGGCCGACGAACAGATCTTTGCGCTCCGCCAGGCCGGAGCCAACGGCATCCTGCTGAAAGGGGGCGACGACCTCTCTGGCGACCCGTCGCAGTCGACAGACATTTTGTCCGTCACAACCGACGATATTCCGGTAAAACTTACCACCGGACGCATCGCGACGTACAACACACACGGCACCGGATGCACATTGTCGTCAGCCATCGCATCATATCTCGCATTGGGACATCCGATGAAAAGAGCCGTCATCGAGGCTAAGGACTATATCACCAAAGCCCTGTCGGCAGGAGCCGACGTAAGCATCGGTCATGGCCATGGACCGGTCAATCACCTATTCGCACCGGTTCCGCTATCAATAATTGAGTCACCAATTTAAACATAACCATAGATTTATGAATATTACAGTAAATGACAAAAAATTTGTGGTACCCGACAATACGTCGCTCCAAGGTGCCCTAAATATAGCAGGAATAGATCCCGATGGAATAGCAACGGCACTCAACGGAGAAGTAGTACAGTTGGTGGACCGAGACTCTACCATACTGAAAGATGGCGACTCCATACTTGTGATCCAGCCATTCTACGGAGGATAGTACGCGCATGCTCAAGATTGCCGTCACGCCACCGGACATACTCGACGACGAGCCACGATGCATCACCATGATCCTTGACCATGGATGGGACTTCGTGCATCTGCGTCATCCTGATGCATCCCTGCGCGAAGTAAAGAATGTCATCGAATCCATGCCGCCACGACTTCACGGCAGACTGAGGCTTCACGGCCACTTTGAACTGCTCAACGAATTTAACCTCGGAGGCATACATCTGAATTCACGTTGCCCAGTCCCGCCGCCACGCTACACCGGATCCGTCAGCCGCACATGCCACACCGTAAATGAAGTTGCCGAAGAGGCGCATAAATACGATTACGTGACACTCAGTCCGATATTCGACAGCATCTCGAAGCAGGGTTATACCGGCGCATTCTCCGACGAGGAGTTAATGTCGTTGCCGAAAGATAAAGTCGTAGCTTTAGGAGGAATATCGCCCGATCGGTTCAAAGAGCTGTCGGCCTACCCTTTTGCAGGATTTGCCATGCTGGGCTATCTGTTCGGCATGACAGATGCCGATACACTTCGGTCACGGCTCAATGCCGTTGACAGTGCCTTAAGGCTCTATTACAAATAATTATAACATTCAATATGCTGCAATTTATAACCAACCCATCTGAACGTCACTCCATAGCCGAACAAGTAAAGATGGCTGTCGACGGAGGATGCAAGTGGGTACAGCTCCGGCTCAAAGACGCCACCTATGAACAACTGAAATCCGCCGCCGAGGAGATAATCCCCATCTGCCGCGATGCCGGTGTAATACTCGTCATTGACGACAATGTAGAATTAGTCAAGGAGCTAAGAGTCCACGGCGTACATCTCGGAAAAGAGGACATGGATCCACGCCAGGCCAGGGAGATTCTCGGACCGCACGCCATAATAGGCGTGACGGCAAATACGGCCGCCGACATTCTTGCCCTTAAAGGCGTAGATGTCGATTATGTCGGATTAGGGCCGTTCCGCTACACATCGACTAAGAAAAAACTCTCACCGGTAATCGGGCTTGACGGCTATCGCGACATTATGCGCGAAGTGGCCGAACAAGGCAACAAGCTTCCCGTAGTAGCCATAGGTGGAATCACCATCGACGACGTTGACGATATAATGTCTGCCGGAGTCCAAGGTATAGCCATGTCGGGATCTATAATAAATGCCGACAATCCAACCCAATACGTCGACGACGTACTGACCCGGTTAGGTGCAAAATAATAATATTATAAACCAATCATAACCATACAGACAATGGACACTTTAAAAATTGGCGGACGCGAATTCTCTTCGCGCCTGTTCATGGGCACAGGAAAATTCTCATCCAACAGACTCATGCTCGAATCTATTCTCGCTTCAGGCTCAGAGATGATCACCGTGGCCATGAAACGAATCGACATGGAACATGAAGCTGACGACGACATGTTGCGCCACATCAACCGCGACAAAGTTCAGTTTCTGCCCAACACATCCGGTGTAAGAAATGCAGAAGAAGCCGTTCTTGCGGCCAGACTCTCAAGAGAGATATTCCACACTGACTTTCTCAAACTTGAGATACATCCCGATCCAAAATATCTTCTTCCGGATCCCATCGAGACCCTGAAAGCCACCGAAATACTGGCCAAGGAAGGCTTCCACGTATTGCCCTACATCCAGGCCGACCCGGTACTGTGCAAGCGCCTGGAAGAAGTCGGCACAGCGGCCGTTATGCCATTAGGCGCGCCGATAGGCACAAACAAAGGACTTAAGACGCGCGACCTGCTGGAAATCATCATCGCCGAAAGCCGCGTGCCTGTGGTAGTAGATGCCGGACTTGGAGCGCCTTCACACGCCGCCGACGCCATGGAGATGGGTGCCGACGCGGTTCTCGTCAATACGGCAATTGCAGTGGCCGGCGATCCGGTGGAAATGGCCAAAGCGTTCAGACTCGCCGTCGAAGCCGGACGAATGGCTTTCCTTGCCGGACTCGGATCCACGCACAGCCATGCACAAGCCACCTCTCCCCTGACATCATTCCTCGGATAATATATAAGAGTGTGTCTAAAAAGAAATGTTAATACGAGGGTCCCGTATTTCGGAGAGGATTTTGTGATGCAGTTGAAAGAGTGTACTTGATGTACATGACTGAGACAAAGCACAAAATACACCTGAAAGACGGGAGCCAGTGGTAACTTTCATAGACATATTCCATGTAATCGAAAAATTTAGAATCATTAATCAGATATGTGTGAATTGATAATTGATGACCTTGCACGACCACTTTTTGGTGCTTTATTCTTAACTCTGCGGTCGAGTGGCAAAGGCCACACTCCCTTATCGTTAAGAATAAATCCCTCAAAGATTGGTCGCCCTCGTGTTAACATTTATTTTTAGACACACTCTAAACCAACCACAGCAATGGAAATAAACGACATAGACGTACAGTCATATCCCGGATCTGAAAAAGTTTATCTCAACGGGTCTATACACGACATACGTGTACCGATGAGAAAAGTCAATCTCACACCTACGGTGAAAATTGTCGACGGAGAGAAAGTGATGACCGACAACGAGCCTGTATACGTGTACGACACGAGCGGACCCTACACCGATCCCGATATAAAAATCAATATTAACGAAGGCCTCCCCCGCACTCGCGAAGAGTGGATCAGCAAACGATCCGACCTGCAGCTGCTTCCCGGCATCACGTCGGAGTACGGTCGTCAACGCGAGTCGGATGCGAGCCTCGACTCAATCCGTTTCGCCAAGCGATATGCGCCGCGCCGCGCCAAAGATGGATGCGCCATAACACAGATGGCGCTTGCCAAAGCCGGAGTGATAACGCCGGAGATGGAATATGTGGCCATACGTGAAAACATGAACAATGAGGCGCTCGGGATCAAGAGCCATATCACGCCTGAATCCGTAAGGGAAGAAGTTGCCGCAGGACGCGCCGTAATTCCCGCCAATATTAACCATCCCGAAAGCGAACCGATGATTATAGGAAAGAAATTTCTGGTAAAACTCAACACCAATATCGGCAACTCGGCCCTATCGTCCGGAATCGAAGAAGAGGTCAACAAAGCCGTATGGAGTTGCTATTGGGGCGGCGACACCTTGATGGACCTCTCCACCGGCGACAACATCCACGAGACGCGCGAATGGATCATACGAAATTGTCCGGTTCCAATGGGAACTGTGCCGGTATACCAGGCGTTGGAAAAGGTCAACGGCGATGTCGGCAAGCTCACTTGGGAGATATACCGCGACACACTCATCGAACAGGCCGAACAGGGAGTGGACTACTTCACCATTCACGCCGGAGTCCTGAAAGCGCATGCCGACATCATCGGCGAACGGCTCACGGGAATCGTGTCGCGCGGAGGATCCATTATGACACAGTGGGCCGTTATGCACGGCCAGGAGAACTTCCTGTACACCCATTTTGAAGAAATATGCGAGATTCTTGCCAGATACGACGTGGCAGTCTCGCTCGGCGACGGAATGAGGCCCGGCAGCATACATGACGCCAACGACCATTCACAATTCCTCGAACTCGACGTGCTTGGACAACTGACCGAAATCGCATGGAAACATAATGTCCAGGTATTGATCGAAGGTCCCGGCCACGTTCCGATGCAAAAAATACGTGAGAACATGGACCGCCAGGTATCGGCATGCCATGAAGCTCCGTTCTACACATTAGGTCCGCTGACCACCGACATAGCACCCGGCTACGACCACATAACTTCCGCCATCGGAGCCGCCCAGATAGCATGGATGGGCACTGCCATGATATGCTATGTCACCCCGAAGGAGCATCTCGCACTTCCAAACCTTGAGGACGTGCGCAACGGCGTGATCACCTACAAGATAGCGGCACACGCGGCCGACATAGCCAAAGGACATCCGGGAGCGCAGGTTCGCGACGACGCCATGAGCAAAGCCAGGTTTGAATTCCGTTGGAAAGACCAGTTCAACCTATCTCTCGACCCGGCCCGCGCACGCCAGTATTACGTGGAGAGCCATAAAGGCGACGACCATTTCTGCACCATGTGCGGACCGAATTTCTGCGCCATGCGCATATCTCAATCTGTAATCGAAGCCAACGATTGCGCAAAATAATATTTGTCCTATGTTTTATGACGAAATAAAAAAATACGACTGGGACGACACCACCAGATGCATAATGGCCAAGACAACCCGCGACGTTGAGATTGCCCTGGGAAAAGAGCATCTTGATGTCGACGACTTTATGGCATTGATATCGCCCGCCGCCGCACCGTATCTCGAACAGATGGCCCGTAAGAGCCAGCGTATCACACAAGAACGTTTCGGCAAGACGATAAGCATGTACATACCGCTGTACATCACCAATTCATGCACCAATTCATGCGTATACTGCGGATTTAACCACAACAATCCGTTCCAGCGCACCATCCTGACCATGGATCAGATTGAAAAAGAGTGTCAGGCCATACGTCGTCTCGGTCCGTTCGAGAATCTGCTTATTGTCACCGGCGAGAATCCGGCAAAAGCAGGTGTCGACTATCTTGAAGAGGCTCTGCACACATGCCGTCCATACTTCAGCAACCTGACCATAGAGGTTATGCCGATGAAAGCGGAAAGCTACTACCGCCTTACCAAGTCCGGACTTAACGGAGTGGTATGTTTCCAAGAGACATACCACGAAGCCAACTATAAAAAATACCACCCCGCAGGCATGAAGTCAATCTTCGACTGGCGTCTTAACGGCTACGACCGTATGGGACAGGCTGGTGTCCACAAAATCGGCATGGGAGTACTTATCGGACTGGAAGATTGGCGGACGGATGTCACGATGATGGCTCGCCATCTGCAGTATCTTAGAAAGAATTACTGGAAGACCAAGTATTCAGTCAACTTCCCGAGAATGCGCCCGTCGGAAGGGCATTTCCAGCCCAATGTTGTCATGTCCGACAAGGAGCTTGCCCAACTGACATTCGCATTCCGCATATTTGACCACGACGTAGACATTAGCTACTCCACGAGAGAGAATCCGGCTTTCCGCGACAACATGATGAAGCTCGGAGTCACATCGATGAGCGCCGGCAGCAAGACGGATCCGGGAGGCTACTCGGTGGCCCCGGAATCGCTGGAACAGTTCTCAGTCAGCGACGAGCGGTCGCCTAAAGAGGTAGCCGACAGAATAAAGGAGCTCGGATATGAAGTGGTCTGGAAAGACTGGGACAAAATATTTGACTGATATGGCTGACCGTGGATTCAACCCGATGCAGGCTGTAAAGCACCGTTTCTTCGCTTTGCGCAACGGGGCTGTGGCCGACGCTATGCGCAGGCAGGGCGCACCATATAAAATAATATTCGGTGTCAATCTGCCTCAGCTTGCCGCTATCGCGGCGGAGACCGGGCAGTCGGCATCGCTGGCACAGGAACTTTGGGACAACACCTCGACACGTGAAAGTATGCTGATCGCGCCTATGATATATCCACGTGGCGAATTCGACCTCGACATCGCCCGCAAATGGATCAACTCCGCCATATCTGCGGAAGCCATCGATGTACTCTGTCTGAAGTTGCTCAGAGGCATGGACTATGCTGCTAAGCTATCCGACGAACTGATGCTCTCCGACCGCGGCCTCGACCGATATGCCGCGTTGAGAATCATGTTCAACATCCTCCCTCATAGATTGTCCGAAATAAAGGCTTATGCGCTTTCTGAAGCTTCACGTCAGTTGCCTCAGACCCAATCCATAGCCGGCCAGCTCCTGACCGAGATATCCTATCTTGAAGAGGAATCTTTATAGTAGGGCATATTCAGGAACGTCGGGAAGAAACCTGTAGGACATCTGCTGATAGTCTATCGCGCAGCAGTAGTGAGTCAATCCGTTTGAAACGACAAGGTATTTGACGCGGAGAACCATATTGTATCGGACTATCTGATCAAAGGTTTTCTGCGTCACTTCTATTGTAGGCGCTTTATACTCAACGATCATAACCGGACATCCATGCCGGTCAAACACCACCGTATCGCACCGGCGCTTAGTTCCGTTCAGAGTTATTCCCACTTCATTGGCCATCAACGACTGAGGATAGCCACGGCGGACAATCATAAATTCCACAAAATGCTGGCGCACCCACTCCTCGGGTGTCAATGCCACATATTTCTGCCGCAGACGGTCATAGATAGACCTTTCTCCAGAAGCACTGACAGCCACCCGCGTATTGTATGACGGTAGATTCAATTTCATATCCAAGCTTGGAGTTCCAAGATTAATTCCGTAAATTTACGAAAATTTCCGAGACTACCACACATGGCCACTGCTCCAAAGACAACATCATTTTCCGAACTTAGAACTCTGTTAAAGTCTAAGCGGTTCTCTCCCATATACATACTTCACGGTGAAGAGGGATACTATATTGACGAACTTCTGAAAGATTTCACTGAATTGATTCCGGAAGCCGACCGCGACTTCAACCTGTACACCTTCTACGCGCCGGAAGTAGACATGGACACCGTGATGGATGCCTGCAGACGCTACCCTATGATGTCAGACTTTCAAGTGGTCATACTTAAGGAAGCGCAGGCGGTCAATCAGAGTACACTGGACAGATTGCACCTATATGCCCAGCAGCCTACACCGTCGACCATCCTGGTAGTATGCGGCAGAGGAGCCAAGATCAAGTCAAAGGAATTCATTGCCCAGGCCATGACCCACGGCGGCACCATGTTCGAGTCAAACAAACTTAAAGAAGGCAGCGCCAACGGCATTATAAGCAATTTTATAAAAGAGAAAGGACTGAACATAGAGCCGAAAGGACTGTCAATGATATGCGATTATGTCGGCACTGACCTATCGCGCATCTACAATGAAGTAGACAAACTCACGGTAGCACTTCCGCAGGGATCGATGATCACGCCTGAAGTGATCGAGAGACATATCGGGATAAGCAAGGACTACAACAACTTTGAACTTGTCAACGCGCTTGCCTCCAAGAATGCCAAATCGGCCTTTACCATAATCGACCATTTCAGAAAAGATCCTAAAAACAATCCGTTTGTGGTCACATTAAGCATGATATGGAACTATTTTTCAAATCTGCTGATCCTGCTGTACTCAAAGGATAAGAGCGAACCGGCATTATGCGCCGCTTTAGGACGCAAAGGCAATTGGCTTCCTACCGACTACAAGATCGGCATGCGCCAATATAACGCGTGGCAACTGATCGAGATTCTAAGAGTGATACGACGCACGGATGCTTCTTCCAAAGGAATCGGATCAAGAATGGATCCGTATGACCTCCTGCACGACATGATATACCATATCCTGACCGCACAAGGACGCATCTGACCGTGGCCTATGCTTATTTAAGACGATAGGAATATCCAAGCGTCACCATGATCGACATGCCGCGTGATGCCGAAAAGGTGTCTTTTCTATCGTCCGGAAATATATTACCGATTCCGAAATAATAACGGCCCTCAAGACTTATACGGTGCTTGCGCTTGATGATAAATTCGATGCCTGCCCCAGCCGAAATTCCGTAGTCAAACTTCTTACTCGGTTTAAGAGTCATCTGTTCAGTGACACGGTCGTCCGGAAAGTCCGGAATATTATCGATATCATGCACGTCAAAATTGGCTTTGTAGCTGCTGCCTATCATATAGCCGAACTCAGGTCCGAGATTGAAGAAGCCGTTGACATGGCGTCCTCCGAAGAATATATTGGTCAGAAGCGGCAATTGGATATAGTCAAGCCTCCTCTCAAAAGTAAACGGATACTCCTTGAAATCCTCCGCCCAACCGCGCTGCTCATAGTTAAGCTCCACGATAAGTCCGAAATTACGCTCTTCCCAATACTTCACTGAGACACCTGCCATCTTACCCATGACCATCTTCTGCTTCGTACTCGGAGTAAAGGACATCTTCGACATTGTGACTCCGGCCTTTCCTCCTATGGAGAATTTAGAGTTATAATGCGCCTGTCCGCTCGCGCCGATTCCACACAACATGATGACCGCCACCAGACAGAGCGACTTCACAAACGCTTTGCTGTTCATTCTATTATTCGTTTGTCGACTATCCCGGAAGGACGGAAATTAATAAAATACAGAGAGTCATTCACCTTACCGGCCACCCTTGGAGGAGTGACGAACTGGAAGCTGCTTTGGATGCCGTCATAATCATAGTCAAAATTACGGTCATGGCGGACATTGTCGTTCAAAGCCTTTATGATATAATATCCGGAGTCAAATCCGAGTATACCCTGAACCGGGATGGCATTGGCCATGGCAGTTCCATACCAATTCTTAAACGTATTCACAAATTCCTTCGACCGACGGCTCGAAGCATCGTTATAAAAACGCGAATAAATCGTAGAATTCAGAAAATGCATGTTCTCGATCGACTCCTCCGGGAAGGTAATCCATTCGGGATAACCGAACAGCACAGCCTTATTATAATCGTCGCGGCTCTCTTTAAATGCTTTCAAGGTAGAGGCGACATGATTGAACTCCGAATGTGCTCCGGATGCAGGGACAAACAGATACGAATCCTCAGCACCTAATTGCTCCAGGTCAGAACTCTTAAGATAGCCGTGGTACGGTATCTCTTTCACGCTTCGTCCGGCATCCTCAGCTTTGGCCTTAAGACGCGACACGAATTCATTTTTGTCCGTCTTTCCATCAAGCGACGACAGTATGACGATAGTATAATCCTGGAACGATTCAATCACACCGTCGACAGCCTTGTCATACATGTCGGAATGCGGTATGTTTGACTGAAGCAGATACGGATTCGTCAGATAATCAGTGTTTTTTACCGCAAAAATATTCATCACGTTTATTCTGTTCAGGTTTCCGAACGACGCTATTGCACGGAATTGGTCATCACCGTCAGGGGCCAATATCATGTCAGCCCTACGCTGTTCAGGACGTTGCAGAATCGCATATACCGAATCTATACTGTTCGACGTGTCGTATGCGTTCACCACCAGCGGTAGGCTCTCGTTGCGTAAGCTGTCCACGGCTATCATAAATCCTTTATAGAATTCCGTATAGAACTGGGCCTGCTTGTCGGGAGTCTTTTGCTCGAGCATGAACGGCAACATCACGCTTATGCGTAGCGTATCCGCATCCTCCGGCTCAACCTGCCCAAAGGCCTGTCCAAATACTGATCCTGCCGACGATATTCCATCGGTCGAATCAGTAGAAATGGTACCCGCATTTGAGTCATCGACATCATTTGCTTTCCAACCAGCAACATCTCCGGACGGCTCAGCCGGTACGACAGCCACGACATCACCGGCAACGGACGGTGCCGACTGCGATGTGTCGGGAAGGAGCAGCAATGTGCCCTGCTTCAACGCCCCGGACTTCAGCGACGGATTCAAAGCCATCAGATCCTCTTCCGATATACCATAGTGGCGGCATATACCATACACCGTCTCCCCTTTCTTGACATGATGCGTCGATGCCGCGCTGATCGGTATCCGATGAGAGTCGGTCGTCCCCGAAGAAGGCACGGCGGCCGCAGGACCCTCAGAGGCAGTGACAGCCTTTCCGTCCAGCACATCCACGGGGAAATACAGAATGGATCCCGCGCGCAGCCCATCGGCCACAGAAGGATTATATTTCACTATCTCCGCTTTGGTCATATTAAGCTGTCGGCACAGACCGAACACGGTCTCCTTCGGCTTCACTTCATAATAGTAATAGTCCTCGCCGTTAATTTTCTTGATAGGCAGGCTGACGGCCGACACCAATACGGGAACGCCCAGCAAAAGCATGCCGGCGAAAAACTTCAGAATATGTTTGCGACAATTCATTGCTAATCCAATATTATATGACAAAGGTACAGAATTTTCGGGATTTTCGCTAATTTTGCATACGATTAAGATATACAGCCGATCAACAGCCTCACTTATCGGCAGTATCATACATTGTGAACATTCAAAATTATCATTACACATGACAATCATCGACGGGAAAAAAGTGGCCGACCAGATCAAAATGGAGATTGGTGCGGAAGTAGAGAAAATGGTGGCTCAAGGACTGAAACGCCCGCACCTCGCGGCAATCCTGGTGGGACACGACGGTGGCAGCGAGACATACGTCGCTCATAAAGTCAGAGCATGCGAACAGTGCGGATTCACATCCACACTAATTCGATTCGAAGACGACGTGACTGAAAAGAAGCTGTTGGATGCCATCAAATCACTCAACGAAGACTCCGACATCGACGGTTTCATAGTCCAACTACCCCTGCCGAAACACATTGACGAGCAAAAGGTCATCGAAGCAATCGACCCCAAAAAAGATGTCGACGGATTCCATCCGATAAACGTCGGACGAATGTCGATCGGTCTTCCCTGCTACATGTCGGCAACACCGGCCGGTATAATAGAACTGCTTGCCAGATACGAAGTTCCGACAAAAGGGCGCCGTTGCGTGGTGCTTGGCAGAAGCAATATCGTAGGCAAGCCGGTAGCCACATTGATGATGCAAAAGCATAATCCGGGAGACGCCACAGTGACTGTGTGCCACAGCGCTACAAAAGACCTCAAGGAGATATGCCACGAAGCCGATATAATCATAGCCGCTCTCGGCAAACCGGGATTTGTCACCGCCGACATGGTCAAGGATGGAGCCGCCATAATCGACGTAGGCACCACCAGGGTCCCCGACTCCACCAAGAAAAACGGATTCCGTCTTAGCGGCGACGTTGACTTTGAGAATGTCGCTCCAAAATGCTCTTTCATAACTCCCGTTCCCGGTGGCGTAGGGCCTATGACAATCTGCTCCCTGATGAAAAATACGCTACTCGCGGCGAAAGGCGCAGTCTACGGAAAATAACCGCTTCTCTCCATGGTAGGAATAAACCATACATTTCTCCCATTGCTGTTTATCACATTGGCATCGCTCACACACGGCCTGCAGGAAGCCGACCTTGTGTTTGTAGGCGATGCCATGCAGCATAAAGCCCAAATTGATGCCGCACACCGCCCCGACGGCACGTACGACTACTCCGAATGTTTCACTGCCCTAAATGACTACATAAGCGGTGCTGACTATGCAGTGGTGAATCTTGAGACGCCTCTGGGCGGAAGGCCATATACGGGCTATCCATGCTTCAGCTCGCCGGAAAGCTATGTCGACGCACTTGCCGACACGGGATTTGACCTTTTCCTCACTGCCAACAACCATACGCTCGACAAGCGCGACAGAGGATTGACAAGGACGCTCGACAGCCTTGACGCAAAGTCCTTGTCGCACATCGGAACATATCGAAACAAAGCCGAACGCGACACCATGCTGCCGTTCATACGATCTGTCAACGGGTTTAAAATAGCATTCCTCAACTATACCTACGGCACAAACGGCATCAGGCTGACATCCGATGCTGTAGTTGACTACATCGACAAGGAGTTGATCAAGATGGATATAGACTCGGCCAAATCCAAAGGAGCTGAACTTGTGGCCGTATGCATACATTGGGGCGAAGAGTACAAACTCCTGCCCAACACGTCGCAAAAATCACTGGCCGGCTTTCTCGTTGAAAACGGAGCCGACATGGTGATTGGATCGCATCCACACGTGATACAGCCCATCGAGATGAGAACCGACACATCGGGCAACAACGCACTGGTGGTCTACTCGCTCGGCAACTTCATCTCCAACATGAAAACACGCGACACAAGAGGCGGCATTGCGGTAAAGGTAAAACTCAGACGCGACAGCACAGGCAAAGCCCGTGTGGCGGATGCATCATATAAAATGCTGTTTACTATTCCGGCTTCCGACGGACACAACTTCAGGGTGATGCCTGTTGAACATGTCGATCATCCCCTGTGGACAGAAAAATGCCGACAATTCACCGAATCTGCAGAACGCATCTTCAAGACACATAATCAAGCCGTTAGTAGAGACAGCGCGACCGTACAAAAAGAAAAAATTGAAATTGATGATAAATTTTTCCACAGAATGCTTGGTGTATTACAAAAATAGTTGTACCTTTGCACTGTCAAAAACGACAACATGGTGAGTTTAGCTCAGTTGGTTAGAGCGTCGGATTGTGGTTCCGAAGGTCG
>CANOLV010000045.1 GCA_947567425.1 uncultured Porphyromonadaceae bacterium | reverse complement strand
GCGTCAGCTTGTTCACATTAATATTACAGAATCCGCTATTAGACTTATGTTTTTCAACACACTTTTTAATGGAATGCCCGAAATAGTTTTGTCAGATAAGAAAAGTTTTATAATTTTGCGGCTGAAATAGCGCCTTGGACACGAAGAGTCGTGTGATATAGGGCTTTATGAGGGAATACGGTGAAAATCCGTAACAGTACCCGCTGCTGTGATTCCCCGCTTGTGAAGGACTTTAACAGTCCTCAATAAGCAAAGCTTTCCGCAACCTGCCACTGGCTTCATCGCCGGGAAGGCGCGGAAAGTTGGGATAAGTCAGAAGACCTGCTATTTCAAAATAAAAATAAATCCAACATTGCCCACGGGATTATGGGCGAGTCACGTCATCAACCGCTTGGCGGTCGGCTTATAGACTTACCCCCGTCCTGTAAAAGGCAGTGTACTGTTAACATGAACGGGGCCATTCATTAATTAACATTTAACTATAAGCCAATGAAAAGATTTTTTACTCTCGTATTAGCTTTTTCTGCTATCATCGGCGCAAATGCCGACGATAAAGTGATCACGCTCGACCTTACCAAATCAACTACAGCGTTGTCGTTCAACTCCGAAAACGGATCATGGACCGGCACTTTCGACGATGACAAAAAATCAATCAACAGCCAATGCTTCTCATTTGTCCACAGTTCGATGGGCGACTATGACACATGGTGGGGATTCACAGCCTCAAATTCGGCCGACAATCAGCGTCAGACCGACAACTTAAAATTCCAATACAGCAACATGGCAGTCGGCGGAATCGTACTTAATGAGGACGGCACGGTCAAGACCGACGAATTCGGAGCAGTAGTCACAAGCGCCGAAGTGCCCTATCTTGTAGCCTATTATAGCCCTTACATGGCGGCACGCCCCGTCGACATGGCTTTCGCCGATGGTAAATCATACGATGCGGTCGGCATGTACGTCAATCTCAACACATATACCTACTACAGCCTCATTTATGGAGCCGCACCGGCCCGCGCGTTTACCAACGGAGACAAACTGACCCTGACCATACACGGCGTAGCTCCGGACGAAAGCGAAAAGACCGTGGAGGTGGATCTGTCGGCATACACCAACGGCGACCTGACCATCAACCGCGGATGGAAGTATGTAGATCTGACTTCGCTTGGAACCGTCAACGAGCTGTACTTCACCATGAAGAGTACCGACGCAGGATCCTGGGGCGACAACACCCCCGAATACTTCTGCCTCGACAAGCTCATGGTCAAGGAACCGAGCAGCTCCGGCATTCAGTCGACAGTGACCGACAAGACCCGGATAGCTTACGACCGCGCATCGAGCACAGTCACCATAAGCGGCGCCGAATTTGCCATGGTGTGCGACATCACCGGAGCCCGGCTGATGTCCGGCGAAGTATCTTCGTTTGACCTCTCGAATCTCCCTGCCGGAGTATATATCATAAAAGCCGGCAATAACAGTCTCAAAATAACAAAATGAATTTCTTTTTAAAATTTTCTGCCCTGGTAGCATCGGCCGTTCTGGCCGGTGCTACTGTTATTTCCTGCAACAAGGACAACGACATCGAAAGTACTGTAGAAAAACCACAGATCATTCTCGACAACAGCGATGGAGTCTACACCGTGAAGACCGGACACGAGCTCACAATATCTCCGGAATTTAAAAATATCGACGGTGCCGACATTACCTGGACACTTGACGGCAACATTGTCTGCCGCTCGACGATATGGACAGCCACATGGCCCGACGAAGGCAACTATTATGTAACTATCAGCGCATCAAACAGCGCCGGAACCGCATCGGAAGAGATCAGGGTCGACGTGATGCCTCTGACTCCTCCGGTCATATCCATGAGGCTACCTGAGGGCGGACTGAAAGTAAAAGCCTCATCCGACTACCTACTCGCACCTGACATACAGCATTCCGACTCTGAAGGATTCAGCATAGTCTGGTATGTCGACGGAGAGGAAGTATGCCGCGGCACCACCACCTATACGTTCAACCGCGCAGCCACGGGCATATACCATATACGGATCGAAGCCTCGAACTCCGACGGCTCGACAACGAAAGAATTTGACATTGAGGTCGTCGACAAGCTTCCGTCAGAAATCTCATTCAGCACTCCATCCTATCTGCAGACCTCGACCGACAGATATACATTTGCCGGACGGCCCGTATTTCTCCGTCCCATACTGTCCGACATCGACAATCCTGTATTCAGCTGGAGTGTCGACGGCAAACCGGCCGACTGCACCGACCGGACATTTAAGTTCACCCCCGACCGCCCTGGAGAATATACCGTCACCGTGACCGTCAACGATGAAATCTCAGCCGACGTAAAGGTCGTATGCGTGGATGCCGACGAGAATCAGCGTTTGAGGCCAAAGACGGCGGCAAGTTCGGCTTATTCGGACAAAGTGTTCGAATGGATTCCCGCACCCGGACAGTTCATCAACGAGACCTCGATGCTCGGAGGCATGACAGGCAACGAAACTACACCCGCTTTGGCCAACCTTTGGGCCGAACAGCGACTCGCCGCGAAGCTTCCCGTATCGCTCGGAGCGTTCGGAGGCTACATCATTGCCGGATTTGATCATAGCGTGACGCTTTCCGGACTCGAATACGACCTCGCCATAGGTGGCAATGCATTCCTCTCCGAAAGCGGCGGGAGCAATGAACCGGGAATCGTATGGGTAATGCAGGATGTCAACGGCAACGGACTGCCGGACGACGAATGGTATGAGCTTAAAGGATCGGAATACGACAATCCCGCCACGCTATTTGACTATTCCGTGACATATTTCCGCCCCGAATCACCGAAAATGAACGTCAGTTGGAGCGACTCCGAAGGAAAGACCGGCTCCATCAGGTATCTCGACCGAATACACACTCAGGACTACTACTATCCCGCATGGGTAGAAGCCAATACATACACCCTCTATGGCACACGGATCCCCAGCAATAATTCTGAAGATCCGTCCACCGGACTATGGAACAACGCACCTTACGCATGGGGATATGCCGACAACGTGGGTACCGACAATATCACGTCGGACGGTACATCGCCGGACGGAACCGGACAGCGCACCGGATTTAAAATATCAAATGCCGTCTATGCCGACGGAACGCCGGCCGACATAAAATACTTCGACTTTATAAAAGTCCAGGTAGCCGTAATGGCCAATTCCGGACCTTTAGGCGAGATTTCCACAGAGGTGGTTTCCTTCAAAGACTACTCTATGTAATCAATGACTCTCAGACTATTTTTCCGATTATGAAGATACACCGGACACTCATAGCAGCCGTGGCCACACTGATGACGCTATCCTCATGCATGAAATGGGACTACGCCGACGATCCTGAGGACTTCGACACCGCCGGGCCGGGACTCTTCATAGCCAATGAAGGCAACTTCCAATACGGCAATGCCACTCTTTCATATTATGATCCGTCGACTAATCAGGTGCAGAACGAAGTATTCTTCCGCGCCAACGGCTATCGTCTCGGCGACGTGGCCCACTCGATGACCGTCTACGACAGCAAATGCTGGATTGTGGTCAACAATTCGCATGTCATTTTTGCCATCGATCCTGACACATTCAAGGAGACAGGACGAATCGAGGACCTTACATCGCCGCGCTACATACACTTCGTCAACGACACTAAAGCTTACGTCACACAACTGTGGGACAACCGGATATTCATCATCAACCCCAGGAGATATGAGATTACCGGACACATAACTGTCCCCGACATGCCGATGCAGACAGCCTCCACCGAACAGATGGTGCAGTACGGCAAGTATCTGTTCTGCAATTGCTGGAGCTATCAGAACCGCATCATCAAGATTGACACCGAGACCGACCTTGTGGTCGACGAGCTGACCATAGGCATACAGCCGCGGGCACTCGCAATAGACAGATACGGCAAACTCTGGGCCATAACAGACGGAGGTTATGAAGGAAGCCCCTACGGACACGAAGCACCGTCGCTTTACAGAATCGACGCCGAGACTTTTACAGTGGAAAAGCAGTTCAGATTCAGGCTGGACGATACGCCGTCCGACATGAAGATCAATGATGCCAAAGACATGCTCTATTGGATCAATGGCGATGTATGGCAGATGGACGTGACCTCGGAGCGACTCCCGGTAAGACCCCTAATCGCTTCCCGCGACACCCGATACTACGGATTGACTGTCAATCCCATAAACGGCGAGATATATGTGGCCGATGCCATCGACTATCAGCAACAAGGCATGATCTACCGCTATTCGCCCGACGGCAACCTGCTGGACGAATTCTATGTCGGAATCACCCCAGGCGCATTCGCCTGGAAATAGCAACAATGCGGAATGGTGCCAAGTACGGTCGTTCCTTGGAACGACCACAAACAGAACAAACATGGACAGTATATATCACAATAGACAATATTCACGTGTAAACTGGCATAACTACGATGTCGGCATGTTCTTTGTGACTTTTAATACCCTAAATAAAGTCCACTACTTCGGACACGTTGAGAATGGTCGTATGCAATATACCGAAGTTGGGGAAAAAATGGCCTCCGACATACTTGACATACAATCCCGTTACTCCGATATAATAATTGACGAATGGGTTGTAATGCCTAATCATGTACATTTAATAATAAAAATAGGCAACGGTGATCCATCAGAAGGTACAATTAAACCATCAAACCGCCAGCCATTAGTAAAAGGATCAAAAAGGTCCAGACTTTCCTCGACTATAGGAAATCTGAAAAGTGGAGTTAAAAGATACGCCAATCAAAATCAGATCCAATTCAATTGGAATCCCAGGTTTTATGAACATATCATAAGGACTGAAGATAGCTATCAAAACATTAAGGAGTATATTCAAAATAACATAAAAAAATGGGACGACCGAAAGTCATAATTTTCCTATTACTTATATTATGGTCGTTCCAAGGAACGACCGTACAGTCACAGAATGCGTCACGGCGTGTCCATAAGCTGAAGGAGGTTGTTGTGACGGCGCGACGTCCGATGAAGGATATCGGCGTGCAGAAGACCACTTTCGATTCGCTCACGCTTAAGGAGAACATAGCCCTGTCGATGGCAGACATCCTGACGTTCAACTCTTCGGTATTTGTCAAGAGCTACGGGCGCGCCACGCTGTCGACTGTAGCTTTCCGCGGCACGTCGCCAAGCCACACGCAAGTGACCTGGAACGGTATGCGCATCAACAATCCCATGCTGGGCATGACGGATTTCTCTACTATTCCGTCATATTTCATCGACCAGGCATCGCTGCTCCACGGCACATCGTCGGTCGGCGAAACTGGCGGCGGACTCGGCGGACTTGTAAAACTTGGCACTTTGCCGGAAATAGGCGAAGGATTTAACGCCCAATATGTGCAGGGAATAGGCTCGTTCAGCACGTTCGACGAGTTTGCCCGCATCACCTACGGAAACGAACATTGGCAGTCGTCGACACGCGTGGTCTATTCATCGTCGCCAAACGATTATAAATATATCAACCATGACAAAAAGCTCAACATATATGACGACGACAAGAACATAATCGGCCAGTATCATCCCACCGAAAGGAATAAATCCGCCTCGTTCAAAGACTTCCATCTGCTGCAGGAAGTCTACTACAACACACTCAGAGGCGACCGCTTCGGACTTAATGCATGGTATATAGGCTCCAACCGCGAGCTTCCGATGCTGACCACCGACTACGGATCGGAACGAGGATTCGAGAACCGGCAGCGCGAACAGACATTCCGCGGTGTAGTCACATGGGACCATAACCGGAGCAACTGGAGAACCGGGGTAAAAGGTGGCTATATACACACATGGATGGCCTACGACTACAGGCGAGAAGTAGCCGAGGGCAACTGGGCATCAATGACCCGTTCACGCAGTCGGGTAAACACGTTATACGGGCAGGCCGACGGAGAATACACCCCTTCCAGGCAGTGGTACTTCACCGCCAACGTGTCTGCCCATCAGCATTTTGTGGTCAGCAAAGACAAGAACATAATCATACAGGACGGAGGGAAAGGCATAGTCGGCTACGACAAAGGCCGCATCGAGCTGTCGGGATCTGCCTCGGCAAAATGGCAGCCTATTGACCGTCTCGGCATGTCGATAGTCCTGCGTCAGGACATGTTCGGCGACAAGTGGGCACCGGTCATCCCGGCATTCTTCATCGACGGAGTGGTCTCCCGTGCAGGCAACATCATGCTCAAAGCATCCGTGTCGCGCAACTATCGCTTCCCGACACTGAACGACCTGTATTTTCTGCCGGGAGGCAATCCTGATTTAAAGAGCGAGCAGGGCTTCAGCTACGATGCGGGGGTAAGTTTTGACATAGGCAGATCGGAAGTGTTCTCGCTTAGCGGAAGCGCCACATGGTTTGATTCCCGCATCGACGACTGGATCATCTGGCTCCCTACCACAAAAGGATTCTTCTCGCCCCGCAATGTCAAGAAAGTGCATGCCTACGGTGTGGAGCTGAACGCCAACCTCGCAGTCCAACCGTTCAAAGGATGGCTTCTCGATCTGAATGGCTCCTATTCATGGACCCCGTCAGTCAACGAAGGGGAGAAAATGTCACCGGCCGACAAGTCGGTAGGCAAGCAGCTTCCCTACGTTCCGAAGCATTCCGCGTCGCTGACCGGCAGACTGACATGGCGCACGTGGAGTTTCACGTACAAGTGGGCATATTATTCGGAGCGCTTCACCATGTCGAGCAACGACTACACGCTGACCGGCCATCTGCCCCAATACTTCATGAGCAACATTTCTCTTGAAAAGATCATGTCGTTCAAACCGGCCGATCTGCAGTTGAAACTGGCGATAAACAATCTTTTCAACGAGGACTACCTTTCTGTACTGTCGCGTCCGATGCCCGGAATAAACTTCGAATTTTTCATCGGCATCACACCGAGATTCGGCAAGAAGAAAGTAGAATCGAAAACGGACAACTATTGACAATTAAACCGATTTAGAATATGCAAAAGTATAAATATATCCTCGGCATTTGCCTGCTCACATTCCTGCTGACAGCCTGCACTGAGAAAAAGCGCTCTTCACTCGGCGACTTCCGCAATCAGCTCTATACCCCTGAATATGCATCGGGATTTGACATCAAAGGAGCCGACGGCAAGGAGAGCGTGATCATCTCCGTCAGCAATCCGTGGCAGGGAGCCGACAGCGTCGTCTCAAACCTGTTCATAGCCCGCAACGGCGAGACAGTGCCGGAAGAATTCACCGGACAGATTCTGACAGGCGATGCCGGGCGCATCGTGGCCATGTCCTCGACCCACATCGCCATGCTTGGAGCTATAGGCGAGGAGGACCGCGTGGTGGGTGTCTCCGGCATAGACTATATATCCAACCACGGCATACAAACCCGTCGCGACAGCATCGGCGACGTAGGCTATGAAGGGAACATCAATTATGAATTACTGCTGTCGCTCGACCCCGACCTGGTTCTGCTCTATGGAGTGAACGGAGCGAGCGCCATGGAAGGGAAGCTTGCTGAACTCGACATACCATACATGTATGTAGGCGACTATGTTGAGGAGTCGCCTCTCGGCAAGGCTGAATGGCTTGTGACGCTCTCCGAGATCATAGGCAAACGCCATGAAGGCGAAAAGACATTTGCCGAGATCCGCGATAAATACAATGCCATGAAGTCGTTGGTGCAGAATGACTCGACTCAAAATGCAGAATGTAAGATTCAGAATTCAGAATTCAGAATTCAGAATGCTCCCAAGGTCATGTTCAACATACCATACGGTGATTCGTGGTTCATGCCCTCCACCGAAAGCTACGTAGTCCGGCTTGTCAAAGATGCCGGAGGCGACTACATCTACAGGAAAAACACCGGCAACACATCATTGCCCATAGACATGGAAGAGGCCTACAGGCTGACTTCCGAAGCCGACTTTTGGCTCAACGTCGGCAATGCCGGCTCGCTTGACGACCTCCGGGCGGCATGCCCCAAATTCACCGACACCCGATGCTTCCGCAACGGAAATGTCTACAACAATACCCTGAAAACAAATCCCGCCGGAGGCAACGACTATTTCGAATCGGCAGTGGTCAACCCCGACCTTCTGCTTCGCGATTTAGTCAAGATACTCCATCCTGAACTCGTCGATGAAGATTTTGTCTACTACAAACAATTGAAATAAATAATGTCAGCACACCATCGCACAGCCATACTCTTCACCGTGCTTCTACTGCTTTCGGCGGCACTGTTCTGCCTCGACCTTGCAGTAGGATCAGTGGCCATTCCTCTGCGTGATGTCTGGGCGGCCCTTACCGGAGGCGAATGCCCCAAAGCCACGTCAAAGATAGTTCTTGACATAAGGCTGATAAAAGCCGTGGTCGCAGTCATGGCCGGAGCCGCCCTGTCGGTAAGCGGCCTTCAGATGCAGACGCTGTTCCGCAATCCGCTTGCCGGTCCCTATGTGCTCGGCATCAGTTCGGGAGCCAGTCTCGGAGTGGCTTTAATGGTTCTCGCCGGAGTCAGTCTTCCGCTTGGCATAGCAGGAGCCGCATGGGTCGGATCTGCCTTGATTCTGGTGTTGATCGCCGCCGTCGGACATAGGATAAAGGACATAATGGTCATCCTCATCCTCGGCATGATGTTTTCGTCAGGAGTGAGTGCGGTGGTTCAGATTCTCCAATATCTCAGCCGGGAAGAGGCCCTGAAAGCATTCGTCATCTGGACTATGGGATCACTCGGCGATGTCACCGCCGGCAAGCTGTATATCCTCGTTCCGGCCGTATTGACCGGATTAATTCTGGCTGTGGTCACCGTAAAACCGCTCAATCTGCTTCTTTTCGGCGAGGAATATGCCGTCACCATGGGTCTCAATGTCAAAAAGTCGCGCACTTTGCTCTTTGCCTCCACCACACTTCTGGCCGGAACGGTGACGGCCTTCTGCGGCCCCATCGGATTCATCGGACTCGCCATGCCCCACGTCACGAGGATGCTTTTCGCCGACAGCGACCATCGTGTGCTCGTCCCGGCCACAATACTCACCGGAGCCGTGGTCATGTTAGTGTGCGACATAGTGTCAAAACTGTTTGTCCTGCCGGTCAATGCCATCACCGCCCTGCTCGGCATTCCGATAGTGGTATGGATAGTGCTGCGCAACAAATAACCCGACATCACGATGATTAAACTCAATGACTTTTCAATAGGCTACGGCTCGCGCCACTTGGTCGAACATGCCGACACCGCATTCCCCGACGGTTGCCTGACCGCCCTCATAGGGCGCAACGGAGCCGGCAAATCCACCCTGCTCCGTGCACTCGCCGGACTTAACGACCGATATTCCGGAGAGATTCTGATCGACGAACGGACGCTTGCCTCAATGCCTCGGCCCGACATAGCCAGATCACTGGCGTTCGTCACCACCGAACGCACCCGCATAGCGCGTCTCAGATGCGCCGACGTGGTGGCGGCCGGACGGGCACCCTACACCAACTGGATAGGCCGGATGACCGACACCGACCGTGAAGCAGTGGCCAGTGCCCTGAAGGCAGTCGGCATGGAAGCCTACGCCGACCGCACCATGGACAGGATGAGCGACGGCGAATGCCAGCGCATTATGATAGCCCGCGCCCTCGCCCAGGCCACACCCGTACTGCTGCTCGACGAGCCTACATCATTTCTCGACATGCCCAACCGCTATGAGCTGTGCTCGCTCCTCTCACGCCTGGCCCATGAAGAGGGGAAGTGCATCATCTTCTCCACACACGAACTCGACATAGCCCTACGTATGTGCGACTCCATAGCCCTGATCGACGAGCCGTCGCTCCACTGCCTGCCCCCGGCATCCATGATCGAAAGCGGCCACATCCAGCGACTGTTCCACACCGCCGCCCCCGACTTCGACATACTCCGCTTCCTCCACTAATCATCAAAGGCATTAGAATTCTTTTTCATCCGAACACAGACATAGCCAAATTTCGATTTCTCTATAAAATCCCTATAAAATCGCATCTTATCCCTCAAAAAAATCAACAATTTATTGCTAAATCCAAATCAAGATTTTATATTTGCGAAATAAACCAATTAATTATTAACCATGAACCGAATCCTCCTCAAAAGTGCCATGGCACTCACCATCACCGGAGCAACAGTCTCCTGCCAAGAATCTACGTTTGACACCGCACCCACTGCCGATGGCCTTGAACGATATAATTTCGATTCGAACAAATCAACTATAATTGTAACCGGTCATAAATAACTGAATCAATGAAGCTATTTAAAATTTTTCTTATCATCGGAATAGTATTTGCATCGTGCGATAACAGTTCCAAAGAGCCTGACATACTCGGAGGTTGGGAAAGCCATGAGCAGTATCTATTAAACAGCGACATGTCTGAATCGGTGCATCAATCCGAATTCACCGTATCAGACGGCATTGGTTATATCGAGATTCCATTAGTGACATACGGTGTATACCGTACGGAAATCTTTAACGATATGGATTGCGCGACCATAAGTATTTTACCGTATCCGATCGACAGCAACACTGCCGTAACTGATGAGGACGTAATTTATGACATTATTAAATACGATGATGGATACGTCGCCAAAAGATTTATTCAGACGATAAGGATTGAAGCCAATAGTTCAAATCCTTGTACGGTACAATGCCGGATATTGGCACGGCGAGGCTGGGACTACTATGACTATGCCGATATAAAAGTTAATTTCGAATAACGTCTGCACCTAATCGCGGGTGTTAAGTATCAGGCCGGTGCATCTTGCTGCATCGGCCCGATTTATACGGTCCAATTTATAAAGTTATTCGACAATGTAACCGCAAAAAGTGTTATCTTTGTGGTCGATTATGGAAAAGCATATCAAAGTCAATGGAGCCACGGTAAGATATACCGTCGAAGGAGATGGACGCCCCTTAGTGCTGATGCACGGATGGGGATGCAACACTACCACCCTTGCGTCAATCGAACGCGTGGCCCTCGAAAGCTGTAAAGTGGTCAACATAGACTTTCCGGGCCACGGACTCTCGCCGGAGCCGCCCGAAGTGTGGGGCATCGAAGAGTACACCCGCGTGCTCGAAACCATAGTCGAGGCCGAAGGGTTGGAAAATCCTTCACTTTTAGGTCATTCGTTCGGCGGACGCGTCGGCATCCTCTATGCATCGCGCCACGGCGATGTCGACAAACTGATACTCGTCGACGCGGCCGGCATCAAACCACGCCGCTCGCTGAAATACTACTTCAAAGTATATACTTTCAAAGCGGTCAAGCGCCTATACTATCTGCTGTTCGGAAAAGAAAAAGCCGAGCAGAAGCTCGACAAACGCCGCGCCAAGGCCGGATCGTCGGACTATGCCGGCGCATCGCCGCGCATGAGGGCCATACTCAGCAAGGTGGTCAACGAAGACCTCAAGCATGCCATGCCCCGAATCAAGGCATCGACACTGCTCATCTGGGGAGAGAATGACACAGCCACCCCGCTTGCCGACGCAAAATATATGGAAAGCCACATTCCCGGAGCCGGACTGGTTTCATTCCCCGGTTGCGGCCACTACAGCTTCCTCGACAATCCACATCAATTCGCCGCGGTGCTGCGAAGCTTCCTCAACTCATAACACGAACGTCAACATAACGACACATAATAATTATGGAAATACTGACATCCTCGCTACTCATAGCCCTGCTTGCTGTCGGATCGGCCAACATCGGCCTCGAACTGCGCCGCGACCTGATGATGCTCCAGCAAAACAGCTACCGCAACGAGCGCTACATGCGTTGGCTCCGCAATTCGGCCGACACCACAAGCTATATCCGGCTCTGCGCCTACATAGCCCTGTTGGTGATGATGGCCCCTCAGCTGTCTGAGCGGTTCAGATGTGCCGTAGCTCTCGTGGTACTGCTCATCAACATATTCAACCTCTCCACGGCCACCTACAAGAAGCCCCTCGTCTGGACCCCCAGAGCCAAGCGCATCTACTCCACAGCGGCTGTGCTTACCATCGGAGCGGTCATGGCCGTATGGCTGTGCACCCGGAGCCTGATGTGGACCGGCTCCATGCTTATGCTCGCCTACGCCGCATCGCACATCATCCTGATGACCGCCAACTGGCTCCTGCGTCCAGTAGAAGCCAAAATCAACAAAGGCTACTATGACGACGCGGCCCGCATACTGCATGCGATGCCCGACATGAAAGTGATAGGCATAACCGGAAGCTACGGAAAGACGAGCACCAAACACTACCTCAACCGCATCCTGTCGGAGCAGTTCAACGTGCTTATGACACCCGGAAGCTACAACACACTGCTGGGAGTCATCCGCACAGTGCGCGAAATGATGCAACCCTACACCGAGATATTCATCTGCGAGATGGGGGCCAAGAACATCGGCGACATCAAAGAGATCTGCGATCTCGTACATCCGCAGACAGGCATCATCACCGCCGTGGGCGAACAGCATCTCGAATCGTTCAAGACCATAGAGAATGTGCAGCGCACAAAATTTGAACTCGCCGACGCTCTCCCCTCCGACGGCACCGTCTACGTCAACAACGACTTCCCCTACGCCGCATCGCGCCGCGTGGACAACGCCCGTTGCGTGCGTTATGCCATCGACGGTACCAAAGAAACCGATTTCTGGATCACCGAAATGAAGTTCCACGAGAGCGGCACAGACTTTACGCTCCACACCCCACAAGGCGAAGCGCAGTTCAGCACACGGCTCATAGGCGAATTCAACATATCAAACCTCATTCCCGCCATCGCCGTGGCCATGCAGCTCGGAATGCCGCTCGACAAGATACGCCATGCCGTATCGCGCATCGAACAGGTGGAACACCGTCTGAGCATGAAACGCACCCCCGGCGGAATCACGATCATAGACGACGCATTCAACTCCAATCCCGACGGATCGCGCATGGCACTCGACGTGCTCGCCTCAATGACCAAAGGCAAGCGCATAATAGTGACTCCGGGAATGATCGAGCTCGGCGAAAAACAGTATGACTACAACAACCGCTTCGGCCGGAAGATAGCATCGTCGGCCGACGTGGCCATCATAGTAGGCGCATATAACCGCGACGCCATCCTCTCCGGACTGAAAGAGGCAGGAATGCCGGAAGATAAGGTCCGCGCCGTCGAGACTTTCAAGGAAGCACAGGCTGTGCTGTCGACCATCATGCGTCCGGGCGACACGGTGCTTTACGAGAACGACCTACCCGACACTTTTAAATAATCTACAGAATATACGGAATAAAAAAAACGCTCATCGATTATGAAGACCAACATCGGAGTATTCTTCGGCGGCCGATCCACCGAACACGAAATATCTGTCATATCCGCCTCGCAGGCCATGCATGCCATCGACCGGGAAAAGTATGACGTGACCCCAATATACATCACAAAACAAGGACACTGGTACACCGGCGACGCTCTGCTCGACGTAAAGAACTACCGCAACATACCCGAACTGCTCAAGCAGTGCCAGGAGGTATATATGCGTCCGGTATATGACGACTACAACCTGTACCGAGGCACAAAGAAGATGTTCGGATCAGACGTTCTGACCAAGCTCGACGTAGTGATCCCCGTGCTTCACGGATCAAACGTCGAGGACGGCATATTCGAAGGCGTACTGCAGACCATCGGCATACCCTACGCCGGATGTGACGTGCTGTCGTCGGCCAACGGCATGGACAAGATCACCATGAAGATGATCCTACAAGCCAACGACGTACCCGTGGTGGACTACGTATGGTTCACCGACAACGAATGGGGCAACCGGCGCGACGAAGTGGTCGACCGCATCGAGAAGCGCCTCGGCTACCCCGTCATAGTCAAACCCGCCAACCTCGGCTCAAGCGTAGGCATCGGCTCGGCGCACAACCGCGAACAGCTGATCGAAAAAATCAACGAAGCCGAACGCTACTCCATGCGCATGATCGTAGAGCATCTCGTCGAAGACCTCCAGGAGATCAACTGCTCCGTGCTAGGCGACTGCGACGACTACCGCATGTCGGTTCTTGAAGAACCGATAAAAAGCGGCGACTTCCTGACATACGACCAAAAGTATCTCGGCGGAGGGAAAGGCTCCAAAGGAATGCAGTCGGCCCAGAAGAGGATTCCGGCCGAACTGCCCAAGGAGGAGACCGAACGGATTCAGTATCTGGCCGGTGAGACATTCCGGGTATTGTCCTGCCACGGTGTGAGCCGTGTCGACGTCATTGTCGACCGAAACACCCGCAAGGTCTACGTCAACGAGATCAACACCATCCCCGGATCGCTCTCATTCTACCTTTGGGAGGCCACCGGACTGCCGTTTGACAAACTCATGGACACATTGGTGAAACTCGCGCTCAAACGCAAACGCCAACAAAGCCTAAAGACAGTCAGCTACGACCAGAACATATTCAGTCTCGGCGGTGGCGGTGTCAAAGGAGCCAAAGGAACCAAAGCATAACAACAGACAGTCGGGGGGGGGAGAGGGGGGGCGGCGGGTGGGTTGCGTGTGGAGTTACGAGGGCGTTAGTAAAAATATGTGTGAGTTATTATTATTTTTTTTTAGGATTTGTTTGAAAT
>CANOLV010000044.1 GCA_947567425.1 uncultured Porphyromonadaceae bacterium | reverse complement strand
CCGGAAGATTCTTCATCGAATGACCATTTAGAATGTATACACATGAGAACAAACGAATGACATCCGGAAAGGAAATCTGTCGGCGTTTGTTCTCTGCGTATTTTTAGGCAATCCTTAAAGCCGGCACGGACTTCAGCCGTCGAAATCCACAGCCGGCAGTCACAGAAAGACGGCATCTAAGAACAGATGAGAAGCGAACTCATAATCGACGTACAACCCGCCGAGGTCTCAATAGCCCTGACGGAAGATTCCCGACTCGTCTCACTACAGAAAGAGTCGAGGAATATTTCCTACGCCGTGGGCGACATTTACCTGGCAAAAGTCAAAAAGCTTATGCCGGGACTGAATGCCGCGTTTGTCGACGTGGGATACGATAAGGACGCATTTCTTCATTACTTAGATCTTGGCTCACAATTTTCATCCTACTATCAGTTCGTAAAGCAAGCGCTCGACGACAAAAAGCATCTACCGTCGGTGTCGAAGATGAAACTTCTGCCCGACATCAACAAAAACGGATCGGTCAACGATGTCCTGCAGAAGGACATGCAACTCATGGTACAGATAGCCAAAGAGCCCATATCATCCAAGGGACCGAGGCTTACTACCGAAATAACATTTACCGGACGATTTCTCGTGCTGATTCCATTCTCCGACAAGATTTCAGTGTCGCAGAAGATCAAGACCACCGAAGAAAAACTCCGTTTACGGCAACTCGTAGAGAGCATCCGCCCCAAGAATTTCGGCGTAATCGTGCGCACTTCCGCAGAAGGCAAGCGCGTAGCCGAACTCAACCATGAACTAAAGACCCTTCTGAAATGCTGGGAGGACACTGTGGCAAACGCCCAGCGCGCCCCGCTCCCCTCGCTTATATTCGAGGAGGAGAGCCGAATAGTCAGCATGCTCCGCGACGTATTCAGCCCGTCGTTTGAAAGCATCTATGTCAATGATGCCGAGACCTACAATCAGGTGGCAAAATATGTCAGCCTGATAGCTCCCGACCGGCAGGACATAGTGAAACTGTATGCCAAAGATGAACCGATATTCGACCACTTCAACATCACCAAACAGATTAAATCGTCGTTTGGAAAAACGGTGTCATTCAAGTCGGGAGCATACATAATCATCGAGCATACAGAAGCCCTGCACGTAATCGACGTGAACTCCGGCAACAGATCAAAGGCCACCAACGACCAGGAGAGCAACGCTCTCGAAGTCAACCTGAGGGCTGCCGACGAAATAGCCCGCCAGCTCCGTCTGCGCGACATGGGAGGAATCATAGTGATCGACTTTATCGACATGAATAAGGCCGAACACCGTCAGGCCCTGTATGACCACATGCGCGAAGTCATGTCAAACGACCGTGCAAGGCACAACATCCTTCCGCTCAGCAAATTCGGGCTAATGCAGATCACCCGCCAACGTGTCAGACCGGCTCTCGACGTCGTCACGGCGGAGCAATGCCCGTCATGCTTCGGAAAAGGCGAGGTCCAGCCGTCGCTGCTGTTTACCGACGTACTGAAAGAGAAACTCGACTACCTGATCAACGACCTGAAGGTCAAGAAGTTCATCATGTATGTGCATCCATACGTGGACGCATACCTCAAGAAAGGCGTAGTGTCGATGTACCGACGCTGGAAGCTCGAACTCGGAGGCGGATTTAAAATAGTTGCCGACCAGTCGCTTGCCTACCTGCAGTATAAAGTGGTGGATCAAGACAAAAATGTCATAGACTTAGCCGATGAAAAAGACCTTGAGTCGTCATCGTCAAAATCAAAAAACAAAGCCAAAGATCGAAATAAGGAAGATTGACAGTCTTAACTGTGCATACCTACGCACAGCAAAACTCCTTACAAAGAACATATTTCCCGGATAGACATCGGCTCTCTCCGGGAAATTTATTATTTACCAGCCTGCTTAAGCTCAAGCGAACGCTTCATGTCGGCCCTGGCATCGTCAGTGAGGAAACGCTTCTTGTTGAGATGCGCCCTATAGAAGTACAGTTCGGAATTTTCAGGTTCGAGCTCCAGACCCGACGATATGTCGGCCGAAGCCTCATTCAGCTTGTCAAGCATCAGATAGCAGACCGCCCGGGCACAATAGAGCGAAGCGGATGGATCACGCTCGATCAGACCGGTATAATGCGGCACGGCGCGTACCCAATCCTTCATGGCCGTATAGTAGGATCCGTAAGCCAGATGGGTGTCGTATGAATCTGCATCGATACGTTCAAGACGCAGGCAGTCGGCCAACGCCTCTTCAGACATGTCCATCCTCAAACATAGCAACGAATGTATATATAGAGCCTCCTGGTTGACGGAATCCAGCGACAGTATTGTCTCATAATCCGACATGGCATCTTCGTCGCGCCCCATGGCCATAAGCACTTCCGCCCTATTCGCCAATACTTTAGTTGACTTCGGTGCCATCTTGTGGGCCTCATTCAGAGAATTCAGAGCTAGACTGTCACGCCCGAGATTGTACTGCACAAGTCCCAGATTGGACAGTATCATCACACGTGTCGGATTCGTCGGATCGGCCATTATGGCATCGAGAAGATACCGCTCGGCCGAGGCCCAGTCGCCATCGGCAATCGCCTCGTCGGCTTTACCCATGTACTCGAAATAGTCCTCGTTCTGCAAGCTCTCCACATCGTCGGCCGACATCTGCAGGGCTCCAACCACAAAAGCGGCGATAATATACACCAGTTTTTTCATACAATCAAATCTTAATCTGCTTTTAAAAATACACTTTTGGGCCTGTATTCAGGGATATAATTAAACTCGGCGCTTCCCTTCATCAACGAAGGGTCGTCGATATACTTTGCGTAATGCTCTGCCCAATAACCATGAAACAGCGTGGAGCGGACTTTATCGTTATACTTGCGGGCAAGTTCATACTCTCCATTGTACAGTGCATTCCTGACCATGTATTTCAGATAGAATATGCTCTCCCTGCGCGATACGGTGTTCTCCATCGCCCAGCGATAAGAGTCATGCGTTTTGCCGAGATAGTAGTTGGCCGGAACAGACAGAAGCACCGAACCGATCATTTCTTTCATATACCGCGGATTGTCCGTGGCCTCCGGTTCAGGAAATGCGCCGGGAACCATATCTACGCCAAGCCTCTGCCGGGCCATATTGCTATACAGCATCATATACAAGTCAGGGGCGCAACGCGAATGCTCCATGACATAGCCCACATGTTCCCACTGATTATGGTCAATATAGCGGAGCATGGCAACCGTCGACTTCAATTGACGCGACGAAAGGTCGGCATCGGTGAATGCGTATCCGGCAAAACCCGCAAATAAAGCAACTCCTGCAAACCGACGCACCGCCAACCATCGGCCGGAAGTGCGGGCAACGGCATACACGGCAAGCAACGCCGCCATCAGAGCAAACGGCATCCACAGTCCTCGATCGAAAGCATCCAGACGAAATCCAGGCAGACCCTTTATATACAGATTGTCATTGTCGACAATTGTCCCTTCCCATGCATAATAATATACCAAAGGCACCGATATCGCGGATATCAATCCCACCGACACCGGTAACATCGCAGATCGCCAATCCCGATTACCGAACATGCCGGCAACATCAGTGAGCACACATATTGCCACCGCAAGAATAGCATAACATCCAACCAAAGGATAAAGCGCCGCCACAAATAGCATATAGACCGATTTAACCGCCGCGCTACGGCCTGTAAGCGACATACCGCCCCACATAAGCAACGACGACACCAGCATACCGAGCCCCGGAGTGAACACGCTACCGTATGAACGGAGCGACATCCATGATTCGTCAAACGAAAGCACCGACAGCAGAAGGCAGAAAGAGGGCAAAAATGACCATGCGGTCAAACCACCGTCCAACCTGAAAACCTTTGACAATATGTATGCAACAGCGATCCACAACAGGAGCAGCACAGCCGTTCCCAACCATGGATAGAACAAAAGCTGAGTGAGAAACAGTCCGAAAAAGTCAATCAGTCCCCCCGGATGAGAAAAAAGCATCTCAAACATATCGACCGAGAAGTACGACATCTCGTCATACCACCGCAGCATAGCCGCGTTCTTTACAGGCAACAGCATACATACTATTATGCAGAACAAAACCGCCAATCCCGTGAACGACGACAGAAAACTCCGCAGATACTCCCGCCTACCCTTTTTTGGCGCGGTGCGCACATGACTCTTATTTATATCTTTATCCATTGTCTTATTTCCGGGAACTTCCGGCATGCGATAATGATTTATGCCTGACAAAGTTATTAAATCATTCTCCGACATCCAAACGTGCCGTTTTAAATTTCACGTATTATAATATTGAATAATTAAAATAAAACTTTTTTAAGGAAAAGAATTCTTAACTTTGCATCCATGAAAATATTATCACTCCTACTGTCGGTCACCGCCGCACTGTCAATCATGTCTTGCCGAAACGATGAACCGGATCCGAATCCCGGTCCGGAACCTGGCGAGACCACTCGTACCGTGCTCGTATACATGGTGGCAAGCAACAGCTTGAACTCCGCCGCATCGGAAGACATTGAATCCATGAAGGAAGCCATCAAGGCCGGAGCTTTGCAGAAAGGGCGTCTGCTCATCTACAAAGTAGGGTATCTGTCGTCGCCGGAGCTAATCGAACTGACTCCTGACGGCTCCACCACATTAAAGACATATCCCGGAGTCACATCGTCAGTCACCCCCGAAGCAATGACGCAGGTGATCGCCGACATGAAGAGTCTGGCACCCGCCGACGATTACGGAGCAATATTCTGGAGCCACTCCACCGGATGGCTCTCACCCGTAAAATCGCAACCACGCACCAACCGATCATGGGGTGACGACAAAGGCGCTAAAATGTCCATTCCCGACATGGCCTCGGCATTGAAGGACTCCGGACTAAGCTTCATATATTTTGACTGCTGCTTCATGGGCAACATCGAGACCCTGTATGAATTCAAGGGCGTAACACAGTGGATCGTAGCCAGTGCGGCAGAGGTTCCAGCCGACGGAATGCCATACGAGATCAACCTCCGGCATTTCTTTTCCAAGACACCCGACCTCATCCGCATAGCGCGCAACACATTCGAGCACTACGACGCACTTACAGGAGCCGCCAGAAGCTGTACGATGACGGTCTACAATATGGAGGCCATCGACAAAGTAGCCTCCGCGGCATCCGACATCATAGCATCAAACAGTGTCTCGCCTGAAGGAATCGAGTACCAGCAATATGGATTCCACACTTCATGGAACAATTTTGCCGACATGTACTACGACATGGGTCAGTATTACGAATCTCTCACCGACGATGCCACCCTGCTTAAAGCCTTCCACGAATCGATGTCGGAATTCATCACATACACCGCGTCAACCCCTAAAATGTGGGGCATCTGGGATCTCAAGCACACTTCCGGTGTATCCACCTATATATATTCCGAAAACCCCGAGACAGCCTACATATACGGCTATGACACCCTCGGATGGTGGCGCGACGTAGTCGGACCTCATCTCATATAACGATAATCATATTCATTTCCAAGCATAAAATCCAATATGACCTATACCCAATTTGACGACATCATTACCTCGCAGACCGCATCTGCATTAGGCGAAACGACAAAAGAAGCCACTGACTCGCTCGCTTCCGGCGCAGTGACGTTCAAGGGCCTTGAAGCCATGTCGGTCGACGACCTGCTTTCCCGAATAGTCAACGGACTCGTAGAATTCGCCATACATCTCGCACTCGCCGTACTGGTCTTCTACGTAGGAAAATTCCTCATTAACAAGATCTACAAACTGACCGCCACCATATTCATCCGCAGGAAACTCGACCGATCCCTGGCCACGTTCGTACTCAGCCTCATACGGATAGTACTGTACTTTATATTGATAGTCACGGTCATCGGCATCCTTGGAATCGAGACGAGTTCATTTCTCGCCCTCTTTGCATCGGCCGGTGTGGCTATCGGCCTGGCACTGAGCGGAACACTGCAGAATTTCGCCGGAGGAGTGCTGATTCTGCTCCTTAAGCCGTACCGCATAGGCGACTATATCGAAGCCCAGGGATATGCCGGTACCGTAAACGAGATACAAATATTCAGCACCATAATCAACACTCCCGACAACAAGCAGATCATCATACCCAACGGAGGACTGTCGACCGGCTCCATCAACAACTATTCAAAAGAGGATTACCGACGTGTCGACTGGACTATATCCATATCATACGGCGACGACGTTGATGTGGCAAGAAAAGCCATTTCCGACATTCTCATGAGCGACGACCGCGTGGTTAAAGAGTTTATCGAAGATGACCGCGAAATGCGGAAAGCTACGTCCGACACCCAGAACAAACCTGAAGATGCCCCGGACGACGACATCGACGACTCTCCGGAAGAACGCCGGTCGATATGGAAACGCTTATTCGGACACAGAAAGACCGTGGCCGAGAAACTCGAAGAACGACTTGACAAACAACTGAAGAAGACCCTGTCCATGCTGCCCAAGACTAACCGCGCACCGTTTATAGCGCTGTCGAACCTCAATTCAAGCAGCATCGACATGACCGTAAGGGCATGGACACGCTCGGAATTCTATTGGTCACTCTACTTCGACATGAACGAACGATTCTACAAAGAGCTTCCGAAGCACGGCCTCAGCTTCCCGTTCCCGCAGATGGACGTGCACCTGAACACCGTAGAAAAGGCATAGACCCTGAAAAATTAATTTAATATAAAACCATAGACAATATAGCCGTTTATTCAAAATAAATGGCTATATTTGCGTTATATCCATCCATAGGTTTTCGCCGTTCTCCTCCGTGGGCGATGAACGACCTGAGGATTCTACATATACCTCTCTACCTCACCGGCCTATTACAGTTTGTCTGTGAGCCACTTGCAATGCAAAAAATAAAAACAACATAAATGATAAGTAAATGGAATTACTTACCCCTTACTACAGACGAACACATATTAGAGACGGAATTGGCGTCGAAATACGCCAATTGCACTCCTATTAGCGAGCTGCTGGTCCAGCGGGGCATAACCTCCGTTGACGAGGCGGAAAAATTCTTCCACCCGTCACTGAAGGATATGCATTCGCCGTTCCTTATGCCCGATATGGACAAAGCTGTAAACCGGCTTAACAAAGCCATGGGGTCAAAGGAGAAGATTCTGGTATTCGGCGACTACGATGTGGACGGCACCACATCCGTAGCTCTCGTGTATAAGTATCTCCAGAATTTCTACTCCAACATTGAGTACTACATACCTACCCGCTACGATGAGGGCTACGGCATCTCGCTCCGCACTATAGACGAAGCCGCCGCATCGGGAGTAAAGCTGATCATAATCCTCGACTGCGGCATAAAGGCCATCGAGGAGATAAAGTATGCCAAAACTCTCGGCATCGACTTCATCATCTGCGACCATCACGTGCCCGACGATGAGCTGCCGCCGGCGGTGGCCATCCTCAATCCCAAACTTGAAGGCAATCCCTACCCATGCCCGCACCTGTCTGGATGCGGTGTCGGATATAAATTCATGCAGGCTTTTGCCGAAAGCAACGGCATCACGGGAAATGAGCTCGAAAGCATGCTCGACCTGGTGGCGGTCAGCATCGCGGCCGACATCGTCCCTATGGTCGACGAAAACCGCATAATGGCCTACTGGGGACTTAAGCGCATCAACTCGAACCCCAACGTAGGGCTACGGGCCATCATAAAAATATGCCAGCTCTCCAACCGCGAGATCACCATCAGCGACGTCATCTTCAAGATCGGTCCGCGCATCAATGCCTCCGGGCGGATGCAGAGCGGACGCGAGGCTGTCGAGCTGCTCGTGTCACGCGACTTCGCCGACGCATATCAGAAGGCGAAAAACATCGACCAATACAACAAGGACCGCAAAGAACTTGACAAACGGATCACGGAAGAGGCCAACGCCATACTGGAACGGCACAATGAGACACTATCCGATAAAAAGTCGATAGTCATATACAATACCGACTGGCATAAAGGCATCATAGGCATAGTGGCATCACGGCTCACCGAGCTTTACTACAAGCCCTCCGTGGTGCTCACGCTGTCAAACGGACTTGCCACAGGATCGTCGCGTTCGGTGCAGGGATTCGACATCTACAAAGCCATCGACGCTTCACGCGACCTGCTCGAAAACTTCGGCGGCCACACATACGCCGTAGGCCTTTCGCTAAAGGAGGAGAATATTCCGGAATTTACCCGACGCTTCGAGAAATATGTGGCGGAAAATATCCTGCCCTCTCAGCTGACACCTCAACTGGACATCGACGCGTATCTGACTTTCGCGGAAATTACCTCCGAATTTCTGTCATATCTACGCAAATTCAACCCCTTCGGGCCCGGAAACCAAAAGCCGGTGTTCTGCAGCCGTGGCGTGATGGACTTCGGTACAAGCAAGCTTGTCGGCAAGCATCTCGAACACATCAAGCTTGAACTTGTCGACAACACTTCGGGAAAAGTCCTGAACGGAATAGCGTTCAACAAGGGTAAGTACTTTGACTATATCCATACCCGGAAACCGTTTGACATCTGCTACACCATCGAGGAAAATAAACATCAGAATTCAGCAACCGCCATACAGCTTCAGGTCAAGGAGATCAGGATTCCGAATGAAATTCCCGGATAATGCCTGACATCCACGACATTCTGCTCAGATACTGGGGTTATTCCTCGTTCCGCCCTATGCAGGAAGAGATCATCTCTTCAGTACTGTCCGGGCGTGACACTGTCGGACTGCTGCCTACAGGTGGCGGCAAGTCCATCACGTTTCAAGTTCCGGCTCTCGCGTTGCCCGGACTCACGGTAGTGGTGACTCCGCTGATATCTCTGATGAAGGACCAGGTCGACAACCTGGCAGGCATAGGCATCCGCGCCGTATGCCTGCACTCCGGCCTGACGCGGTCCGAGCATCGGCTCGGACTCGACAGATGCCGGCTCGGAAAAGCAAAACTACTGTATCTCTCACCTGAGAAACTTCAGTCCAAAAGCTTTGTCGACCAACTCCGGTCGCTCGACATATCCCTGATAGTCGTCGACGAGGCCCACTGCATATCGCAATGGGGCTACGACTTCCGACCTTCGTATCTGCGTATCAGCGAACTTCGCGACATATTTCCCGATGCGCCCGTCCTCGCCCTGACGGCTTCCGCCACTCCGGAAGTGGTGGCCGACATGATGGACAAGCTGCGCTTCAGGGAGCCGAACGTATATGCAAAGAGCTTTTCCAGAGACAACATATCATACATAGTCAGAGCCGACAACGACAAGGACCGGCAACTGCTGAAAATATTAAAGTCCACGACCGGCACGGCGATAGTATACGTCAGATCCAGACTCCGCACACGCGAGATAGCCGACTTCATACGGAAAAACGGCATATCGGCCGACTTCTACCACGCAGGCCTGGCACCGGAGGAAAAAAGTGAAATCCAAGAGCGGTGGAAACGCAACGACATACGCGTCATCGTAGCTACAAACGCATTCGGAATGGGCATCGACAAGCCCGACGTAAGGGTCGTGGTACACATGGACCCGCCGTCGTCGCTTGAAGAATACTATCAGGAGGCCGGACGTGCCGGACGAGACGGCCGTCCATCCTTTGCCGTACTCATCGTGTCGTCTTACGACAAAGGACGGCTCACCCGCATGGTAGACGAGGCATTTCCACCCAAAGAATTCATAAAACGGGTCTATGAACTGTCCGGCAACTTCACAGAAGTAGCCGTGGGAGAGGGCTACGGCCGGCTGTGCGAATTCAACTTTCCGATGTTTCTGCAGACCTACAGACTTCCGCCCGTCCCAACCCGCAATTCACTTCATCTGCTCACTCAGGCCGGCCATTTTGAATATATGGAAGAGGTGAGCACGCAGTCAAGGATCATGATGACTGTGGATCGCGCCGAACTGTATTCGCTACGCATCGACGAGAAGCCCGAACGGCTCCTCAACTGTCTGCTCCGGACCTACACCGGAGTATTCTCAGACTTCGTATATATCAACGAGCAGGTACTCGCCTCGCTCTCGTCGCTGAAAGAAAAGGAAGTGTACGAGTCGCTGCTGCTCCTGTCGAGAATGCACGTTCTGCAATACATTCCCCGCAAGAGCACGCCATACATCTACTACACCTCGTCCCGTCAACTGCCCAAACATATCGACATTCCGCCAGCCGTCTACGAGCAGCAGATGGAGCGGCTCAAACGAAGGGTGGAGGCGATGAAGCAATTTGCATTCTCCGACTCAGGATGCCGCGTCAATAAGATGCTGTCATATTTTGGAGAGAATCCTACATCTCCCTGCGGCAAGTGTGATGTCTGCCGAAGCCGACGCCCGGCTACGCCCAGCACTAAAGCTGACCAAAAGGATCTGAAAGATTCGATTTTATACATGGTAAGCTCCGAGCCGAGAAGCATCGAGTATCTGATCAACGAATCCACCGCAAAAAAAGACGATATTATCGACATGACGCGAAGGCTTATCGATTCGGGCAGACTGACCTTAGACGCCCTCGGACGCATCCACATCAAAAATTGAAAGCGTACTACTGTCCTGTACCAAAGCGTGATACATCTATATTTGATTCATTTTTAGGTTTGAAACCATTGAAGCGATATGCAAACGTCAGTCTTAAAGAGCGATTCATCTCGTGGGATTTCATCCTGTAATCCTGTCCTGAAAAATTGATTTTAAGATTCGGATTGCAAGTATTGAATATATCATTGGCCTTCAAGTCAAGCTCACAGCACCGTTTCCGACCGAACTGCCATTTCACTCCGACATCGATTTTCCAAAGCGGATCAAAACGTCCAGGGCCCTGAATCTGTCCTGCGATGTACGTCCCGTCCAATGACAATGCTACAGGAGATTTCCGAGTAAAGCGAATGGTATTGTTCAGACCGGCATAGACACCCCACCGACCATTGTCGAAACTGAGGTCGTGGAAACGGGCAGACTTTTGGCGTGCATGAGACAGATTGAGGGTAGCCGTTGCGTTCCATACACTCTTCACGTCAAATGGGACATGGAGCTGCAGGCCTACGGTTCTTGAGAAATCCATATTCATGGTCTGGAATATCAGGTGAGGCCCGCTTGTCGATTGATACGGCAACTGCACCGAATAGTCATCGGCATAAAGCAGATAAAATGTGGCGGCATACTTTTGACGGAATATATAGCTTAACTGCCCGGTATAATTCATGTAAGGTTGCAGTTCCGGATTGCCTGCGATAGTCGAATAGTCGTTGACATACGATGTGCCTCCGTGCAGTTCCCAAAACGAAGGATAGACACGCACCGACGTGAAATTAAGCTGAAATATGCTTGTGGGGGTCTTATAATAGGTAGCCCCCAATTGAGGAGTCACATTCCAGTTATGCCGATAGTCGTTGTGGAAATATTCAGCCTCGACAGAAACGTTGAACGACAGCCCCCACGGAAATGAAGCCGAGGCGCCTACGTATGCGCTCGCCACATCCTCGCGCAGAACATCATCAAAGCCCTCCCGTTCAGGCAATATATATGACTGACGGCTGCTGTCGTCGGCATGCTGATAGTCGACTCCATACCCTATGGTCCACCGGTCCAACGTGTGTTCTTGATCCAGATAAGCATGGTAACGATTGATGCTCTGGCGGTTTTCGGCATTGACACGCTCCTCCACGCCCTTGAACAGATTCTGATTTCTACATTCATAATAGCTGGTATAGTCGCCTCCGACGGTCAGACCGCAAGGTGCCGTATATCGAAGCGACACATTATGATATGACGTAGGCGACAATCCTCTGTGAAGGTTTGTATAGTCGCCGAACGTTCCCGATGAGAGACTGCTGTTTCTGATGCATGAGTTGATCTGACCGTTGTAGGACAGCTTCAATTTCTTAAACGCCACGGAAGCATAGACCACATTTGACCAACTCTCCCCTATCTGCCGCATATCGTCCTCTATCATTTGACGTGCACCGTCGACCAAATGGTTGGAGAATGTTTCCTGCCTGCTGTAGGAGTGGTTTCTCGCAAGCGACCAATTCAAGTCAAAAGTCCAATCCTCTACGGCATAAGCCGCATTCAGCCCACCGGAATAAGCCGCATAGTGCCTTTGGTCATAACCAAGCGTCACCTGCCCCGTCAAGCCGTCGAGAGGACGCGGTGTCTTCATCACCACATTGATCACCGCACCGCTCACATGGTATTTCGCCGGTGCCGAATACATGATTTCGACATTCTCCAGACGGTCGACCGGCGTGGAATATAGCAGTTGGTAAAGATTCTGGAGAGGCATAGTGGTCGGCTCGCCGTTTACTATTATAGTTACTGACGATGCCCCGTTCAGCCCAATCTGTCCGTCGTTGCTGATCACACCGGGCAGATAGCCCAATGCCTCAAGTATATTGGTGACAGGCTTATCCTTGACGATTTCCGGCAGATCGACCACCATGACACCGTCGCGCCCCCTTATCTGCGGCTTATCGCCAGTGACTACTACTTCATTCAGTTGGCGCGATGCTGAAAGTGTATCAGCGACTTCCATCCGGGCCATTGCCGCGACGGCGATGACCGTCGCTGACAAGAAAGTGACAATTCGTTTCATACAGTCGGTAATTTTATGATTTACCGCGAATTTACACCGCGCATCCCGACAAACCGCCGTCTCTTCCTTATTTAGTCTTATGGCAATGCTTATTTAGTCTTAAAACTACTCTTTATGATGCTGATATGAAAAAGATTTTGGATAATTTTGTGTATGAAAAAGTTTAGAATCAACTCCATAATATTTATATCGATCATAGCGGTAATCTTCGGATGCAATGTATATTACCTTACCAAGCTATATCATTCCATACGCGAAGATGTCGAGCGTGAAGTTATGACAGCCCTTGCAGATACCGATATTGACGATATGTGGGAACGATCGGAACGAGCACGCATAATAGCCCAATCAAAAGGGGTGAAGCCCATGACCGCTGAAGAAGCTGATTCGGCCTACAATGCCGAACACGGCACTATTTCAGGCAGAGTAGATGAAAATGGGAATTTCGTCACAAGCACGACAAAAAACGACGGACAGACCACAGTTCAAGGATATCAACTTATTCGCGACCGATCCTACACCAATCAGATGATGAAGGCCATGAGCCAGCAGATGCACGAAAGCATGGACAAATATTACGGCTATGACCTCAACATTACCGACAGTATATTCCGGGAAAGGCTTACCGACCGGGGGATAAATCCTGACTTTGCCGCCATCGAGATCGTAAGCGCCGGCGATTCTATTTTGTTAGGCAATCAAAATCTTTCGGGTGCGGACAATGGCTACGACGTGTTCAAAATATGCTTTAACCCTGAAAAAGGATGGTTCTACCGAGCGTATGTGACACCCCTGACCAGACACATCCTATCGCAGATGATGGGCGTGATCGTGACAATATTTCTATTGCTGGTCGCTTTTGCATCTGCCTTCATATATCTATTCAACACCGTATCCAAACTGCGCACTATCGAGGAAATGAAGGATGACTTCGTAAGCAATATGACCCACGAATTAAAAACTCCTATCGCCATTGCATATTCTGCAAATGATGCGTTGCTGAACTATGACACATCAAATGACCAGGATAAAAAGACGGCCTATCTGAATATCGCCATAAGGCAATTAAAACGTCTTGGTGAACTGGTCGAGAATATCCTCGCCATGAGCATGGAACGGCGAAAGGCCATGACTTTAAAAGCTGAAAAGGTCAATCTGTCCGAGCTGGTAATGGAAATTGCCGAGCTACAGCGAATGCGCGGCGACAAGGAAATTACGATAGACGTCGACGCAAAAGACATTGTTTTAGCAACCACTGACCGATCACACCTGTCCAACGTGCTGAACAATCTGATCGACAATGCCATCAAATACTCCGGCGATTCGGTAACTATCATACTTACTATAAACTCCGATGGAATAGAAGTTGCGGATAATGGAATCGGCATACCGGCCAAAAGTCTGCCATTCATATTCGACAAATTCTATCGCGTACCACACGGCAACCGTCAGGATGTGCGGGGCTACGGCATCGGACTGTACTATGTCAGACACATACTCGACAAGATGGGCTGGAGCATAGCAGTTCAAAGCCATGAGGGGAAAGGCTCAGTATTCACCATTAAATTCAGACCGGACCATGAATAGAGTGCTTTTAGTAGAAGACGAGCGGGATCTGTCGCGGATCGTATGCGACACACTCAGCCAGCAAGGTTATGACGTGACTGCGGCATTCGACGGCATCGAAGGATTGACAAAGTATCGGGCCGAAGGCGCGGATCTGGTAGTGGCAGACGTTATGATGCCGCGTCTCGACGGATTCGCCATGGCAAGGGAGATCAGGCGAATATCCTCCGGCGTGCCTATCATTTTTCTGACAGCCAAAAGCTCCATAGACGATGTGGAGGAGGGATTCGGAATCGGAGCCAACGACTATCTTAAAAAGCCGTTTGAGCTACGGGAGCTTATCGTTCGCATAAAGGCGCTGCTGCGGGAGAAAAATACCGGCATACGGCATGGCTCATCGATCAAAATCGGGAAATTCACATTTGAAATGGCTACACAGCTACTGACATCAGGCGGAGACCAGACTCTCCTTACATATTTTGAGGCAAAAGTCCTGGAACAGCTCGCCGCAAATATCGGCCGCACCGTCGACGCCTCAGCACTGATGATGGCTGTATGGCAACGCGACGACATCTATAACCGCAACTCCCTCCACGGTTTTATCCATAAACTGCGCCGTTACCTCGCCTCTGACCCGTCTGTAGCCATCATAAACCAACGCGGCATCGGCTACATGCTGACCGTCAAAACTTAACCGTACGAAGCAGTGTAATAAATGGTTAAATCCGGTCACCGGGACACAACGACATTAGTGTAAATCCCCCCTGAAAATACGATAGGCGGTAGACCCTTTTATAAAGAGCCTACCGCCTAAATTATTTATTTTTAGAGTATATCGCTTATTCCTCGATGGCAGCCTGCGCCGCTAATCGATTGGCCTCATTCTCAGTCATTTTCCCAA
>CANOLV010000043.1 GCA_947567425.1 uncultured Porphyromonadaceae bacterium | reverse complement strand
TTATTTTCCTTTTTTGCACAGCAGAATAATATTGCTTTACTCGCATGATTACAATATATTACCTTTGACTTAATCCTATTCCACATACACTCAGAATCGCCGATGTGATTGTTTGGTTTGGTTCGGGTAAATATATATGCCCGTTAAACCATAAACCAATATAAAGGGCTGGGTAAAAGTGAAAAGTATACTGGGTGCAAGGGGAGGAAGTGGTAGTTGATGTGTAGCTCTATTGGTTAGGCACGCTCCCGATATATGTCCATTGATGCAATGACCTCCATGAAATAAAATTTAATTTTTGTGTGCAGGATTATTGCCCGCTTGCGCTTTAATTTTGCACATGAAAGTCATGGTGGCTTTCCTCGAAATTTACTAAATGAGAAGAATCATGTCAATAATTATTGCCCTTATATGTGGATTTGCTTGGCTTGGTCAGGCATTGCGAGATGGTGGAAACATGCACTAATCCCCAGATATCTAAGCTTATGAGTTTCTGGAATTTTCTTAGTGGCTTCGCTATATTCAATGCGGTTTGTGATATGTTTTCAAGCAAGCCGAAGCGGACTTATGCTCCTTCGCAACAGCTTTATTATGACTATGACCACGAAGATTGTCTGGAGTTAGGTTCGGATGAATCCGATATAGATGTTTTGCAAAACCGTGTCGATGAATTGCAGTTACGGTTAGATGACACAGACGTGATGTCTGACCACTATGATGAACTGCAAGATCGTATTGACGAGCTTCAGGACAGGATTGACTGCTTGGAAGAGTGGGAGGATATACAAGATGATCTTGATGACCTGCGCGACGAATTGGACGACCTCGAGTACGACCGTGACCCATACGATGACCACGACGATTGTTAAAATTGGCTTTTTCATGACCTGATAAATCAAAACCAATATATGGAGGCTTAACAACCACCTAAAAAATATATTATGGCCTTTGAGAATTCGAATTTATCCATCAGAGGATCGGATGGCTGTTATGGGATGTGCCATTCGCTATTATTGGATATATTTTTGTAAATTTGCGGGTAAATTATATATGTTGTGATATATCCGGAAAGTTTTGAGCATAAGATTGGTTTCACCACTATCAGGGGGTGGATAAAAGATAAATGCAAGTCAAGTCTTGGCATTGATTTTTGTGATACGATGTCGTTTTCATCCGATTACGACGTGGTACGTAACCGGTTGGTCGCGACCAACGAGATGGTCGCGATAAATATGTCGGATGACGACTTCCCGTTAAGAGGCATTGTCGATGTGGCAAAAATACTTTCGGAAGCAAAGATTCCCGGTAAATACATCATGCAGTCAGACATGATCAGTGTGCGCCAGGCTCTTAGTGTTATGACTGATCTTTGCGCATTTTTTGCATCGAAGAGAAATGCCGACGGGGAGTCTGTGTTCCCTGAACTTGACAAGCTGGCGGCGGGCATAGCGTCGTTCCCTATGATCCTGAAGTCGATAGACAGGGTGTTGGATCGATATGGAAATGTGAAAGACAGCGCTTCGCCTGAACTCAGCGACATAAGAAGCCGTCTGTCAGCCACTGCCGGTGCCATTAACAGCATGATGCGCAGGGTCATAGCAAGGGCCGTGGATGCCGGTTATGTTGATTCGGATATAGCTCCTTCGATGCGCGACGGACGTCTGGTAATACCTGTAGCACCAATGAACAAGCGGCGCATCAACGGCATAGTCCACGACGAGTCGGCATCAGGCAAGACGGTATTTATCGAACCGGCCGAGATCGTAGAGGCAAACAATCGGGTACGTGAACTCCAGATGGAAGAGCGCAGAGAAGTGATCCGTATAATGATGGCGTTGACTGAAGAACTCCGGCCCCACATTCCCGATGTGATGGACAGCCTGACCGTAGTAGGGGAGTTGGATTTCATAAATGCCAAGGCTTTACTCGCTATAGAGTTGGAGGCAAACATGCCTATCCTGGAGCCGACACCCGAAATGGAATGGTATCATGCAACTCATCCTGTGCTTCTGAAATCACTTTCAAAACAGGGTAAGGAGATAGTTCCGCTGGACATCACACTTACTGCAGAGAATCGAATGGCAATTATATCCGGTCCTAACGCGGGCGGAAAGTCCGTATGCCTTAAGACTGTTGGAATAGTGCAGTATATGATGCAGTGCGGCATGCTGCCCCCTTTGTATGAGAATTCCCACATGGGGCTGTTTACAGACATATTCGTCGATATCGGCGACGACCAATCATTGGAAGACGATCTGAGCACGTACAGCTCGCATCTGAGGAATATGAAGCTGTTTCTCAACAAGGGTAACGCGTCCACGCTGATTCTTATTGACGAGTTTGGCGGAGGAACAGAACCGCAGATTGGCGGTGCAATAGCTCAGGCCGTGCTTAATCAGCTAAACAATAAGAAATTGTGGGGCGTAATAACCACCCACTATCAGAATCTTAAACATTTTGCCGAAGATACCGAAGGATTGATAAACGCCTCCATGCTATATGACAGGCATTTGATGCGGCCGCTCTTTAAGCTTTCAATCGGCAATCCCGGAAGTTCATTTGCGATAGAGATCGCGCGTAAGATCGGACTGCCCGAATCGATAATTTCTGATGCGGAGTCCATTGTAGGCAGTGATTACATCAATATGGACAAATATCTTCTTGACATAGCTCGCGATAAGAAGTATTGGGAAAACAAGCGCATGTCCATCCGGCAAAAGGAGAAGAAAATAGAGAGTTGCCTCGCTCAATATGAAGAAGATGCCGAACAGCTGCGCGAGAAACGCCGCGAGATAATAAACGAGGCCAAGCAGGAGGCTAAGAAAATTCTTGAAAGCAGTAATGCTTCAATTGAGCGCACCATTCACGAAATTAAAATGGCTCAAGCCGACAAAGAGCGTACGCTCGAAGCACGAAAAAAATTGCAGGAAGAGAAAAATGCCATTCTGGAAGGCCGGACTAAGGAGAATACATTGCTAAAGAAAGCACCGAAGAAGAAAATTCGGAATGAAAGATCGGAAGCGTCACTGTTGGAACCGCTCAGCATTGGCGACAATGTGAAGCTTGACGGACAGGGAACCGTCGGAGAGATTCTGGATATCCAAGGTAAGACGGCAACTGTGGCATTCGGTATGATGAAGACTCAGGTGAAGGTAAACCGCCTTAAAAAGACATTGATGAACGCCGCTTCCGGAGCCAAGCCAGGGGCAACGATAGTGGTAGGTGGTGCAGTTTCTGATAGCCAGCGCGACCGACAGCTCAATTTCAGCCAGGAGATTGACCTAAGGGGCATGAGAGTGGATGAAGCCGTGCAGGCTCTGACTTACTATATTGATGATGCCATTAGGTTCAGTGCCAAAAGGGTCAGAATTCTTCATGGCACCGGCACTGGAGCATTGCGCCAATACTTGCGCCAGTATCTTGATACAGTTCCCGGTATAAAATCATACCACGATGAGCACGTCCAATTTGGAGGAGCGGGCATCACCGTGGTAGAATTGGAATGAGTTATAGTTCGTCGCACTCTTTCAGCCACAATGCCGACGATGCATCGGAAGGCATGCGCCAATCGCCTCTTGGAGAGAGGCATACGCTGCCCACTTTCGGACCGTCAGGAAGGCACGAACGTTTGAACTGCTGGTTGAAGAATCGGCGGAAGAACGTTTTAAGCCAATACTTGATAGTGTCAGGAGCGTATGCGTCGGCGAAAGCCGCGTTTGCAAGCAGAAATATGCGTTTAGGCGAGAATCCATAGCGCAACACATAGTAAAGGAAGAAATCATGCAGCACATATGGTCCTACGAGATCTTCCGTTTTTTGCTTTATGGTGCCGTCCTCTTCAGCAGGGATCAGTTCCGGACTTATCGGAGTATCGATAATGTCAAGCAGGGTTCGTCGCTCTTCGTCATTGGATGTCCTGGACGCAAACCACCGCACGAGATATTTCACAAGAGTCTTGGGGACTCCTGCATTAACTCCATACATTGACATGTGGTCGCCATTGTATGTAGCCCAACCAAGAGCCAATTCTGAGAGGTCACCTGTGCCGAGAACCATGCCGCCTGTCTGATTCGCGATGTCCATCAACAGCTGTGTACGTTCGCGGGCTTGTGAATTTTCGTATGTGACATCTTTTATGGAAGCATCGTGGCCGATGTCTTTAAAGTGTTGGTTGACCGCCGGGACTATGCTGATCTCCTTTGACGACACACCCAAAGAATCCATCAGTGTGACGGCATTGTCATGAGTACGGTCAGTAGTGCCGAATCCTGGCATAGTCACTCCGAGAATGCCTTTTCGGTCAAGTCCAAGCACATCAAAAGTACGTGTTGCCACGAGAAGCGCAAGCGTGGAATCCAATCCTCCGGATATACCGACCACAAGCGATTTTGTGCCCGTGACATTCAATCTCTGTGCCAGTCCTGACACTTGGATATTTATAATCTCTTCGCATCGCTCGTCGATTATCTGTCCGTCGGCCGGAACGAAAGGGTGGGTCGCGATGTCCCTTATGATGGACTTCTTATCAGATGCCGATAGTGTCGGCTCTATGTCGAGTATGCGGTAGTCAGGCATTGGCGTGTTTCTGGCACAGTCGGCATAGGTGCGAAGGTGCATACGGTCTCTCCGCAGGGCGAGTATGTCAATGTCCGCGATCGAATAATCGGCATGTCGTGTCCAGCGTTTGCTTTCAGCAAGGAATGTGCCGTTCTCGGCAATCAAAGCCTTTCCGTCAAATGCCAGATCCGTGGTCGACTCTCCGAATCCGGCCGATGCATATACATAACCCGCCACGCATCGTGCAGATTGCTGGCCTATCAGCGACTTTAGATATGAGTATTTCCCGATAAGGTCGTTTGAGGCTGATAAATTGAGGATTATATTGGCTCCTGCCATCGATTTGTATGATGAAGGAGGAATTACCGACCAAAGGTCTTCGCATATCTCCACACCGAAAGTGATGTCACCTATTCTACACAACAAAGAGCTTCCGAACGGAATCGAATGTCCGGCCACGGATATGGCTGAATTATTCCCGTCGGAGGCGCAGAACCATCGCTTTTCGTAGAATTCGTTGTAGTCCGGAAGATAAGTCTTTGGAATGGCTGCGATAAACTTACCGCCGGAAATTACTACGGCGCAATTATACAGCGATGTCCCTGACCGCAAAGGCGCGCCTACAACTATTGTCGTACCACAATCCTTCGAGAATCTGCGCAAGTCGTCCAATCCGCGTTCCGCCATATCAAGAAGCAATTGCTGATGAAATAGATCGGCGCACGTATACCCCGTGACGCAAAGTTCTGGAAAAACGGCCAATGCCACATCATTTTCGGCTACTTTCTCGGCAATACTGATTATCGATCCAACATTAAACGACACGTCCGCCACTTTTACCGACGGAACAGCTGCCGCAACTCTGAAAAATCCGTTGTTAGTCATATTCTGCAAACTTAATTAATCTATATAATAACAAAAGAAGGCGGACTTATTTGACCGCCTTCCCTATAAAAAGTATAGATTGTCCGTAATGTGGAAGGATTATGCCTGCTTATATTCTTCAACCTGATTGGGTGCGAAGTTAGCGATGAAGTCGGCATGCTTGGCCACTTCCGCCTGTGCCATCTTGCAGTATACACGGGCCGAGTGGTCAAACGACTCATTGCGGCTGGCGTCAAGTATGAGCAGATAGCTCATGATGATATTGCCTGCCATTTCTACAAGTCTGCGGGCCATGAAGTCCAGATATTCCGAATCCTTGGCTCCTGTGACTTTCTCTACGGCTTCGGCATATAGAGCGGTCATCTTCACAAGCTCATCCTTCAGAGACTTGTAGGCTTCTGCGATCTCTTCCTGCTCGTATGTGTGGATTCGGTTGAGATAGGTTCCGGTGGTCACGTGGCGTATTGCGGCGACAACCTGAAGCTGGGTGGTACCTTCGTATATGGAAGTGATGCGGGCATCGCGGTAGATACGCTCGCATGCGTAATCCTTCATAAATCCTGAACCTCCATGTACCTGTACGCAGTCGTATGCATTTTGGTTGCAATATTCGCTGCCCATACCTTTGGCGAGCGGGGTGAATGCGTCGGCAAGTTTGGAGTAAGATTTCATTTCAGCCTTTTCTTCTGCTGTCAGAGAACGTTCACGGGCGATGTCTTCGTAAGTCTTGTACATGTCGACGAAACGGGTGGTCTCGTACAACAACGAACGTGAAGCATCAAGTTTGGCTTTCATCACGGAAAGCATTTCGTAAACAGCCGGGAATTCTATGATGGCTTTTCCGAACTGACGGCGATCGCGTGCATAAGCCAAAGCTTCGCGGTAAGCGGCCTCAGATACGCCGACAGACTGGGCGGCAATACCCAGACGGGCACCGTTCATCAGGGCCATAACATACTTTATAAGACCGAGTTTGCGGGAACCGCAAAGTTCTGCCTTGGCGTTTTTAAATACCAATTCACATGTCGGAGAACCCTTTATACCCATCTTGTTCTCAATGCGTCGTACAGTTACACCGCCGTCGTTCTTATCGTAGATGAACATCGACAGACCGCGTCCGTCCTTTGTCCCATCTTCGCTACGGGCCAGAACGAGAGCTATTTCACCGTCACCATTGGTGATGAAACGCTTTACACCGTTAAGGCGCCAGCATCCGTTGGCTTCATCCGGAGTAGCCTTGAGCATTACGGCCTGAAGGTCGCTGCCCGCATCCGGTTCTGTAAGGTCCATTGCCATAGTCTCTCCGGCGCATACACGCGGGAGATAGCGCATGCGCTGATCTTCGTCGGCAAATTCATAGATGGTCTCGGCGCAGTCCTGAAGTCCCCAGATGTTAACGAATCCTGCATCTGCACGGCTCACCATGTCGGCGGCCATGATATACGGAACCAAAGAGAAGTTAAGACCGTTGTAGCGGCGGGGGAGCGATATGCCCATAAGTCCTGCCTTTACAAGCGCGTCAAGGTTCTTCTGGGTGCCTTCTGCATAAACCACGTGGCCATCAACCACATGAGGGCCTTCGTGATCGACACTTTCTGCATTGGGAGCAACGATGTCGCCACTGATTTCACCTGCTATCTCAAGGACTTTCTCATAAGAGTCCATAGCATCGTCGTAATTAAACGGGGCGTAGTCGTATTTCTCGGCATCCGTGTAGTTACGTTCTTTTAGCTCGATGATCTTACGCATCAACGGATGAGTCAAGTGATGCTTCAGATCGGGATTGTCGTTATAAAAATTTGCCATGGCTTACTTGGAATTTTTCTTGTAATACTTGATGAGTTTGGGGACTATGTCTTCGACATTGCCTGTAATCACGTAGTCGGCGATAGTATTGATAGGTGCATTGGGATCATTGTTGATTGATATGATGATCGAGCTGTCCTGCATACCGGCTATGTGCTGAATCTGACCTGAAATACCGCATGCGATATAAAGTTTTGGACGTACAGTGACACCGGTTTGGCCGATCTGGCGGTCATGCTCTGCAAATCCGGCATCGACAGCGGCGCGTGAGGCTCCGACTTCACCGCCGAGAGTGTTGGCAAGATCAAACAGCATGTCAAAACCCTCCTTGCTTCCCATACCGTAGCCACCGGCCACTATGATGGGGGAGTTTTTGATGTTTACTTTCGACTTTTCGATGTGTCGGTCTATAATTTCAACCACAAAGTCTTCAGGTTTAACATACTTGTCGGCATCAAGCTTGACAGCTTCGCCCTTGTATGAGGCATCCTTGATTTCTTTCTTCATCACACCTTCGCGCACTGTGGCCATCTGCGGACGGCATTCCGGATTGACGATCGTAGCCACGATGTTGCCTCCGAACGCCGGGCGGATCTGATAAAGCAGGTCGGTATACTCTTTGCCTGTTTTCGGATCCTTGTGGTCGCCGATTTCAAGAGCCGTACAGTCGGCTGTCAGACCGCTGTGCAGGCATGATGAGACGCGGGGGCCAAGGTCACGGCCGATGCAAGTAGCGCCCATGAGGCATATCTGAGGCTCAATCTCCTTAAACAGATTGATCAGCACTGCCGCATGAGGGTTTGAAGTGTACGGATACAGACGGCTGTCCTCGACTTTATACACCACATCCACTCCATAAGGATAGAGAGTGTTTTCTATGTTATCGAGTTTATCGCCGATAACCAGAGCTTCGAGCTTCACGCCGAGTTTGTCGGCAAGCACACGTCCCTTGGTAAGCAACTCAAGGCTCACGTCGGCAACCTTGCCGTCTTCGTATTCGCAATATACTATTATGTTATTTTTATCAGTCATGATGTTGCGTAATTAGCATCGGCATTAGCCAATGGTATGGTTAGCGATGAGTTCCTTCACGAGATTTTCGATTGCCTCGTCGTCGTTGCCCAATGTAAGGCTCTCTTTGGCGGTGAATACCACATTTTCGATAGCCTTGACTTTAGTGGGTGATCCCGGCAGACCTATCTGTTCCGGATCTGCGTCGACATAAGCGGCGCTCCATTCCTGCAGATTAAGGTACGGACGGGCATCCACAATGGCCTTCATCTCGTCTGAGAGCTTCTCTTTCTCGCTTGGAGAGACGGCATACTTGTATTTCTGTACGCGACGTGCATTGCGCGGACGGCAGTCGGCAGCCGAACCGTTGACGGTAACCACGCAGGGCAGGGGAGCCACTACGGTCTCGACTCCGTTTTCAAGACGGCGCTTGATTGTCACTTTACCATCCTTAAGGTCAAGAATCTCTTCTGCATAAGTGACCTGGGGCAGACCAAGCTTCTCGGCTATCTGAGGACCTACCTGGGCAGTATCGCCGTCGATAGCCTGACGGCCACCGAGAATGATGTCATAATTGCCGAATTTCTTGACTGCCTGAGCCAATGTGTAGGATGTGGCCAATGTGTCGGCACCGCCAAGAGTACGGTCTGTAAGTACGATTCCGGTATCTGCACCGCGGTAAATAGCTTCACGAATAATTTCAGATGCACGAGGCAATCCCATTGTCAACAATGTGATTGTAGAGCCGGGATTGGCGTCTTTGAGGCGAAGAGCCTGTTCAAGCGCATTTAAGTCCTCGGGGTTGAAGATGGCCGGGAGAGCCGCACGGTTAATAGTGCCATCCGCCTTCATAGCATCTTTGCCCACATTACGAGTGTCAGGCACTTGCTTTGCGAGCACAATGATGTTTAGACTCATGATTAAATTATGTTTTTGTAATGACTATTTATTTCTGTTAACTAAAATTAAGGGTACAAAGATACGCATTTTATGTCTGTCAACCAAACATTTCATCATTTATTAACTCTTTGCCCAAATTCTATTCGTCATAGCTCGATCCGTCGAAGCAATGCGTGCATACTTCGCATTTCGGCAGGCCGATAGCCTTGACTATCGTCTCGATGGAGTTGAATTTCAGAGAAGTCAGGCCAAGCTGTTCTCTGATTTCCTCCACCATGGCGTTGTACTTAGGTGAATCGGAAGTGGCATATTCCTCAAGATTCTTGTTCGGATCCCCTTCAAGTTTTTGGATCACACGGCGCGTGATAAGTTCCATATCGCTTTTTGATGCCGTGAAGTTCAAATATTTGCATGGGTATATCAATGGAGGACAGCTTATGCGCACATGGACCTCTTTAGCTCCACAGTCAAACAAGTCTTTGACATTGTCTCTTAATTGCGTGCCCCTTACGATTGAGTCGTCGCAGAAGATGGCGCGTTTGTTATTGAGTAGGGCCCGGTTCGGTATGAGCTTCATTTTAGCCACAAGTTCGCGTCGCTCCTGCGTGCTGGGTGTGAAACTCCTGGGCCATGTCGGCGTATATTTGACTATGCCTCGCTGATACGGGACACCCTTGCCCTGGGAATAGCCCAGTGCCATACCGATTCCCGAATCAGGTACCGCACTGACAAAGTCCACTTCCGTAGTGTCCTTTTGACCCATTTCAAGTCCTGCGTCGTAGCGCATGGTGTCGACATTTTTACCCTCGTACTCACACACCGGATAGCCGTAGTATGTCCATAAGAATGCGCATATCTGCATGCGCTTTTCCGGTGCTTTGAGCTGCTTGATGCCGTCGGATTTGATTTCTACGATTTCTGCCGGTCCGACATTGTAGCATACCTCATATCCAAGATTCGGAAATGCGCAGGTTTCGCTCGTCGCGGCGTAAGAACCCTCTTTCTGTCCTATGATTATCGGCGTGCGCCCGAACTTGTCGCGTGCCGCGATAATGCTGTCCTCGGTCAGAAGCAGCATCGAACATGAGCCTTTAAGCCTTCGGTAGACATTTTCTATGCCGCTGACATAGTCAGTGCCTTCGCATATCAGCGCCGCTATCATCTCCGTAGGATTGATGATGTCGTAGCTGTGTTCGCAGAAATGATGCCCTTTGGCCAACAGCTCCTTCTCAAGGTCGGAAATATTGTTTATGCGTCCGACGGTCACTATGGCAAACTTGCCGAGGTGGCAGTTGACTATGATAGGTTGGGCGTCGGTGTCGCTGATGACACCGATGCCCACTTTACCTTTGAAGTCTTTTAAATCCGGTTCAAATTTTGACCGGAAATATGCGTTTTCGATATTGTGTATCGACCGTGTGAACACACCGTCGTTGCACGTGGCTATGCCGGCGCGCTTCGTACCCATGTGGGAGTTGTAGTCGACACCGTAAAACAGCTCGTTTATACACTCGTCACGCTTGGCAACGCCAAAAAAACCTCCCATATATAGATGTCTATTGGTTTCTGATTATTTTAATGTCTGGTTTTATCTTCAATCCATTTCCGGGCGTTTACGAATGCCTCTATCCAAGGGGTCACCTCGTCATTGCGTCGCGATGCAGGATAGAATCCGCACTGCCACGGGAAGATGGCGCGTTCGAGGTGCGGCATCATTGCCAGATGGCGGCCGTCGGCCGATGCGATTCCGGCCACAGACGCTCTTGATCCGTTGGGATTGCCTGGATACGATGCATAATTGTATTTGGCCACGACATTATATTTGTCGAGCGATTCGGGCAGATGGAATTTGCCTTCACCGTGAGCCACCCAGATTCCAAGCTTGCTTCCGGATAAGGAGCCGAACATGACTGAATTGTTCTGAGGAATGGTAAGTCCGAGGAACTGTGATTCAAACTTATGCGACACGTTGTGCTCCATTTTCGTCCGTTTGCCATGTTCCGGATTGATCAGGTTAAGCTCGATCATAAGCTGACATCCATTGCAGATACCGAGACTGAGAGTGTCCGTGCGGTCATAGAAGCGCTTTAGAGTCTCCTTTGCCTTGTCGTTCCAAAGGAATCCTCCTGCCCATCCCTTGGCGGAGCCAAGTACGTCGGAATTGGAGAATCCGCCGCAGAACACTATCATATTCACATCGTCGAGTGTCTCGCGTCCTGTCATAAGGTCGGTCATGTGAACATCTTTCACGTCAAATCCTGCGAGATAGAGTGAGTATGCCATTTCACGGTCGCCGTTCACTCCCTTCTCTCGGATGATGGCGGCTCTGACTCCTGTCTTGCCCTCTCTGCGCAGTTTCAGGCCGAGAGTCGACAGTTTGCCGTCGAATCCGGCGGGAAAGCGATAGCGGATAGGCTGTTTTTTGTAATTCTCAAATCGGAGAGCCGCGCATTTCTCACCGCTTTGTACGGCGTCCATCAGATAAGACGAGCGGAACCATACGTCGCGCAGATGGTCGATGAACAGGATCTGTTCATTGCCTTCGTGGTTTATGGTGAGCATGCGTTCGTCGGTTGGCTGGCCGATAGCATAGAATTTTGCTCCTGCCTCGGTGAGCACCTTGACGGCTTTGTCGCATTTTGCGTCGGCTACCTGGATTACCAGAGCTGGATTCTCAGCGAACAATATCTTGATCAGGTCAGATTCTCCAGTGGCGGTGAATCCGTCGGTTGTAAGCGACACGCCTCCATTGACATTGGCAAACGTCATCTCAAGAAGGGTGGTGACCAAACCTCCGGCCGACACGTCGTGGGCGGCAAGAAGAGCCTTGTCCTTTACGAGCTTCTGAACTGCATTGAATGTCTTTGCAAAATATTCAGGAGAAGTCACCGTGGGGGCTTCCGATCCTATTTTGTTCAACGACTGTGCAAATGCCGAACCTCCGAGGCGCAGTGAGTCATTGGAGAAGTCTATATAATATAATGTGGACTTTTTATTCTGTATGACCGGACTTACAGTCTTCTTGACATCGCTGACTTCGCCCGCTGCCGAAATGATCACTGTTCCGGGGGCAAATACTTTGTCATCGCCGTATTTCTGAGTCATCGACAAGCTGTCTTTTCCCGTGGGGATATTGATTCCGAGGGCACATGCGAAGTCGCTGCAGGCCTCTACGGCGCGGTACAGGGCCGCATCCTCGCCTGCATTCTTGCAAGGCCACATCCAGTTGGCGCTCAGCGATACGCTCTTCAGACCTTCGGCCAGCGGAGCCATGACTATGTTGGTCAACGACTCGGCTACGGCCATGACAGATCCTTTGGCCGAATCGATCAGTGCTACCTGCGGAGCATGTCCGATGGAGGTCGCGATGCCGGATGTGCCGGTATAATCAAGCGACACGACGCCACAGTCGCTCAAAGGGAGCTGAATTTCACCTTGACACTGCTGACGTGCGATCTTTCCCGTAACTGAACGGTCAACCTTGTTGGTGAGCCAATCCTTGCAGGCTACGGCTTCAAGGCTGAGAACGTCGGTTATGTATGCTTCCAGTTCCGATGGGTTATATTTGACATCGGAGTATTTAGTGCTCACGGTCGTGTCGGTCATCACCGTTTTGGGTGAATTGCCGAACATGTCGGCCATGGCGAGATTGATAGGTTTGACGCCGTTTTTCTGCTCAAATACAAATCTATCGTCGCCTGTGGTTTCACCTACTACGTAGAACGGCGCACGCTCACGCTCGGCAATGGTCTTAACCAATTCGATGTCTTCTTCTTTAATCACAAGGCCCATTCGTTCCTGGCTCTCATTTCCTACTATTTCTTTTGCGGAAAGAGTCTTGTCGCCTATAGGAAGAGCATCGATATGTATTTTGCCTCCGGTAGCTTCTACAAGTTCCGACAGGGCATTGAGATGTCCTCCGGCTCCATGGTCGTGTATGGATATAATCGGGTTGGAGTCACTTTCTGCCAATGCGCGGATCACGTTGCTGACGCGTTTCTGCATCTCCGGATTGGCTCGCTGGACTGCGTTCAGCTCGATAGCGTTGGCATACTGTCCGGTCTCTACCGAAGATACGGCACCGCCGCCCATTCCGATTCGGTAGTTGTCGCCACCCATGACCACAACCTTTTCATTGGCTTCTGGAATACCCTTGATCGCATCTTTTTTAGCTGCATATCCCACACCTCCGGCAAGCATGATCACTTTGTCGTAAGCATATTTCTTGGCATTTTCCTCATGCTCGAATGTGAGCAGCGAGCCGCAGATCAGAGGTTGTCCGAATTTATTGCCGAAGTCAGAAGCTCCGTTGGATGCCTTAATGAGGATGTCGCATGGAGTTTGATACAACCAAGCGCGCGGATCCATCATCATTTCCCATCTGTGCTCTGGCGACATTCTCGGATATGAGGTCATATATACTGCAGTTCCTGCAATGGGCAGACTGGCCTTGCCTCCGCCGAGGCGGTCGCGGATTTCACCGCCGGTGCCGGTCGCGGCGCCGTTGAACGGTTCGACCGTAGTCGGGAAGTTGTGCGTCTCGGCTTTAAGCGATATTACCGTGTCAAGATCCTTGACTTCAAAATAGTCCGGACGGTCAGGGTTTACGGGATAAAATTGGTCAACCTTCGGGCCGTCTATAAAGGCCACATTGTCTTTGTAGGCCGAGACGAGCTTGTTGGGGTTGACCTGTGATGTCTTTTTAATAAGTTTGAATAGAGAGGATGGTTTCTCTTCACCGTCTATGATGAATGTTCCGTTGAAGATTTTATGTCGGCAGTGTTCAGAATTGACCTGCGAGAATCCAAACACCTCGCTGTCGGTGAGCGGACGTCCGAGCTTTTTGGCAAGGTCGCGGAGATATTGCTCTTCATCGGCGCTCAACGCCAGACCCTCCTTCTTGTTGTAGTCGGAGATGTCGTCGATATAGACGATGGGATCGGGGGTTTTGTCGACCGCGAACACTTTGCTGTTCAGACCCTGATAGATGCGTTGAAGCATTTTGTCAAACTTCGGATCATCCGCGTTTGTACGGTAGAACTCTTCTATGCGGGTGATGCCCGACAGTCCCATATTCTGGGTGATTTCTACTGCATTTGTGCTCCAAGGGGTGATCATTTCTCGGCGAGGTCCGATAAAACGGCCCTTGATTGACGTACTTGTCAAGGGGACGGCACCGTCAAAAAGCCATGAAAGCTTCTGCTTTTCACTGTCGTCGAATTTATGAGATGTCTCGACTGCAATGATTTGATTGGCGCCCTTTTTAAAGAAAACAACCATACTCTTTACCTTACTGTTTAATTGATTGGTTTTATGCGGCAAAATTAGTAAAAAAATCCGTGACTGCGAAAAAACGGAGCTATTACTTGTCAACGTCCGATATGTTAAAAGGAAGTTTAAGTAAAAAGGCCTCCATACTTCACAGTGCGGAGGCCTTGGGCTGATTCTATTATACGTGTATGGGTTAATCGTAATTTACTGTTGTGGTGGTCGACACCGGTTTGCCGTCGGTGTACACTACGGTTTTGATTGTCCTGCACGACTTTGACTTAGCCACAATACTTATGGTGCAGTCGGGCATCTCTCCATTTATGGACACTGCGGTAATCTCGTTTTGTTGTATGCCGTCGAGGATGTTCGGATCGAATGATTTTATCTTTCGGATATCCTTTTTGGTGCTTGAACTTTGCGAAATCTTTTTATCGCCGGATGTTGTGCTGACAGTGATGTCTCCATTCTCATCGATGACGATTATCTCTGAGCCGTTTGATGACGACCTGGAAGTGCTATAGGAATAGTCGTTTCCGGATTTGCGGGCTTTTTCACGCTGCTTTTGAGCTTTGGCTCTTGCCTGTTGGGCTTGACGCTGGGCCTCCTCTCGTTGCCTTTGTGCTTCAGCTCTTGCCAGTTGGGCTTGACGTTGAGCTTCCTGGCGTTGCTTCTCGGCCTCGGCCCGTGCCTGTTGGGCTTGACGCTGGGCTTCCTGGCGTTGCTTCTCAGCCTCGGCCCGTGCCAGTTGGGCTTGACGTTGAGCTTCCTGGCGTTGCTTCTCAGCCTCGGCCCGTGCCAGTTGGGCTTGACGCTGGGCTTCCTGGCGTTGCTTCTCAGCCTCGGCCCGTGCCAG
>CANOLV010000042.1 GCA_947567425.1 uncultured Porphyromonadaceae bacterium | reverse complement strand
GACGCTCTAACCAACTGAGCTATCCCGCCATTACCGTTTTGCGAGTGCAAAGTTAAGACATTATTTTGAATCGTGCAATGCTTTTGGCGTTTTTTTATTCACTTTTTTTAATGCGCCATGACCGAAAGGCGGATACATCCCTCGAATACAGACTATTTTACAGATTCAGCAAACCGCAATCGATGTTTAATTTGTTAGTAATAGAGAAATTTGATTAACTTTAAGCGACATTTTAAATATCAGCAATGAAACATAGATTATTGGCACTTTGCATATCCGCACCAGCCCTCGCGGCCGTGACAGGATGTGCGGGAAACGACAATTCAACTTCCGGCGCGATATACTCGTCGGAAGAATTCGCGGTCTACCCCGACCGCGTGGTCCAGGGAGCATTCACAGCCCGCGCCATAAGTCCGACCGAGATAGTAACCGACTATAAAAGCCCCGAGCAGAGCGGTCTGTCGAGATTGCTTAATTTCAGGCTTTCGCTCAACAGCCGCGACAACGAGCTTAGACAAGGCAAGTCGCACAGCATACTCGTCGGCACAGACACTGTGTTTACGTTCGGGCAGGCGCTTGAGGAGTTTGACTCGATAAAGGCCGAAAGTGCCGGACTGCTCGACCGCGACACCAAATGGACACTCAAAGTGGACATGACCCCGGTGCTGAAAAGTTTCAAGGAACGAGGTTATTACGTGACACCGACATCCGACACCATCTATCAGCACGACTTCAAGGGGGTCTGGGTGGCCGGAAGCGTCAACCCGCTGACCTGGGACTTCGAAAACCTTTACGGCAAGCACGACCAGAAACTCAAGGATGATGACAACGACGGAATATATGAGGTGACACTCAATCTCAACCCTACCACCGAGCGTCCGGAAAATCCTACCGGATGGAAAGCCGACAGCGTCGACATGTTGATGCCCCGCTACACCTCCGACCAAGTGCTGGTCGACGCACTATACAATATGGCCATCCAGGAGATAAAGTCAAACATACGCCCCGACTCCACATACCGCGCCGGCAAAGAATGGGACGGAGTATGGACCCGCGACGTGTCGTACTCGATATATCTGGCGCTGGCCTATCTTGACCCGGAAGGATCATGGCGAAGCCTCAAGGCCAAGCTAAAGGATTCGCGCAACGGCACCGTCATAATCCAGGATACTGGCACCGGCGGATCATGGCCTGTATCGTCCGACCGCGTGGTGTGGGCCATGGCGGCACGCGAAATATTCAATGCCACAGGTGACACTTCGATACTGCCTACCGCCCTTGAAGCCATCGAGAACACCCTGAACGACGACATGCGCGTGGTGTGGGACCCGAACTTCAAACTGATGCACGGCGAGCAGTCGTATCTCGACTGGCGCGAACAGACCTATCCGAAATGGATGCAGCCGACAGATATCTACGAATCCATGTGTCTGGGCACTAACGTCATGTTTGCCGAAGCATTCAAGACCCGCGACCTCATGCTCGAATACAGCCCCGGCAAGAAGCCTGAACCGATGTGGAACGGCATAGACCGCGAAATATCAAACGCCATCAACAATAATCTCTGGATACCCAACCTGGGCTATTACAGCGAATACTTATATGGAGGAGTCTACCCTATCCAGTCGATGGCAGTCGACAATCTCGGACAGGCCCTCGCCATAATATTCGACATCGCCAATCCCGATATGGCCAAGTCGATAATCAGCAATACCCCCTACACCCCCTACGGCATATCGTCGGTGTATCCGCAGCTTCCCGACATAAAGCCATACCACAACGATGCGGTATGGCCGTTTGTCCAGGCTTATTGGAACCTCGCCTCAAAAAAAGCGAAGAATATGCAGTCGTTCGAGAAGGGATTCGCGGCCATGTGCAGGGCGGCCGCAATGTTCGGCACCAACAAGGAGCTGTTTGTCGGCCATAACGGCGACTACCGCGGCACAGCCGTAAATTCCGACAGCCAACTGTGGAGCTGCACCGGAATGGCGGCTATGGTGTTCAGAGGCATCATGGGCATGGAATTTGCTCCTGAAGGCATATGCTTCTCCCCATTCGTGCCCAAGGCACTGACCGGCGACAAGACTCTTGAGGGATTCCGCTACCGCAATGCCAACCTGAAAGTGACGGTCAAGGGAACAGGCTCGCAAATCAAATCGTTCACCATCAACGGACAGGAAGAGTCGTCGCACATACTTCCGGCCAACGTCGAGGGAGACATAGAGGTGGTCATAACCATGGACTCGAACACCGTAGAACCGCAGACCATCAACTCCGTGCAGCAGGCATGGATGCCGTCGACCCCCGATCTCGACATGGTTTCAGCTACGGAAGCCGTCATATCCAACTACAAACCGGAAATCAACTATAATATATGGATCAACGGTTCGCTCCTGGATCAGACCACGACCGACAAAGTCCTGTTCGTTCCGCAGGAGTCGTACACCCTCACCGACATAGTGCCGGTGAGCCAGGAACGCTATATCGGCTTCACATGCCGTCCGCACGAACAGATACCCGAAGGATCGCTGACCATGGTGGATGCCTCACTCATGGGCCGGACCGGCACTAATCTCATACATGACAAAGAGTCGGCTTCGGCATTCATAGAGACGTCGGCCCGACAGAACAGACAGATAGACTTTACCGTCAATGCCGATTCCGACGGCGAATACTTCTTCGACGTGAGATATGCCAACGGATGCGGACCAATCAACACACGCAACATGTGTGCGCTGCGCATGCTCTACGTCAACGGAGCCGAGGCAGGCCCGGTAGTGATGCCTCAGCGCGGCATCGACGAATGGATGTCGACCGGATTCTCCAACATGCTGACCGTAAACCTCAAAAAGGGAGCCAACCGATTCAGCCTGCGCCTTGAAGTCGAGAACATGAATGAGGACGCCGTCAACACCGCCCTTATCCGCTATGCACGAATCATAAAGAAATGACCACTGTAGGAATCATATCAGACACCCACGGATGCTGGGACATGCGCTATGCCAAGCACTTTGAAGGATGCGACGAAATCTGGCATGCGGGCGATGTCGGCGACATAGAGATAATCAACCGCCTAAAGCAGGTGGCGCCCGTGGTACGTGCCGTATACGGCAACGCCGACCACGGTGCAGTCCGCAGGCTTCTGCCTGAGACTGAAGACTTCCGCGTCGAGGGAATGCACGTCTGGATGACCCACATAGGAGGCTATCCCGGACGTTATGCCCCGGGCGTGTCGAGGCTTCTCCGTCAGGAGGCAGTCGACATCATGGTGTGCGGACACAGCCACATACTGAAAGTAATTGCCGACCCTCTGACCCATGTCCTGCACATAAATCCCGGAGCCGCCGGACTTCAGGGCTGGCATCAGGTCAGGACTCTTATAAGAATGAAAATCGACGGAACCACTCCGCGCGACCTCGAAGTGATAGAGATGAGCAGAAGCGTCATTTACGATTAAACGAACCATTTAGAAATATGAAATCAACAAGACATTTATACATGGCCACAGCGGCTATAGGCCTGCTGTCGGTATTGGCAACCGGGTGTAAAACCTCGGAAAAAAATTACAGAGAGGCTTATCTCGTGGCCAAAGAAAAAGCTACGGAGACATCGGGAATCGACAACACTATCTACGACAAGATACGCCGTGAGGCTGTGGCGAGCCGCCTCGTCACGGCCCAGGGCGATTCACTTCCTACGATGACCGTGGGCGTTCAGTGTACCCCCGACGGCTATGCGGTGCCCGACAGCGTAGGACGCTATTCGCTTGCCGTGGCGCAGTTCAAGCAGGTGTTCAATGCACGTTCCCTCGCCTCGCGTCTTCGTCAGAACGGATCTTGGCCCGGCGCCATGGTACTGCAGACCGCCGAACCGCTCTACTACGTGGTGGTGGCCACATCATCGTCCCTCGACCAGATAGCCTCGGACTACAAGAGGCTGACCGAGGGGAATTCGGTGGCAATGAAAGATCCCTACCCTTGGATACTCATTCCGGCACGTGTCCCGCTGACAATGGGCAAATAAGCAGGTGCCGCAGTCAGCACGTCTAAAAAACATGTTATAAAACATAACTGCTTGCAGGAACCGAAACTTTCATCTATATTTGGGGAAAACAGTAAAATAGCTGTTTTCCAAAAATATATATTTTATAGATTGTAGATTATTAAACGTCAAGAAAGGATGTCGTCGAGATGACCGACATCCTTTCTTCAATGACAGCTACGCCTGCTGCTGTCAGGAGGCAATGCCATCACTTATCTATAACCGATGTCCTGCGGACATCCTTAGATCGTGTCCGGTCGGCCGGGCACATGTCGCCTATCGGCTCCATGTACCCGGATACGAACCTGCGGCATCACCCCACAGCCAGCCATGTGCCGGGTTAAGAGCCTGCGGCGCCGCTCCACGAAAGATCATGCAAATGGGATTGCAGGACAAAAGGAGCGAAATATTTTGTGGAAACGCGCCGTTTCATTATCTTTGTTAGCAATTTAAACCAACCGACTTTATGAAAAGACTAATATACCTTCTACTCCTCGCTCTGACAGCGATCGGAGCGAATGCCCAAAGCCAGGACTCTATAAAAATGCCTGTCACTCCGTTTGAATATCCTCTCGCGCCCGACTCTATAACATCGTTGCAAGGCAAGACGAGCTACGTCATGCTAAGGTTCTGGGACAAGGCCGACCTGAAAAAACTGATGGCAGACACAGCCAAATTCAGAAAAGCATTCCACGACTATGTAAGCTTCATACCTTTTGCCCACGTCGACAGCATCAAAAAGTCGGTGTCGGCCCTGACTTCCCGCTTCAGCAACGATCCTAAAGCCATGCTTATCATAGCTCAGACCGCCGAGAAGGAACTGTTCGGACCTGAAGCCGACTTTTGGAGCGAAGAGCCTTACATGCTCTTTATCAGACCGCTCCTGACAAACAAGAAGGTCAAGGCCCAGGACAAGGAGAGGTATCTGTCGCAAATCAAGATGCTCAACTCCTCGCAAGTCGGCTCAAACATAGCACCGCTCAGCTATACCACCCGCCACGGTGCCGTGCACAACCTCTATGACCAAAAAGGTGACTTTATACTGCTTCTGTTCCAAAACGAGGAGTGCGACGACTGCTCCATGATGCGTCTGCGGCTTGAAGCCGACATAGCCACAGGAAATGTGGTAAAGGACGGACGTCTGAAAATAGTCATAATCAATCCGGGCAAAGACACCCCCGGATGGCGCTCGGCCATGGCCAACTATCCATACGAATGGGAGATCGGATCGTCGACAAAAGCGGCCGAAGAAGTCGACCTCCGCTTCATGCCCACGTCGTATCTGCTCGACAACGAATACAAGATCGTGCTCAAAAACATGGATCTCAACCAGATATTGTCGCTGACATCGGCCCTTAACCAACAGCCAAAAGCTCAGGAAAAATCAGAACAATAATGGGCGCCGAGCCGTTAGAATGACAATACGCCCACAATAACCGACATACACCATCAAAATGACACCATTTTTAGAATCACTGTTCCTGCGCTGCACAGGATATACATACAGCAACCTGGCACGCCTGTTCATGCGTCTGTTCGTAGGCATCATGCTGATGCAGTTCGGCATACGGCATCTCGTCAACTTCACGGCCATAAAAGACACTTTTCCGGCCGTATTGGGGATGGACCACGAGACATCGCTTATCTGCATGATCATCATCGAGGTGGTGTGCTCGCTGTCCATAATGGTCGGATTTCTCACCCGCATCTCAATAATACCTCCCATCGTGGCCATGCTGATAGCAGAGTACCACATACTCCACGACATGCTCCCAGACACGTCGATCTATGCCATCGACAGCATCCAGCCCGGCTATCTGCCGCTGATGTTCATCGGCATATTCCTTTACCTGATGCTGTCGGGACCCGGCAAAATATCCGTGGACTACTGCATATCGCTCTTTATCGTGGCCCGGCATGGCAAAGACGAGACCGAGACGGAAGAATTAGAAGAAGTATAAATCCGATTTTATTTAAAAATATTCATATTATAGAGACAGTCTCTTGATGAGAATAGCAGTACTGATTTCCGGAGGAGTCGACAGCGCCGTAGTGGTACACCGGCTCAAAGAGGAGGGACATGACCTCCACCTGTTTTACATACGCATAGGACTGGACACCGATTCGGGCGACTGCTCGGCCGAGGAAGACATCGAGATGTGCCGGTATATAGCCAAAAAGTACGGACTGCCGTTTGACGTCGTTTCGCTCCATCAGGAGTATTGGGACAATGTCATGGAATATGCGCTGCGCACGGTGAGGATGGGACTTACGCCCAATCCCGACCTTATGTGCAATAAGATGATCAAATTCGGCTACTTTGAACAGCGCTGGGGCCATGAGTTTGACAAGACTGCCACCGGACACTACGCCACCACCGACATAATCGGCGACAAGATATATCTGGCCACCGCGACCGACCCGGTTAAGGACCAGACCGACTTTCTGGCACGCATCAGCTATGACCAGCTGTCGCACCTGATGTTCCCCATCGGCTCGCTTCCGAAGTCAAAAGTGCGCGAGACAGCCATCGAAGCCAAAATGCCGAACGCATTCCGCAAGGACAGCCAAGGCATCTGCTTTTTGGGCAAAATAAACTACAACGACTTCATCAAACGCCATCTCGGCACCAAAAAAGGCGCGATAATAGAGCTGGAGACGGGGCGCAAGCTCGGCGAGCACAACGGATTCTGGTTTCACACCATAGGCCAGAGGCGGGGTCTCGGACTTAGCGGAGGCCCATGGTATGTGGTGAAGAAAAATGTCCACGACAATGTCATCTATGTGAGCCAGGGGTATGGAACCGACAAGCAGTTCGGCAACACGCTCCATCTGGACGAGATGCACTTCATATCGGGCAACCCATGGGAAAACGCTTGCGAAAAGGTCAAGATAACCTTCAAGAACCGCCATACGCCTGAATTTCTTCCTGCCACATTGACCAGACTGTCGGACACGGAATATGTGATCGACTCCGAAAATAAAGTGCAAGGAATAGCACCCGGGCAGTTTGCCGTGATATATGACGAGAAGTCGCATCTGTGCTACGGCAGCGGCATCATAACCGGACAAAACGTAATATTATAAATATTTTGGCCATGGAACCACATGAAAAAATACGTCTGCGGGTACTTGGAATCTCCTACAGCCAGATCCAGTCGGGAGCCTACGCGCTCATACTGGCTCAGGTCGACGGCCCGTACCGGATTCCGGTGGTGATCGGCGCTTCCGAGGCTCAATCTATAGCCATCAGAATGGAGAACATCATACCGCCCCGCCCTATGACGCATGACCTGTTCGTCAGTTTCGCCCATGCATTCGGAGTGAAACTGAAAGAGGTGATGATATATAAATTCGAGGACGGCATCTTCTCGTCGGAACTGACTTTCACCGACGGTGAGCGCCAGGTGGTCATCGATTCACGGACATCCGACGCCATCGGCATTGCCATGCGTACCAAGGCCCCGATATACACCACTCCCGAGATACTCAACGAGACCGGATTCATCATGGAAGAATCTCCGGCCGAAGATGATGAGGACGAGGACGACGAGAACAACGACACGGATGAAGACATCGCCGACGAGGACGGCGGCATCTCCGCTTCCGAGCCAAAGCTTGAAAACTATGCCATCGAGGAACTCGAACGTACGCTCGAACGCCTCATAGCCGAAGAACGCTATGAGGAGGCCTCTAAAGTGAGCGAAATACTAAAGCGCAAACGCAACAATAAGAATTAACCAGAACATTTCATATCAATGGGAACTACTAAAATCAGACTTTCCGCACTCAGCTTCCTTCAGTTTGCCGTATGGGGAAGTTATTTGGTGTGCCTCGGACAGTATCTTGGCTCCGCGGGACTCGGCACCTACATATCGTTGTTTTATGCCGTTGTGGGATTCGTATCCATATTCATGCCGGCGGTGATAGGCGTGATCGCCGACAAGTGGATCCAGGGTCAGAAACTGCTCGGTATATGCCATCTGCTCGCGGCCGCGTTCATGTTCTCGGCATGGACATATTGCGAAAGCCACCCCAGCCCCGAGTTCGGACCGCTGTTCAGCCTTTACACATTGAGTCTGGCCTTCTATATGCCTACTATAGCCCTGTCCAATTCAGTCACATTCCACATACTTAAGAGCAACGGACTTGACACCGTCAAGGACTTTCCGCCAATCCGCGTGCTCGGCACGGTAGGGTTCATCGTGTCAATGTGGTTTGTCAACTGCGCATATTTCCACGACGAGCAGTTCGGCTTCGCCATATCGGACTCCAATCCCAATTCGGCATTCCGCTTCCAATATACCGACATGCAGCTGTTTGTCTGCTCATGTCTGGGTGTGCTGCTGGGACTTTACAGCTTCAGCCTGCCCAAAGTTCCTGTGATGCCGGCGAGCAAGACCCGCGGCAAAGGCATGCTCTCGATTCTCGGACTTGACGCATTCCGCCTGTTCAAGGATCCACGCATGTTCGTGTTTTTCTTCTTCGCCATGCTGCTTGGAGTCGCGCTCCAGATAACCAACGGTTTCGCCACTCCGTTCATCACCAGCTTCAAGGGTATGCCGGAATACGCCAACACTTTCGGAGCCAACAACGCCACCCTTCTCACCTCCATATCACAGATATCTGAAGCCCTATGCATCCTGCTCATACCCTTCTTCATGCGCCGCTACGGCATTAAAAACGTAATGCTGATGGCCATGCTGGCCTGGGTGCTTCGCTTCGGATTCTTCGGCATAGGCAATCCCGGATCAGGCCTGTGGCTTCTCATCCTGTCCATGATCGTTTACGGCGTGGCTTTCGACTTCTTCAACGTGTCCGGCGCCCTGTTCGTCGAACAGGAGACCGACGACAGCATCAAAGCCTCTGCGCAGGGCTTGTTCATGCTTATGACCAACGGCGTAGGTGCGTCCGTGGGAATGATCATAGCCGGAGGAGTCATCAACCATTTCGTACATCCGGCCGAGGTTGACGGCATCACCTATATGATCGGCGACTGGCAGTCGCCATGGCTGATATTTGCCGCCTATGCGCTCGTGGTGGCCATAATGTTCGAGATCCTGTTTAAATACAAACATACCCGCACCGTCTGATGATTCAGTTCTATTCGCCCGACATACTCACCACGCGCACACTTCCGGAAGAAGATGCACGCCACTGTCTGCGGGTGCTCCGCAAGTCGGTCGGCGACATAGTGGAAGTGACCGACGGGAAAGGCCGCCGGTACAAATGCAGGCTTATGTCGGACAATCCGAGAAAAGCCACAGTAGAGATAGTGGAGAGCATCGACGTGGCACAGTCGTGGCATACCGACATAACAATCGCCGTGGCTCCTACTAAAAATATGGACAGAATGGAATGGCTCGTTGAAAAACTGACGGAGATCGGAGTCAACCGCATAGTTCCCCTGCTCTGCCGTCATTCCGAACGCAAGGAGATCAAGGTGGACCGGCTGCAACGGATAGCCGTGTCGGCCATGAAACAGTCGCTCAAGGCAACCGTGCCCGACATCTGGCCCATGACCCCGTTCAAACGCGCCGTGGCCGAACTCACAGCCGATGCCCGCTACATAGCATACTGCGACCCGTCCATTCCGCGCAAGCTTCTTGCCTCGGAGTATGAGCCTCAATGCGGATCGTGCGTGGTCTTCATCGGACCGGAAGGAGACTTCGACGAGGAGGAAATCAAGCTCGCCATTGGCGATGGCTACCAACCGGTAAGCCTCGGCGACAGCCGTCTGCGCACGGAGACGGCCGCACTGTGTGCATGCGACACAATACACATTATCAACCAACGCAACAAATAACCAGTTATGATTAAATATTTAAAATCATCAAGCACCGACAACTTCTTCCTGCTGGCAGGACCATGCGTGATAGAGGGCGAGGATATGGCTCTCGACATTGCCGAATATGTATGCAATGCCACTTCCCGGCTCAACATACCATACGTGTTCAAAGGATCATACCGCAAAGCCAACCGTTCACGCATCGACTCATTCACCGGCATCGGCGACGAAAAGGCATTGAAGATACTTAAGAAAGTACACGACACATTCAACATACCGGTGGTGACCGACATACACACGGCCGAAGAAGCAGCCATGGCCGCCGAGTATGTCGACATACTACAGATACCGGCATTCCTTTGCCGCCAGACCGATCTGCTCATAGCGGCCGCACAGACCGGACGCATGGTCAACATCAAGAAGGGGCAGTTCCTTTCGCCAGAAGCCATGGAGCATGCCGTAAAGAAAGTGCGCGACGCCGGCAACGACCAAGTGGCAGTGACCGAGCGAGGCACCACATTCGGCTATCAGGACCTCATAGTGGACTTCCGAGGCATCCCCGTCATGCAACGTCAGAACGTGCCTGTGATTCTCGACGTGACCCACTCGCTGCAGCAACCCAACCAGACCACGGGAGTCACCGGAGGTCGCCCGGACTTAATCGAGACCGTGGCCAGGGCGGGAATAGCAGTCGGCGCAGACGGACTGTTTATCGAGACCCACCGCAACCCGTCAGAGGCAAAGAGCGATGGAGCCAACATGCTTAAGCTCGAACTGCTGCCAGCCCTGCTTGAACATCTGACAGCAATCAGGATGGCCGTGAATAAATTCTGACCTATAGAACGGCAGACCCATTAAGCTTTATCCGTTTCTGCGTACCGGATGCTTCACGGAGCATAAATGTAAAAAATAATAGCAAGATAATTTGGTTTATATAATAAACTGAATTATCTTTGCGATTGAATCAGAGCGGTGACGCGCGCGACCGCTCTTTTTTAAGAGCATTATGGTTTATAAAATAAACCAATTTACAAACCCTCAAAATCCTCCCAGTTATGGAAGATAAAAAACTTACCCCTCAAGAGAGCATGGAGCTGATAGCATCCATGATCCAAAGCACCAAGCGGAGAGTAGCTTCGCCGAATCTGAAAATATCGGTCATGTGGGCGGTGTTGACAATAATCACTGCGGCGGCCTCATGGATTCTTCTTTACACCACCCATGATCCGCTGTTCAACTTCATTTGGTTTGCCATTCCTATAATCGGAATCCCGGCCAACATAATTATGGCCAACAGAACCAGTGAGAAAAGTATTGCCAAGACCTATCTTGACAAAGTCAGAGAAGGATTGTGGAAAGCGGTCGGCTACATCGCAATCGGTCTGACCATAGCCTGCGTCATAGCCCAGCAGTGCGGCTACCCGGAGGCATGTCTCGCAATGCTGTATTACGCATTTATAATCGTGGGATTCGGTGCGGCTGTAAGCGGTCTGCTCCTGCGTGAGAACTCGTATGTCATTGGAGGCATGTTCTCAATCTTTTCGGGCTTCATCGTCATCATCTGCAATCTATGCCGGATACCTCTGCTCTATTCGTGGGTGACGCCGCTCTACATCCTTAGCTTCCTGCTGATGTTCATCGTGCCCGCATTCGTCATTTCACGAAAAATCAAATCCCAGGAACGATGAAAGAACTTGATCCGCTGTTGCATTCGCAACTACGTCTTGCGGTAATGTCAATACTTATGAATATTGACGAGGCGGATTTTGTTTATCTCAAAGAGAAAACCGATGCCACCGCAGGCAATCTGAGCGTCCAGCTCGACAAACTTTCCTCAGCCGGATATATCTCCATAGAAAAAGGATTTGTCGGTAAAAAGACGCGAACCGTCTGTCAAGTGACCGAACAAGGACGTAAAGCTTTTGAGGAATACGTAGAAACCCTCAGGGAATATCTGAATCTCTGAACATATACAAGCATCATAGAAATCTCCGCACCTATAATTGCTTATAGATGCGGGGATTATATGTGTATGTAAAAATATTTTGAGGTGAGTGTAACTTTTCGGAGCAATTCTGCACCTAACGTTACAAAAACATCAAGAAAATGGAAAGTCCACCGAAAACGAGCAGGGAGTTTGCATCTTTCGTCAAAGAGCATTCCCGCATCATCAACAAGGTCTGCTGGGCATACGCAACCCCAAAAGTGCCCTACGAGGATTTACGCCAGGAGATCCTCACCAACCTTTGGATAGGGTCAGGCCAGTTCAAGGGCGCGAGCAAGCTATCCACCTGGGTTTACCGCGTGGCTGTCAATTCAGCGCTGATGGCAATCCGCAATTATAAGCCTAAAGTAGAGACTCTTCCCTTTGAAATATCGGTTACCGACGTTTCATCCGAAGCCGACGACAACAAGGCCGAACAACTTGCGGCTCTGCACGAATTGATAAACCGGCTCCTACCGATAGAGAAAGCGATCATCCTTCTTTGGCTTGATGAATACTCATACGAGGAAATCGCAGACATCATCGGCATAGAGCGGAACAACGTGGCAATAAAACTCCACAGAATCAAGAACAAACTCATATCAAAATCAAAATAACATGAACTTCGACGAACTCAAAAAAAGCATGTCGACCCTCGACGATGTACTTGCAGAAAAAAGCGGCGCAGAAATCAATCTCAACACCACTACCTGCGACACAGCGCAGAAAAGAATAATGAAGCTATACAGTCAGGGGGCAGCCTCATGTGTCATACTCGCTGTAGTCTTCACAATCGCATGGAACACCGGATTTGGCAATGATGCATTCCCTCTCGCATACAAATTATATCTCGTCACCTTCCTGGCAGTGGCGGCAGTATGGTATGCCTACCTCTACAGCAAGACCAAGAATATCGACATCGCGGCTTCAACACCTATGCAGACGATGAAGCAAGTGGCTTCTTTACGATTCTATGCGCTTACGGGTGAAATCGTACTCGGCATGGCCATAGCAGTGTTCTTTACGCTGTTTCTCTCCAACCTTTGGGTGGTCGGACAGTACCGCTTCTGGATTGTCATATCGGCAATCGTAATTTTCATCATACTGTTGACTACCGTATATTTGCCACGTACAATCCGCGACTTCAGAAATCTAACCGCATCTGAGTAACCACGAAGCCTTGCCTACGTTTTGCCAGAATATATCCCTTTGCCATGCCGCCCGAAGAGATAGCAGCCAAACTCTCTTCAATCTCCCAAATAGTCCTGTTATTCGCGAGTCGGCAAATAGAGTATGTCGAGCTTTAGCCCGGTATGCGATTCCGAAGGAAATTTGACCGACCGACAAATAATTCGTAAATTCGCACATGGAACAGAACGCAAACATAACAAGAATATACAATCACGCAGCCGAGGTTATAAAAACGGCCATACTTCAAGGCCAATATGAGGCGGCCAAAGGGGTTAATAGAGTTCAGCTCCTAACCAACTATGCCATTGGCAAATATGTGTCAATGAACACAAGAAATGGCGCGTGGGGAACCGGAGCGTTAAAGGTTATCAGTGAAAGATTGAGAAAACTTCTTCCCGGCTTGCGTGGATATGGAGAAACTCAGTTAAAAGAGATGCGCCTCTTCTACGAAGGATGGTCTTTTATTGATACAAAATCGTCGGTCATGACCGACGATTTACCCCACGACAATTCGTCGGTTGCAACCGACGAATTACAATCGGCTGATCCAGTGGAAGATATTATGAATCTCATTAAGGTTGCCATGCCTACCAACTTCCCAATGGAAGATTTCTTCAACACTCCATTTACGCATCATTCTACAATTCTTCGCAAATGTGAAAGCAACGAAGAGCGATATTATTACATGCACAGATGTGTTGAAGAGCACATGGCAGTTGAAAGACTGAAGGTCATAATTGGAAATGATGATTTTAAGAAAGGGGTTATTCCAAACAATTTCTTGAATCGTTTGGGCGACACGAGCCTTGCGCGTAAAGCCGTAATGCAATTCAAGGACTCGTATCTATTGGATTTTATAAACGTAGAGGAGATTGGCGAAAGAGATAAAGAGGACATCGACGAGCGTGTGGTTGAGAAGCAGATTATCCACAACATCAAAAAGTTTATAATGGAGTTCGGCAAAGACTTCGCTTTTGTCGGCAACCAATATCATCTTGAAATCTACTCGGAAGAATTTTTCCCGGATCTGCTGTTCTTCAATCGCGAACTCAATGCGCTGGTTGTGGTTGAATTGAAAACTGGAAAGTTCAAGTCCGGCTATCTTGCCCAATTGATGACTTATCTCCGCATTCTTGATGACAAAGTTAAGAAACCTCATGAGAACCCCTCAATAGGCATCGTTCTTTGCAAGGAAGCAAACCGTAGCTTTGTGGAATATGTGATGCAGGACTACGACAAACCGATGGGTGTGGCAACATACACCACATTCCAAGAAACGCCGGAGGCATTGAAGGACGCTCTTCCCGACATGGATGAACTGAAAAAATTGCTGTAACCAAGCCTCGGCAACGGAATCTGATAGAAATTTAAACGCCGTCTGAACATGCTGTCATGGAGGGACTTGAACAGCCACAATGCAGAAGTGTGAGAAGATAACAATCCCCGTAACCTCGGACGCGACCTTGCCGACACCGTCAGCAACGCCCTAACCCGCGACACGTTGCTTCGTTACATAGATTTATTTTTGAGCCAGCTTATCAGCAGATAAACTAATAAACCTATAGACAAACATTGATAAACAAAATCGAAATCATAAGAAGCAAACATGTGCCTTCCCCATGGCTCGTAGACAAACCAAGGAATAGTACCGCATTAAAAATAACGGCGACTATAAGATTTGTTAATGCTGTTTTCTTTCTATAACAGGAGCATAGAGCTATTGCTCCAATTAAGAATAATTGACTGAATAGCATAAGACACCCACCTGCTTCACCGCGCCCATGATTAGTTGTACTTAAAATGATAAAACAGCACAAGCATACGCCCCAAATAAGCCAAAATATCTTATTTGTCAACTTCATTTCTTACCTCCTTTTCGCCAAAGGCATATTAATAACTTCGCTTTTGTACTCTTATTGTACCACACGGATGTAACAGTCTCATTTTACGAATTGAAAATACTTGGAATCCAATTATACAGTCGGGGGATGATCAATGAACTATGAAAAAACTATCGTTTTAGTAATTCAAGTATTTGTTCTTTTACCGATTGCAAATCACTATTATACAGTATTGGTATAAATTCTTTTATCTGCGGTATATCCATATTCCACCACTGCAGGTCAAGCAGGAGTTCTATCAGTTCTTGATCAAAACGCTTTCTTATTTGCCGTGCCGGATTTCCTGCAACAATAGCGTAAGGCTCTACATCGCTACCCACAACACTCTGCGTTCCTATTATTGCACCATCTCCAATTTTTACTCCCGGTAGAATAGTTGCATCTTGGCCAATCCATACATCATTACCCACCACGGTATCTCCCTTATATGGGAATTCAGATTTTTGAGGGAGTTCTTGTCTCCATCCATTGAATATATAGAACGGATATGTTGATGCAGAGTTCATTTGGTGATTAGCACCATTCATTATAAACCTCACACCTGCAGCAATCTGACAGAACTTACCTATAATGAGTTTATCTCCATACCACGGATAGAGATGTATGACATGACTTTCAAAGTCAACATCACTGAAATAAGAAAATTCACCAACTATGATATTCGGATTTTTGATTGTCGGCTTTATATAAGTTACTTGATTGCTATTCTGCACTGGATAAATATCATTAGGATTTGGTTCCCGTGCATTTATATCTTCATTTTTAATCATCGTCTGTTTTGCTGCTTATTATTTCAATAACTTTCTATCATTATCACCACTCTCCAGCACGCACATCTGATGGATGGCAATTTGGTTAAGTTTTATAAGTCGCTCTGATTGTGGTAGTCCTTGCTCTATGAATACAGCATTGAGGCTTTCCATATTGGATAGGCAGATAAGTTCGTTGACTGAGGCATAATCGCGGATATTACCTTTCAAATCGGGATTAGCCTCACGCCACTGTTTCGCTGTCATGCCGAACATAGCCACATTCAACACATCTGCTTCATTGGCATAGATGATGCTCGCCTGTGCATTTGTGACCTCTGCCGGAATAAGGTTCTGCTTGATGGCATCGGTGTGTATGCGGTAGTTAATTTTCGACAACTCACGCTTTGCTGACCATCCAATCAACCTCTGCTCCTCAGCTTTAAGGCGTTGGTATTCTTTTACAAGGAGAAGTTGGAACTTCGGGCTTAACCACATACCAAAGTGATACGCAATATCCCTATGCGCGTAAGTACCGCCATAGCGTCCTGCCTTGGCAATTATACCTTTAGCGTTTGTACGCTCAATCCATGCCTTTGTGGAAAGGACAAAATTATTGCTTCCGGCTGCATTTTTAATTGTACCGAATTCGGTACAATTAAAATCCGGATTATATAGCATCTCCCATTCGCCGAGGTATTCAATCGTGCCTTTGAGACTGAGCCAACGGAATATTATATGTTCTTGCAGTTGGCTTTTAGCCATGTCTGTCAGCGAAATATAATCATCGCCGTCAACTCCGATTACGGTAATTGGAGTATTCTGAACTGTGATTTTTGCCATTGGGAGATAAGCGTTTGGTTCCAAATGCAAAGATACATCAAAAATTTAGTAAATCAGCGTATTAGCCTACTTCCCATTATGATTATACTTAATATGGCAGTTATATATCAATAGAAACATAAATCCGAGCCGTTCTATCGTCATAATCACCAGGCTTGTAAATCCCAATCTTGCACATCACTTTATATTCCGAATACATTTTCGGGTATTTGCTACGAAACTGCAAAGCAATTCCTTTGCCCATCGCTCCGGCACAGTTGCATCCGTGGGCATAGCTGCTTACGCCACTGATATTGAATATGTCACCTCTCTCAATGTACTTTATCATCGTGTGGTTTATTTCAAAAGTTTTCGGTCATTATCACCACTCTCCAGCACGCACATCTGATGGATGGCGATTTGGTTAAGTTTTATAAGTCGCTCTGATTGTTGTAGTCCTTGCTCTATGAATACAGCATTGAGGCTTTCCATATTGGAGAGGCAGATAAGTTCGTTGACCGAAGCGTAGTCGCGTATATTGCCTTTCAAATCGGGGTTAGACTCACGCCACTGTTTCGCTGTCATGCCGAACATAGCCACATTCAACACATCTGCT
>CANOLV010000041.1 GCA_947567425.1 uncultured Porphyromonadaceae bacterium | reverse complement strand
CGATTAGCAGTATCAACGTGAATATCATGGACGGAATCATGAATTTGATCGACGACATGATATAATTGTGCTTCGTGGGGAAGTACACTTTTATGTAGTTCATGCGGTTGGCCGGATCATTGGGGAAGAGCGTCTGCACAAACAGATTGTCTTTGCCGATATTCACGGCATCGTAGCCTGCGCTTTTATAGATTACGCGCCCGGCACGGTTGACCACCGCAAATTCAAACGGCAGATTCAGCCCGTTGTTCTCAAACTCCGACTTCAGGTAGCTTGCCACCGTGGCCGAGTCGGCGCGTTCCTGTATAGGACGGTTGCTGGACTGGCTCAGAATGTTGAGGATAACTTCGTCGAGTAATCCTTTCTGATACAGATATTGACCTTTGATGGTCTCCTGCATATTGCGGTAGCGTTCGGCATTTGTGCGGCTTATGTCGGACTTTTGTGAGCTGTTGCCTCTGATGGTCACGTCGGCCTGAAGTCCGTCGGGCATAGTCAGTTTGAAGTTCTTGCCCCCGTTCTTCTCTTTGGAGTTTGACGCCTGGGAATATATTGTGGCTTCGATGGCCGCGGCATCTTCTTCAAGATAGTGGCGTGTCTCGTCCTGCTCAAGCGTGCTGGAGACAGCGTAAAGGCTGCGCCTTACCCCCTCGTTGAACTGGTCGTCGCGCATGCGTACCATGTTCTTCATATACGTCACCTGTATATAAAGCAAGCCGCAAAAGGTCAGGGCCATGATAATTGTCAGAAACCAAATAGTCGTTTTCTTCATAATTAAATTCGAAGCGCGTTTAGACTTCTTTTAGATTATATAACATTAACAATTGGTGGCGTTAATTGTTTTGTGACTTTAAGATAATTCGTAGGTCGGACTAATTAACACTCAAATGCAAAATTAACATAAATGGTTTGTAAACCAAAATTCTTTGGATATAATTATCGGATTTTTACGAGACTTAAACTAAGATTAAGTACAAGTTGGCCTTTTGATACAATTTTTAATGTAATACGATGTGGCCGTGGAGTGTAAAAACTGTAGGATAATTGTTCCCGGCAATACATTTAATTGCTAACTTTGTCGGAATGAAAACAGGAGAAACATCATCGGAATGTCCCATAGGGGTGTTTGACTCAGGCTACGGCGGGCTGTCCGTGCTTCGGGAGATTCAGCGGCTGTTGCCGCAATATGACTATCTTTATCTCGGCGACAATGCCCGTGCACCTTACGGAACGAGGTCGTTCGATATCGTGTATAAGTTTACCCTTGAGGCGGTTAAGTACATGTTTGACAAGGGTTGCCGTCTGGTGATTCTCGCCTGCAACACCGCTTCGGCCAAGGCGCTCCGGTCGATACAGCAGAACGATCTGCCACGGATAGATCCGACACGGCGCGTGCTGGGTGTGATACGCCCGACGGTGGAGAAGGTGGGCGAAATCACGCGAACGGGGCATGTCGGCCTTGTCGGTACGCCCGGGACGGTGAAGAGCCGGAGCTACGATATGGAGATTGAGAAGCTGTACCCGGATCTGCACCTGTATTCGCAGGCTTGCCCTATGTGGGTTCCGCTGGTGGAGTACAAGGAGTTTGATTCGCCCGGTGCCGACTACTTTGTAAAACAGGAGCTTGACCGACTGATGGGGCGGCGGTCTGATATCGACACCTTGATTCTCGGATGTACACACTATCCGCTGCTTTATGACAAGATTGTGAAGTATGTGCCTGAGGGGGTAAGCGTGGTGTCGCAGGGCCGGATCACGGCTGAGAGCCTTGCCGATTATCTTCGCAGGCATCCGGAGATTGAGTCGCGTTGTTCGAAGGGTGGGCATACGACCTATATGACTACTGAAAGCCCGGAACAGTTTGCCGATCTGGCTTCAGTGTTTCTAAGTCGTGAGATCGAGGCCGAGCATGCCGACATAACTTCACGCCCGACATGCTGACTATGTTATGGAGTTGACGAAATAAAAGAGCGGAGTCTCGGCGACTCCGCTCTTTTTCACTAAATATGTCAAGTAAATTCTATTACGGTCTGCGATTATTGTATGCCGAGGTTTTTCTTAACGAGCGGCGTTACATCGACAACGTCTTCACCGGTGTAGATGGGCTGTGAGCTTTCGAAGATGAAAGTCATGCCGTTTTCCTTTCCTACGGCGTTGATGGCGGTTGTCACTTTGTTTACAACCGGACCCATGAGCTGTTCGTGCTGACGCTGTAAGTCCTGAGAAGCGGTGACGCGGAACTGTTCAAGCTTAGTGTAAAGATCTTGAATCTCCTGCTGACGACGCTGCTTGATGGATTCGGGTGTAGCGGCATCCAAAGCCTGGAAGTCGGCGTATTCCTTGTTCATCTGTTCCTGAAGCTTCTGGAATTCATCTTCATATTTTTTAGAAGCGGCTTCGATCTGTTCGTTTACGGTCTTGACATCTGGCATGGCTTCCATGACAGCTTGGGTGTTGACTACGCCGAATTTAGGTGATTGTGCAACGGCAAGCATCGGTAGTGCCACGAGGATGGCAAGCAAAATTTTTTTCATCATATTAAGTTGTGAGTTTGTTAAAATTTTTCGGTTAAGTTAAATTTGCAGCGCAAAGATAAGAAACTGTCGGCAGATATGCTAATGTAATTATGCAAAAAAGATTAACGAGTCTGCTAATTGACGCTATTTGCCGTATCCCATCTTGGTCAGGACTTCATTGCTGACGTCGATCCGCGGTGAGGCGAATATGATGTTGGCCGATGATGCGCGGTCGAAAATGCATTGATAGCCACGCTCTTCGCTGACTTTCTTTACTGCATTGTATATTTCATCCTGTATGGGCTGCATCAAGGTCTGGCGTTTTTTGTAAAGTTCACCTTCCGGACCGAAATATTTGTAGCGCAGTTCGGTGGCTTCTTTCTCCTTGGCTACGATCTCGGCTTCTTTCTTTGTCTTCTGCTCGTCGGTCATAAAAACCATTTCGGCTTGGAAGTTCTTATACATGTTCTGTGCTTCAGTGGCTTTGGCCTCGACTTCTTTCTGCCAGCGTTGTGATATCTGGTTGAGCTGTTCGTTGGCCATTTCGTATGAGGGCACGTTTTTAAGTATGTATTCCATATCGATAAGTGCGAACTTCTGGGCTGACGCTCCGAATGCACATGCAATAGCGATCAGCAGTGTGAGAGTCAATTTTTTCATTGTTGTAGTGTTTAAATGTTTGTTGTTTGACTATATGACGCTGAAACAGGGGGTATGGTTTATTTTAATTATGTTTTTTTAAAATTCCTGACCCAGGATGAAGTGGAACTGGCTTCCGCCCTTACGTCCGTAAACGGTGTCGAATCCGTATGCCCAGTCGATACCCATCATGCCGACCATGGGGAGGAATATACGCACACCGGCACCGGCGCTTCGCTTGAGGTTGAACGGCTCGAAGTCCTTGACTTGGGTCCATGCGTTACCGGCTTCTACGAATCCAAGACCGTAGATGGTGGTGGAATTTGACAGCATGAATGGGAAGTGGAGTTCCATTCCGACACGGGCGTAGGCGTATCCTTCACGGGTGTAGGGGGTAAACTGTCCGTTTTCGTAACCGCGCAGGGCTATGGTCTCAGTGGCGTAAGTGTAGGATCCCGACATGCCGTCACCGCCGACGTAGAAGGTCTCGAAGGGTGATTTTAGATACTTGTTGTAGCTTCCGAGAAGACCGAAGTCGGCACGGGTCATCATCACGAGAGTCCACTTTCCGTCGACGTCGGTCAGCGGGGTGTATGTGCGGCTCTTGAATCTGAGCTTCCAGTATTCGATCCAGCGATAAAGCTCCTTCTTGGCTTCGGTGGTATTGGTCTCGGAGAGTTTTTTCCAGTTCTTATTGCCGAACAGCGCCGCCGGAGGTGTCATCTGCAGGTCGAGCGAAAATATTGAACCGCGACGGGTGTAGAGCGGGTTGTCGATAGACTGGCGCGACAGGTTAAGTCCGAGCACAAGCGAGTTGGACGTGCCGTTGTTCATGTAATAGAGGTAGTCCCAGTTCTTAAGGTTATACCAGTTGTAGCCGAGGCTTACCTGGAACGAGAAGTAGTCGTCGGGCCAGCTCAGACGCTTACCTATACCGATGGTGATACCGGCCATCTGCAGTACCTTGTTGGGGTCGTAGGCGTTTTCGTAAGTGTTCTGGTAATAGTCGTTCATATATGAATTGCCGTAGCCGTATCCATAGCCGTAACCGTAGCCGTAGGCTGAATTCATCCATTGACTGTTATAGTAGGATGAGTTGATACCTGTCTGGCGGGCATAGTAGGCCGATACTGACAGCGAGTTGGGGCGCTTGCCTCCGAACCATGGATCAAGGAACGACAGAGAGTAGCTCTGGTAGTATTTGGCGTTGGTCTGTGCGCTGATGGTGAATGTCTGTCCTTCGCCCTGTGGAATTACGCCCTTGTAGGAGCTGGGATTGAAGAGGTTCTTGATGGAGAAGTTGGTGAACTTAAGGGCAAGTTTACCGATAAGACCGGTCTGTCCCCAACCGAACGACACTTCCACCTGGTCGTTGGCCTTCGATTCGAGATTGAACACGATGTCCACGGTTCCGTTCTCAATGTTCGGCTCGTGCTGGAGGTCCATCGTTTCGGGGTCGAAATGTCCGGTCTGGGCGATCTCACGTGCAGAACGCATTATGTCGTCGCGACTGTAGAGCTGACCCGGACGTACACGTAGTTCGCGTCGGATTACTTTCTCGTACAGGCGGTCGTTACCGTTGATGATCACGTTGTTGATGGTGGCTTGGGGGCCTTCGACCACTCTCATCTCAAGTTCGATCGAATCGCCGTCTACGTTCTTCTCGATAGGCACGATGCGGCTGAACAGGTAGCCGTTGTTCTGATATATAGCGCTGACTGCGTCGTCGTCCTCGCTCAGGCGCTTGTTGAGCATCTTCTGGTTGTAGACGTCGCCGGGATTGAATCCGAGCACGTAGTCGAGGAACTGTGTGTCGTAGACCGTATTGCCGACCCATTCGATGTCTTTAATAAAGTATTTCTTACCTTCCTGCAGGGTGATGTATACGTCAACATTCTTTTCGTCGTAGGGCACCACGCTGTCGCTGATTATTTTGGCGTCGCGGTAGCCTTTCTCGTTATACTTCTCGATAATGAGGTCAAGGTCGTTCTCAAAGTCGCTTTCCACGAATTTTTTCTGGCGGAAGAGGTTGATCAGTTTTCCCTTTTCGTTGGTTTTCTTCATGGTGCGCTGTATGGCGCGGTCGCTCATCACTTCGTTGCCGTCGATGTATATTTTGTGGACCTTTACCTTATTGTTTTTGTTGATGTTTATGTTGACGATGTTGGAGTTGGGGTTTGATAGGTCCTCAACTTGGTCGATATGGATTTCGGCGTTTCCGAATCCTTTATTGTCGTAATATGACTTTATAATGGCTGTGGCTCTGTTGACAATGTTAGGGGTGATCTGGTTGCCCGGCATCAGCTGCAGTCTTTCTTCAAGATCTTTCTTTTCGCCTTTGCTGGCTCCGTTGTAGTTTATCTCGGATATGCGAGGCTGTGGCTTAAGGGCGAATTCAAGCCAGATCTTGTTGCCGGCTATCTTCTGGACTTTGATCTGTATGGAAGAAAACAGACCCTGGCGTGCGAAGCGTTTGGCGGCATTCGTGATGTCCGGTCCTGGCACTTCGATCTTGTCGCCGATGTTTAACCCTGAATAACCGATGATAATGTAGTCCTCATAGTTCGGGACTCCGGTCACTTCCATGCCTGCGATCTCGTATGTCTTCGGCATACCGGTGTACAGGATGTTGGGATTGTAGATAGTGTCGACCTGAGCGGCCGATTTAGCAGATCCGTTTGCCGCTACGCTGAGCATGGCGATTAATATGATTAACAGCTTTGAACGCATAATCTGAATGTGATGATATATGGTTGTGTATCTTGTTTATTTCTTGTTTATATGGTTGGTGCGGAGTTGTCGGCTATCTGTTCGCTCGTCATGCCGAACCTCCGTTCTCGGTTTTGGTACTCGGCGAGGGCTTTGTGGAACTCCTCTTTTGAGAAGTCGGGCCAGAATGTCGGGGTGAGGTAAATCTCGGAATAGGCAATCTGCCATAGCAGGAAGTTGCTAATCCGGAAGTCGCCACCGGTCCGTATGAGCAGGTCCGGGTCAGGAATGTCGCGGGTGGCAAGGTATGTCGCTACTGACTCCTGCGTTATTTCGTTAGGATTTATTGCACCGTCTTTTGCCAGTGTGGCTATCTGCCGTGCTGCTTCTGTGATCTCCCACCGTGACGAATAGCTTATGGCGAGCACGAGGGTGAGACCTGTGCAGTGCGATGTGTCGTCGATGCAACGGCACAACCGTCTGTAGGCAAATTCCGGCATACGCGAGAAGTCGCCTATCATGGTCAGGCGGACGTTATTCTTAATCAGGTCGGCCGTCTCCCTCTCGATAGCCATTACGATAAGATGCATCAGGGCATCCACCTCTTCGCGCGGACGGTTCCAATTCTCGGTAGAGAATGTGTATAGTGTCAGATATTTAATTCCAGCTTCGGAAGCCGCCTCCGTGATTCTGCGCACGGTGTTGACCCCCTCGATATGCCCTTCCGAACGATCGAGGCCGCGTGCTTTAGCCCAGCGTCCGTTTCCGTCCATTATAATGGCGACGTGGCGCGGCACCCTGTCCGGGTCGAAGCTATTGTTATGTGACAAGTCAGTCATATCGTGTTCAAATTTAATCTACATAGAAGCAATTCTTGCATCGTTCGCCGAATTCGAAGCTGACGGACACCATGAAGGTCGAATACCAGTCGGTGTTCTTCATGAATGAACTCTTGATGTCGTACAGGTCGTCAAGCACCGGTCCGTCGATGTTGTCGTTGAAGGCCTTTGTCATAGTCCATTCAGCTCCTAAATTGATGCTTTCGCGCAATTTGTACTTTATGCCGACGCTCATGGGGATATTGAATGCCACGGCTGTGCCTTGGCAGGAAGCTACTGTGAGTCCGATGCCGAGCGACAGGTACGGACTCCAGCGTTTCAGTTTCCGGTAGGTTTCCCCGATTCCGTAATTAAAAAAGTTAAATTCCACACGTCCGCTTAAGTCGTAGACTTTCGACGTGAATTTATATGTTTCCCCTCCGGGATATACGTTGGTCATGTCCGAGCTGTTGCCGCTCAGTCCGGCGTATGTCAGCATGCCTTTTATGGCCCACCTTGTGTTGGCAAGGTATCTGAACGAGGCACCCGCCGCCATTCCGGGATTTTTATATAAGTTGGCGGTGTTGGCGTCGCCGAGATATCCGCTCACGCCGAGCGATGCTCCGATGTCGAATTTATAGGTCGATTCTTGAGCCGACAGTGTCTGCGGGCGCAGTAATGCCACAGTCAGCGACATAGCTATGATGACTATGCTCCACTTGGGCAATGCTCGGTTATAGAATCGTTGCATCGTTGTCAATATGCGTATGGATATGCTCGTTTATGTTCGTGACTTTATTCCAACGGTTTGAACGTGAGTCGGTTGATGGCGCCTCTCCATACTTGGTTGCGTGCATGTCCGGCAGCGTTCTCGCCTCCGAATACATATATGTAGGGGCATTGCCATGTCTCGATCGGTCGCACCGCACGGCTGACGGCGGTGTCGTCATACGGTTGCCACCATGCCGGCAGTTCGGGGAGAGCCACGGAGGTCCATGCGCTTTGTGCAGGCTTGGAAGCGTCGAGATATTCGGAGCAGACGAAGCCCTGGGCCGAGGCAAAGGCCGGCATTTCGGCCGGCAACTGCATCAGTTCGTCAGCCGCATGCCAGTTCATGCCCTGGTCGCGCGAGATGAATATCTTGCGTGAAAGATATCCGTCGGAGTTGCGTCCGCATATAGCGAATATGGTGGCCTGCTTGGTAACGGTCCATGTGGAGGTATTGGTCTTGAATGTGAAATAGGGCACCAAGGTAATGCCTTCATAAGATACGTTGTCGGGCAAGTTTCCGAGCGCGGCCCAGGATCCGCCGTCGTATGCCCATGTCTTGCCGGAGGTCTGTCCCCCGGAATCGCGTCCGCCTACAAATATGGCGATGGGATTCTCGCTCCATTCGTTGCTGAACGATAGCATCTGGCTGGTACCGCTGACAGGGCATCCTGCCGGAACTGCCGAGGGTGTGAATCCCTGGGGTGCGGGATATGCCACGTGCATGTAGCTTCCTGCATCCTGCTTTACTCCGAGAATGTAGCCGCTGTATGGTCCGTAGATATGGCTCCACGTTTGTCCGGTGGAGGTCCATCGCAGGCCGTCGGCTGAAGAATAAAGAGTGCCGTTGTCAGCCAATACGTAGAACTTGTCGTCGGTGGCGGTCATCGTTGACAGCCTTGGGGTGAATCCGAAGTTGATCGAATTGGTGGTGGTCCAGGTCTGAGTCTCGCCCTGGTCGAGATTGGCTTTTGCGTCCGCACGGTTGTAGGTTGATCCTGCAAGTGTATAGCAATAAAGTCGGTTGTTCTTCTCTACTGTCACGGATGAACTTACGTTGTCTGACGATGTCCCCGGCAGTGCAGAGTACTGGATTCCGCCCCATGACAGAGAGTCGGACTTCACCTTGTGGACGTTTACCTTCAGGCGGTATTCCCTTGTGTATGATTGATTGACCGAGGTGACCTTTACGGTGACCGGCTCGGTGAAGTTTACACTGTCGTTGTTGGAAGTGGAGTATTCGATAGTCGCGGATTTCAGGCTGTCGGCTTGAATGAAAGTCACTTCAACCTTGTTTTCGCCCGGAGTGCCGATGTTCATCAGCAACTTTTTTACGTTGGTGCCGTATGGGAGTGAGTCGGCGTTGAACACTACTGCATTGTTCAGGTCGATAGTGAAGAACACTCCGCTGAGGTTGGTGAGCACCTTTGAGTTGTCTTTCAGGCTGAATGACGTTATTGCAGTGCTCGAATAGAGTGTTTCTGCCGTCATGCCGGTGTCTGTAGAGATTTCGTCGGAGCTTTTGTCGTTGCACGACGAAAGTCCGCCTGTGATAGCCAATGCCGAAACGGCGTATGTAATGAGTCGTCTTGTCATATAATAGATGAACATTATTTTTCAAACTGCAAAGTTAGCAACAATTTCGTTAAATCGTTTAGAGATTGTCTAAAAATGCATTCGGTGGTGAAATCGAAAATCGAGCGTAAAATTACAACTATTCCTCAAATCGGCATTGTAAATGTAGACAATTAGGTCGATATTCACTCTTTTTATAGGTTTTTAACGCCATCCTGGGCCATGTTGGAATAGAAAAAAATCTTGTTGCCGTCGACTGTTAATTCTTGTTGAGGGGTCTGGCAGATTACCGGAGCTTTAACGCCACCGTTTAGGATGATTGGAGCTATTTCTACTCGCGCTTCGTCCCAAAGTCCTGACTTAATGAACGATGAGAGGAGCGCGGCTCCGCCTTCGACGAGCACCGAGGTGATGCCTTCGCGGTAGAGAGAGTCCAGATATTCGGCAGGTGTGGCATCTTTGCCTCCGAGCATTAATGGAGACAGGGGATTAGCGGGCAGGATTTGTGAGCTGGCCGATAAGATTCCGGACCTGTCGGCGATCACCGGCCGGGGATTGCGTCCCGGCCAAAGTCTGGCTGTAAGCGAGGGTCTGTCGGCGATTACCGTTCCGCTACCTATCATTATGGCATCGTGCATCGTGCGGAGGCGGTGTACGAGAGTCGAGGTCAGTCGCGTGGAGAATATGGCGGGCGGAAGTTCGGGGGTGCGTGTGCGGTCGATGTATCCGTCGGCGCTCTGGGCCCATTTCAGTGTCACCCAGGGTCGGCCGGTCGAATGTGCTTTCATAAATATACGGTTTAAGTCGCGGCACTCTTTTTCAAGTATACCGGTGACTACCTCCACTCCGGCCTGGCGCAGCATGTCGATGCCTCGGCCTCTTACTTTCTCAAACGGGTCCAGCGAACCGACCGCCACACGTGGGATCCCTTTGTCGATGATCAGCTTGGCGCACGGTGGAGTCTTGCCGTAGTGGGAGCAAGGTTCAAGGGTGACATACATGGTGGATTCCTTGAGCAGTCCCGGACATCTTACAGATGCTATGGCATTGACTTCGGCATGTCCTTCGCCGTATTTTCGGTGATAGCCTTCGCCTATTATAGTGCCGTCATGGACAATTACCGCTCCTACCATGGGATTAGGCGACACGTGTCCTTGGCCATGCCGGGCCAGCTCGATAGCCCGTCTCATGAATTTTTCGTCGATAAACATGCTTGTATGTCAGATAAAAAATAGTTACTTTTGCGATATGACAACCGAACCAACGCTTAAAGAACTGTCGCAATCGGTGCGCGGAAGGCTCGCTCCCCATTATGGTGCGGGCGAGGCCGATTCGATGACCAAGATGATCGTGGAGGAGATGCTCCATTACAGTCCCGTCGATGCGGTTTTGCGCAAAGATAATACAATTTCGTCATTTATGTGCGGGAAGATAGACAAAGTAGTCGAGCGTCTTCTTGCCGACGAGCCTATTCAGTATATATTCGGCAAGGCGCGTTTTTATGGCGCGGACATTCGAGTGTCGCCGTCAGTACTTATTCCGCGGCCTGAGACTGAGGAGCTTGTCGACATCATAGTGAAGGAGCAGGGCGACAAGCCTGATCTGAAAGTGCTGGATCTTTGCACGGGTTCTGGGTGCCTGGCGGTGACGCTGGCGAGAGTCTTGAAGTTTGCCGACGTGGAGGGTGTCGACATATCGTCGGATGCGCTTAAAGTGGCCGGGGAGAATGCGTCGGATGCTCATGTGCGTGTAAAGTGGCGCGAGGCGGATGTGCTTTCTCTTGTCCCGCCTGCATCGCCGGTCTACGATGTCATAGTGAGCAATCCTCCGTATGTGCTTGATTCGGAGAAGGCCGGTATGGACAGGAATGTCTTGGACCACGAACCTTGGATAGCATTGTTTGTCCCGGACGACGATCCGCTGAAGTTTTATGGACCGATAGCCTCATTCGCCTCCAAGGCTCTGGTGGCTGGCGGACGGTTGTATCTGGAGGTCAATCCATTGTGTGCCGACCGTATAGTCGGAGAGCTTAATGGACGAGGTTTTAAGAATGTGGAATGTCTGCTTGACATAAGCGGCAGGCGCAGGTTTGTGACGGCAACGTCGCCTATGGATTATGATTAAGCGTCAGATGTCGGCCGAAGCGGCGCTTGAACGCCTTGAGGCACAGTGTGCGATGTCGGAGTACTGCACTTCCGAGATAATGGATAAGCTGTACAGGTGGGGTGTCGATGCCTCGTCGCGCGAAGCTATCGTGGACAGACTTGTCGACGGACGTTTTGTCGATGACCGTCGGTATGCGAAGGCATACGTGAGGGACAAGTCGGTCTACGGAAAGTGGGGCAGGCGAAAGATAGCGATGGGTCTTGCCTCGAAGCGCATAGCGCGTGACATAGCCGAAGAAGCCCTTGATGAGATCGACGAAGATGTCTACTACGGCAATCTGTGTTCGATAATCCGGGCCAAATTAAGGTCGGTCAAGGCCGATTCTGATTATGAACTTAGAATGAAGCTTTACCAGCGGGGCCTTCAATGCGGCTATGAGTCGGCATTGGTGAGCCGGGCTGTCAAAGAGATTATGCGATGATGACCAGATTTCTCTACAGATGAAAATATTCAACTCTCTCCTTAACCTTATTTATCCGAATGTGTGCGAAGTCTGCGGGCGTTCGCTTGTCGGCAATGAACAGGTGATGTGTCTTCACTGTATGGCCGATATGCCGCTGACCAATGCGCATCGCGACGACTTCAGCATCATTCACAAGCGTCTGGCATCGACCATGGCCGTGGAACGCACTGCCGGGTATTTCTATTATTTTAAGAATGACGATTACACGAGATTAATCCATCGGGCCAAGTATTCAGGAAGGCCGAAGCTGGCGCGTCAGTTGGCATGGAGGTTTGCCCATGGTCTGGCCGAGGAGGGATTCTTCGAGGGTGTCGACTTTGCCGTTCCTGTGCCTATGCACTGGATGAAACTGATAAGGCGAGGCTATAATCAGAGCGAGGAGATCTGCCATGGCGTGTCGGCCGCAACCGGACTGCCGACTGAGCGGCTTCTTGTGGCCACTCGGGGGCATCGTAGCCAGACGGCGCTTGGCGGACTCGGCCGGTGGCTCAACCTTCAGGATGTCTATCGGGTCAGGGATGGAGCTGTCGACTTTGGCGGTAAGCATTTACTGCTGGTGGACGACGTGCTGACCACGGGCGCCACTCTCCTGTCGTGCCGTAAAGCCATATATGAAGCGTTTCCTAACGCTAAAGTGTCGGTGTTGGTGCTTGGGGTGACGCGTCTATCCTAAAGGCGCGTTCTTTGCATCGACCACCACAAGCTCTATGCCGAGGGCTTCGATACGCTGCACGATCTTGTCAGAGATGCCGGAATCGGTGACTATAAGGTCGATTTCGTCCATGTTTGCGATCTTGCTGAATCCTCTTCGTCTGAATTTTGAAGAATCAGCCAGTACGATGGTCTTCTGGGCCGAGTGCATCATGGCTTTGTTGAGGTCGGCTTCGCGGATGTCGGTAGTGGTTATGCCAAAGTCGATGTCTATGCCGTCGACGCCTAAGAACAGCTTGCTGCAAGAGAAGTCGGCAAGCGGAGCTTCGGCATATTTGCCTACAGCCGAAAGGCTGCTGTGGCGCAGTGTGCCTCCGAGCTGCACTATCTCCACGGCCTCGTCCACTCCGAGAATCTCCGACACTTGAAGCGATGCCGAAATCACGGTCAGCTTATGTATCGGGCGTATACATCTGGCCAGGGCGAGAACGGTGGTGCCCGATGCTATGATGATGGAGTCGTCCTTGGTGATGAGCGATGCGGCGTACTTGCCTATCTCTTTCTTCTCGTCGCGGCAGAGCATTTCCTTCTCGTTGACGGAACGGTTGTTGATGTAGGGGTTTATGAGTATGGCCTTGCCGTGGCTTCTGTATAGCTTGCTGTTCTTCTCAAGCTCGGTAAGATCTTTGCGTATGGTCACAGTAGATACGCCTAATAGCGATGAAAGGTCGGAAACTTGGATTGATTCATGTTTCATCAGGGTATCAAGTATCAGCTGATGGCGCTCTTCTTTAGTCATACTTATGAGGAAGTGTTTGTTCTGTTCAGTCAAATGACAGGATGCAAATATACAAAAAAAGCGGATATGAACCAAAAATTGTAACATTAGTGACCTATTGCGTCAAGGAATGAAGCGCGGGGCGAGGAAGTATAGTCCGAACGACAGTCCGACGTTCCACTTATGCGAGGATGTGTTGGCATAGTTGACAAACGCGGATATCTGTGCGAATGGCAGCGTGTATGTCGCGTCGATCTCGGTAAAGAACCGCCGCGTTGAGAACCAGTCGCCGTATCGGGCCTCTATGTTTGTGCCCGGAATGTTGTTTTCGGCGGTGTAGTGAGGGACGACGGGGCGGAATGGCATGAAGCAGTGGAATTGGCCGCGAAGCTGAAACATGCGTGTGATGCTCCAGACCGGTTCGATGCCCACTGTCAGATACTGCGGAGCACGCAGGTCGGTGTAGAATTTGTCGTATGACGAGGGGGTAGGGTGGAAGGCGGGAAGCATGACCATCGTGGCTCCGTAAGTGTCGAGTAGTTTTTGCGACGACGCTACGAAGTTGGTGCTTATGCCGATTGAGAACGGGCCGGCGGGTTGCCAGAATTTGCGGTAGCTCAGGTTGAGCTGTGCCCAGGCGGGATGCGAGCGGACATCGTTCTGGGATGAGTGTCCGAGCGGATGGTAGACAGCGTTTCCGGCAAATCCGGATATGCGTGCGGTGAACTGATGTCCGCTAAGAGGCGCTATCCTATTGTCGAGGGTGTTGTCGTCAAAGCATACGTCGGCCATGCCGAGATGGTGGACGAGCCGCGATTTGCCGAACTCGTCAGCCTCGATCCGGGTCAGTCCGTTGTAGAATCTGTTGCTCAGACGGCCTCCGCCGAGAGTAAATTCAAATTTTCCGCTCCGTCCGGCCTCAAGACCGTAGGTGAGTTTGGCGAATGCCTGACTTGATGTCACTACGGCTTCTGCATCGTAATTGAACAGACGGCTGTTTTCGGGGATATTCTGCCTCGACAGCACACCTCTCATAAGTATATACGACGGTGTGGCTGTGCGCAGGTTCATCCGTCCGCTGACCATCCCTGCGAGGTAGCTTTGGCCTATCCATCCGTCGATGCTGACATTCAGGGCATTGAAGCCTGAACGGTGGTATGATGTGGAGAGAAACAGCATGGAGTTTGACGACGTGGAGATGTAGCCTCCCAGACCCAGGGAGAAATCTTTCTTCGGGTCGACGAACAGGTTTAGGTCAAACATGCCGGATGCCGTGTCCAATACCGCCTTCGGCACAAGGTCGCGGTAATGCCCCGGACTTACAAGTTCGTAATATATGCGGCGGGCGTGGCCGATGCCGAATGTGTCGGAGTGTTGTGGCGTGAACATCTCCTTTACATAGTCGTTTTCGGCCTGCGACGCACCTGTGGCTGTCACTGACCGGAATATCACTTGCGGTGTGGCGTCCTTGAATCTGTTACGCCTGGCAGTGACTTCGGCCTTGGGTGCCCGCGAGGATATGCGCGACTTTATAGAGTCCATCATCTCCATTGCGCAGCCGTAGCCTATACGGTAGATCTGCATGCATTTCTCGAAGTCGAGCAGTCCGAACTGCTGCACTTTGACTCTTAGCTTGATGCCTTCGTCGTCAGGGAGTGAGTAGTCGTTGTTCTGTATTATCATGTCCTCCACCTGCTGCATTATGTTGTTGCGTTCCGGCTTCTTGTCGGGCGAGCTTACATCGACTCCGACCATTATATCGGGCGAGAATTCGTCGCGCATCACATCGACCGGGAAGTTGTCGTAGATTCCGCCGTCGTAGACGAGCACGCTGTCCATCTCAATAGGAGTGAACACTATGGGAAACGACATGGAAGCACGGATGGCATCGCCCAGCGATCCCGACGAGCATACCACTTTATGTTTGTGATAGACGTCGGAAGTCACGGTGCGGAGCGGAACGAACAGCCTGTCGAAGTCGCCCCGGCATTGTGCCGTATATTTGGCGAAAAGCTCGACGAACGCTATGTTCATCGGCAACGGGCTTATCAGGCTTGACGGCAGTATGCCGTCGGTAGGAGAGCTTTCGCGCAGGTTTAGGTTGATTGATGCCCATCGTGGCATAGGCTCGCCCTGTCCGAAGTAATATATGTCGGAGGGGGCTATTGTGCCGGTCGACCAATATTTGAAGCCTTTGGACTGTATCAGATCGAGCATCTCGGCCGGGGAATATCCGGCCGCATATAGTCCGCCGACTATGGCTCCCATTGATGTTCCGGTGATATAGTCGATGGGTATGTCGTTGTCTTCAAGAGCCTGGATCACACCTATGTGGGCGATGCCTTTAGCACCGCCTCCGCTAAGTACAAGTCCTACCTGCTGGCGGGCAGAAAGTGTCGAAGTCAGGCATATAGCCACAATAACTGATGCGAATCGTCGAATCAGATTTAGTAAAGAGGAAATAGTTGAAACGGTTGTAGCCATCATAAAGTGTGAATGTATCCTTATTTAATGTAAAGATACAACACACCCGGCAACAGAATTGTTGCATGCTGCCGATAGGATTGTATAGGACTTTGGCCGATAATTATTTTAGTAGCCGGAGTGGTAGCGGATAAGACCTTCGATAGGAGTTTTGTTGACCACGGCTATGGTGGCATCGAGGGCGGCCGCGGCTTCTTCGAGCACCGGACGGTAGTGGAATGCGATGGAGCCTACGAAGCATACGGGCAGGGTGCGGTAGCGGTCGTACTGGGCTACGTTGCGGACGAAGAACGATTTGAATTCGTTCAGCACGAGCCGGTGTATGGCCGGTTCTTCGATGTTTTTAAGCAGAAATGGAGTGACCGAGGCTAAAAAGCGGTTGGGCATCGGCTCCTTGTAGACGCGGTGAAGTATGGCGGTGCTTTCCAGATTGTATTCGTCCATGAATTTGTCGCAGAGTTCACGCGGGAGCTGATGTTTGAGCACGTCGCCGATGAGATGCCGTCCGAGCACTGCGCCGCTTCCCTCGTCACCGAGGATATATCCGAGCGGACTTACGTGGTCCTTGATCTCTTTGCCGTTGTAGTAGCAGGAGTTTGCTCCGGTGCCGAGAATGCATGCTATGCCCTCCTGGTCGCCAAGGAGCGACCGGGCCGCCCCGAGCAGGTCGGAGTGGGCTTCGATAAGTTCGGCGGAAAGATTTTGTCTGATAGCGCGTCGGACAGTGCGGCATACCTCTTCGTCGACACATCCGGCACCGTAGAAATAGATTTCGGTGACGTGCTGTGCCATTTCTCCGAGCTGGGTCATAAGCTCGTCGTCGATGTACTGCGAGATCTCCTCTTCGGTGAGCATAAGAGCGTTAAATCCGGAGGTGAAGATGTGTTTCACGACTTTGTCTTGGTCAAGAAGCACCCATTCAACTTTGGTGCTTCCGCTGTCAGCTATCAGTTTCATCTTGTCGATCTATGTTGTTCTAAAATTAACGGGGTGCAAAGTTACTTATAATAAATGTAAAAAGAAATAACTTTTGAAAATTCGTCCATCCGGCCACCGTTAGGCGGCTACGCTCGTGCGGAGCGATGCTCTGACGCGGAAACCTATCGACGCTACGAATATTGTGATCAGTGGGCTTGCGATGTTGAATATGCAGCAGGGCAGATAAGTCAGCGTGGCCACTCCGAGCACTGCCGACTGGGTGAGTCCGCAACTGTTCCAGGGGATGAGCACTGAAGTCACCGATGTGGAGTCCTCGATGGAACGGCTCAGAAGTCGCGGTTCGAGTCCGCGCCGGCGGTATAGGTTGCGGTAAAGATTGCCGTTAAGGATTATCGACAGATACTGGTCGCCGGTGCAGCTGTTGAGCATTAGTCCGGTGAGCACTGTAGAGATGACGATATTGCGGGTCTTGCTCAGTCTGGAGGTGATGGCGTGGGTGATGGTGAACAGCATGCCGGATCCCATCATGGCGCCTCCGAAGCACATGGCGCACAGAATCAGGGCTATGGTGGGCAGCATTCCCTCCATTCCGCCGGTTGATACGAGGTCGTCAAGGCGATCGTTGCCGGTAGACAGCGATGTTGAGGTCACGAGCAGTCGGCACACGGCGGCGATATGAGTCGATATGGAGGTTTCGGTCACGCCTTCGAGTCGGGCGAGTATGTCGGGCTGGAATGCGAATATTCCGGCTATGCCGAGCAGAGTGCTTGCCGTCAGCGTAAGTTTGGTGCCGGCTCTCAGGGCCAGTATTATTATGGTGATCAGCGGTATGAGCAGGCTCCAGGGTGTGATGGCAAATGTTCGGTGCAGGGCATCCACCATGCCCGACGACTGCGCGTCAGTGTTGCCTGTGTGGAATATGCCCACAAGGGCAAACACGGTCAATGCTATGGCGAGAGCCGGTATGGTGGTGATCATCATGTAGCGGATGTGCGGGAACAGCTTTACTCCGCACGTCGACGATGCCAGTACTGTCGTGTCGGAAAGAGGGGATACTTTGTCGCCGAAATAAGCGCCTGAGATAATTGCACCGGCTATCCATCCGGGGTGATAGCCCCACAGAGTGCCTATGCCCATGAACGCCAGGCCAACGGTGGCTATCGTGGTCCAGGAGCTTCCGCTAAGCACGGATATCAACGCGCACACGGTACATGTGGTGAATAGAAACAGCGTGGGGTTGAGTATCTCAAGTCCGTAGCATATCAGAGTCGGCACTACGCCGCTCAGCATCCACGTAGCCGCGACTGTCGAGATCAACAGCAGGATCGGCACGGTGGGGAGCACCTGTGTGGCGGCCTTGGCGATTCCGATTTTGAAAGCCTTGGCCGTACGCCGGTAGAACAGCACCGACACAAGTACGGAGGTCACGGCGGCCAACAGAAGCAATGGCTGGCCGAGGCGTTGGATGTCTTCGGCACCGAATATTATGATCAGCGTCACCAATCCTAAGATCAGCACTCCTATAGGAATGAGCGATGCGGTAAGTGACGGACTCGAAGAGCGCATTTTTGTCATAGGTTATATACGGTATAGTCTGTGGAATATATTTGCGACCGCAAAGTTAATAAATGCTGAATAAATATTCAGCATAATGAATCCTATATTTTCTTAATGCCGAGTTAACAGATACGGTAACAGACAGTCGGGCCCGCCCCTGCGGGGCCGGCAGGCTTGTTTTAAGGGTTTGTTCGGTTTGCGCCTTAGAAAACGCCCCCCCCCAAAC
>CANOLV010000040.1 GCA_947567425.1 uncultured Porphyromonadaceae bacterium | reverse complement strand
GCAAAATGCGTTGACAACATTTGATCTAAGCTTTTCGATACAGTTTAAGTCTATCAGGCGATTATTGTAGGGATCATAGCAGTCAACTCCATCACAATGACCAATCCAGATGAATCCATCGTCATCACAATAAAGAGTTATGATATAGTCGTTGCCAAGTCGTCGGTCTGTTGCAAGCTGTGTCGAGCTGTTTACATAATTTAATTTACCGTTGTCGTCTATCTGTATAAGGCCTTTCCTCAGTGTAGCAATATAAATGCGTCGGTCCTTGCCTACGAGCACCTTGGTAAGATATAACCCATCAGCAATATTGTCATTTTTAATAAGTTCACCGTTTTTATTGAATTTATATAACTCGCCAATAGGGGACACAGCCCAAATTATTCCTTCGTGATCAATCGCAATACTGGAAATGCTTTTACCGGTATTAAACACTCTTATAATTTCCATCTCAGGAGTAAAACAAAATATTTCGCCATCGCTTGTCGAAACCCATATTTCACCACTGCTATCTTCAGTTATACATGTAATTAAATTTGATATAGACTGTGTTATTTCTTTAAAACGAAATTTGAAGGGATTGGAGGTCAAATGCAATATACCTGATTTGTGACTACCCATCCAGATACCATTTTTACTGTCAAAACAAACACTATATACATGGTCTGTTCGGAATGATTCATCATAAAAGAAAAGAGTGGGCTTGGAGTGCTTATCTTTTATCTGGTACAAGCCTCTGTTGCGAGTGACAATATATATTATACCATCCCGAGAAGAAATAATTTCAGTAATATCATTGATATTAGTATCGGATAGATTCACTTCATCAAAACGAGATACATCATCATTCCAAAAATAAACTTTATCAGTTGTAGCATACCATAGATTACCCAGAATGTCAACGGTTGTATTAATTATGAATTCAGATTCCTCTACAAGTACCGCCTTTTTATGGTCTGGAGCAATATAATAGAGTCTGTTGTTGTTCAGTGTTATCCATATACGATGTTTACTATCTTCATCAATGGTGACCATGAAACCCATTTCAAAAAGTTTATTGATATCTTCCAACTTCTCGGCCAGTAAACTCTCTGCGTCAATACGATAAACACCATAACCATTGGTTACAGCCCAGATTTCACCGTTTGACAATTCAGTCATATCCATTACTGACGGTTTTTCAGCGTCAACAAATCTGACATTCTCAAATGAATCGGAGTAAGAAGAGTATCGTTGTAACCCACTGCCGCTACCGATCCACAAATCTTCGTTCTTATCTACATATAGAAACTGCACAATGTTATTTCGAAGAGATGTCGAATCATTTTTATCAAATAAATATGATTTAACATTCCATCCGTCAAACCGGTTAAGACCGTTTTCGGTGGCTACCCAGATGTAACCGTCAGCATCTTGTATCAAGGCATTAATTCTTCCACTGGTCAACTCTGCGTACTCGTAATTACGCAAATGTTGAGCATGACATAAAATGCCAATGAAAAGAGCCATGTATGTGATGAATGTGCGTAACATGTCGATGTAAATTTGTTTTGCAAAATTACAAAAAGAATCACATTTAATGCCTTTCAGGCTGATAATTACACGTGTTTTCATGTAATAAAGTATTCATTAAATGTATCAGCAGGTCAATTTATCATACTAACACATTTTGTAAACACAATGAAACGGGCAGCTGCGGTCGTGATACACCGGCGTAAGCAAACGATACCCTCTGATTCTCTATTTAAGTCAATTGGTCGGTAATTTTGCAGTGATATAAATTTTTAAATCAAACGAATAATATGAACCGATTATCACTTGCAAGTTCGCTGATGATTCTTGGTGGAATAACCGGACTGTTCGCTTCTGCCCAATCTTCTCCAAACGGATTGATACAGGTGAATCTGATAAATGATTCAACTCTGGCTGTTTCAAACGGTATAGGAAATCAAAGAGTTACACTGATGAATATTGAGTGTGGCGAAGTTGCTACTGTAAAAAACAAAGGAAAAAGCAAGGTCAAATACGAAATGGTCACAGGCAAGCGTCACCACTGCTCAAATTCGTATTCGATGGCTGATTACATTCTTGAAAATGGCGATACACTGACTGTAAAAGCTTTCAATGATGGAATAGCGTGGAGTGGTTGTCATGATTATAAAATTAATGTCAAAGATGCATCACACGACTGGTTGATGACCTGGACCGACAGCTATGAGGGATTTTTTCCGAAAGATCGGAATGACATAGCAAAAGATACACGAATCGGTTACCCATCATTATTTGAATTCAATAATGACATGTTCATGTTATTGTCGGAGTCTGGTTTAGATCGTTTCAATGCTGCTTCAAGTATGTATGCTGGAGATAACAGAAATATATTTCATATCTGTCCGGACGGAAGTGAGAACGGAGCATGGCAGGTGGCAATCATTGGACATCTCGCCGACATAGTAGAGTCTACGCTCATCAACGATGCTGCTCTCCCCTCAAGAATTGATGATACTTCATGGATAAAGCCGGGAGTAGCATCGTGGATATACTGGGCAAATAACCATGGCTCTAATGATTACGGCATAATAAAAAGTTATGTTGATATGGCTCGGGAACTTAGATTGCCTTACGTTCTTATAGATGCAGAATGGGACGAAATGAAAGATGGCTATACTGTCCTTGACGCTGTCAATTATGCAAAAAGCAATGGCATTAAACCAATGATATGGTATAATTCTTCCGTCGGATGGATTCATGGAGCGCCCGGTCCGAAATTCAGATTGAACACACCTGAGGATCGTGAACGTGAATTTGCCTGGTGTAAAGAAAACGGAATTGCCGGTGTCAAAATAGACTTTTTCTCGGGTGATACTAATATGAACATCAACTATATGGTTGATTTGCTTGAATGTGCGGCCCGACATAAACTTCTCGTAAATTTCCACGGAGCAACAATCCCCCGTGGATTGCAGCGGACCTACCCCAATCTAATAAGCGTTGAGGCTGTTTATGGTGCTGAATGGTACAACAATGTGCCTACGTTTACCGATATGGCAGCCTCACATAATGCTACCCTGCCATTCACTCGCAATGTAATCGGTTCAATGGATTACACGCCATGCGCATTTACCAACTCTCAGCATCCACATATAACCACCGATGGTCATGAATTGGCTCTGACCGTATTATTCGAGTCAGGAATACAACATCTTGCCGATAGGCCGGAGAGTTTCTTGTCTCAGCCTCAAGAAATTAAAGACTTCTTGTCGGAACTTCCCTCTGCATGGGACAACACCGTTTTGCTCGGAGGATATCCTGCTGATTATATCGTGATTGCACGCCAAAAAGGTAGTGATTGGTATATCGCAGGCATTAACGGCAACGATACTGAAAAAGAAATTGAGATAGACCATTCTCGCTTGAAAATCAACAAAAAAGCCAAAGTGAAGGTCATAAGCGATAATCATGACGAAAAAAGCTGGCTAATTAAGGATGCCGATTCAATCCCAACCAAAATAAAGACAAATCCGCACGGGGGATTTGTGATCCACATTAAAAAATAACGCATTATGATTAGAATACTGATATTATGCTTGGCTGTGGTCTCCAACGTGTATTTGTTAGCCACCCCCCTGTCTCGGCTATGGGAATCAACACCGGCCAAGGAATGGACCGAAGCCTTCCCTGTAGGCAATTCTCGAATGGGTGCCATGATATTTGGAGGCATTGATACAGAAAGATTACAACTTAACGAAGAAACTTTTTGGAGCGGACGGCCTTATAATAACAATAATCCCTCCGGTCGTGAGCATCTCAATGAAATCAGAAACCTGATTTTTCAAGGCAACGTCGGCGATGCCGAAAATCTTATCGCCCAGCACTATATGACATCGCAGCATGGCATGCGCTACCTCACTCTGGGCAGTGCTTGTTTTGATTTCAAATACCCGGCAGGTAATGTCAGTGACTACTCCAGGGAGCTTGACATAGACAATGCTCTATCAAGTGTCAGCTATAATATCGACGATGTAACTTATCACAGGGAAGTCATAGCGCCCATTGGCTCCGATGTGATTATCATGCGCTTAAATGCCGATAAAAAGGGGGCTTTAAACTTCACACTGGGATATGATGCACCTGAAAACAGTGTAATCAAGGTCTCGGGCTACTCTATGACAGTTAAGATTCCCGGCATGGAACACGAAGGGATAGAGCCGGGATTGACAGCCGTCTGCGGTCTTAATCTGATTAGTGACGGCAAAATAAAAGGCAACAAGAATAGCCTGACGGTAAGTAATGCCACTGAAGCAACGGTTTATATCTCAGCCGCTACCAACTTTGTAAACTACCATGACATATCGGGGAATGCTGAAAAGTCAGTAAGCAGAGCGATTAAGCAAGCTAAAAAAATCGGATATGATTATATGAAACAATCTCATCTGGAGAAATATCATAAGCTGTATGACCGCGTTAAACTTAATCTGTCATCATCCCACAACAATGATAAACTTGAAACACACAAGCGCATAGCCTCGTTCAACAATGATTATGACCCTTCGCTTGTGGCACTTCTGTTTCAGTATGGTCGCTATTTGCTCATATCTTCCTCTCAGCCCGGCGGACAACCTGCTAATCTTCAGGGAATATGGAACGACAGTATGTATGCTCCGTGGGACAGCAAATACACAATCAATATAAATGCTGAAATGAACTATTGGCCGGCAGAGGTCACCAATCTGTCGGAGTGTCATGAACCGTTGTTTGACATGATCAAAGACCTGTCAGAGACCGGAGCCGAGACCGCCCGCACGCTGTATGGAGCCGACGGATGGGTCGCCCATCACAACACCGACCTGTGGCGTATATGCGGCCCTGTGGATTTTGCGGCATTTGGCATGTGGCCCAACGGCGGAGCATGGCTTGCCACTCACCTATGGGAGCATTACCGATATACTGGCGATATTAATTTCCTGCGCAAATACTATCCCGTAATAAAAGGTACTGCTGATTTCTATCTCAGTCATTTAACACCACACCCTACAGAAAAGTATCTTGTAACATCTCCGTCTATGTCGCCTGAGCACGGCTATAACGGGTCGTTTATTACTGCGGGCTGTACAATGGATAATCAGTTGGCATTTGACGCGCTAAACAACACGCTTTCAGCCGCAAAGTTGTTGGGCGAACAAGATGATTATTGTGATAGGCTAAAAAGCACCATCAACAGACTCGCTCCCATGCGGGTGGGCCGATACGGGCAGCTCCAGGAATGGATGGAGGATGCCGACGATCCAAAAGACGACCACCGCCATGTGTCACATCTATACGGATTGTATCCCGGTAATCAGATAAGCCCTTATACAACCCCTTTGGCTTTCAAGGGAGCAGAAACATCGCTGAAACAGCGGGGTGACATGGCAACCGGCTGGAGCATAGGGTGGAAACTTAATCTTTGGGCACGACTGCTTGACGGTAATCACGCCGACAGGATTATACGCAATATGATCACCCTTCTTTCTTATGATCCGGAGAAAGGTGGAGACCCTGAAAATGGTCGTCTATATGCAAACATGTTTGACGCACACCCGCCATTTCAGATTGACGGCAATTTCGGATTCACCGCAGGTGTAGCAGAAATGCTTATGCAGAGCCATGACGGTTGTGTTCATCTGTTGCCTGCTCTGCCCGATACTTGGCTGGAGGGTAGCATCAAAGGTCTTAAATCACGAGGAAACTTTGAAATTGACATGAATTGGCAGCAAGGACAGCTTTATGAGGCCACTATCAAATCAAATATAGGAGGAACTATCAGAATACGCTCCTATGTTCCACTTTCTGGCGATGGTCTGAAAGTCGCCAAAGGGAATTGCCCCAACGAGCTTCTTTTTTCTACCCCAATTGAGGATGCAGTTGTGTCGACTGAAACTAAAAACTGCTACCCGGAACTCAAAAGAGTATATGAATATGACCTTCAAACAGTAAAGGGAGAAACATATTTATTAAAACGGCTTTGAAAGTAAACTTCTAAAAAATACATAATATGAATCTACGGAATGTTATAGTCTCGGCATGCATATTGTTTGGGCTCAACGCTATTGCCGATAGCAAGAATCCGGCCGAGACTTATGCGACCTCACCCAATCCTGTGATTTGGGCCGATGTTCCTGACCCTGATGTAATACGGGTTGGTGATGACTTTTATATGGTATCCACCACCATGCATTTGATGCCCGGATGCCCCATCATGCACTCTAAAGATCTTGTCAACTGGGAAATAATCAACTATGTTTTCGATACACTTGAGGACTCGCCACGTTACCATCTCGAAGGCGGTACCGTCTATGGCAAAGGTCAATGGGCTACTTCGCTGAGATATCACGACGGAATGTTTTATGTCCTGTTTTCACCCAATGACGCACCTTTCCAGTCGTATATTTTTGCAGCGAAGAACCCCAGGGATAAGTGGAAACAGGTATGCCGAACCGACCATTTCCATGATTCATCGCTATTTTTCGATGATGATGGCAAGGTTTACGTATTTTATGGTTCCGGTGCTATCAATCTACGGGAATTAAAATCGGATATGACGGGCGTAAAAGAAGACGGACTCGACATGACTGTAATCGTGCCTGACGAAGAAGCAGCAGGACTTCACGAGGGGAGCCGTGCGGTCAAGTATAACGGCAAGTACTATTTAATGATAATCAATTGGCCCGAGGGTCGAAATCGCCGACAATTGTGTTATCGTGCCGACAAAATTACAGGCCCATACGAAAAGCTTGTGGTTCTTGAAGATAACCTTGACGGGTTTCCATATGCAGCACAAGGTACCATTGTGGATGATGTAGACGGAAACTGGTGGGGCTTTATATTTCAGGACCGTGGAGCTGTGGGGCGTGTACCGACCGTTATGCCTTGCCGATGGATTGATGGTTGGCCTATGCTCGGGAATGAAGACGGCAGAATACCAAAGACATTTACTTATATAAATCGTGGAGAAACACCTTCGTGTATCGTATCAAGTGACGATTTCAACTCAGATACAATAGGCTTTAACTGGCAATGGAACCATTGTCCGGACAATGATGCCTGGTCTTTGACCGAACGACCGGGATCCTTAAGGCTTAAAACATCTCGGATAGCCGGGAATATCTATGAGGCTGTGAATACACTTACTCAGCGTATGGAAGGTCCCGAATGCTATGGAACCGTTAAAATGGATCTGTCAAAAATGAAAGACGGTGACGTAGCAGGCCTGGCTGCATTCAACGGACACTCGGCACTGCTGTCGATAAAAAAAATTGGACGAAAGAAATATCTTATCAAACATAATGAAGTTGTCAATTTCAGTGATCCGACTACACTTAATGTACAAGTTGAAGATGAGGAAGAGGAACGAATAGAAATCAAGGGTAACACGATATGTCTTCGCATTGGTGCCGATTTTCGTCTTGGCAAAGACATCGCTACTTGCTTCTATAGTCGCGATGGCAAAACATGGAAAGAAATCGGGAAACCGTTCCAAATGCGATTTGATTACACTCGTCTTTTCATGGGTTCAAGATTTGCGATATTCAACTATGCCACAATTTCCAGTGGGGGATATGTCGATATTGAAAAGTTCGACTATACCAGAATGGAGAATATCGAATCTGATCAACTCGCTAAAACTTTATAATTAGGTAATTCAATATGTGGTTATTTAGATTGTTTTAAGGTAATTTATGCAACTACATTGCTGCTCCGGAGCGACAGTTTGTCGCTCCGGATATTGTGGCTAAATATCAGGTAATCTGATGTACTATTACATTGCGTGAAGGAATTGAAACAATAATTTTTACACCTTTTACAATATCTAAACCAATCGCAACAACAAAGTGAACAAAATCCTGGCGTTCTTTCTAATTTTGCGCTGGAAATGGTAACGATTTAAATCAATAACACAATAACAATCAATCCAATGAAAAACGAAGAATTGCTACATTGGCGCAGTCTATTTCTGATTGCTATATTTTTCATCTTTGGTTGCCTGCAATCCAAGGCTGAGATAGTGAAAGGAACTGTCGTCGATGACACCGGCGAACCACTGATCGGTGCTACAGTCCGCCTATTGAATGCAGAAAGGATAGCTGCAGTAACAGACATAGACGGAAACTTTTCTCTAAATGTTTCAGACCTCAAATCGGCAGTTTTAGCATTTTCCTATATAGGAATGAAACCGCTTGAGGTGAAAGTTAATGGACGTGAAGTCGTAAATGTGACACTTCAGCCTACTGAAAATTCTCTCGAAGAAGTGATAGTTGTCGGTTACGGTCAACAGAAAAAAGCATCGGTTGTAGGTGCCATTGCCCAGACTACCGGTGATGTACTTGAACGTGCAGCCGGTGTGCATGATATCAGTTCGGCACTTACAGGAAACCTGCCGGGCGTTGTAACGATGGCAAGTTCCGGTATGCCTGGTGATGAAAGTGCTAGTATCGTAATTCGTAGTGCCAGCTCTTGGAATAATTCAGCACCTCTTGTTCTCGTAGATGGCGTTGAGCGTGATATGGCTTCGGTCGATGTAGGCTCAGTAAAGACAATATCCATTCTTAAAGATGCATCAGCCACAGCGGTATATGGTGTAAAAGGTGCAAACGGTGTGATTCTTATCACAACACGTCGAGGAGAAGAGGGGCGAGCCAAAGTGAGTGCTAACTTTACTGCTACAGTCAAGAGCGCTTCAAAACTTCCGCAGAAACTTGACTCTTATGATGCATTGGCTGCCCGTAACCGAATCATCGTTCACGAACTCGGCTTGATGCCAAGCTCATGGGAACACATGACTCCGCTTTCCGAAATGGAAAAATATCGTAACCAGACATCTATTACACAGATGGAGCGTTATCCTAACATAGATTGGGAAGATGTATTGTTTAATGACTATGCAATGTCCTACAATGGAAATGTTTCGGTTAGCGGTGGTACAAAATTCGTAAAGTATTATGCCATCATTGACTATGTAAGTGAAGGTGACTTATTCAAACAGATCAATAATGGTCGTGGCTATAAAACAGGTTTTGGCTATACTCGACTGAACTCCCGTTCAAACCTTGATTTTCATCTAACCCCAACTACAGTGTTCAAGGTTAACATTTCAGGCTCTAATGCACAGCGCAGAAGCCGAGTTCCGGAGGGTGACGCCTTTGATCAGAACACATGGGGAAACAACCGTGTATGGGCTGGCGTATACAGCACATCGCCCAACGCCTTCTATCCTATCTACAGTGACGGTTCATTCGGATACTATCCGCAAAATACAACTCACGTCGAAAACTCGGTATGGAATATTGCTCGAGGAGGTAGCAACACCAATACTGAAACCCGCATAAACACAGACTTTGTCCTTGAACAAAAACTTGATTTCATTACAAAAGGACTTAGCTTCCGTGGAATGATTTCTTGGGATAACCGATTCATGGAACAAAGTCGAGGAATCAGTGATCCTACCGAAGAAATTCGCAAATGGATAGACCCTGTGACTGGCGCAATACAGACAACTACCACAACCGAAGGCAATAGCAACTTCGATAAGACGCCCGGGAATAATTGGGATACGATGTCTGGGGCAGTTAAAGATGATATGACGATGAAGAATCTATATTATCAACTGCAACTTAATTATAACAGGACATTCGGTAAAAACACAGTCGGTTTGACCGGCGTTTGGAATCGTCAACAGCTTTCGACAGGATCAATGGTTCCCATCAGACGTGAAGACTGGGTGTTCCGTGCTACTTACGACTTTGACAACCGCTATTTTGCCGAATACAACGGCGCTTATAACGGTTCTGAGAAATTTGGCAAAGGATATCGTTTCGGATTCTTCAACTCAGCCGCAGTCGGCTGGCGTCCTTCAGCCGAAAAATTCTGGGAGCCGATATCTCGTTGGTGGAATGAGCTGAAAATTCGCGGTTCATATGGCGAAATTGGAGACGATACCGGAGACCGATTCCTATATATGGAACAATGGGGATATGGCGGCAGCGCTTTGATGACGGTCAATGGAGCGTCAAGTATTTATCAGTTCTACCGACTCAATGCTCTTGGCAATCCCAATGCCAATTGGGAGAAAGTGAAAAAGATGAATCTCGGTATTGATTTTGCATTCCTGAACTCGAAAATCGCCGGAACTGTCGAAATGTTCAAGGATAGCCGTAATGATATTCTTCTTAGAGGCAGTGAACGTGCCATGCCATCATATTTTGGCATGACTCCTCCTACCACCAACCTTGGCAAAGCCGAATCCAAAGGTTTTGAAATCGAACTGAGGCTGAATCATAATTTTACGCCCGACTTCAGAGTATGGGCCAATCTAAATATGACACATGCTTTCAACAAAATCATTTTCAAGGACGACCCCGAATTGAAGCCAAGCTATCAGAAATCAGCCGGATATTCAATCGGCCAGACTACAGCTTTCATAGATCACGGAACATTGACATCATTCGATGATCTATATGGTAGCCCTGCTCACGATATCAAAGATGAGACCCGCCTGCCTGGTGACCTTTATATAATTGACTTCAACGGTGATGGTATCGTTGATGAGAAAGACCGTGCGCCCTATGGATTCTCCGGAACTCCTCAAAACACATATAATGCAACTTTGGGCTTTGAATGGAAAGGTTTGAGTGCCTTCGTCCAGTTCTATGGCGTGACAAATGTTACTCGTGAAGTATATCTTCGGGATTTTATTAATCAGATTGACCTCGTATTCACAGGCCGCTCATGGATAGACCCGGCATCTGGAATTGGAGATATCAGGACTCCTCGTTACTATTCGTCTAGCACTCCTTACTCAGATGGTACACGATACCTATATGACGGTTCTTACGTTCGTCTGAAAAACATCGAGATTGCTTATGATTTCAATCAGCGTTGGGTAAAAAAACTTGGGCTTTCAAATCTGCGTATTTTCTTAAACGGCAATAACCTATGGCTATGGACAAAGATGCCCGATGACAGAGAATCAAACTTTGCCGGAGGTTCAAGCGATGGTGCGTATCCGACAATGAGAAGATACAACATCGGCTTAAAATTTAATTTTTAATAGAATAGCATAATGAAAAATATACTATCAATCATTACTCGATTTGCATTGGCAGCCGGTTCGGTTCTGATGATGGCATCTTGTGAAGATTATCTTGACAAGAATCCCGAATCCAATGTCAACAAAGAAGACGCATTCAAGAACTTCAATAATTTCCAGGGCTACATCGAGGAAATATACAACTGTATCCCGGATAAGGCCAAATGCAACTGGACTACATCATGGAATCTTGGTGATGACGAAATCCAGAACCCACACGCAGATAACCGTATGAATCATCAGATTGATATTGGCAACTTCTACGCATGGCAGACCGATAACTATTTTTGGTTTGGTAAGAGCGATATCAATAGCACTTCTCAGAGTAGCTTTGATCATGGACTCTACGGCCACGCTTGGTATTGTATTTCAAAAATAAATACAGCTTTCGCCAACATTGACGAATACTTCATAGGTTCACAGGAGGAAAAGGATCTTCTGCTTGGCCAACTATACTTCTTTAGAGCATGGTGGCATTTCGAGATGATGCAATTTCTTGGAGGTCTACCCTACATAGATCATGAACTCCCTACTGACGAGTCGCCTCGACTTGTACGTCTGTCGTATCTCGAATGTGCCGATAAAGCAGCAGAGGATTTAAAAAAAGCAGTTGAGCTGCTTCCTCTTGATTGGGACAAGACCACACCCGGCAAAAATACCATTGGACATAATGAATTACGCATAAACAAAATTGTAGCATTAGGCTATCTTGGCAAAAACTATCTTTGGGCAGCAAGTCCCCTTATGCAGCATGGCGCACAGACAGGTGGCACGCGCACTTATGATTACAGTCAGGAGTACGCACAGCTTGCAGCCGATGCCTTCGCAGAAATCATAAATCTTGTAGAGAGCGGACAGACAAACTACGAACTGGCAAAATTCGAGTATTCTAATGTCTATGACCACATTAAGAAATCCGACGTAGATTTCAGTTACAGCGAACTGTTCTTTACCATCAACCGTGGATGGCTTCAACCTGGTGGAAAAGAAGCTATCTTCCGTGGACCTTCTCCGGCATGGAGCGCCACCCGCTTCAACTACTCACGTACTTTCGGCCCCAACAATCTATGTGCTCAGGACAATGAGATCCACCAGCCCACTGCAAATTATGTAGCAAACTACGGTATGGCAAACGGACTACCACTTGATGATCCTGAATCTGGATTTGACAAAAATTACCCCTTTAAAGACCGAGATCCGCGATTCTACCATGATATTATTTTTGACGGTGTTAAATACATATTGAGCGACACCAAAGGCAATGATCTTGACATGATTTATGCCGGCCTTGCTACAGGTGGTTCGATGCGCGCTGTATCCAACGCTTCGCGAACAGGATATTTCTGTCAGAAACTATGTGTTCACACATGACAGAAATATGATATGGGTATGTCCGATGACTATCCTCCTAACCCTCATGCCTATATTCCGTATATGCGACTTGCCGACATTTACCTGATGTATGCCGAGGCCTGTGCAGCTATCGGAGGCCCTAAGGCTAAATCGTCTAAATGCGATCTTACAGCAGCCGATGCCATAAACGTACTTAGAGATCGTGTAGGTGCAGGACATGTGAACGAGAAATTCACCGGCAACAGCTTTATGGACGAGGTGCGTCGAGAGCGAGCTGTCGAACTCAGTTTCGAAGGCTTCCGCTTCAACGACCTGCAACGCTGGCTCCTGCTCACTGAACCCAAATATACGGTCAAAACTTCTCAGGAATTTATCCGTGTAGAAAATGAGGACTTCTTCAAAAACAACGATCCCCGCAATGCGAGAGTATCGGAGTTCAGAGAAGAAATTATCCTGACACGCAAATTCGACAGTATGCATTACTGGTTCCCTCTTAAGAGAGAAGACACCTACATATATGCAGAATTCGAGCAGAATCCCGGTTGGTAACATTAATTTAAAACAGTTAATCTCATGTCAGATAAAACAAAATATATAGCATCACTCGTACTTGGGGCGCTATGTGTGACGACTGTTTCCGCCCATGTGGAACAGCCCGATTCACTTGTCGGCAAGGATGAAGTGCAGGTGGCATTCCGACAGATTCCGTCAAAAGATGTAATCGGAGGAGTATCGTTCCTGAACATGGAACAGCTCCAAAATAAAAACTATAATTACGATGTCTCCAATCTTGAAGCTTATGTACCCGGCTATACCGGTAATTCATTCTGGGGTTTGGATGACTCCCCTTTAGTAATAATCGATGGTGTGCCACGTGATATGAACAATATTTCGGCTGAAGAAGTAGAAGAAATAACCTTCCTTAAAAGCGCGCCTGCGGTCGTCCTATATGGCAGCAGAGCGGCCAAAGGTGTTATCTACATCAAAACGAAGCGAGGTAAAGACCAGCCTATTCAGATTAATGTCAAAGCCAATACCGGCTGGAAAGTAGCTAAGTCTTTCCCCAATTATCTGAGAGCCGCAGAGTATATGACTCTTTATAATGAGGCATGTCTCAACGATGGTATCGGTGCAGCATATTCACAAAATGATATTTATCGCACGGCAGCCGGAACGAATCCTTATCGTTATCCCGATCTTGACCTCTATAGCTCGGAATATGTGAAAAAAGCATATAACCGCAGTGATATAGGCATTGAAATCAAAGGTGGTAACAATAAGGCACGTTATTACTCCTATGTATCGTATTTCCGCGAAGGTGACCTTATCGACTTTGGAAAAGCGAAGGACAACTATACTGACCGTCTGAATGTCAGAGGCAACGTTGATATAACATTCAATCCCATTGTAAGCGCGTATGTTGACGCTGCCGCTACATTCTATGGCGCACAGTCGGCACAGACAGACTTCTGGAACACTGCCGCCAATCTTCGCCCCAACCGTATTGCCCCGTTAATTCCAGTCAGCTATATCAGCCCGGAAGCAGCATCGGCACTTGACTTGATTAGAGGCAGCAATTTCATTGTTGATGGCAAATTCCTTTCCGGAACATCAATCGACCAGACCAATGCTATTGCCGACGGATATGTAAAAGGCGATAATAAATTTACAAGTCGTCAGTTTCAATTCAATTGCGGTCTTGATTTTAATCTTGATCCTTTTGTCAAAGGACTTGGCGTACACACCCGTTTTGCTATTGACTATGCCACTTCCTACAACTCTGGTTATACCGATTCTTATGCCACTTACGTACCTGTGTGGGCATCGGTCAACGGCAAAGATGAAATTATCGAATTAACCAAGGAAGGCAAAGACGAGCACTCGGGTGTTCAATGGTTAGGCGGTTCCTCTGACCGACAGACAATATACTTTGATGTCAATGTTGACTATCGCCGTACATTCAACACAGCTCATAACTTAAGTGCTATATTGGTTGCCTCAGGTTGGCAGAGAACATTCTCCGGTGAGTATCACAAGACAAGCAATGTAAACCTTGGACTTCAAATAGATTATAATTATAAGAGCCGTTACTTTGCGCAATTAGGTATGGCTGCCATTCACTCGGCACGTCTTGCTCCAGGACATCGTCAGGCATTTTCACCTACGGCTATGATTGGTTGGAATATCGCCAATGAACCTTTCATGGATGACCAGAATGTTGTCAATAACCTCACTTTAAGTGTATCGGGAGGCATACTTAATACCGACCTCGATATTCAAGGCTACTATCTTTATGCTCCCGCTTATGCTGAGGGGGGCTGGTTCTCTTGGCCCGGCGCATCTGGAAGTACCGCAACATATCCTGAAAGAGGCGGAAATCCTGACATGACATTTGTTAAACGAAAAGAGTTGAGTGCAAATATACATTCCGAGTTCTTTGACGGTAAACTGGCTCTGGATGCCGAAGGGTTTATCTCCGAAATGAACGGCTTACTTATCAACAATTCGACTCTTTATCCGACTTATTTCTCAACATTCTATCCGACTTCATCTCTCGTACCATGGCGCAACTACAATAACGATCGCCGAACCGGTTTTGATTTCGGTATAAAGTATAATGACACATGGGATCAGGTGAGCTTTTCGGCCGGCGTGAATGCAACATATTATACAACAAAAGCAACACGCCGTGATGAGCAGAACGTCTATGACTATCAGAACTCGGAAGGTCAAGCCCTTGACGTAATAAGGGGATATCGCTGCTTAGGTTTCTTCAACAGCTACGACGAGATCAAAAATTCGCCCGACCAGTCTCAGTTAGGCGGGGTGAATATCCAGCCCGGTGATCTTAAATATGCCGACATAAATGGAGACAATGTCATCAACTCCGATGATCAGGTCGTTTTGGGCAAAGGCGGTTGGGCCGGTTCTCCGTTTGTTCTCGGAGTCAATCTCACAGCCAAATGGAAAGATTTCACTCTCTTTGTATTAGGTGTCGGCAACTTCGGTGCCCAGGCTGTAAAAAGTTCCTCGTATTACTGGGCGTACGGCGATCGCAAATACTCGGCTGAAGTACGAAACCGCTGGACACCGGAAACCGCCGAGACCGCTACTTATCCGCGTCTTACTACCACCAATGGTGCCAATAATTTCCAGACTTCTGACTTCTGGATGTATAATACCGACCGGTTTGAAATAGCAAAAGTGCAGCTCACTTACGATATGCCCGGCCGTTGGTTCAGCGGCAAAGTCGTAAAAGGTCTCTCGGCCTATGCAAGTGTTTCAAATCTCTGCACGATAGGCAAGCACCATAGAATTATGGAACTCAGCACCGGCTCGGCTCCACAGACCCGCTGGTTCAATATTGGTGCTAATATTAAATTCTAAATATCGACTGTCATGAAAAAACTTATAATACCCATAATATCGGTACTCGGAGCCTTGTCATTCGTTTCCTGCGATGACCTGTTTGATCCGGCTCTCGAGAACGTGAGAGACGAAAACGCTATGCAGAAGGACCCGTCTCAATTCGATGGAATGTTGCGCTCGGCATATCTCCTTATGCCTTATGGAACACCTGCGACAAATGATGTAGCGACAGATGATGCCGTTACCAACAATATGTCCAACAACTGGCTTAATATGGCTGTCGGTGGCTGGACATCCAAATCTTGGGAATCAACTTGCAACTGGCGAGACCGAAATGCGTCTATTCAGTTCTGCAACGTATTCCTAAACGGTGTAAACAATGTTCGTTGGGCTGATGAACCTGTCACCAATCAGTTGTATATTACCCGACTAAGCGGAGAAGCCTATGCTCTTAGAGCAATGAATATGTATTTCCTGCTCCAAAACTATGGAGGTAAAACAGCATCCGGTCAACTGCTCGGTGTACCTATCTGGACACAGACATACGATGCAACTACCGATATGAATGTTCCCCGTAATACATTTGCAGAGTGCATGCAGCAGATTTTTTCTGACATTGACAAGGCACTTGAGCTTCTACCATACGACTATGGCGAAGTTACCTCCTCCAACATTCCGCAAAAATATAAAGACATGGGCGCCGGTATTCCCGAATACAATCGTGTATTCGGGAATAACGGTATCGGCAGAATAAGCGGCAGAATCGCCGAAGCTGTCAGAGCACAAGCCGCACTTCTCGCAGCAAGTCCGGCCTTCGGCGACCAGTCAGGAGTTGACTGGGCTACCGCTGCACACTACGCCGGTGTTGTTCTTGATCACATTGGTGGTGTTGCAGGAATGGCCTCGAAAGGTCATATATGGTATACACCCGGAGAAGTAGGCAACACAGGCAATACCGTGAACCATGACGAAATTATCTGGCGTGGCAATTTTAGGGACAATAATGATCTTGAAAAGGAAAATTTCCCGCCAAGTCTTTATGGTAATGGACGAATTAACCCCACGCAGAATCTTGTGGATGCCTTCCCTATGGCAAATGGCTATCCTATCCATGACTCACGTGGTTACTTTGATGAATCAAATCCTTACGATAACAGAGACCCTCGTCTCTCGAATTACATCGTTTACAACGGGTCGGTGCAAGGACCATCGTCACAGACCATCAATACGAGTTCAACAAGTGCCACCAACGACGGCCTGAACAAAGAACTGGGGCACTCGACAAGAACGGGATATTACATGCGTAAATTCTTGCGCGATGATTGTAACCCCAACAGTGCTGTAAACACCGTTCAGAGACATTATACAAAATATATCCGTTACACCGAGATATTTCTTGCCTATGCCGAGGCTGCGAATGAGGCTTACGGGCCTACAGGAAGCGGCGAACATTCATATTCGGCCTACGATGTCATAAAGGCAATACGAAAGCGTGCCGGTGTAGGTGTCGACAATGGCGATCCATATCTGGAACAGGCCAAAAACAACAAGGAAGACTTCAAAAAACTTATCAGAAACGAACGTCGACTGGAACTCTGTTTCGAGAATGTAAGATTCTGGGACCTTCGACGCTGGAACGAGACTCTCAATGAGACAGCGCGTGGCGTCGATATATCGGGTAATAACTACAACTATATTGATGTAGAGCAACGACTCTATAATCCATATATGATTTATGGGCCGATTCCATTCGATGACGTATTGAAATTCAGCAATCTTGAACAAAATCAAGGCTGGTAATAGAAAAGCAATTGAATTATGAAACATCTCAAATATATATTAGTGTCATTGATTTCCGGAGCAGCTCTGGCTTCATGCGAGAACAGCGAGCAGGATTTTCCCGACTTTGACGGTGGAACAAAAGCATACTTTGCTTACCAATACCCCGTTCGCACAATTACTCTTGGCGAAGATCCTGAACAGGACAACACTCTTGACAACAGCCACCGATGCCGTATTACGGCCACTCATGGCGGTTCATACGAACCGCGCGACGCAAAAATGGAAATCGAAATAGACAATACACTCACCGACAATCTCTACTTTGAGAATGGCACACCTGTCAAACCTATGCCGGAAGACTACTATAGACTGTCTTCCAATAAGCTGACTCACATCAAGTCATTTCTCTATGGCTCAGAAATAGAACTGACCGACAAGTTTTTTGCTGATCCTGCGTCGTTAGAAAATACATACGTTATTCCGGCCCGCATCATTAAAGCTGACGGCTGTGATGGCATATTGTCAGGATCTCCTGTTTTCGAGGGTGATACTCCCTCGCCTTGTGATGCGACTGCATGGAAAGTGCAGCCCAAGGACTATGTTCTATATTGTGTGAAGTATATAAATCCCTGGCATGCCACTTATCTGAGACGCGGTGTGGATATCATCACCGAAGATGGAGGTGCCATGGTTAAATACGTGCGTCGAGGTAAATACAGAGAATCTGACGAGGTCGTATCGGTTACCACTGGAGGCTACAATATCGCAAAATTTCCAGTCAAAACCCAAGTCTCGGAAAACGGTGGCATAGCGACACGAACATGTGTACTTGACCTTACATTTGACGGTGATAATTGCACAATCTCTACTTCAACCCATGGCATGACAGCCACTGGAAGCGGCAAGTTTGTAAAAGACGGAGAGAAAAAGGGTTGGGGCAATCAGGATCACAATGTACTGTATCTTGAGTATAACATCGATTTCGGAGGTAAGACTTACGAAACCATGGATACCCTTGTAGTTCAATCACGTAACATTGTTATGGAAGAATTTAAGCCTACCTATAAAGTCAATTGAATTAATCCGCTTCATGCAAAACAGCAATAATCATGAATAAAAGTAAAATAAACATACGGAGAGCACCATACGCGTTGATGCTGTGTGCATTACTGGCGGGGTGCAGCGATGAAAAATATGATATCAACCTCGACCCGATAGAGGAGCCGATGGACGTTGCCATGGCTGAATACGTCAATGGTTTTGATGTGCTCAAAAAATATATTGACTTTGAGTCTCATCCCGGGTTCCGTCTTGGAGCGTCAGTATCGTCCACCGAACTGATGAAACGCGGTGCAGCCGGAATTATACTGCACTCCAACTTTACCGAAACGATGCCCGATGATAATATCATGACCATGGGGGCCTGTCTTGGTAACGGAGGCGAATTTGATTTCGGTAATGTTGAATCGTATCTTAAATGTACTCAGGAATACGGGCTGTCGACATTCGGACGTTCACTCGTGTGGCATCGTTCACAAAACGCCGA
>CANOLV010000039.1 GCA_947567425.1 uncultured Porphyromonadaceae bacterium | reverse complement strand
GCACTGCTGCTCGTTGGGGGTTAATGTCTTGTAGCTTAAAGTATCCACGTTAAATGTTTGATTAATAGATGAATAATTGATTCGCGGTATTCTTTCTGTTCGGCCAAAAACATAGGAACCTTTGAATCAGGTTATTAATTTGGACATAATCGGTGTGCAAAGGTACGACTTTTCCACTTCTTGGCAAAATGTTTTTAGGAATAATTAACTATTGAATTCTGAATTCAAAATTCTGAATTCAGAATTGTCCGGTCTTGGTTTATTCTGCTTCAGATGCAAATCTGATGAAGTTGCAGAAAAGTTTTCGCGCCACTTCGGCCGGACCTGACGGATTGTCGAGGTTGTCGGCTATGTCGAGGGTTGAGAATACGATGCGACCCTTTCCGCATGGAATCACTCCTACGGCCGTGCCGAGCTCGAACGGCATGCTGCGGTAGGATCCGGCTACGAGTTCTTCGCCTTTGAGGCGGAATCCGAACCGGTTTTCGCCATCTCTTACGACGCTTTGATATGGCCAATTAAGGGCGCAATTGACCGGTAGCCCGCTGAACAGGGGATGGTCTTTGACGAAGTGGTTGCCTCCGATCCAGTCTTTGCCGACGCGATAGTAGCCGTCGTAGTCTATTCCGGTGAATTCGGCGACCGGTTTGATCCATGTCTCTGTCGATCCGAGAAGAATCAGTGTCGTTCCGTGGTCGCGTACCCGTTCCAGCAGCTTCTCCGGAGCTACTGCCACGGCGTTGGGTTGTGACCATTTCAGCCGGACATATCCGCTGTTGGGAGTCTGGCGGTACATCACCTTGATGTGTGTCGGCTTGCCTGCCTCCATTATCACAGGCCTGGTCTGTTCAAGTTCGGGTCCGTTGTTGTGGTACTCGTCGACGAGCTGTTCGTCATTGATGAACATACGGATACCCCGGTTGGATTGTATCGAGATCAGGTATTGTCCCGACTCTTCGGGTATAATGTCGCCTTCCCAGATTACGCCGAACGGCTGGTTGGCCGCTACAGATTCGTCGGGTTGCGCCCCGTCGACAAACGACCGGTCGATATTGGTCGCGTCTTTGACGGCCGCGATGTCGATGAAGTCCGCGTCCTTGTACCATGTGGCCTTCATTGTGGGGCGTGTCCCGTCGGTGAATCGTGCGTCGGGTATGGCTGTAGGCGCGTCAAGTGAGGGCCGGTTTACTACAATCCAGTCAAGAATGCCCATTGATTGATCGAATGACTGTGGATTATGGCCGGTGGCTTTTTTATAGAATGCGGCCGCTTTATCTCCGTTTGTTCCGTAAAATGCCCCATTTCCTGAAAGGTCTTCCGGACTCCATCCGATTCCGATTATTTCGTCATGTCCTGATGCCACAAGATTATTTTTCGGGTCGAGCAGACGGGCTTCTATTTTGTATGTGCCACCTGTGGACGGCACAGGAATGGATTTGGCGTTGATCAATGGTTGTCCGAATGTCTCGCCTCCGATAATGTCGACTTCTTTGGAGAATGAGTATGCCTTTGTGCCGTCGGGCGCAATCAGTTCTACTTCGAGCCGGTGTGCGCCGTTGACCTCCTTTTCGTTTACTATGTAGAAGTCGACGGACGCGTTGCCCGGCACCTTGACCACCTGATTGCGCGTAGCTACGGCTATGTAGAGGGGTTGTGTGTAGTATGACAATACCGATGCATGGCCTTTCGGATTACGGTATATGTCCACTACGCCCGAATGGTTGTCGTAGGGCATGGATTCCCATCCGTTGATCATGTATGCGTCGCCCAGATTCTGCATTCGCATCCCTTGTATTCGCCGGCCTTGATGTTCGAACGATACGTCGCCCATGGCGAGGGTCAGATTGTCGAGTGTGCCGAAGTGCGGTGCGAGATTTTTGCTGTTGAAGTAGTTGACGAAGGAGTCGTATTGGTCGAGCCAGAACAGTCCGTCCCATCCGGTTCGGCCCATCGACACGATCCGGTCGTGGATCAACTGTATGCGCGGGGGCGTGGATATGGCACCCTCCTCGCCGCGGACAAGAATCTCTTCGGCATTGTCGGAGTACATTATATTATTATCCGGTCCCTGGTAGTAAGATTCGAGCCAGGTGTCCGGTCCACCGGCCCGGTGGTTGTCCCACCATCCTTTTCTATATAGAGTGGAGTCAAACGGCAGGAAGTGGGCTTTGGCATCTTCTTCGTCATCTTTTTTGCCGGCCCATCCGGAAGTGAACGTCATCGGTCGGCTTGGGTCGATGGCGTGTGCCACGAGCATGTCGTTCATGCGTTTTGCCACGAGCAGCGAGTCGCGCGACAGCGCTCCTCCGAATTCGTTGATCAGGTTGTATATGATGAGGCTCGGATGGCTTCTGTCGCGCTTCACCATTCGATGGAGCTTCTCGTTTATGATGGCTCTCAGGAATGGATCGTGGTTGCCGGAGTGGAACGAGCCGGGCTCCTCGTAGTATAGCAGTCCGAGTTCGTCGGCGGTCTCCAGTACGACCGGACTTCCGATTGAACGGTGGAAATTAAGCATGTTTAGGCCCAGATCCTTCGCAGTAGTGACCTGTTTGCGGGCAATTTCAGGCGATGCGGCGAGTCCCGCTATCGGGAAGTAACCCCAGCTGATGGCACTACGCAGCATAACCCTCCGGCCGTTAAGCCGGAATACGGCGTTGTCACCTACGCCGTCGACAGTAAATGAGCGGAATCCGAATGTCCGTGAGTCGTTGTCGACAGTCTCACCCTTTTTCTTTATTTCGACGAGGCATTCATACAGGTTAGGATTGTCGAGATCCCATATTTTTGCATTCTTTGCGTCTAATTCGATGGTCTGTAGGCTTTCACCCTTTGGAATCGATGTGCCTTTGATCATTTTCGACAGTAGTCTGTTGTTAGGATTGCCCTTTTCGACTACATTAAGCAGGATGTCGTAGCGCCCGTCTTTCTTGGAATCGTTGCGGAGCGATATTATGGCATTGACTTTGCGGGGCGAGGGGGTGTTCTGAATATATATGTCAGATATGTTTACCGGATTTTTGCATGACATCTTCACGCGTCCGATCATTCCGCTGAATCCCCTGGCGGGCTGGATGGTGTATTCGCCCCAGTTCATGCGGTCAAAGTCCTGCCAATGAAAGTTGCCTCCGGGGTTTGTCACCCTGACAGCAAGCATCTGTTCCTTGCCGGGAGTTACGAATTTCGTGATGTCGGTGGAGAACGGCGTTTCGCCTATCAGGTCATATCCGGCGAGTTGGCCGTCGATGTAGACTTCAGCCCTCATTCTGACCGATTCGAAGTCGATGTAGGTGTGTTTTCCGGCTTCCGATTCCGGAACGGTAAATGTCCGGTACCACCATGTGACACCTTTCGAGTCTTCAGGTCTCGGGGCTTTGGATCCGGTGGTGTATTCCTCCACGGTGCCGGGTACGCTGACCGCTATGGCTCCGTGATTGCTGTCAAGCGTGGACCATCCTCCTGTCGGAGCATTGACCGGCAGAAGACTTATGTCGGTTATTTCATCGGGCAGATATAGCCGGTCGTTCTCCCACGATGCTTCTCTGTCTATCCAAAGGTTCCATCCGTCGCCTGACAGCGAGTGGTTCCACCTGCCGTCGGCCGTTGCGGTCAGGTTTGAACATAGCGCACATATTGCCGAAATGGCGGTAAGTCGTATTCTTTCCATGATTATGCAAGGTTAATTTGGTTTTGTAATGAAGCCCAAATTTACTCCTGCATAATTAATATATTCTTAAATATAGGGTTAATTCGCTTTGGATGTGCGTAATTTAGAATAAAAGATTCGATTCGATCGCTTCAAGCCGAGGATGTCGGGCATCTTTTGCGGATAAGATGACTTTGTCTGCCGGTATGCGCCAGTCTATTCCGAGCGTCGGGTCGTCCCATGCTATGGCTCCTTCGTCGGCCGGCGAGTAGAAGTTGTCGCATTTATATTGGAATGTGGCTGTGGGCGATAGGACCGCAAAGCCGTGGGCCATACCTCTCGGAAGAAACAGCTGGCGGTGGTTCTCGCCTGACAGTTCGACGGCCACGTGCCGTCCGAACGTGGGTGAATCGCGTCGGATGTCTACGGCCACGTCAAGTACTGTGCCTTCGATGACTCTTACGAGCTTGCTCTGTGCCATCGGCGGCCGCTGGAAGTGCAGGCCGCGTACGACACCGTATGATGATCGGCTTTCATTGTCCTGGACAAATTTGACCGGGGCTACCTTCTCGTCAAATTCCCGCTGGGAATAGCTTTCGAAAAAGTATCCGCGTTCGTCGCGGAATATGCGTGGCTCTATGACGACCACACCGGGTATGTCTGTGCTGATTACGTTCATTGCGGTTTAGGTTTAGTCTCGAATGTTGAGGAAGTTTGAACTGTCGTCGACTATTTTCATAAGATATTGCCCATAGGCGTTCTTTGCCATAGGCTTCGCTATTTCGAGCACTTTGTCGCGGTCGATCCAGCCTTGGCGGTAAGCTATGCCTTCAAGGCATCCGATCTTAAGTCCCTGTCTTTTTTCAAGTACTTCGACATATATCGAGGCTTCGGCGAGCGAGTCGTGTGTGCCGGTGTCGAGCCAGGCAAAGCCTCGTCCTAAAGTCTGCACTTTCAGTTGTCCCTCATTAAGGAATTGCTGGTTGACCGACGTTATCTCCAGTTCTCCTCTGGCTGACGGCTTTATGTCCTGTGCCACTGAGATCACCTTATTGGGATAAAAGTAGAGGCCTACGACGGCATAATTGGATTTCGGCTCGGTGGGTTTCTCTTCTATTGACAGGCAGTTGCCGTCGGTGTCGAACTCTGCCACGCCGTAGCGTTGCGGGTCGTTGACCCAATAGCCGAACACGGTGGCTTTGCGGTCATTTCTGGCGGTGTCCACTGCATCGTGCAGCATCCGGGAGAATCCGGCACCGTGAAATATGTTATCGCCGAGCACCAGGCACACGTCGTCGTCGCCTACAAATTCTTTGCCGATTATGAATGCCTGTGCCAGACCGTCTGGCGATGGCTGTTCGGCATAGCTGAAGTTGACCCCATAGTCTGAACCATCGCCGAGGAGATGCCTGAACATAGGCAGGTCAAACGGTGTGGATATAATCAGGATGTCTCTTATGCCGGCGAGCATAAGAGTGGATATGGGGTAATATACCATTGGTTTGTCGTAAATCGGCAGCAACTGCTTGCTGACTCCTTTTGTGATCGGGTAGAGACGTGTGCCGCTCCCGCCTGCTAAAACTATGCCTTTCATTGATGAAAAATGTGATAATGACCGGAGTCGGTAGTTCTACTCAAACTCAGTAAAAGCCAGCGGAACCAGTGATTTTACGGAGTTGAGGATGTAATTCTCTCTTTTGCCGGCGAGGATCACCCTTACGCCTTTGCCTGAAAGTTTTTCAAACTCGAGCAGGGCCTGCCGGCATGCTCCGCAAGGCGAAATCGGTTCGTCGGGCTCGACGCCGTTTGTGTCGCGGGCAGCTACGGCTATGGCGATGAATTTTGCCTGAGGATACTGTGCATGGGCATAGTAGGCTGCAGTCCGTTCGGCGCACATACTTGAAGGTGTCGCGGCGTTCTCCTGGTTTGATCCGGTGACGACTTCGCCGTTGTCGAGCAATATCGCCGCCCCTACATGAAACTTGCTGTAGGGCGCGTAGGAACTATACGTGGCTTCGCGTGCTTTCATCACGAGCACACGGTCGGTGTCGGTCAGCTCGTCGTCGCGCATGGCCATGATCGGTGTAATCAGTTGCAGTTCTTTCATAATTGAGTTGTAGTTAGGTTTATAGGGCGTTCCGGAATTCATTCTGTCGGCTTCACCCCCGAATATATTCATTTGACTAACCAACAATGCAAAGATAGTGTTTTACTTTGTATTTCCGAATTTTTAACGTGCGGATTTGCCTCGGGCTATTGAGTGGATGGATGTGAATGGACGTATTTATTAAAAATTGATTATAAAGAATTAATTCGAGGAATTATGATGAGTATAAGATATTGTGTCATACTTGCCGTTATGTCGTGCGTGTCGGTGGTGGCAAGTGCCGAGAGGGTGGATTCGTTGAGGGTGCTGTTTCTCGGCAACAGCTATACACATTACCATGACATGTATAAGATGGTGGAGGAGATAGCGTCGCATGTGGGTCAGGACCAGAAGTTGGCGTTGTCTTGTAAAGCTTATGCGCCGGGAGGTTGCACGTTTAAGCGGCATCTGCAGAACGAGGAGGAGATGGATGCCGTCAGGAGTGGCAGTTGGGACTATGTCGTGCTTCAAGAACAAAGTTCCATGCCGGCCATGTCGACGGAATTTGTGTCGGAGAATGTATATCCTTATGCCTATTCGATTGACAGCCTGGTCCGTGTCCATAATCCTGACGCTAAGGTGATATATTATATGACGTGGGGACACAAGTATGGCTGTCAGTCGCCGCATGACGGCTATCCGCTGATTGACACATACGAAGGTATGCAGTGGCGTCTTGCTGAAAGCTATCTTGAGATGGCGTACCGTACGGGAGGTTGGTGTGCTCCCGTAGGCCTGGCGTGGAGGCGTGTGCGTGACGAACGTCCGTATGCCACGCTCTATTGGCCCGACTGCAGCCATCCGTCCAGACTCGGGAGTTATCTTGCCGCCAATGTTATATATTGCACAATTGTGCAGAAGCCGTATCAATGCCATTATTTTGCCGGGTTGGACGCCGAATTGGCTGAGTATATCCAGCAGGTGGCCCAGGAGACTGTGTAGGACAATAGGAAGTTGCTAAATTTGGACAAGTAAAGTGTTAAGGACTGTTTAAAAAGGTTGTCTGTCTATAAAATGTAAAAAATACACTTATTCGATTAAACTTTTTTTGGTTAGCGAGTCATAAGAATGTGGAAAAAAATTACAGCATTCTGAAAAATAATAAAAATATGACACAAAATCTACGACGGTCGGCAACGGCTATCGCTCTGACAGTGTTGGGCTTATGCTCGCTTACCGCGGCTAATGTGACAGGAACGGTCACAGACAGTATCGGAGAACCGATGATAGAGGCCACGATACGTCTGCTGTCGGCCAAAGACAGTGCTTTTGTAAAAGGCGGGACAACCAATCTTAACGGTAAATTCACTCTCCAGGGTGTCAAACAGGGTTCTTACATCGTGCAGTCGTCCTACATCGGATATGATAATGCGTATGCCAATGTCAAGGTCGGCTCGGGTAATGCCAACGTCAAAATAGTGATGAAGGAGTCTACCATCATGCTTAAGGAGATGGTGGTGACGGGTGTCAAGACGGAGATAACCGTAAAGGAGGATACTATAGAATATAATGCCGGATCGTATAAGACACAGCCGAATGCCGTCATGGAGGACTTGCTGAAAAAACTCCCCGGTGTGGAGGTCGACTCCGACGGAAAGATCACTGCCGGAGGAAAAGAGGTCAAGAAGATTCTGATCGACGGCGAGGAGTTCTTCTCCGACGATCCTAAGGTGGCATCGAAGAATCTGCCTGTGGAGATGATCAATAAGCTGCAGGTGATCGACCGCAAGAGCGACCTTGCCCGACTGACCGGAGTGGACGACGGCGAAGAGGAGACCGTCATAAACCTTTCGGTAAAGCCCGAGATGAAGAACGGATGGTTCGGTGTGGTCAACGGTGGCTACGGTACCGACGACCGTTATGCCGCAGACTTTAACGTCAACCGCTTCTGGAACGGCAATCAGCTCGTGTTTCTCGGCAACTTCAATAATATAAATCAGCTCGGATTTACTGACAGCAACGGCAATCGATTCCGTCGTTTCGGCGGTGGCAACGGCATCACTACATCGCAGTCGTTCGGTGTGAACTTTAACGTAGGCCGTCAGGACAAGAAGTTCCGTGCCGGCGGTGACTTGATGTACAGCCACACCGACCAGTATTCGCGCAAACGTCAGGACCGCATGTATACTCTAAGGGATTCGACATCCTATCTTGAGAGCCGTTCACGCAGCGAGGACAAGGGGCACAACATCCGGGGTGACTTCCGGCTGCGTTGGGAGCCTGACTCAAGCACCACTTTGGAGTTCCGTCCGAGATTCTCTATTAATATCAACGACTCTGAAAGTTCTGATTCATCGAACACTCTTGGCGGTCGTAATGTGGCAGGAGAGACGATCAAGGATCTTGTGACCCGGAGCGTCAACACCGGCAACTCGCATGGCAAGTCATACGAAGCCGGCGGTGACCTGTGGCTGAACCATAACTTCAAGTCGCATCCCGGACGTTCGTTCTCCGCGGCTGTCGAATACAGCTTCAGCAATGTCAGGGAAAGAGACTACAGCTTCTCCTGGAACCGCTTCTACTCGCTGATGATGGCCGACAATCCCGACAGTATAATCGACGAGTTTACCAACAACCATACGTGGAGCAACCGCGTCGGCGGACGTCTGTCCTGGACAGAGCCGCTGGGAAATGTCAAGAACGGACGGTTCCTGACCATAAGCTACCGTGCTACGTACCGCTTCAACAATGCCGACAAGAATGTGTTTGACTATCCCTTCGCCATGGAGGGTACTTTCCCCGACAACTATCCTGTGCGCCTGCCGGGCGAGCCGGAGTGGAACGACACTCTGTCCAACCAGTTCCGCAACGACTTTTTCTCGCAGCGTCTGCAGGTGGGATTCCGTCAGGTGACCAAGGCCATCAACCTTGATGTCGGCGTGGCGTTGGTTCCTTCGATGTCGCGCAGCAAGGACCTGATAAGAAGCGAACGCAATATTCCCGAACGCTGGGTGTGGAATTTTGCTCCATACATGCGCTTCCGCTATAAAATGAGCAAATCAAGGAGCATGAACATCGACTACCGCGGCAATGCTTCGGAGCCGTCGCTGACCCAGTTGCAGCCGGTAGCCGACTACAGCAACCCGATGAGGGTGGTCATCGGTAATCCGGATCTGAAGCCGTCGTTCAGGCATAACCTGCGGGTGCGCTTCCAGGACTTCGACATGCAGTCGCAGCGTTCGATCATGGCCATGTTCAATGTCAACATGACGCAGAACAGCATTGTGTCCAAGACCATGTTCGATTCCGAGACCGGAGGTCAGACCACTACATACACCAATGTCAACGGCAATTGGGGCGGTGATATGTTCGCTATGGTATCGTTCCCGTTCCGCAACAAGAACTGGCAGTTCAATGCCCATCTCGGAGGCCGTTACAGTCAAAGCATCGGTTTCAACAACGGCGACCGCAACCGCAGCAATTCTATCAATGTCAATCCGTCGTTCGGCATAGCATTCCGTCCGGAGGACTGGGATTTCGACCTTCGCCCATATTATGGACTTCAGTCGACACGCAACACTCTTCAGCGCAACAATAACCGCGATGTGCACACGTATGGCGGCCGTTTCAGCGGCACCTGGTATGCACCGTTCGGACTCGTGCTCAACACCGATCTGAGCTACTCCAACTCAACCGGTTATTCCCAGGGCTACGACGCGAGCCAGTGGATGTGGAATGCATCGATCTCCTACCAGTTCCTGCGCGACAGATCGGCCACTATCGCGATAAAGGGTTATGACCTGCTCCAGCAACGCAAGACGGTAAGCCGCACGGTGACGGCCAACTATATGGACGACACGGAGTTTAACTCGCTTACCCGCTACTTTATGTGTACACTGTCCTACCGGTTCAACACTTTCGGCAAGGGCAAGCGTCCTGACGGTGGAATGGGTGGCGGATTCCCCGGCGGACCCGGTGGCCATGGTGGACGTCGCGGACCGGGCGGACCCCGATGATATGTCAAAAATATTGTTTAATTTTACGCCGTCGGAGCATAATGGCCTCGACGGCGTAAAATTTTAGTATAACAGAGTTTCAAAAAATAAGCAACGAAATATGATACAGATAGGCGACATAGTAAGATATCTCAATGCTGTCGGAGGTGGCAGGGTGACACGTATCGACGGAAACATGGCGTATGTGGATGAGGACGGATTTGAGACACCTGTACTTATAAAGGAGTGCGTGGTGGTGACTCCTGCCCAGCCTTCAAAGAGCGCGGAGAGCAAGTATGTGGCTCCCCCTACGGCTCCACGGCAGGCAGAAGCCCCCAAGGAGCAGATAGTGGAGACTGACGGCGGCGACCGACTTAACGTGGTACTCGGCTATGAAGCTGAGGAGATCAAGCATCTAAACACCACTGAATATGACGCTTATCTGGTCAACGACTCCAACTATTATCTTTATTTTTCATATATGACCCGTGCAGACGGCCATGATTGGTTGACCCGATATGCCGACATCGTGGAGCCTAACATGCAGGTCCATGTCCAGCATCTGACCCGCGAGGACATACCTTCGATGGACCGTGTGGCGGTACAATATATAGCTTTCAAGCGCGACAAGGAGTTTAAGCTGAAAGCTCCTGTGGCAGTCGAGTATGCCGTCGACACTACAAAATTCTTCAAGCTGCACTGTTTCCGTGAAAATGTCTACTTCGACACCCCGGTGATAGCATTCGACATAGTGAAGAACGACATCCCGCAGCGTCCGATGGTGGTCGACAGCTCCCGTCTGGAAGATGCCATGAAGTCTAAGCGCCTGGCTGGGCGTCCTGAACGCCGGCCGGTGGAGAAGCATGACAAGACACCCAGCGTCATCGAGGTGGACCTGCATATAGACGAGCTTATAGACAGCAAGGCCGGTCTGAGCAACACCGACATGCTTAATGTACAGCTTCGGGAATTTAACCGCGTTATGGCGGAGAATGTGAAGCGCAAAGGGCAGAAGATAGTGTTTATTCATGGAAAGGGCGAGGGGGTGCTCCGCAATGCCCTTTTGAAGGAGCTGAGGCTTAAGTATAAGCAGTGCGACGTTCAGGATGCATCGTTCCGGGAATACGGGTTCGGTGCCACGCAGGTGACTATAAGATGATAGCCGGGCTATGATATTCTGTTTCAGCGGTACGGGCAATTCCCGCCGGGTGGCGGAGCGGCTGTCGCGTCTGCTCGGGGAGGAGGTCACGGAGATGAACCGGACTACATACGAAGTGGCCGCGTCGGTTCCAGTGGCCGACGGACTTACGGTATGGGTGTTTCCTGTGCATTCGTGGGGTCTGCCCGACTTTGTGGTCAGATTTATGCGCAGGGTCGGTGGCGGATGCGGTGCGGGAGTGGCCGGCCGTCACTATATGGTGTGCACCTGCGGCGACGACATCGGTCTGGCCCACCGTCAGTGGCGCAGGCTCGTCGCCGACCGGGGGTGGCGGCCAATGGCGGCCTACTCGGTGCAGATGCCCAACACGTATGTGGTGTTTCCGGGGTTTGACGTCGACTCTCAGGAGACTGCGCGGCGGAAGCTCGACGCTTCCGAGGACAGAGTGGTGTCTGTGGCTTCGATGATTATGTCGGGTGCCACGGCCGACGATGTCGAGGAGGGTGCGTTGCCATGGATTAAATCGCATCTGGTCTACCCGTACTTTATGAAGCGGATGATCTCTCCGGAACCGTTCCGGGTCGATGCCGGAAGGTGTATAGGGTGCGGCCGGTGTGAGAATGCGTGTCCGCTCGGCAATGTCCGTCTCGGAGCCGGCCGCCTTCCGGCGTGGGGTGCCGACTGCACCATGTGCCTCGGATGCTATCACGTGTGTCCGCGCCATGCCGTGGAGTATGGACGGCGCACACGTGGCAAAGGCCAGTACTATTGTCCTAACTCCTGAATCTCGGAAACCTGAATATTATGGACAGGGCCACTACCGCGGCCAGCATCCAAGGGTAATATAGGTATGGCCATGGCGCCACTGGCGATATTCCGGCAAGCGATGTGGCGAGCAGGGTCTGCGCTCCGTATGGGATGATGCTCTGCACGATGCATGAGCAGCTGTCGAGCAGCGATGCCGACTTTCTGGGGTCGATGCCGTAGCGCGACGAGATATCGCGTGCGAGCGGTCCGACGGTGATTATGGCCACGGTGTTGTTGGCGGTACAGAGGTTCACGATGCTGACGAGCAGGGCTATGGCGCATTGGGCACCGCGTATGCCGCTGATGCGGCTCGTGAGCAACTGCAGTATGTACTGTATGCCGCCTGCCTCCTTTATGAGTCCGAGCATTCCGGCCGCCAGAAGGGTGATGATGACGAGATTGCCCACGGAGTCGATGCCCTCCCCCATGAATCCGAACATGGTGATAGGGTCGAATCCGAGAGTCAGGCCCAGGGCGAAGGCCACCACTATGCCAAGCACCAGCACCACCGTGACGTTTATTCCGGCAAGAGCAGTGGCTATAATGGTCAGATATGGAAGTATGAGCCATGAATTGCCGTCGCCGATTGCCCCGGTGTCAGGTACATGATGGCCTATAACGGCATAAAGCGCCAGCGAAGCTATGGCGGCGGGGAGCGCTATCCACAGGTTGGCCTTGAATTTGTCGTTCATGCGGCAACCTTGTGTGCGTGTTGAGGCGATGGTGGTGTCGGATATGAACGACAGGTTGTCGCCGAAGAATGCGCCTCCGATCACCACCGCCACGAAGAACGCCACCGACTCGCTTTCGGATGTGGCGAGTTGCACGGCAAGGGGAGTAAGTGCCACGACGGTGCCGACAGAGGTGCCGATGGAGAGCGATATGAAGCATGACGCCAGAAACAGCCCCGGCACGAGCATCTCCGGAGGTAGCCACTGCAAGGCCAGATTGACTGTGGCCTCCACCGAACCGGTGGCCTTGGCCAGTGAAGCGAATGCTCCGGCAAGGACGAATATCCACACCATGTACATGACGTTTGACGACCCGGCGTCGCGCGAGAACACTTCGACGCGCTTCGACAGCGGGGTACCCCGCATGATGGCCACAGCCCACGCCGAAGCCACAAGGAGAGCCACCGCGATGGGCATCTTGTAGAAATCGCCTATGATGATGGACACTGCCAGGTAAAACGTTAGAAATACGATTATCGGCGATACGGCAATGAGTCCTCTCCGCCATGAGATAGCTGACATATATAAATATGATGGGATATAAAGAATAGATATCTGTATAGGCCGATATGGCCTGATGCGGTGCAAAATTAATACATTCCCGCGACATCGCCAAAATCCGGCCGTAAAGATGTCTTAACATGTCGGAATATGGCTCTCAGGGTACTGTGAAGGGTGTACGGTGTGTAAATATATGTTAAGAAATGGTAGCCTATTTTATCTGATTAATAATTAAATTTCATTTATATTTTGGAATTTGATAAAATTAGCTTTGGCCGTTAAAGAATAATGTCTATCTTTGCGGTGCAGGAGTAAAGCATACTGCACATAGGGTGTCGATGCTATGCGACGCCTCCTAATATAATTATCACGCTACATATTTCTTTCTATAACACGCTGCATGACCATCGAAAAATTTAGTACGATTAGTCTGATTTTATGCGCCGGAATAGCGCATTCTATTGATATGCAGGCTATTACCCCCCCCATATTGGTTCTGTACGGTGCGGTCAAGCAGGCATTGACAGTACAGAGGCCGGAGGCGAGGCATCTCGTGCTCCGGGTAATGTAGTAGCCGGACAGGCGCAGTCATTCGGCATAGGGAAGTCCGACATATCAGGTACAGAGGAACTGTCGAGACTTTCCTGCGAGATTGATTCGCTTTACAAGTCCGGATCGCTCGAATCGGTGGCCGTCGACGGTACCGCTTCGCCCGACGGACCTCCAGGTTACAACGACAGGCTGGCACTTCGCCGGGCAGAGTCTGTGTGCGGCTTTTTGAAGGCGCGTACGGGTCTGCCTGATTCCATATTTACGGTGAGTTCGTCGGGCGAGGATTGGGAGTCGTTGCGCGGGTCGCTGTCCGCTTGCCTGGATGACGGCTCAGCCAAGGCTGTCGAGGACATAATTGATTCTGTGGCAGATCTTGACTTGCGTGAGAAGAAGCTCCGTCTGCTGGACGGCGGCCGTGTGTGGCGCCGGCTTTCGGCAGATCTGTTTCCGCATCTGCGCAAGTCGACGATTGTGATGGCTCTTAAGTCGGGAGGCAGGATCACATACACGCTTGATTCTGTGGGGCAGACCACATCCGATAAGGAGCTTCCGGCTCCGGTTCCCGTAGCCCTGCCTGAGCCGGAGACCGCCCCGGTCGGGGAGATTGCCGTCGAGACGGAGACGGAAGTCATCGTCATGGAGCCGGAGGCCGTAGTCCGGTCCGATTCAGATCCGGAACCGAGGCATTGGTATCTTAAGACCAATATCCCGGCATGGGGCATGCTCTGGAGCAATGTTCAGGCCGAGCTTGACCTGGCTGATCACTGGTCGGTGATGTTGCCGGTCTACTATTCAGGATGGAACTATTTCACATCCACGCGTAAATTCCGCACACTTACCGTGATGCCCGAGGCCCGGTTCTGGCCGCGTGCCGACAATCAAGGCTTTTTTGTGGGTGCCCACGTGGGCTTCTGCTATTATAATGTGGCCTACGGCTCCAAGCGCTATCAGGACCATGACCGTCGGACTCCGGCCCTCGGAGGCGGCCTTAATGCCGGCTACCGTATGGCTTTGGGTCGGAGTGGCTGCTGGCATCTGGAGTTCTCTGTTGGAGCCGGCGTCTACTCGCTTGACTATGATACTTTCGAGAACCGGCACAACGGACTGCTCATCGACCGCACCCGCGACACGTTCGTGGGCATTGACAATGTGGCCGTGTCGGTGGCATATCGGTTTGACATCAGCAGGAAGGGGGGTGACCGATGATCCGGACCGCATCTGCATCGATGGTGAAAGCGGTGTCGTTGGCGGCGGTAATGTCGCTGACCGCCACGTCGTGTGTCCACGAATGGCCCCACGGAGCCGATAGCCGCATGGTGAGCCTGCACGTGTCGCACAGTGTCGACTGGACCATGCACGAGATTGAGGTGGCCCGCGCCGGGTCGGTACAGGCCCGCTACCATCTTAAGGTGTGCGAAGCCGGACAGCCTTCCCACCTTGTGGCCGAGCGTGAATTTGTCAGAGACGACCTCACACGGGCCGACTTTGTATCGGCGCTTGACCTGCCTCCCGGGAAGTATGACCTGTGGGCATGGAGCGACTATGCCGACGGCGATTCGCATAAGTCATTGTTTTTCAATTCGGAGGACTTTACATCGATATGGTATCCCGACCCTTACAACGGCAACAATGAACTCCGCGATGCTTTCCGTGGCGCTGTCACTTTCTCGATCGACGACAACATTGATGCCGACTACGGCATAGACGTGCTTTTGCCGATGGAGCGTCCGCTCGCTCGCTACGAGTTTATATCCACCGACTTGGCCGAATTTCTTGAAAATGAGATATCCCGCGGCGAGCAGCTTGCCGCGGGACAGGGCCGTCCTGCCCCGTCGCGGGTCGACGACATCCCGCTCGACAAATATCGTGTCAAGATGATCTATACCGGCTATATGCCGTCGGAATTCAATAACTACACCAACAAGCCCGTAAACTCAAAGCTCGGAATGAGCTACGACGCACGGGTCACGAAGCTTAACGACGACGAGGCCCGGCTGGGATTCGACTATGTGATGGTCAACGGCCACGAATCGAGCATCCCCGTGGCCATGGAGGTCTATGACCCGGACGGAGTGCTGATAGGGCGTACAAATTCCATCGACGTGCCGACAAAGCGTAGCCAAATCACCGTGGTCAGAGGCAAATTCCTGACTTCCAAGGCTTCGGGAGGAGTGGGCATAAATCCGGACTTCAACGGAGACTATAACATCGAAATCAAGTAAAAAATATACCTATAACTTTTCAACAAACATTTCTTCTATGAAAAAATCAAAATTATTAGCGTTGTCGGCGGCCACGTTGCTGCTGTCGACATCGTGTGCTGAGGACAAGTACCTTGAATCTACAGAGGGCGACGGTACGGTGATGCTGACAGTGTCGCTTCCCGGAGCGGAATTCGGTTCACGTGCGCTCGGCGACGGACTGTCGGCCGACAAGCTCGCCTACGCCGTCTATGACGCATCGACCGACGCGCTGGTGATGAGTGACGAGGCCTCATTTAATAACTCTCTGTCAACCAATGTGTCATTGACTTTGGTCAACGGCAAGAGCTATAAGATAGCGTTCTTCGCGCATAACGCACTGTATGGTGGTGTATATACTTTTTCGGCAGAGGACAAGTCTGTGACCGTCGATTATGAAAAAATGTCGGATAATACAAATGCACGTGACTATGACTGCTTTTACAAAATGGAGGAAATAAATGTGGCCGGTTCGCTGCAGAAGAGCGTAGTTCTGACCCGACCGGTGGCTCAGGTCAACTGGGGTACAAGCGACCTGACTTCTGATGCGGTTCAAAATGCTTATGGCGATAACAGTAATGTCAGGACTAAATTCTATGCCAAAGCTTATTCCAAACTTGATCTGCTTTCAGGTGAGTCGTCGGAAGAGGTAGAGATAACTCCTTCAAAAGTATATAGACAGTCGTATGCCGCAAAGTTTGGAGCATTTCCGGTCGAAGGGTATGACTACCTCAATATGATGTATCTGCTTTTGCCTCAGGGAGAATCAAGTCTTGTCGACTGCAAGCTTGAAGTGTATAGGAAGTCGACATTGATGCATACTGTAAATGTGCCTAATGTGCCGGTTGAGCGTAATTACAGGACCAACATCTACGGCGCACTCCTGACATCGGCTGTAGACATCGTTGTGGAAAAAGAGCCAAACTTTGACGGCTCGTATAATAAAGAAATATGGAAGGGCGAAGTTAAGGAGCCGGTGGCTGATGCCGATGGAAACTATGCCATCACCTCTTCTGCGGAATTGGCGGGTCTGGCACGATTGGTCAATAACGGTAATACGCTTGCAGGCAAAAAGGTGACTTTAAAATCAGACCTTGACCTGAACAATATCAGCTGGACACCTATCGGAATCGGCGACGGCAACAGTGCAGAACGTGTGTTCAACGGTTCATTTGACGGTGAAGGTCATACTATAAAGAATCTCAAAATATCGCTGAAAGGTAAGAATTCGACATTTGCCGGACTTTTTGGCCGGGCATGGAGCGATGCTACAATGTCGAACGTCATCATAGACGGTGTATCGATTGACGCTACCGGTGTTAATGACGATGCCAGTCATGGTACGGCCGCTTTCCTCGGAGGTGGAAAAGTTAAGGAGATCAGCAATGTGATCGTCAAGAATGCCAAAATCAAAGGCTATCACTATGCAGGCAGTGTCACCGGTAATATTTATGGTAATGTTAAGGATTGCGAGGTGTCGGGAATCGAGATTGTTGTAGAGCCTCGTCTGATGGTCAGCGGCAACAAAGCCGGCAAATACGATTACGGCGACAAGGCCGGTGCAATATTCGGCTTTCATGGAGAAGGAAACTATACAGTATCCGGTAATAAGGCTTCAGATGTGAAAATTACAGGTTTCCGTGATCTCGGCGGTATGTTCGGCGCAATTCTCAATAATGTGACATACTCAAATAATTCAATTAATAATGGTGAGATTACGGTCTCGCTTAAAAATACCGATAATCTTTGTGATGACTCCACGTGGGGAAATGTGGCTGAGATAGTGGGACGCCCATTTGCCACTTCTGTCGACGGCGGAGGTAATGAAGCCACTAATGTATCGGTTTATAAGCCTTCTTCCGTTGTAAACATAGATGAAATGGCCGCAGCTCTTTCTGTAGGAGGATACATAGCCATAGATGCTGATTTGGATTTCACTTCGATAGATGGAAATGTTGAGGTAACAAAACCGGTGACTATAGATTTGAAAGATAGAACAGTCACAGTGAAGCATGGCCAGATTAAAAACTCTTCGACCCTTGCATTTATAGGAGAAGCCGGTAAGATTACGGGTCCAAGCCAGTTAGTGATAAATAACGCCGGAGGCACATTGGTTATCAATGGTGGAACTTTTGAAGCTACCAGTGCCAATAAAGTTAATGGAGCTGATCCAGTGGCAATACATAATAGTGGAAATATAGAAATAAACGGCGGTAGGATATCTGCGTATGATAATGCCGTCATCTGTAACTTCGCAGATTGGAAAAACTATAATAATTCTGTAGTAATCAACGGTGGCGAGTTTGTCAGCACCAATAACTATGCATTGAATATTTATGGCAACGGAGATTCGGACAACGGCAACAGGGCTGAGATAAATAGCGGTACATTTATCGGAGCTACTGGTGGTGGCCGTGCTGATAACGGTGTTGACGTGACGATTAACAACGGTGTTTTCATCGGTAAAGGTAAGTTTCACGGTTTCTGCTCAGGAGCGGAATCTTATGGTTCTGCTAAAACGAATGTCACTGTCAAGGGTGGATATTTCTGGGGTGGACAAGGAGATGCTTTGTGCCGCGCGAATAGCTCTAAAATGACTGTGTCCGGAGGCTGGCTTAATAAGACCACTGGCGGATATACTTTGGCTTCGGGTTGTCAAGAAGTCGCTGAATCGACATCGCTGACTGTTGACGGTGTGGATTACACATTTACAACTCACATTGTCGCCCAATAGATTAAAAATATACAGATTAAGCAATAATAATAGATATAATGATGATGAAAAAGACAATGCATTTATTTGCGGCGACAGCTATAGTGGCGTCGCTTGCATCCTGCTCAAACGAGGAGGTGTTCAATTCAGCGGAGGGCGACGGCAACATGACGTTTACCGTGTCGCTCCCGGGTGGAGGCTACGGCAGCCGCGCTTTTGCCGACGGACTGTCGGCCGACAAGCTCGCCTACGCCGTCTACGACGCATCGACCGACGCGCTGGTGATGAGTGACGAGGCCTCGTTTAATAACTCTCTGTCAACCAATGTGTCATTGACTTTGGTCAACGGCAAGAGCTATAAGATAGCGTTCTTCGCCTACAATGTGGCCGACGATGTGTATACATTTGATGCCGAGTCCAAGACGGTCAGCGTGGCCTACGACAATATGGCCGCCTACAATTCGTCGGACTATGACGCGTTCTTCAAGCTCGAAGAGATAGCCACTGTCACCGGCCCGCTTCAGCGCACGGTGACGCTGACCCGCCCGCTGGCTCAGGTCAACTGGGGTACCCGCGACCTCGGGGAGGGTGCGGTCGTGGCTGAATATGGTGCAGACGCCGCCAACCTGACCTCGGCTGTCACTTTCAAGGGGGTGTATACCGGATTCAATATGCTCGACGGCTCGATGGTGGGCGCGGAGACCGACGTGACTTTTGAGGCCGCCGCACGCCCCGACGCGACAGAGGAGTCGTTCCCCGTCCAGCCGACCGTATATCAGTACGTGTCGATGAACTATATCCTCGTTCCGGCCGAGCAGAGCCTTGTAGAGGCCGAACTGACTCCCTACAACGGCACAACTGCCGCCCAGTCTGTCAAAGTGACCAACCTGCCTGTGCAGGCCAACTACCGCACCAACATCTACGGCGCACTCCTGACGAATCCGCTCGATGTGGAGATCGTCAAGGACAAGGAATTTGAGACACCTGACAATGACATCGAAATTATTTGGGACGGCAAGACGATCACATATCCTGTGATTGATGATGAAGCCAAGACCGGAGCTGTATTTAAAGCCTCGGATCTTCAAGGACTTGCAGAACTTACCAGCGGTGAAGATGCCAAGGATTTTGAAGGATATACTTTCAGCCTGCACAATGATATAGATTTTGGAGGACATCAGACAAAGCCGATCGCGGATGGTGCCAAACGTTCAGGCAGCGTGGCGAATGGGTCTGTGTTCAAGGGGACAATAGACGGTAATGGACATACTGTAAAGAATTTAGCTATATCCAATAACACGTCAGATGTATATACCGGATTTATTGCCAATTTGTCGGGAAGCGATGCCGCACTCGTCAATCTTAACTTTGAAAACATAAGCATTGAAGCTCCGAACTGCGAGGCCGCCGCGGTTGTCTCGATGGTCTCAGAGGGAGCCACCGTTAAGAATGTACACATCCTTTCCGGATCCATTTCAGGAAAGCAGGGTATAGGCGGTATAGTCGGTAGAGTGCTTAAAAACGGACATTTGGAGAGCTGTTCCAACTATGCTGATATATCCGCTACAACAAATAATGCTGGCGGAATAGCCGGAACGGCCTATTATACTGAGAACAATGTCGTTATGACCATAAGCGATTGCCACAACTATGGTGATGTTCATGCTGATAATGTGTCGGCAGGCGGCATAGCCGGCTTATCGAATGCTGACATTACAGATTGTACCAATGAAGGCAATATCTCTGCAAACAATAATTCATGTGGCGGTATAGTTGGAGCGCAAAATGCACGCGGGGTGATCTCCGGATGTGTAAACAAGGGCGATATAGTTGCAAATGCTACTTCTGGCGGATTCGGTGGAATCGTAGGATGGATTAGATATGAAAGCAGCACTACGAACTATCCGAATCAGAGCGTCATTGAAGTAGTTGATTGCGAAAATCAAGGCTCGATCGATATTACAGGCGACAATACTTATGGAGCTTCCGGTATAGTTGGACTGACTTACAGAAATGCTAAAATTGAGGAATGTGTTAATAAGGCTCGCAAAATTTCGGCAAAAGGTATGGTGGCAGGAATCACCGTTTTTCAAAATCTTGGAAACAAGTGTCCTGGAGTGGAGTCGATGCTTACTGTAGCGAATTGCACTTCTACAACGAATGTCGACACTCAAATGACAGGAGCGCAAAAGGCCGATTTAGTGTATGACAACACTTCCGGTGAATTCGTGAAATTGACGGGCAATACATATTCTCCTGCAGAGTAATCCGTAATCTTTATACTTCTGTAGACGACCCTTATAAGTGGGAAATCGTCAGGAAGTGAAGACTTATATATCTTTAATAAACGACGGCTTCGGTTCTTTTGATCGGGGCCGTCGTCGTCTTAATGTCATAATGAGTTTTTAGAAAAAGTGAATCGGTAGTGAAATTTCTACCTGATAAATTTGTTTAAAGTAGAAATATTTTGTCTTTCGGCAACCATGCTGTAAATAGTTGAAACTCTTGTAATTGGATACTAAACGAATTATCGGGACAATGTATGCCCTTGCCTTCTTAGGTGGAGGCATCTTTTTTGTCTTGGTTGCAAAATAAATGCCCCGGTCATCCATCGGATGCCGGGAACTTCGACCCACTACATAACATAATCTTTTAAAATAACCGGCTCCCCCCCCCACCTTCCAGGGGAAACGCTACCAAGATAATAAACATTTCGTTATTTTTTCTGCTCAAAGTTTTGGCAATAACGAAATGTTTATTAATTTTGTGCCGTAATCATAAAGCAAGCCAAGTTATGGACAAAAAAGAACTTATTCAACAACTCATCCACAAGCGGATGGAAGCGAGAGCGAAGCTCGAAGTATTCAAGATACTCGATCCGAATAAGTACAGAAGAGAACTTGACATTCTCCTTGACAGAATAAATGAAATAGACAAGATTCTCGCAGAACTCGAAAAGAAGTAACAACAAACGCCCTCCCTCCTTGGTGGGAGGGGCTTAAAAACAAAGGCTATGATACAAGACAAATTGAATGAGCTTGGCAAACTCATGGAACAGAATCCGGCATCACCGCAAGTACTTGCCCTTGCCGCAGAAATAAAGAGCGCTTGCAATACACCCGAAGAAGAAAAGCTTATCGAAGACTTTGTCGGCTCTCGTCTTTCAGCACTTACGTCCGACATCGAGCAGCTTTCTTACGAGGCCGCAAAGCTGCAGCTTGGCGAAATCGGCGATATGATCAATCTGAGCTATATCGCAAAAAAATACTTTAAGAAAAGCCGTGCATGGCTATCGCAGCGCGTCAACGGCAACAGCGTCAACGGCAGACCATGCCGCTTCACTCCGGCAGAACTCGACACGTTCAACGCCGCCCTGCGCGATATGTCAATGCGTCTGGCAAGCGTGGCCGTAAAATATTAAGCTTCCTCCATAACTTGGATGATTACACAAGCCCTACGTGGAAGCCGTAGGCATCCCGGACCGGCGGGCGGATTCAGTTCCGTCCGCCTTTTTTAACTGTTGTTGTAATCTTTGAGAATGAAATGCCCCGATCATCTGCCGATGCCTCGACTTGCTTGTCTTAAGATTTTAATGAGTTAATTTGAAAGAAGGTTTTAACGATTCAACGGACTTTTATGACAGCTCCATTTGATGGGGGGGCTGTTACTTTTCCGTTCCGGCGGTTTAAAATAAAAAGTCCGCAACTTGTTGAAGTCACGGACTTTGCGATGGAATCAGTCGGGGTGACTAGACTCGAACTAGCGACCTCACGCCCCCCAGACGCGTA
>CANOLV010000038.1 GCA_947567425.1 uncultured Porphyromonadaceae bacterium | reverse complement strand
CGCAGGTGCAGCGTCAGATTGTGCCTGTCAACAGCCGTGTGCAGGGCTACATCAAGGAAATTCGCTTCAAGGAATATGAACCGGTGAAAAAAGGTGACACTCTTGTCATTATTGATGACGCGGATATGCGATTGCGCGTGGCACAGGCAAATGCCGATTATCAGAACGCCCTTGCCGGACGCACAGTCGCTGACCGCAGTGTCGGTGTAGCTTCCGCAAATGTGGCTGTGAGTGAAGCCTCAATCGCCGAGGCAAAGGTCTTGATGGAAAATGCCGCTGTTGACCTTGAACGTTATCGCAAGCTGTTGGAGAAAGATGCCGTCACACGTCAGCAATATGATGGCGCGGAAACTGACTATAAGGCCAAAAAAGCCCGCTATGAGATGCTTGCCCGTCAGCGCTCGGCAACATCCTCGGTAGTTGCCGAAACCCGCCAGCGCATCTACCAAAATGATGCGGGGATTGAACTTGCGAAAGCATTGCTTGAAACTGCGGAACTGAATCTGTCATACACCGTAATAACAGCCCCTTGCGACGGCTATGCCTCACGCAAGGAGATACAGATAGGCCAGCTTGTACAACCGGGTCAGACTCTTCTCGATATTGTAGATGGCTCGGAGGTATGGATCACTGCAAACTACAAGGAGACCCAGTTGGAGCATATTCACCCCGGTGGCGAGGTTGAAATCAAGGTTGATGCCATTCCTGACAAGACCTTTAAAGGTAAGGTCGTTTCATTATCCACAGCGACAGGAGCCGCTCTGTCTTTGCTGCCGCAGGACAATTCGGCGGGAAATTTCGTGAAGGTTCGCCAACGCATACCCGTGAGAATTGAATTGACAGATAATGCCGACCTCAACCTTCTGCGTGCCGGTATGAATGTTGAATGTGAGGTAAAATACTGATATGGGAGATTGGCACGGGCCTCAGGGTCCATTCGATATACCTGACGTTCCGAACTATGTACCGCGTAGATTAAAGCCTTGGATTTTTATATTCTTCGTGCTGATAGTGCAGTTTTCAGGCGGTATCTATCTTGCCGCCGCCACCGATATGGTTGGATCCACCGCACTGATGCAGGAAGATATATTGATGGCCGGATATGCGTCGCTGGTCGGAATGTCTATAAATTTTGCTGTGATGTTCCGGTTGAAGTTCCGATTCTCCAACCGGATAGGGCTGCTCGTGTGCGGGGCTGTGCTTATTGCGGCTAATTTCATTTGTGCTAATACGACAAGTGTCCCCTTGCTGGTCGCCACCTGCTTTGTAGCGGGTTGGTTCCGTATGTGGGCTACATTTGTGTGCAATTCTACAATCCAGCTCTGGCTCACTCCGGTGCGTGATATGGCGATATTCTTCTGCTATGTCTATCTTGTCGTTGACGGAGTGATTCAGCTGAGCGGTATCGCGACCATCTATACCGCATTTTTCTCTCAATGGGAATATATGCACTGGATAATGAGCGGTATGCTTGTGCTTATGATGGTAATGGTACTGATACTTGTCAAGCCCGTGAAAGGCCCCATGCAGATACCACTGTTGGGTATCGACTGGATTGGGGCTGCCTTATGGAGTGTTTTCATGTTGTGCTTTACATTTATATGTGTGTACGGCAACTTCTACGACTGGTGGGAAGCGGAGGAAATTGCCGGAGCGACAATCTTAGGCGTGGCATGCCTTGCCATCAATCTGTGGCGGGCTTCATTCCTTCATCATCCTTATATATCTTTTCAGGCTTTGACAAACCGCAATGTCATACGGGCAACCTTGATATATCTGATTTTCTTCACCCTTATGGCTACCGAACATGTGTTTGAACACAGTTATGCGGCCGCAATTCTCGGTTTTGATGAAACCAATCTTATTGACCTCAACTGGTATGTATTTGTCGGCATTGCCGTAGGATGCGCATTTACTTATTTCACATTCGCCTTGCATAAGTGGAGATATAAGACTATGACTGCAATAGCATTTGCCTTTGCTGCCATGTATCTCGGCTGGTCCTATTTCATGATAGATTACGGTGTTGAAAAGGAGATGCTTTTCTTACCGCTCTTCATTCGTGGTTTTGCATCGGTGATTATCTCCATTGTGTTCCTGACCTCAATAGTCCAGAGTGGACTGCATTTCTTTGTATTCCCTCAGGCATTGACTGTGAACGGCTTCACGGGTGCAGTAATGGGTGCCACACTTGGCCCCGCTCTTATCGGAGAGTTTTTGCGTCATACAATGGCAAAAAATGCCGCCATCATCGGTGCGCATTTCACTGATTTCAATGCCGGAACAGCCCACATTCCGTTAGGTCAGCTTTACGGCACAGTCCAGCAACACGCACTTGTGGTTTCAATGAAAGAAATATATGGCTGGTTGCTTATTGCCGCTATCTTGTCATTAGTCATAATTGCCGTGAGTTATGGACCGATACGCCCTTCTGCGATATTCCCCAAGTGGCGTACAATCCGTAAGATATTCCGAAAGGAAACACGACTGAAGTTACAAGAACAATCACAATAACTCTAAAAGGGTGTTTAATAACAAGTGTTAACGCCAAGGCATAAAATGCCTCCATTAAATCGAAGGCATTTCTAAATCGTTTATATATTGTCATTTAACAAAACGTTGAAAGAAATGTATACCTCCGATTTAACAGAAGCACAGAAAGCTTTCATAAAAAGAACAATTCCGATGGATAATTGGACGAGTAAATATGACTTTTTCTCATCTTCGATGCCGTGTTATATGTGAACAAGACGGGATGCCAGTGGCGCAACTTGCCAGATGACTATCATGTTTGGCAGACGGTCTATTACTATTACCGTGTATGGGCGGCTGAAGGTGAGCTCAAGGAATTATGTGGCAATTCCCATCACCTCTCCAACCGGAAATATCTACTGACCCTTTTAAAGGCCAAAAACGGAGTTAAAAAAGGCTAATAAAACAGGAAAGTCACCGCCGATAAGTATTGTAGAATACTGACTGACAGTGACTTTCACGATGGTCGGGGTGGCGGGATTCGAACTCGCGACCCCCTGCTCCCAAAGCAGGTGCGCTAACCGGACTGCGCTACGCCCCGATTGCTAAATGCAGTGCAAAGGTATTAATAAAATTTGTATTATCCAAGTGCCGTTTGATTTTTTTTGCTAAATTTTGTTTCGCCAATTCTCAAAGTTTTGCCTATTAAAGTGACAGAATTCTATCGCGAATTAAAGGCCGTTGAGTTATGTAGTTAATTAAGAGGGGAATTATGGGGGGCTGCTGGATTCGCGTCGAATAGTGTAAGAATGCGGAAGAAAAAAATGTGCGCGTTTTTTGCTCTTAAGGAGTGACAACGTATTGCTTTATTGCTTATCTTTGCCAGAAAATAAATCATATATAACTAAAAACAGATTGAACTATGTTATCTCAGAAATTGCATGACGCCATCAATGACCAGATCAACGCTGAACTGTGGTCGGCCTATCTTTATCTGTCAATGTCTATGGACTGCGAAGTAAAAGGTTATAAGGGCGTAGCCAACTGGTTCTATATCCAGTTCCGCGAGGAGCAGGATCATGCCCGGATATTTATGAATTATCTTAATTCGCGCGATGCTAACGTTGTACTCAAACCGATCGAAGAGGTGCCTACCACATGGGCATCTGTGCTTGAGATGTTCCAGCAGACATTGCAGCATGAACGTAAGGTGACATCATTGATCAACAATCTCGCGTCGATCGCTACAGCCGACAATGATTTCGCTTCTGTCAACCGTCTGGTCTGGTTTATCGACGAACAGGTAGAGGAGGAGGAGAGCGCAAGAGAAATGATAGCCTCTGTCGAGGCCGTCGAAGGCAACAAGTATGGCATGTACATGCTCGACAAGGAGCTTGCATCACGCGTTTACAACACTCCGAGTCCGTTAGCTTCGGCTGAGTAATTCGGACAGTAGGCATATAACATATCCCCGGATATGTATATGCCATCAGTATATACGGCAAAAAGGGCCGCGCCAAAAAATGGCGCGGCCCTTTTTGCTTTCACGGCTTTTTAGGCGCGCGATAATCGAAAATTATATAGATTGCACGCGGGAAATTGCTCAGGAAAGGTCGTAGCGTCGGTAATATATTTTATGCGGTTAAATATTGCTAAATAATACAAAATTGGTCAAAAAGCAAAGCATGCGGACAAATGTCCAAGTAGATTATAGCGAAATATCGATTTAGTCCTATATAATGCCGATAAAGTGATATGATTCCATCGATAAGAGCCGATAACTTTACACAAACAAGTAATAGTTAACCAAATCAATATCAAAGTATATGCCATTTACCGATTACCAAAAGTCTCTTAAAACATCAATGTTGGTGCTGTCGTCATTAGTGACAGACGGTTATTGTAGCTGCATTGACAGGTCACTCGTCGACTTCGGAACGAGCCTTATAATAGTACATGCGATATCTGAGTGCAAATGGTCATAGGCATCGAATCTTGGCAGTCTATCATAACCATGAAGATTTACTAAATCCGGCTTTTATAAAACTAAATATCATTTTATGAACCACAGAAAACTTATTTTAAGTCTTTGTCTGCTCGGTGCGCCATTGGCTGGTATCAGTCCGATATTTGCGCAACAGCAGACAGTTGCCAGTGCCAACTATTCGCACCGGAAGACAATCACGGGAGTGGTGACTGATGAAAATCAGGATCCTGTGCCCGGGGCGGTAGTGAAAGTGAAAAACTCGCGCGGAGGTGTCATCACGGATGCCAACGGCATGTATCAGCTACAGGTCAATGAAGGTGACGCCATCGAGGTGTCGATGCTCGGATTTGCTCCTGTAACGATCAAGGTCTCGGACGGCGACAAGTATGATGTCGAACTTAAGCCTAAGAGCGATGAGCTTGAGGAGGTGACAGTCGTGGCCTTTGCGAAGCAGAAGAAGGAGAGTGTGATCAGCTCCGTAGCTACAGTGAAGCCTTCTGAGCTTAAGGTGCCGAGCAGCAACTTGACTACTGCCCTGGCCGGACGCATGTCGGGCCTTATTGCGTATCAGACCAGCGGAGAGCCGGGTAAGGACAATGCACAGTTCTTCGTCCGCGGTGTAACTACGTTCGGCTATAAGACTGATCCGTTGATCTTGATTGATAACGTCGAACTTACTGCTGATGACCTGGCACGGTTGAGTGTCGATGACATAGCCAGTTTCTCAATAATGAAGGATGCCACGGCCACAGCCTTATATGGTGCACGCGGTGCAAACGGTGTGATTCTTGTGACGACTAAGGAAGGCCGCGAAGGCAAGGCGAAAGTGTCGTTCCGTATAGAGAATTCAATTTCAGGTCCTGTAGATATGGTGGATCTGGCAGATCCTATAACCTACATGCGTCTTAACAACGAGGCCGTCCGTACTCGTAATCCGCTCGGTGCGCTTCCTTATTCGGAATCTAAGATAGCCAATACTATCAAGGGCACCAACCCGTATATGTATCCTGCTATAAACTGGTATGACGAATTGTTTAAGAAGCACTCTATGAACCAGCGTGCTTACCTTAGTGTGAGCGGTGGCGGCAGCGTAGCCAGATATTATATCGCCGCGTCGTTTTCGAAAGATAACGGCGTGCTGCGTGTCAACGGTAATAATAACTTCAACAATAATATAGATCTAAAGAAATACTCCATTAGATCTAACATCAATATCAACCTTACGAAAACCACGGAGGCCATCGTGCGACTGCAGGGTAATTTTGATGATTATTCAGGGCCTATTGACGGGGGCGACGGTCTATTTGCCAAAGCTATGAAAGCAAGTCCGACATTGTTCCCTAAGTACTATCCTTCGCCGACACCGTATGCGACTCATATTTATTTCGGAAATTATGGTAGCGGTAATTATATCAACCCTTATGCCGACATGGTGAAGGGATATAAGACATACGACAGAATACTTTTTCTGGCTCAAGGTGAGTTGAAGCAAAAACTAGACTTTATAACCAAGGGTCTTAACGTGAGAGCGTTGGCAAGTATTTCGAGCTATGTTTATTCCGACATTTCAAGAGCCTACGGTCCATATTATTATATGGCTAATAACTACAATCCGGCAGAGGACACCTACAATCTGACTCCGCTTAATGCCAATTCCGGATACGAGAATGTCGAAGCGGGCGCTCCGTTCAAAGATATCCAGACCACCACTTATTTTGAAGTTGCCTCTGACTATAACCGGGCTTTCGGAAATAACAATGTAAGTGCCATGCTTGTGTTTACATTGCGCAATCAGCAGAACAGCAATTATGAAAGCCTTCAGCTTTCACTGCCTCACCGCAATATGGGACTCTCCGGACGTTTCACATATTCTTACGACAGCCGTTATTTCGCCGAATTCAACTTTGGCTATAATGGATCAGAGCGTTTTCATAAGAAGGAGCGTTTCGGTTTCTTCCCGTCGTTTGGAGTCGGTTATTTGATCTCAAACGAATCATTCTGGCAACCGATTTCACTTGTTGTCGACAAGCTTAAGTTAAAAGCCACATACGGCCTTGTCGGTAACGATGCCATAGGCAGTGACCAGGACCGGTTCTACTATCTGTCTAACGTGAATATGAATGACGGAAACAGAGGCCAGGATTTCGGTCTGAATTACGGCAACCATTATAACGGCATTTCCGTCACCCGTTACGGCAATAATCTGATTACTTGGGAAAAAGCTAAAAAGGTTAATCTCGGTATCGAATTGGGACTTTTTAACAGCCTTGAGATTCAGGCAGATCTATTTTATGAATACCGCTCAAATATATTGATGGACCGTGCGTACGTTCCTTCCACAATGGGACTTTCCGCGGCGATTAAGGCAAATGTCGGCGAGGCATCGGGCCGAGGTGTTGATATATCGGTGGACTATAGTAAGACTATCAACAAGAATCTCTGGATCCAGGGGCGTGCCAACTTCACTTATGCCGACAGCAAATATGAAAAAGTAGAAGAGCCTAACTATGCTATGGCGGGAACCCCTTGGCGTTCACTTGTCGGACAAAATCTGTCGCAACGCTATGGATATATCGCAGAGCGTCTGTTTGTTGACGACGACGATGTTAAAAATTCGCCAACGCAGGAATTCGGAGGTGTGGTGATGGCCGGCGACATCAAGTACAAGGATATAAACGGCGACGGTAAGATTACCGATCAGGACCAGGTGCCCATCGGATATCCTCAGACCCCTAAGATTACTTATGGATTCGGTGTTTCGGCAGGATATAAGGATTTTGATTTTTCGCTGTTCTTCCAGGGAAATGCTTTGTCGTCGTTCTGGATTGATCCTGTCGCTATTTCTCCATTCATAGATAATGACAACAACCCAAACACATTATCGCAGAATGCGCTTCTATCGGTGGTTGCCGACAACCATTGGTCGGAGGAGAACAGGGACATATATGCTTTCTGGCCCCGTCTAAGCGACTCCGTATCAAACAATAACACGCAGTCGAGCACATGGTGGATGCAGAACGGCTCATTCTTGCGTCTGAAATCGGTGGAATTCGGTTATTCACTTCCTCAGAAGCTCATCAGAAAACTTGGACTTTCCACGCTGCGTATATATGTCAGCGGTACAAATCTACTGACATTCAGCAAGTTTAAATTATGGGATCCGGAAATGGGAGCTAACGGTCTGGGTTACCCGATTCAGAAAGTCTACAATATGGGTATGAATATTAACTTCTAATATTATTTTTATCATGAAATTATTTAAGTCATTAGGATGCACGCTTCTTGCCACAGCATTGTCGGCCATGTTAGGTGCATGCGACTATCTCGATATTGTGCCTGACGGTGTGGCGACGCTCGAAATGGCATTCAACAACAAAGCAAATGGTGAGAAGTATCTTGCCACATGCTATTCTTACATTCCACTTTATGGTGCACAGGCTGTAAACCCAGGTATTGCATCCGGCAACGAAATCTGGTTCTATACAATGTCGGGAAAAGGATTCGGAAACACTACGACGTTTGGTATAGCAAACGGCCTGCAAAACTCCAACAGACCCCTTGTTAATTTTTGGGACGGAGAGGAAGGCGGCATAAATATGTTTCAAGCGCTGCGTTCATGCAATATTATGCTTGAAAACCTTGCCGATGAATCGCGTGTCCCGGATCTTGAACCGTATGAGCGTGTCCGGTGGATTGCTGAGGCTAAGGCTCTGAAAGCATTTTACCATTATTATCTCTTCCAGCTTTATGGCCCCATACCTCTGATTAAGAATAATCTTCCAATCAGTGCGTCGGCAGAAGCCGTGCGTGTGAAGCGCGAAAAGGTAGACGATGTGGTAGACTATATTGTCGAGCTGCTCGACGAAGCTATTCCCGATCTGCCGCTGACCATACAGCGTGAAGCTTCGGAGCTTGGCCGGTTGACTCGTCCGGCTGCTATGGGGCTGAAGGCCAAGGTGCTTCTGTTGGCCGCAAGTCCGCTTTTCAATGGTAATACGGCCTATGTAAATTTCCGTGATTTTGACGGCGAACCGTTTTTTAATCAGCAATATTCTACTGAGAAATGGAAAGCGGCCGCTGAGGCATGCAAAGATGCTATAGACGAAGCGACGGCAGCCGGCAGCAAACTGTACTATTTTAACACGGAGGAAGCTATGGATCTTGCTGAAGATTTTTCATACACCATGAATGTCCGCGGGGCGGTGACGGCGCGTTTTAACTGTGAGCTGATATGGGGTGTCGGTAAGAGCCACACGTGGGATTTGCAAGTATTGGCTATGCCTCGTCTGGAAAATTGGCATCCGGTCCGTGAAACGGATATTAAGCAGTTGCTTGCTCCGACACTTGCATGTGCAGAGCTGTTCTATTCGAGCAACGGTGTGCCTATCAGCGAGGATAAGGAGTGGATTGAATCCGGCCAGTATTCCGACAGATACTCTACACAGACAGCTACTGAGGATGACCGCCTTTATATCAAGCCCGGATATACTACGGCGAAATTGAATTTCAACCGTGAGCCGCGTTTTTACGGCAGTCTTGGCTTCGATGGTTCGAGCTGGTTTGGCAACGGTCGCCGTGATGTGAACAGCATGTATTATATTGAGTCAAAAAGAGGTAACCTTGCGGGGCGCCGTTCATCTGATCTGTATTCTATCACAGGCTATTTTGCCAAGAAATTGGTCAACTATCGGTCGGAGGTTCCCGAAAGCGGTTCGGTGGTGTATGAGGAATATCCTTTCCCGATCATACGTCTGGGCGATCTGTATCTGATGTATGCAGAAGCTTTGAACGAAGCTTCGGACGGAGCGGTGCCGGAAGAGGTATATTCAAGCATCGACTTGGTGCGTAAGCGTTCCGGTCTAAAGGGTGTTCGTGAATCGTGGTCAGAGTATTCATTATTTCCTGAAAAACCGCTTACCCAGGATGGTATGCGTGAAATCATACGTATGGAACGTGGCAGTGAATTGGCTCTCGAAGCAAACCGCTACTTCGATATACGACGTTGGAAATTAGGTGAATCAGAATATAATAAGGTGGTACAAGGATGGAATATCGAGGGTGAAAATATCGAAGAATATTACATCGTGACTCCTCTGTATCAGATGCACTTTTCTCAGAAGGACTATTTGTGGCCGATAAAGCAGAATGATATACTGATAAATTCCAATCTTATACAGAATGTTGGCTGGTAATAGAAATTTAAACTAAAATAAAAGATTCGATATGAATATGAGATTATTATCCATGATTATTGTCCTATTGGCAATGTCATCATGTAAAGAGGATGACTTCAGACATCCTTTCGGCCCTAACGACGGAGAGGGCCCGGGCAAGGTGGAGGTGTTGTCCTACGAGCCGATTCCTGGCGGTGCAGTCATCGAGTTCAAAGGTCCGGCTGACAAAGATTTGCTATATGTCAGGGGAGTATATAAGGTGGCGTCCGGCAAGGAAGTTGATGTTAAGGTATCGGCCTATGACAATAAAATGACTGTAGAAGGTTTTTGCGACACTGACGAAAAGGAAGTGCTTATTTACGCCGTTGACAGAAGTGAAAATGTCGGAGAACCGGTAAGATTCGCATTCGTTCCTGGATTGTCGCCTTTAAGAGCTGCTTTCTCGACCATCGATGTCAAAGAGGCGTTCGGAGGTGCAACGGTTTCGTTGGAGAATGAATTTAAGGGCAACCTGATAGTGGAGATTCTGACGAAGGATGAATTTGAACAGTGGCAACCTATCCGTACTGAGTATACGGCCGTTAAGGATATTCGTCTGCCTGTGCGTGGGCTTGATCCGAAACCTACTGATTTCGGCGTGATTCTGCGCGACCGCTGGGATAACGTTTCTGACACTCTGTTTGCTCAGCTCACTCCGCTTGAGGAATATGAACTCAATAAATCCCTGTTCAAGGACAATCATCTCGATGGCGACGAACCGTTCGGAGGATGGGGACACATATTGGCTAATGCCTGGGACGGAATTACTTCAGGAGATAATGTGGGTATGGCTCATACGAATACGTTTGCGTCATTCCCGATTAGCTTCACGATAGATCTCGGGGTTACTACAAAATTGAGCAGATATGTATATTGGAGCCGTAATCCAGACTACGAGTATATGCACGGCAATATGAAAGACTGGGAGATCTATGGCCGGTCAGACAAGCCTGTCGACGGTAGTTGGGACGGATGGACTTTCCTTCTGAAATGCGAGAGTTTCAAGCCGTCAGGATTACCCTCCGGACAAAACACCGCTGAGGATATTGAGCATGCACGTAATGGTGAGGAGTTTGAATTTGATATTGATGTGCCCGAAGTAAGGTATCTCCGCTTTAAAGCATTGAGCACGTTTTCCGGTACTAATATGGTGCATTTCCATGAGCTCACATTCTATGGACAAAAAAAATAATGAAAATATATCAGTATTATGAAAATATTATCTAACATACTTATACTCTGCGTGTCGACTGTGCTGTTCAGTTGCAATGACATGCTCGATAATATACAGCCTTACCTTGACCGGGGCGAGACTGTGTATGTTGGCAAGGCCGACAGCATATCGGCTATATCAGGGCGTAACCGGATAAAGCTTGAAGTTTTTCTTAAGAGCGGATTTTCCCAATCGCTGTGTCAGGTGACGCGTATCGATGCCGACGGAGAGTCGGCGGTTGAAGAAATTCCTGTGATACGTGAGTCCGGCAAGCAGAAACTCACAATGGAATTTGACAATCTTAAAGAGGGTCAACATGATTTTGAAGTAGTGCTGAAGGACGATGCCGGCAATACATCGTTGATAGTCCCTGCAACAGGCTACTCTTATGGTGCATTCTATGAGTCGACACTGATGAACCGCCGATACAGCAGTGTCTCGCTTGAGGACGACATTATGACGATAAACTGGAAAAGTATAGAGCGGGCTGAATATACGGTATTAAACTATACTGACATCGAGGGCGAAATTAGTTCTGTACAGATTAGCCCTGACGAGATGACTACAGTGATTGATGATGCCACTTTGGGTTCTGAATTTACATGGTCCACATATTACAAACCGACTGAAAATTCACTCGATGTGTTTAAGTCAGGTGATGCGACTGGCAATTTCCCTTTGTTTGCATACGAGCATGTTGATCCGTACTATTTCCTCGATTTTGAGGGAGATCTTGGCGGGTCCCGGATAAAGGGTGCCGGTCGTATTGAGGATTGCGGAGATGCCCATGGAAAGGTGTTTTCTAACGCGAAAGGCGGTGTTCGTTCAAACTATCTCATTCTGCCTGACGGAATATTTAATGAAGCCGCCGACACACGTGCTCTTACTGTAAGTTTCTGGGTCAACAGGGGTAATGAAGTTCAATCCGGAGATTATGCCTGGGGCCCTATATTCTCCGGCTATGGTGGAGATACGAATGGAGCTCCAAATGGTTTCCCATTGTTGGTAGTGTTTACCCGACTTACCGCGATGTTTAATTGGGGTACATGGACAGATTTTTCGGGCGGAGAAAATGTCAATGGGGCAAATGGTGAATATCGTTGGGATTCTGATTGGCTCGCCGACGGCAAGTGGCATCTATTTACAATGGTATTTGAGCCTATGCATTCGGTGATATATGTCGATGGTCAAGCTGTCAACGAGTGGAACCACAACGACAATAATAACCTGAAAGGACTATTTGACAATGCCGGTGATTTCCACCATGTATGCATAGGGGGCAATCAGGCATTTGAATGGAATGATCCGGATCCTGGATTCTGGTATGACAATGTCGCTCTGTATAACCAGGCTCTGACGCGTCAGCAGATTCGCGATATATATAGAGGTCGTATCGTGAAATAAATATTGGGCAAAATCGATGAAAGTATTCGGCCGATAGACTGGAATTTACCGTCTATCGGCCGAATATTTATATTGTCGGACAGTTGAACTTGCCGATAATATTATGCCTATATGTTATGGCCATTATCCATTTAATGGCAGTCTGCCGATTCCTGGCGGCAACATTCTCCGGACTCTGATGCCTCTTGATTTTTTAAGCATGATTCGGAGGCGGTATAGCCAATTTTCTTGAATGCTTTGATGATTTTCTCTTTGTCGGTCTTGCGGGGATCGAATGTTACGGTTACTGTCTGAGCCTTAAGATCTGTGACGATTTTGCCGACGCCTTTTTCGAACCGGATATTGCTTTTGATTTTATTTTCGCAGTTTTGGCACGACATTGGCGGATTTACCGTCAATACGATAGTCTCTTTGTTGGTCTCTTTCGCCGTCGAGGTGATTGATGCCGGAATAGCCATGAGCATGATGATGGCTAATAATAGAACTCTGTTCATAATTATTGTTTTTAGATGTATTTAGTGAAGTTGTAACGAAATCCCACATATACCATCGCACCCTGAAGAGGACCGTATATCATGGTCGCGTCGAAGTTGCTTCCCCATGGATCCGATGCTCCGATGATGGGGTTTTTCTGGCGGAAATTTGTCAGATTCTCACCTCCGAGATATATGGCCCAATGCCTGAAATTGCGTGTTATCTGGGCATTAAGTTGTACGAAGGCTTTGTAGGTGGGTCGCCACGACAGTTCTCCGCCGGCTGATGTATATGGGGTAGGCATCCTGCCGCCTCCATTGACGGCGCATGTTATGTCTGTCTGCCAAAGCCCCATGTCGGGAGTCCAGCCTAAAGATATAAGAGTCTTATGCTTGGACATTAGTGGCTTTTGGATTAGTCCGTTTCCGGTGTAATTTGATTTGACGTCGGTGTATCTCCAGGCAAGACTGACGCTGACATCGTTCAGGGGTTTGTATGTGGCTTCGAGTTGCAGTGCGTGCGAATATGATTTGCCTTTGTCGGAGTATATGTAGACTGCATGAGGGTTCCTGTCGAGATTGACCATGAGTTGATTGCTGAAATCAGTATAGTAGTATTCGGCCGACAGGGTTAATTCGTTATCGAGCGGATATGCGGTCCAATGACCTCCTATGCCGAAGTTCCATGCGTCTTCCTGATGTAGGTTCTGGCTTATGTCTATGCGTCTGGAAGATGCGAGCATGTAGGAATATTCGGCCAAAGGGTGGGGCGAACGGTGTCCACGTCCGGCTGATGCATGGAATGACAGTTCGGCCAACGGTGTATAGCGGATATGCAGCCGCGGCGTGAACATCACACCGTATACGTCGCTTCTGTCGAGTCTGACTCCTGCCATGGCCATGAATATGTCGTGGTAGTTGAAGGTGTACTGACCATATCCTCCGACTACTGCTTCTCTGTTCGTGAAGTGTGTGGTCGGCAGTGATGCATCGGAGTCGAATCGATAGTTGAAGTGATAGTTGTCGTAGTTGAAGGAAAGTCCTGCACTCAGGGCATGGCTGGAAGTCCATTTACGTTCAAACATCAGCGATGCATAGACCTCTTTCTGGTCTACGTCGCAGATGCGCAGTCCGTAGGAGGCATCCTGCCGATGTGATGATGCTGATAGGATCAAAGCTATGTTGCCGTCGTTTTCTCGGTCGAATATATAGGCATTTTTAGTAAAACCCTCCCAGCGCCGTGTATCGATTCTGATTTTATACAGAGGGGTGGTGCCGGAGGCTTGACCGTTGTTCCGGTGGTGGTCGTCCTGCCCGCTGATTCGTCGTTCGTCAAGGAATTTTGCCGCGGCCTGAAACACGTAGTTCCGTCCTAAGTATGCCACTCTCGGCATGAGGTTAAGCTGGCGTATACGAGGCATGTCAATAAATCCGTCGTCGTTCCCGTCGTGAGTGGAGAATCCGTTCTCGACATGCGAGAGCAATCCGGCACTCCAGTTTTTGCCAAGGTGGATATTTCCATCGGCATTCAGTTCGAGCTTGTTCATCATGTCGTAGTACATGTTGAGCGACAGCGATGGGTCAAGTTGTGGCTTTTTCATCTCGATGTTGATCTGTCCGGTTATGGATTCATAGCCGTTTTTTACGGATGATGCACCTTTTGACACTTGTATCGACTGCATCCATGGTCCGGGAATGTAACCAAGACCGTAGGGAGTGGCCACACCGCGGAAGTTTGGAATGTTTTCAGTCATCATCTGCACGTATGAACCTGACAGCCCGAGGAGTCTGATCTGTCTTGCGCCTGTGGCCGCATCAGAGTAATTTACGTCGACAGAAGGGTTGGTGGTAAAACTCTCTCCAAGATTGCAGCAGGCGGCGCGCTTTAATTCGGATGCAGTGATTAATTCCGTATTGGCGGCGCCGGGCATTCTTATGCGGCTTTTGGGGGCAGTGACAATTATTTCGTCTATTTCTCCGAAAATGGAGTCGGAAATCTCTTGTCCAAAGGCCGGTGTGTGGCTGCCAATAAGTGCGGAGGCTGCAATGTAAGTGAATAATAGTCTCATTAGTTTGCGTCGTTGATTTTGGCCGTCGTCTGACGGCCGGCATAAAAGATTGACAAAGGTATGGATTTATTTAATCTCTTGCAATCACTATTATTGGGTAATTGTTGATATTCGTCTCATTGATTATACCAAATTACAGATTGGGATTGCAGAATAACAGATATTGTCAGACGGTCATGTAAAATATGTTAAATAGGTGGACCTTCTTTGCAGTTGGTGATTAATTGGTTATCTTGCGGGTGTATATATTGTAATATGTTAAGATATGGAAGGCGAGGGAAGATATATGGGCGGTTTTTTCGTGGCGTTGCAGGCGGCGTGCGTCTGCCTGGCGCTCTCCGCGTCTGTGCACTGCTCCGCGTCTGCGGTCGATGCCGACAGCGCTGGGTCGAGGCTCGACCGTCAGAGGTGGCTCTACCCGCAGGAGAAGGTCCACGTCACCACCGACCAGTCGCGCTACGTGGCGGGCGACACCGTATGGCTCCGAGCGTGGGTTGTCGACGCGGCCACGCACGCGCAGGTCTCGGCGAGCCGCTACGTGTACGTCGAGCTTGCGGACCCTTCCGGGTCCGTCGTCGACCGCGTCAAGCTCCGCGAACAGGGGGGCCGGTTTCCCGGCCACCTTCCGCTGGAGCCCGATCTTGCCGGGGGCGACTACACTCTGACGGCGTACACCTCGTTCATGGAGGGCCCCGGCGCCGGCTATTTCTTCCGCAAGCGCCTCGGTGTCGTCAGCGCGTATGCGGGGATCGCCACTCCGGAGGTTTCGTTCTCGCACGACCCCGACGGAGGCCGCACGGCAATGACGGCTGGACTCCGAGATTCCGACGGTAGGCTCCACTGGTACGAGTCGATGAGCGTCACGTCGAAGGACGGCCGGGTCCGTGAATGGCGCAGGAGCGACCGGCCGAGGAGCGTGACACTTTCCGACGAGGATCTTGGGGCGGGCTCCGTCCTGGTGAGTTTAGACAACTACCGCATGTTCGTTCCTCTGCCGTCGCCTTCCTCCGGCTTCGACGTGACGTTCCATCCCGAGGGTGGAGGCCTCGTCGGGGGTGCCGGTTGCCGGGTCGGCATCAAGGCCGTCGACTCCTCCGGGCGCGGTATAGACGTTGACGGCGTGCTTGTCGACTCCTCGGGGTCGGTCGTTGACACGTTCCGCACGGTTCACCGCGGCATGGGCGAGCTGTCGTTCGTCCCTGTAGAAGGGATGTCCTACCGCGCATTTGTCCGCGGTAAGGAGTTCCCGTTTCCAGAGGTGCTTGCCGGCACGTGCGCCCTTCACGTTGACAACAGCCGGTCCTCGGCCGTGACAGTCACGGCTGTCGGTGGTGTGCCCCCGGGTTCAGTCCTGGCCGTCCAGAACCGCGGCCGGGCTGTCTACGCCGGAGCCGTCGTCGGGGGTCTCCCCGTCAGGATCCCGCGTGAATACATCGGAGAGGGCATAGTTCAGTTCCTCCTGGTCGACGGTATGGGAATGCCATTGTCGGAGCGCCTGGCTTTCAACCGGGGTCCTGAGGTACCGTCTCCGCGTGCATCGGTCCTCGACTCTTGCGGTTCGCGGAGCCTGGTGATAGAGTTCCCTGCCGGCCTCATGGGGTCCGACGTGTCCGTGGCGGTTCTCGACGGCGGTGTTGCCGAGCCCGACACCACGGTCACGATACAGTCGCAGCTTCTCCTGCAGGGCGACCTGCGCGGCCACGTGGAGGACGCGGGGTGGTACTTCCGCCATCGTGGCCGCCATGTCGACATGTCCCTCGATGCCCTTATGCTGACGCAGGGGTGGCGCCGTTACGACGTCGCCGGTGTTCTGTCCGGAAGGTACAGCGAGCCAATGTCGGCCATCGAGGCGGGCCCGGAGATCACGGGTGTTGTCAGGTCGAGATGGCGTGGGAAGCCGATGGAGGGCGCCACGGTCAACGTCCTCGCCCCGTCGATCGACTACGCTGGCGTCGCGTCGACGGATCGGGACGGGCGCTTCACAGTCTCCGACTTGGACTTTCCTGAAGGCACTAAGTTCGTCGTGCAGGCACTGAACCCCAAGGGGGGCAACGAGCACAACTTCGAGATAGACGAACAGGAGTTCCCGCCGTCCGATGCCCTGGTCCCGGATCCGGCCTGGCCTGGCTTGGTGGATGGCCCGGAGTCGTCCGACGGCGTCGACTACGCATGGCGTGTCGGCCACATCAACGGTCAGATGAGCGTGACCCTCGGCGAGATCACTGTCCGCCGCCACAAGCGCCAGGACCCTGAGGACATCTATGAGATCCTTGCCTCGAAGACGTTCACCTCCGACCAGCTCGAAAACGACCACATAACCTCCTACGAAGAAGCCCTGCGTAAAATCCCCGGACTAACTATAATGGGAGGAAACGTCATTTATCGTAATTCCTCAGTTTCGTTTTTTGTTGATGGAGTACCATTCTTATCCGGAATCGGAGGTGGCTCATCCGGAGGCTCTGCGGCTAATGCTCAACTTAGTCAAAAGATGGATGACAGACTAAATGGATCTTCGTTTAACAAACCGCATATAAGTTCGTTCGCATATAGTGAATTAGATAGGATTTCCAGTTCAAGCTATGGATCAAATGGTTTTTTTAGTCAGTTTACTTCTATGTATCCGATTCAAAATGTAAAGAAGCTTCAATTCTTCAAGCCCAATGAAGCATTTATATTTGGCGGAAATTCAATAACAAAGGGTGGTGTGATAATGGTGACGATGAAAGATGGAAGCGAATGGAAAACCGCCCCCTCAATATTTCTACGTACTATCATGCCTTTGGGTTATCAAAAACCTGCGGAATTCTATGTTCCGAAATACGATTATAATGAACCAATAACGAATACCGGAAGCACCCTGTATTGGCTCCCGGCATATCAGGTGGCGGATTCGATTATGTCTCTGGAATTGCCCAATATAATTAATTGCAAATTGGTCATCGAAGGGATTTCCGCAGACGGAAATCCCATTAGACTCGACACCCCGCTAAAATAAATCACACGACTTAATCAATGCAATCTACCGACATAATGCACATATCTACTGATTCCACGCAATTGTCATCTGTTCTGACACACACGCATTTAGTTTCCGGCGCATTATTCCCTGTGGCAGGACACATAGCATCTGTTTCACACTCTGTAAACACCTCAGTTATTGGACAGTAATCTCTCGACTCACAGTTTCTAAATGATCCGGCACAATTGATATTATCACTGCCGGGAGCGCAACATATTGGAGCTTTGGATGTGCTATCTACACAATTCTTTTCAGTTTCATCGCAGATTACCACAGATTCACACCATGTTTTTGTTTTATCCGGATCTTTACAGTCATAGTCGGCAGTATACATAGGGCAATTTTCGACTTCTGTATTTTTACAATCTACAAGCTGTGTTTCGGTACATATATTGTGCGTAAAATCACAGTTGCCTTCAGTATATGAAGGTGTCGTTTTTTCTGAACTGCCTCTCATTTTCGGATTTACTTCCAAATCCTTTGGATTAATTTTCTTCATGTCGATAAAATTTTAATAATAACACGACGGAATGTTCCGTAGTTTGCTGATTTGCGGCTAATTAACGTAGATGGCTATGTAAAATATGTTAAAAGAATAGGTTTTCTTTGTTTTTTAATAAATATTTTAATATCTTGCAAAAAAAAGAAATATGGGAAGGCCAGTTTTTATATTAGTTGTGGCAATGGTATATTTATCGCCATTTTTTGCGGAAAATAGTACGTTATTTGCTGAAAATGCCATTAATGGGTATGTCATATCCACAAATACTGAAAAAAGAGCAAGTGGAGTTCAAATAAACGTGTATATACCGGACTACGGTTATTTGGGTAGTGTAATCACTCATGATGATGGACAATTTGAATTTAAAACCGAGGAATTTCCAGATGCTGACAACGTAATATTAAATCCAGTGTCTAAGAATGGTGAAACTTTTTTAATCGCGCCAGATTCTTGCTACATAAAAACAGACGGATGTACGCCTGCGGATTTAAAGGGTGTGGGTTATACTGTGGAGATTATGGATAAATTCACCTCATATTCAGAGCTGATGTCCATTTTACCCGGTGTTGAAGTCGATGAGGATGTGGCAAAATTTAACCGTACCCCCATAGAAATATATGTCAACGGGTATCTTTGGCCATTGTCATACGATGAGCACAAACATATTGAATATGTCCGGGAGAAGGAACCTATACCGGCCTATAAGCCTCCTATGGACGGTATTAATCCATTTAAAATAGTCGTCAATCCGAGCAATCCGGTCCGATTTTCGGATTTTCGGGGCGACAATATGCGGACTCTGAAGCCTACTCCTACAAAAGTGTTCATTCAGTATAAGCTATCCATACTTGAAGAATTCTGTCCAATCGGACTAATCGGCAAAGCTTCATTCGTATCTCCTGAAGAATTATATGAAAAATATGGTGTGAAGTCGGATTCTGGAATAGTGATGCTTTGGACAGATCCGGAAAAAGCTGTTAACAAACCATCACGGTCACTTCTGATATTGAAGAAGAATTAGGGAACTCTATTAAGTATAAGATATGGAATGCGAGGGAAGATATATGGGCGTTTTTTGCGTGGCGTTGCAGGCGGTGTGCGTCTGCCTGGCGCTCTCCGCATCTGTGCACTGCTCCATGGTGTGGACATTCGACGTTGTTATCCGTTAGTAGCCACGTCGAATGTCATATAACCATAATGGTAAGTTTGTGCGAGGTTGATGAATCTTTTGTTTGTTATTATTTCATATCGAAATAATTGTATAAGTAATATCTATTGTATTCACTTGTCATTTATACAAAAATCGCGTGATTCAACACAATCATCTCCAGTTACATTACAAATGTCGCGCGACTCAATACATTGGTTATTAGTTGCAGGACATTGGCAGTCCGACTCGCAGATAGTATTATCTAATGTTACAGGACAGTAATCTCTCGATTCACAGTTTTTGAATGACCCGGCACAATTGATATTATCACTGCCGGGAGCGCAACACAACTCTCCTTTTGAGACAGAAGTCAAGATGACTTCAGTGTCCATTCTGCGATTATGGCAAGTTTTTCATAGCATTTTCTATCTGCTCATTGTCGAAGCTGTCAAGATAGATTTGGGTAATACGTTCAGAGCTATGCCCCAACGATTCACTGATTATAGATGTTGAAACACCAGCTCTTTTCAGGACGGTAGCGAAAGAGTGTCGTGCCACATATAGTTCTGCAATGGTACAATGATGGGCTTTTTTGTCTTTTCTCTGTTATATATAAGCTGATTTCCCTGAATATTGGAATGTTTGAGTTTATCCATATCTATAAAGTTGATACATGCACATAGATAAGAAAATGTAAAAAATATCAATGGCAAGACACTCCATAGGACTTTTGCTCTGATATTCCATTACTTTGCGAATATCATCTTTAGTCAATGCTCGTTTTGCGGTCTTTTTAGTGAGTTTAGATACCTTATAGGCATGAAAAGGATAGTACTCGCTTTTAATAGTGCAAGATTAAATACCGCTCTGAGGTGTCGTAGTCGAGTGCTTATCGTGCTTATTGATAGATTTTGCTCTTTGCCCCACGCTTCATATCTTTTCAGCCAAGCAACATCAATATCTGAAAATATTACTGTCCACTAAAAATATTGAGGCGGTGAAAAAATTAGGGCTGATTCCATTTGGTGGATTCTGCTCATTTTGGTTATTATACACTTGACCAAAAATTGGTTGTTGACTCCATGAAGGCAGTCAATACGGCAAAAAATGTACAAAGAAAATTACATAATCCCATACCTGAGGGGGGCATTATGGAAAGACTTACTGATTTCGCCTTCTCAGAATTATGATGGACTGACTATGAGATACACGGATAAAGACATTCCCTATATCCGATTGACACAGTTCATGAATGCTTTAGGAGAATATTTCCGTGGTTACAAGATGAGTGAGCGCGAAGCCGATGCTCTTCTCCGCAAAGACCTCCGCAAATTCTGCGCTCTATACCGCGACTTGGGCAAGGATAGTATTCTCCTCGGAACATTAGCCTACAACATCGGCCCTGGTGCTGTAAATAAGTCCAGCGTCTATAAAATGCTCAAATCCGGCAACCGCAACATCTTCAAAGCCTACACCTCCCATTGCCACTACAAAGGCAAATGGCACAAAGGATCGTATAACCGTAGATTGTGCGAGCTTGGTGCGCTCTTCACTCCATAGACCTTTTTCGGTTATATTTCAATTAAATTCAGCTGATTTGAATTCATATAATCGACATTCATTATAGCTCCGTTGGAGAAAGTGATGCCACACTCGGAGATTATACCATGTTGGGCGTGGATGTGTCCAAAGAGATGAAGACAAGGGCGAATTCCCATTACTTTGGAGAGTATTTGCTCATCTCCGTAATTGATACCGTCATCGAAGTCGAGGATGCCGTAGGCTGGATTATGTGTAATCAACACATCAGTGTCCGATGGAATCTTGGAGATGTTTTTCGCTTGGCGGTCTGTCACACAATCACCCATAAACATAGGTACGCCATAGAATCTCACTCCGTCAATTTCAATGCCAGAGTTGCAGAGGTAATGAACATTAGGATCGAGACCATCGATGTTTGCTCCATAAAGGCAATCATCATGGTTTCCGCAGATAAATATTTTATGGGCATAAGGCAAGTCGCATAACCAGTTAAGGAAATCAAGTGCTTCCGGCTCTGATCCATTCATGGTGAAGTCACCTGAATGAACCACAACATCAGCTTCAGGCAAATTCGTCAATCTTCTGTGACACCCATGTGTATCTGATATATGAATAATTTTCATCATATGTAGGTATAACTTATATCCGTAAGGCAAAATTAGCACAACTATGTTTCAATATGTGAAACAGGTTGAATAACTTATTATTTTTTTTGAAAATAATTTGAGTTGTATTGCAAAGTGCGTCAGGTGTGGGTTAATTTTGCCGGTGCTACGTAAAATGGTTGCGCAGTCACCATTTAACTTTGCGCCCACAATATAACAATACAATTATGAAGACAATAGACGGATATGACGTGAAGATATTCACGGACAACATTGAGGAGAATGCGTTGGAGCAAATAAAGACTCTGCTCTCGATTGACGTGTTTGCCGACAAGAAAATACGCATCATGCCTGACGTTCATGCCGGAGCCGGATGTGTGATTGGGTTCACCGGTAATCTTGGCGACAAGGTTATCCCTAATATTGTGGGCGTTGATATAGGTTGCGGTATGCGCATTCTTAATCTTGGAAATATTGGGAACATTGACTTTCACGCTTTCCATGAACACATCAGGGGGAATGTACCGTCTGGCAAGATTGTCCGTGAGGACAGGTTTGGCTTCAAACCTCTTGTAAATGAGGAGATGGAGATATATCGAGAGGCGAAGAAGCTTGTCACCGAACTGCGCTGCTACCGAGAGTTGAAAGATTCCGGTCGTATCAACAAAGCCATCGGGTCGCTCGGTGGCGGCAATCACTTCATTGAACTGGATAAGGACGATGATGGCAATGTGTATCTCGTTATCCACACCGGTTCGCGCAACCTTGGCAAGCAGGTGGCCGACATTTACCAGAATCGCGCTATCAAACATTTGACTGAAGGTGCTGATGAGTTTGAGGAAACTATCAAGTGTACAATCGAGGAATACAAAGCCACCGGTCGCCGCTCCGAGCTTCAGAGCGTAATCAAGCAAATGCGTAAGTCTCAACAGGATGCAGAGCCGATACTACCTCGTGACTTGTGCTATGTTGAGAATGATGCTCGTGAAGACTATCTCCACGATATGCGTATCTGCCAGCGTTGGGCCGTCCTCAATCG
>CANOLV010000037.1 GCA_947567425.1 uncultured Porphyromonadaceae bacterium | reverse complement strand
TGTAATTACGTTTTATCTCATCAATGGATTTGCCACCGATACCGAAATTCTCATCTGGGAGTTCCTTGATGGTTACAGTGAAGAACTGCTCCGGGATATGGGTTATCTCGGAGGCTGTAGCCGTAAGCCGTTCAATCAATTCTTTCTTTTGTTCAGCGGTAAGTTTTCCGCTCTCGATGGATATGTAGGGCATAGTATATTATTCTTAGATAGTTAGCAATCAACAAATACCGGCTCCCATTTCTTCAATCATCGTACTCCATAGTCCGTCTGGGTCTTCGATGGCTGTTGAATCTATTTTATCAACTTTCCGGCGGAGTTCGGCTTCCGCTTTCTCACATTCTTTCTCGAATACATCTGTCTCTACAGCGGGTTCAAGATCTGCAAGACGTCTTTCCGCTTCCATGTACAGATTCATGATTGCCATGAAAGCGGGAAAGTTGGTGGAGCAATATCCTATGATATGGTCTTCGTCGAGATTAGACAGATCGTAGAGTTTCCTTTCGTCAGGTAATTCCAGCAAATGAACCGAACCGTCATCCATCACGACAATGTACAATCCGAGTATTGTATCTTCTGCCACGGTAACAAAAGAGCGTTGTGATTTCAGTTTGCCAAGCCAAAGGGTATCCGAGGCTAAAAAAGTGTATATGCTTAACTCCGTTCCCGCTTGTGGCAAGTGTGCCTTCACAATTTGCAAAATATTATCCATACTTAATATCTCACTGTTATCAACTTGTTTTTGAATCTGCTTCCAGTTCCTCCGCCCGGACTCCCAACAGTTCTCCATATCGAATTTATCGCTGGTATTTTTAATCTTATATTCTATCATTGTTTTCAATCATTCTTTAGCAGATAGCTTCACTGTTATTTCATCAAACTCCGGACGGCCGATTGATCAGATTTCCTTTATTTTTACATGGAGTCGATTAAGTTATCTGCGTCCTCACGTGACTTCAATCTTATGATAGTACGTTTTTGTCCATACGATGAAAGCAGGTCGTTGATAACAGGCATCTGAACTTTCGGGAAATCGACTATCCACTGATAGAATTCCTGATCCAATTCTGTTTCCATCCAAGGCATATCCTCGCGTGGTTTGCCAATTCTATGGCGAGCTCCTTCAAGACAGAGTTCCAACGGAATATCGAACAGCACAACTGTGTCGCAATGTTCAAGCCTCAATGGCAATGTATGGAGATACGTGCCGTCAATTATCCATTCATCGCCTTTGATTATTTTGTTTACCTCTTCGACAAATGCCTCTCTTCCCACATTAGTTTTATCCGGACGATGCCATATCATATCCAGATAATGAAGAGGCAGACGAGTCTTTGCCGAAAGTCTTCTTGCAAACGTACTCTTCCCGGCCCCGGGACAGCCTATCACGAGAATTTTCTTCATGCTGTCTTACCTTTTACAGAGGTTCACTCTTGAATCATGGTTTGCGCAACTCGCTTGAAGCGATAGGTCGAGCCATCGGGCAGATACTCCCATGTTGATTCAGTGAAAACTAAAGTGGCTGTATCGCTTTCGAGAGTAATATTGCCTTTTATAGGGTTGCCGGCAGCATCTGTAGCGGTGAAAGTCAATGCCCCATCGGATACCTTACCAATGCCGCCATCAATATCTGTCAGCCTGAATAAGCACACTTTTATATTTAATTCCGAATCAGACATTTTACCTATTTGAAGTATTGAGCCATCGTCGGGGTCAATGTACTCGCCGATAAAATTCTGCCGGACTACCACATCATGTTTAATAAATATGGCAGAGCCAATATATGGAGCTGTGAATATGAGTGTGTCGCCATGACAAGCAGCATAGGCTGTGGAGTCGTTTAGCAGGCGCAACATGTTCTGCTCCACAATCATATTGTCGCAAGCCATCTCGGTGACGAGTATGTTTTTGAAACGGATGGTATCGTCAGTGATTCCAAACTCACCGTTAATCATGTTGCAGTCAGTGGAAAGACTGAATGTATTGTCCGTTTCATTGAATGTCAACTCATAATTTGACGTCGCGGCAAACTGTGTCGACTCGCAGTCTATGCGATAGGAATCAAGATGCCATTCACCCTGTAATCTTGCAGAATCAGGCATGATGTGTCCTTCGTTATCTGCCGATTTATTGGTGGAGGAGCAAGCCACGAGAAAAATCGACGCCACAATCATTATATAAAATCTGATTTTCTTCATATACCGGATGATTAGAATATTTTTTTCAGCTGTTCATCGCAGAACATTGTCGTTGTGAATTCTACTATCTGATAGTCGGCGATACCATTGATGTTGAATGGGTCTTGCGAGATAATGGCGTTGACAGCCTCGCGGTTGGCGGCTTTTATCATTATCACACCACCGATACGCGGATTCTGCGGTCCCGATGCGATGAAATCTCCAGCGGCATAGTGCTCGGCAAGATAATCGCGGTGAGCCTGAAGATATTTGTCAACCTCACTCAGAGGTTTCTTGTAGGTGAGAATCGCTATGAACATAGTTTAATCTTTTGAATTATTTTCGGTCAGTTGGCGCGCCCTGCGGCCGAATATGACAGACGCGGCAGATGCTGTCGCTACGCAAGACATAGGTGCAAGAGAATTGAAAGCATTGAAACAAGCCCGTATAAGCGCTATTATTGCAATTGCAGCAAATTGATACTGCATTATCCGGCAAAACCGAAGTGTCTTCATATCCATTTTGTTTTTCATTTATGCTCATCATGTATACCTGCGCCTACCCACATGCAAAGTTATGAGATTTTTTGAAGATTTTAACGATTATGCGTGGCGATCCGACTGATTTTAGGTTGAGGGTACTACATTTTTATAGTGCGATTATAGTTGAACTTTTCCTTCCCATAAGACTGTCCGGCGCTAACGTATTTCTTGTAATTTATTTTCTGCCTGAGGATTATTGCATTTCTTCCATGCGAGCGTGAAATAGCGTATAGCCTTTTTCAAATCGGGTTGCACGCCGAGCCCGTTGAGATACATGTTGCCGAGTTCGTATAGTGCAGTTCCAATTCCGGCAGCCTGATGCCTGAATCCGCGACCATTGACACGCTCGGCGATACGCTGATATTCAAGCATCGCCTTTTCATAATCCTGTTCGGCGCCGATGCCATTTTTATAACATTCGGCAAGTTTCAATGTCGCCGTGATTTCACCCACATCCGCGCCTTTCTTATACCATTTGCGAGCCTGAGCATCATCTTGTTTGATGCCATTTCCATAGCGATAGGCATCGCCTATCTTTGAATACGCTTCGTGACAATTCATTCCGGCAGCTTTCTTAAAGCATGATATGGCCTTTTTTCCTTCGTCCAAATCATTGTATGCGCATCCCATCCCGTAATAGGCTTCCGACTTAAGGAAGTCATCGCAGTCGCTGTTGGTAATATCTTTATACAGGCGTATGGCTTGCGACAAATTCCGCTCATCATCTTCGTCGGAGAAGGAATCTAAAAGCTCCTCAGGTACGCAATTGGCATACAGAAGTGTGTCGGCAAGATTTATCTTATCCACACAGTCGCCCTTTGCAGCCTTTGCCATCAATATTTTAATCCAGCGGTCATACCACTCCCGCGCGGATGCAAGTCCCTCGTCGGGATGTATGTCCGCAGGGCAATCTTCAATGTACAGATCCATCAATGACTTGGCCGCATCAGCCGAACCCTTGTCTGCCATCGATGCCAATAGGTCGAACCATCGCCAGTGCCATTCCAGAATCAATGTCTTTCGCCGCGCCGCATCTATTTTGTCGGGACAATCGTTGCGGTATATTTCCATGATGAGCATGGCGGCCTCGGCATTACCATTGCTTGCCGCTTTTTCAAACCAATAAATTGCCTTCTGATTGTCGCATCTGTCATGATACCCCCATGAATAATATCGTCCGAGGAGAAGTTGCGCCTCCACATTTCCTTTCTCGGCAACAGGTATGATCGCCTCAACTGCGTGCCTGACTGAGACTGCATCGCCCTCCCCTGCATAGCATTTGATGTATTGCCCGATAGTCTTGAAATATTCAGACATAGATTTGTTATGCGCGGTCATATTTTGCAGATTTTATGTTTAAGAATTGCCAATAAAACAGCATTTAATACATTGCTATTTGTTGCTTCGTATCCTGCTTAGAGTTACCGGTGTAACTCCAAGATATGAAGCCAGATTCTCCAATGGAATTCGGTTCAACAAATGGGGTTGTTCTCTAATCAGTTGCTCATAACGTTCACTCCCGGTGGTGAATAATTGCGGGATAAGAGCTTTTTCAGCTCTCAATATCTCTTTCTCAGCAAACACCCTACCCCAGTTGGCTATATGAATGTCTTGCCGGTAAAGTTCGTGGAGATCGTCGGTCGAGATTTTATATAGCAAGCAATTTTCAACCGTCGCAATACTTTCATATCCTGCTCTGCCATTAATATAGCTCTGCATCGACAATGCAACTGTACCTTCCTCTCCAATCCAGAATGTTATATCACGACCTTTGGCGTAACAAAAAGCACGCACGATTCCTTCTGCGACAAAGAATACATTTCTGCAAATCTTGTCGGCTTCAACCAGCATGCTACCCTTTTTTATCTCGATTTTATCCACCTTTTCAGCAATTTTGTCAATAGACTCAGACGGCAATGGATAAATACGGGTCAATATCTCAGTCAATTCCATGTGCAAATTTACGAAATTATCAAATGAAAACAGAAGCCTCTGCCATACTATCTATCTTTGCAGACGTTATGAACTGGATAATTCTTATATTCGCAGGGCTGATGGAGGTAGCATTCACGTTCTGCCTGGGAAAAACAAAGACGGTATCAGGTGTTGCACAATACTGGTGGTGGGGAGGATTCCTTGCTTCGCTTGCCTTGAGTATGTATCTTATGGCGCGTGCCGCGAGGACAATACCAATAGGTACTGTATACCCGGTATGGACAGGCATAGGCGCTGTGGGAGCGGTGATAATCGGAATAGTTTTCTTTAATGAACCTGCAACATTCCGGCGCATGTTTTTTATAACAACCCTTATTCTCTCAATAATCGGTCTTAAGGTATTTTGATATGGAACGAAAGATGCGTAGATTCAAACAACAGCTTGCCTTTGAAGATGCTGTGGAAATATTGAGCAGCTGCACAAACGGGATTCTTTCACTTGTTGATACTGATGGTGTGCCATACGGTGTGCCGATAAGCTATGTTTACGATGGCAACGACCATATATATCTGCATAGTGCGATATCCGGTAGAAAGATCGACTGCATAAACGCCGAACCGCGCTGCTCTTTTTGCGTGGTGGCTCAGGATGATATTGTACCGGAAGAATTCACCACCTACTTCCGCAGCGTGATAGTGGCAGGAAAAATCAAGGTTTTAACAGATCCCGAGGAAATCCGCACTGGGCTCATAATGCTCAGCGACAAATATTGTACGGGCATAGATCCGTCAAAAGAAATTGACAAATTTCTCAAAGTGGTTAAAGTTCTGCGCATAGATATCGGCAGCATCACCGGAAAAGAATCTATAGAACTTGCCCGACAGAGATAATCGCCTAATAGTTGAGCAAGCGGCCACAGTCGTGCCAGTCGCCAATCATCTTGCCGCGCGCACTTGCCCCTATCAGTTTGGAAAGTCGGCTGTGAAACAGCTCGGGCTTAGACTTCACCCTGTGGATATTATCTATCCTCACGCGCTGATAGAGTGGCGGCATGGCCTGAAAGTTCTCCCATGCCGAGGGCGTTTTCTTAAAAGCCTTGACAATCTCCGGCATGATCTCAAATTTTGCCATGAGATCGGGACAGGCATTGCGCCCGCTTTCCGTCATCAGTCCCAACTTCTCCAATCTGCGGCACCGCTCTTTGTTGAGTTCGGTCCATTTGCCAGATTTTGTTCTCGGGCCGAACCGTTGCAACGGTTCGCCGTTGACACTTTTCAATGTAGAGTCAATCCAGCCGAAACATAGAGCCTCCTCAACGGCATCAAGATACCACAGGGCATCCTCCGGTGGAGTCTTGCCACGCTTAGCCACCACCCAGCATTCCCGCTCGGTGGCATGATTCTCAATCAGCCACTGCCGGAATTGCGTCCGGTCTTTGATGTCGAGAATGTTGATGCGTATCATTTTATTGCATTTTCAAACCAGACTCCAACTTCGCAGCCCCGGCGTTCTTCTGCTTGTTTTTGTTCACATCAATATAAAGCAGGTCGTCGTGGTCCGTAATACTGTACAGCTCATGGCAGTCGGCGGTCATGAGATAAAATTCATCAAGGCCATCGCAATCGCCTATAAAAGTGTGAATATCGGACATGCGGCCTTTGAAAACCACAAAATCCGTATTCCAGTAGTCGATAATGAAATAGAGTATTGCCTCCTTATCTATGACTTCAGGCAAATGCCAGTAAGGGTCCTCCATATTGCAGTCAATCCATTCAGGCACATACTTGAAACTCAGCCATAAAGCACGAGGATTGCCAATAACAAACGTGTCATATAGCTTTTGCAATAATTCCTCCTTTTCTCTTCCTTCGAGTCTTAGAAGCTGAAGTTTATTGTCGCGGACTGTTCTGTCGATTTCTTCATGGTCAAACATGTTGGCCCAGGCTTTAATTCGTTATGGAAGCTTTGCTATTATCTCATCAAACGGCTCCGGCCTACCTATGCTCACACAGAATGTGTCGCCGTCCCAGCCGGTCTTATTGATGGCCGATTTACGTCTGTCGGCGCAACGGGGCAAATCTTCATCCCATTTCGACGCGACCACCTCGCCGGCGGGAAGTGTCACGGTTCAAATCGTAGGTGGACACATTGAACGTCCCTTTCCAATTCTTATATCCGGGAGTCACATTTTGTTTCTCTACATTCGCGCAGATGGTGAGCCGGCCGTTTCCATCAAGGTCTATCGGCGACAGTTCCTGAAGGATAACCTGACAGATACCGTATGTGGCGACATACAAATGAGCCACATCGCAGTAATTCGACTCCTCTTTGATGCGCTGTGCTATAATATCGTCGTCCTCAAAGGACAAGATCTGTAGCTTTGCCATAGTTTATTTTTCTCTTTGGAAGTCGCGGAATTTTTTGTTGTTGAGGGCGTTCTCGGCGGCGCGGTTATCATGTGAAGCAGCCCGCTTGAAATAGTCGTAAGCCTTGCGCAAGTCTACCTCGACGCCAAGTCCCTTTAGGTACATATTGCCGATTTCATACTCTGCCACGTCTGCGAAAGAGTACCTTTTCCGGCTTTTGTCGCCGGCTACCTGCCGATACAATGTCATAGCCGCCGCATAATCCCTTTCGCATCCTGCACCACGTTTGTAGCACTCTGCCAATTTCAACATGGCAGAAGTGGCTCCACTGTCGGCAGCTTTCTTGAACCATTCAAACGCCTTGTCAAAATCTTTTTGCACCCCATCGCCGTCGAGATATGCGGCTGCTATCGCATAGTATGCCGGAGCATAGTCCAACTCCGCCGCTTTCATGTAAAATTCAAAGGCTTTTTCTTCAGATACCTCACGGCTGTACATCCGGCCTAAATCGTAGTACGAAGCCGCGTCCTTCTTTTCTCCGGAAATTTCCTCATAGAGCCGTACCGCATCACCTACCCGGTCCGGCAGATCGCTGTCAATTTCTTCCGGTGCATCACAACCGCCATACAATGCGTCGGCCAGATTCTTCTTGTCCCTGACGGTTCCCCGTGCGGCTTTCTCCCTCAATCTCTCTATCAGGCGTTCATGCCACATCATGGCTGCTTCCCGTCCATCCTTTTCCGTCATATTGTCGGGACGGTCGTGCAAATAAATATTCATCAGGGATTTAGCTGCGCTCACTACACCTTTGTCCGCTTTCTTCTTCAGCACATCAATCATCCGGTAAAGCCAATTCTGTCCCAATGCCTTTCTCTGCTCAAGATCCATGTCATCGCAGATGAAGCGGTAGTAGTCAGCAAGAAACTTTATCGCCTTCATATTGTCGGCTTCAGCTGCTTTCTCCAACCAATGCAGATAGCGGGAGGAATCCTCGCAGTAGAATGTATAATAATACATGCCAAGCATATATTGCGCCTGCGCACTGCCCTGCTCGGCCGCAGGAGTTATCGCTTCGACCGCCGACAGAGCCGACTTCGGATCGTCAAAATCATCGATGCTTTGCTTTATGATTTTAAGATACTCGGATAGTTCCTTGCTGTTCATGGTGCTAAAGTAATGTGTTTAATTTGTATTCAGCCTGAGGCTTATAGCATTTCTCCGCGGCGAATGTGAAATAGCAGATTGCTTTTTTTTAAAACGGTTATCATTCGGCAACACCAACTTCGCCTCCGCTTTAACGAGCCTGAGCTGCAGCAATGTCGTGGCATAAAGGCGGAGTTATATAATCAAAATGTTCGGACAGCCTGAGGACTATCCGAACACAAAAGTACAAAATATTTCTGTTTTTTATGAAGCGACCTTCGTCCGGCTTGTTATTTTATAGTGTCGGAATTTTGGTTGTAGGCTTTCGCGACGCATTTCCACTCGCCGTTGAGTTTGAGCAGAAGCAGGAAGTCGGTGAAGTCGATTCGCCCTCCCCACCCCTCTTCAAGAACTCGCACAACGGCTACCGTCTCCTCTACGGCAAGGACATCAATGCGGGCATTGAAGTGGTCGCCGGCTCCGACAGTATCGACGTTGTGATAGAACTGTTCGATTGAACCATGCTCCAACACTCCGTCAAGAATGCCGAAAAGCACCGCATCGTCAGTGAAAAGTTGCTTTGCATAGGAACTGTTGCCCTCGGCCACGCTCTTTACGAATTTTTCAGCGGCCTTGGCCACGGCCTCATATTCTTTGATTTTATCTCTCATAACTTTTAGTTGTTTGATTTTATTGGCATAGTCAAGCGTCTTACGACGATTACTGATTGCAAAGTTATAATGGTAATATAGTAAAATCAAGTACCGAAAAAATTTTCATGTATGGAAAAATTTTTCGGTATTCTGATTATCAGCTATATTGACTAACTTTGTATTTCAAAAGCAGAACATAATGGCATACGAAAAGAAAATACCGGTCGACCTTGATTGTCCGCTGAGGCTGACAATGAGCCTGATAGAGTCTAAATGGAAATCCTGTATCCTTGACGAATTACGTTCCGGCAATGCGATGCGTCCGAATAAAATTCACAAAAGCTTGCCGGAGGCTGCGCCGAGGGTACTTGATATTCAGCTGAAGGAAATGGTGGAGGATGGGCTTGTCGCCAAAACCATATATGCGGAATTGCCTCCACGCTCAGAGTATGTGATTACCGAACTTGGCACATCTCTTTTACCGATAATAGACGCAATGCTTAGATGGGGCGAAGAGCATATCACTCTCTTTGAAAAGAAATATGGCAGCAAGAAATAGATTTACAGCAATAATCATCTGCACGGTGGCATTCTTCTCATTGTGCGCACATTCCCAAAACATGGTAGAGAAAGAAATGATGGCGGCCGACGGCATAGTGCGGTTGTCTAAAATTGAGGTGTATCCCCAATATCTTGATGAATATATGGAGTATGCCGTTAAGGTGGGCGCAAAATCTCTGCGCACCGAACCGGGTGTGCTTACTATGTATGCCATGCAAGACAAAGAAAACCCTTGCTTGATTACAATATTGGAGGCATATTCCTCGCAGGAGGCATATAAATCCCATATCGCATCAGAGCATTTTCAGAAGTATAAACAGGGAACTCTACACATGGTCAAGAATCTTGAACTTTGCGACCAAACCCCACTGAATCCCAACAACATAATCTCAAACACGATTGTCCAATGAAGCAGATGAGAGGAGGTAAAGAAGTTTTATAGTGAGTATTGAGGATTCTGCGGATACTTAAAACTGCTGACGTAGTACATTTTATTGAGTTTCAAGTATGAATCGTATCGATTCTTTGACTTTCGACAGATTACTGTCAGTCAACAATGGAATCAGGCCTTGTATCTCCTCAACCGGTTTATCCCACCACTTCAGTCTGTGTAAAGTCTCCGACTATTATATTGGGATTGGTGATTGTCGGCTTTACCAAAATCACCGTGTTGCAGTCCTGAATTGGAAATATAGTATCGGGATTGGGATTCATTGTTGGTAATTACGTTTTATTTCATCAATGGATATGTATGACGTATTATCCAATTTTAAATGATAAATTCTTGTCTTCTCACCCCACGGATGATAGCAAAAACCGATAAAATCGAAGCCGAAACGCTCATAGTAACCGATATGGTCAGTACATAGATACAAGTTTTTGAATCCGAGCTGTCTCGCATCATTTGCGGTATGTTCAATAAGCATTTTGCCACAGCCTTTACCTCGACAGTCCTCCTCTACATACAATGCGGCTAACCATGGATATAGATCCATGCGGGAATTGAAATCATTTGTCACCAGTCCGGCACAACCTATTATTCTATCGTCATCAACTAAAAGATACCATTGCGGAAGCGGAGCGGCAGCATCTATACAATGACGCAGACAGTCATCGTAAACATCCATGGAATCTTCCGTCGCCCATTTCTCTTGAAAATATGAAATCGCCCGTTCGAGGTACTCCGGATTCTTTCGCAGTGATAATATTTCCATATCAATTGTCAGTATAAGTAACTTTCTTCTTATCTTTCGATATCTGCCGTGAGTTTTCCGCTTTCGATGTGTATGCAGGGGATTATTGTTCAGATAATTCCAAAATCAGGTTCTCGACACCTCTGATATTGCTTTCATAATAACCGTCACCGGTGACCCTTGGCCCGGAAAGTATTTCGCATCGAATCGCTGTGGAGTGTGTAATGATGGAATACAGGCAAAACCGGTCGTAGTCCAACTGCCGGTCTATGCCAAGTCCACGATATCTCCCTATTAAATTCTCTAATTCTGATTTCATAAGGACAAAATTATAGTTTTTTCCCTATATTTAAAAATCGAATATTATATTTGGACATATTTGTTAAAACTTTGGCAAGTAAGACGAGTTGTAGCAACTTGAATCCACACATGCCATCCTCGACCGCATCATCGCGCAGGCGCTTTCACAAAAAGAAATCATCGCTATCGAGACCGCACATGATCCTACAATCGAAAGAATGAACAAGGGCTACGATGCGTCCGACATACTTGAACAGTTATCAAAGCAGGATGAAGCCTTAATTTGATTAAGGATGGAAACATAGCGCCATTGCTCATTGTTATTAAAATGATTGTTGACCCTTTTGACAATGAAAGAGAAATAGGAATTAGTGTACGGAAAACAGCTGCGCCAATGACAGTCCCACAGAAAGAGATCGACGGATTATCGCCCATTGTAAAAGACATGTTTCTGCAATGGCGCGATTTTCTGTATAGCAGAGTTACATTCAATCTGCCCGATAGCGAGATACATGCCGCCGGGCATTGTGAGCGCGTCCTGCTGTATGCTCTGATCATAGGCCATGAGATTTTCGGCAACAATCGGTATGCGCTGACAGCACTTGCCCATGCTGCGGTGTTCCACGACACCCGCCGTCAGGACGATTCCCTCGACACAGGGCACGGTGCGCGGGCTGCGGTATACTACCGGCAGTTCTGCGATCAAACGCCGGACGTCGATCTCATCCCGGAAGCGCAATTGATGATGAAATACCACGACATTGCCGATATGCGCGGGAAAGTAGGCATAAAGTGTGATTTTCATGGCCCCCTGCCCCGGATGTTCAAGCTCTACGACATATTCAAAGACGCCGATGCTCTCGACCGTTGGCGACTTGGAAATGATGGTCTTGACCCAAAATATCTCCGCACCGGACAGGCAAAGGCTATGATGGACTACAGCCACAGGATAGTACGTGAGGCGCTCGGGGAATGACAACAGCGAAATAACAGAAAACCAGAATCTATCATGCGACAGATAATACGACATTTTACCGACGACGACCTGTATAAGTTCACGATGTGCTGTGCGGTTATAGAATGTTTTCCCCGCACACAGGTCAAATATCAGTTCAATGACCGCGGCAATACGGTTTACCCTCCCGGTTTTGCCGATCTTGTCGTGGAACAGATTGCCATGCTGGAAAACCTCAGGATAACCGATGAGGAAATAGCCTTCATGCGCCGGAAGTGCAACTATATCCCCGCATGGTTCATGAGTTTTCTACGTGGTTTCCGCTACGACCGCAACTGGGCAAAAGTGTGGCAGGACGATGAAGGACATCTGCACATAGAGTTCGAGGGCTGCTGGAGCAATACCATTCTGCTTGAGGTAAAGGTTCTTGCGATAGTATCAGAGCTGTATTATATCGTTACCGGCGAGCAAAAACAGTTTGACTATGCTGATTATTATAACCGCTCCTACGATAAGGCGCGCCGACTGATTGATGCCGGATGCGTGTTCAGCGACTTTGGCACACGCCGCCGTGCATCATTCGAAGCTCAGGACACTGCAGTTCGCGCCATGTCGGAGTGTCAGAAAAAATATCAAGGATCGGGGCGCTTCAAAGGCACGAGCAACGTGTATCTGGCAATGAAATATAATCTTACCCCTATCGGCACTATGGCGCATGAATTCGTGTGCGCCATAGCGGGCATGTATGGCCCGCTCATGGCAAACCATATAGCTATGACAAAGTGGTCGCACACATACCGCGGCGCATTAGGGACCTTCCTTTACGACACCTATGGCTGGCAGATCTTCAGCCTGAACTTCTCGACAGATTTTGCCAATATGTTCAAAGGCCTGAGAGTTGACAGCGGCGACAACCGTGAGCAGCTCGATCTTATCATCGAAAAGTATCGTTCGCTCCATATCGACCCGCGTACGAAGCAGATTGTGTTCAGCAACGGACTTAATGTTGACCGTGCGATTGACATTCAGAAATATGCTGCCGGCAAATGTCTTCCATCATATGGCATCGGGACACATTTCACGAATGATTTTGCAGGTGTCAAGCCCCGAAATATCGTGATAAAACTTACAGCCGTAAAAATCACCGAGTCATGGCCGTTTTATTCACATACATGCAAACTCAGCGAAGACGAAGGCAAATATTCGGGCGACGAGGCAACCGTAGCCCGATTCTTGGAAACACTCCATCTCACTCATTGACGACAATAGCAGGTTTAAAAAGCTGCAACGGGATAAACCGCGCAACCTTGTGTCTTGAGAATATTGGAAGGCACATACGCATCATAATAACAATTGTTGCGCGTGTTTACATAATAGCTGCCATTGCCAAATCCGGTATTAAGACTGGCTGGTGAGCCTTTCTCAATTTCCGAAGATGTCCATATCCTCATTATATTCCCAAACAGAGCTTTGAAAAACGGGCAGTTTTTATTTAATGAGGCATTTCGATAATCACCATCTTTTGTCATTTTGACGCCTCCCAGGTTCTCCATAAGTGTGTTAAGCTGCCCTAAAGATGGAAGGTACCAACCGCTACTCTGATTCAGGGGAATTTCCCACAGATGAAGTTTTGCGGCATTCGCTGCTACAAAGCAATTCGGTTGTTTCGACATCTCTTGAGTGCTTTGCCAACCGGAAATATCTTCTTTCGCCTTTTTTGCACTTGAATAATACTTCCCAAGAGTATACTCTTCCCCACCCGACCAATTCATAATATCCGAGCCATATCGGTCAAGAGCGCTAAATAGCGAGATTATCCAACCGTGAGACCATCCATTTTGTCTTTCATCCTCTGATGTATTCAATGAAAATACAATCCCGATTGGATTCAAACTTTTGCACAAATCATGGGTTAATGATCCGTCCGGATAATAGAAATCTCCAATTCGCGCCAGAGAGTAATTATTGAATGGGATTGTGTCCGGACCACACATCGCTGACAAAGAGGAATATACCTTCGCGCGCTGTTTATCCGCGAATATCGATCTTGCCATATTTGAATAATGATCTGCCAGTTCTTTATTCTTGATAGGATATCCTTGTCCATCATAAGCCTTTGCAACCTCAGCCGCTGCATAGGGATTGTTGAAATTGTCAGCCAAAATTTTACGAAGAACGAATGCTTTAGGATAATCACGCCCCTCCTTCCCCCTATAATCTTCTAATGTCTCTTTTAGGGCTTCCAAAAGCTGGGTTGAAGATTTTCCGGCAATGTCCACTCTTTGGGTTTCGATCGCGTCCTTGCTGCAAAGATCGCCGCCAAGCCTTATCAATCCAGTAATAGCTTCGTCTTCTCTGCAAAATTGTTTCCTTGCTGAATATTGATAAATCTGTATGGCTTTTTGAATGTTTTTCTCGACACCAATTCCATTCTCATAGGCATATCCTAATTTTGACCAGCAAACGGATGTGGCATTTCCCAATGCGCCTTTAAGATAAGCCTTGAACGCGAGTTCAGGATACCCGTTATTTAATAAAAAATCGCCAATATTGTCGCACTGTGTCAAAACTACTTGGTCGACCAACTTTCGGGCGGCTGATAAAGCCTTATCGGGCGATTTTTTATATCCCCATCCATTGAGATAGCATTCCACCATTCTCTTAGTAGCCTTATAGTAGCCTTTCTCGTAACCATTTTCAATTACTCGTTGAGCATCCTTGTTTTTGCTATTGAAGAGGTTTGCCAATATATAATCAACTTCGTCTTTTGTTTTCTTGTCAACTTCGGGGTTGAAGTTGAAATCATAGTTGAAGTTTAGCTGAGGTACTATCAATGGATCGTTAATCTCCGGCCTGATCACATCATCTTTTTTTTCGTGTTCCTGAACATTCAGGGATAAACTATAAACCTTACCGGAGCCCAAAATCGGATATCCATAGTCCCTGAATTTAATTAATAAGGGATAATTATCTTCAGCTTTGATTCTAATCATCTTAGTACCGGGCGCAACCCACAGACTAAATTCACCCTCTTTAGATTTGTCTAACTGCACTACATTACCATCTACAGAGATATTTGAAACTCTGAAATGTATCAATATAAGGGCGCATTTATCCCCATTCAAGCTCTTCACAAATTCCACAGGTGAGTTGAACTGCTGTTGCTCGAATTTACCCACGATTATTTTTTGGCATAGACCGGAAAATGCCACTATAGCCAATAAAATGGTTAAAGCGAGTCTTTTCATATCTTGTTCTCAATTTTTAAATCCCGAATTCTGTCTTTTATAATACTTTTATCATGACCTATTGAATTTGACAAGATCTCATTATATAGCTCCAAAGCTCTTTGAGGATCCTTGACACAATGATCCCCTGTCGCGTAATTATCAGCTAATCGCAAAACCAACTTCCAATTTCTGTTTCCCAAATCATATGCTAATTTCCTATATCGGAATGCTTCATCGAATTTGTGAGCTTTATCCAATATGTCCTCAGCTTTGCCTGCCATGGAGGCATCCCCTAATTCACTGCCACGAATAAGTATTTCAAGTGCCCGATCTTCACTTTTATTTATGAATTTACCATCGAGATACAACTTGGCAAGAGATTTCATTGCATTAATATGGCCTCTCGAAGTGGCTTCATTGATAATATTGATTGATTTGGATATAATTTCCTCCTTATCTGGTAAATCATCGGGATAAAACATATCCATATCAGTGCATGAAGATAATGAATAAGGCTTTGCACGAGAAAATAATTCCACAAAATAGACTGCCGCATCTACAGAAGCATCATCATTCAGAGCAATCTTTAGAATATTATATAATATGGGGTAATATTTCCTATCGACTTTTTCCCAATCTATGAATGGTAGGCGAACCGCTTTAACTCCTGTTATTGATGTTTTATCGTAAATTTTTGCAGCATACTCAACTGCCGATTCGGATGAAAATTCAGATGGAGTGTTTATCGCACTTTTCAATCTGATGAAATGCTCAAATATAGTTTCATTATTCGGTGTTAATGCCTTGGAAAAACCATCTCTATTCCAAAAAATATCTCTCCAGATGTCTAATGCTCCTTCAACGTCTTTTTTTGAGCCCAAACCATTTTCCATCATTAACGCAAGACAATTGGATGCATCAGCATTTTGTTTTGTGTGTCCTATAAAATAATACTCGAAGGCATTATCATACGATCTGAAATTGTAAAAATAGTCTCCCAATAATTTTGAGGCAGACGCATCATCATCATATTCTACAGCCACTTTTAGTAAGAATTCACCCTCGGAAATTTTATCAGTCGATATCGAATCTCCTTTCAACAGGCCTGTAATGTAATGGAAACCCAATCTCGCTCCAGCCGCTATACAGCCCTTCTCATAGAATAACGTAGAAAGCTCTTTTTCTTCATCTGCTCCATAAACGCCAGGAGTTAAATGAATATCAGCCACCTGTGTCATAAGAGCCGTTTTTTCTTCACTCGACAGGATGACAGGTCTGTAAAGTCGCACACGTTCATCAACAGATATGTCATTAATCAAATCAATGAGCACGTAGTAAACCAAATTAGGCTGTAGTGGCAATACATTGTATTTTGCGAGCGACAAATTTAGTTGCCCGTTATTTTTAGACATAATCATTAAATCCTTTGCATTGCATGCAAAATACACTTTATACTCACCACTATCATATTCGATTTCGCCGACTATTCCATCCGACTGAAAAGCGATTCCAGATTGAGGACATATGATTTTAAGGAGTGCACACGCAGCTCCATCCGATGAGTACCGCGGCTTTATCTTGGCACTTAAATCAGTAACATCTGAAGTAACAGATTTTACTTTCATTTCCTGAGAAAGAGAATGAAAGGCCACTTGCAAAATAAACATCAATATCAGAAGCCTGATTTTCATGGCGAGATTATTTTATCGTAATTTTTTCGGGTTTGCCATTCAAGACACGGAGATGGGAAATGCCGTAAGGACTTGTTGTTTTTTTTTGAAGTGTGAGGCATGGATAAAATCAAAATTTGCAGAGGGCCTTTCTCTCGAAAAAGAGCACATCCTCAGGAGGTGAAGCCTGCCCAGATAGGTTCTACTCCTGCTATCAAGAACGCGTTACTAAGTATATTTGATATGGTGAACGGCGAGTAAATTTTATATGATAATTGCAAAAGTAATAAAGAGTGGTATAATGGCGAGAGCAGACAAGATGCACCCTATTGCCCTGGTGAAAGTAGAATGAATAAACACTCCGTCACGCCTCCTGAAAATTATCATCAACAAAAACAATGATTGGATTGCTCCAACCAACACGAAATACAACCAAAACAAAGCAACACCCATATTATAAAGAGATTTAGTTTGTGCAAATTTACTACATATCAACGAATATACCAATACCGAACGCCATATATAGGAAATGCATTATAGCGCAAATCTCAAAGATATTCACTAATTTTGCAATAAATACGAACTATGCTTTTTCCCAACGAATCAACAACCCCACTTCTAAATCTCACCACGATCAAAGGTAGGGATTTGGAAAAATATAATCTTATCAAATACCGCATGATTTGTGCGATACTTGATTTTTTTGCTATTGGAAAACAAGTAGATTATTATCCTGGGAAGTACAACATCAGAAAAATGTTAATTTCCAATGGGATAATATCTACGTCGAAAAATGACAAAGCAGTTGCGAACGCTGCATTTGCCGAAATGTGTATGATGGGGCTTGTAGTAGAAAATTCTGAAAACATCACCCTTACTCCCTACGCCATAGAAGCATATAAAGCGAATACTTTTCATCAAATTTGCGCATCACTGACTGCTGCTGACGAAGCAAGAAAAATAGGGGCAAGAACAATGTGGGTGACTATATTAGCATTGATTATTTCTCTTGTCTCTTTGCTAATTGCGTTCATAAAATAAAGGTTATATTCGGATAAGAACAGTCCAACGCGAAACTCCGTATTCTTCCGGATTCTGCGTTCTGCCACAAAAGCAAAGAATCCCGAAAATCATTGATTTTCAGGATTCTTCCACGAGTTGCTTTCGTATGTTGTGGTCCCACTTGTACTACGTTATTGCAGTTAAGTAGGTGATATTCAGAATGATGATTTTCCAAATCTCCGAAATGGACACTCCTCGCACACCCGAAGACTTCATCATTTTTCATCGCCTTTTATTTTCTCAATGGTAATAGGGTCAAAGAATTGGAAACCACGACCTCGCTCAGCGTAACTTTCGGTTGCCCAATAGATATTCTGCCCTGTCGTGTGGTCGACAAGGAGAGCTTGAACAGCCTTGGGGCATACATCAAGCAACCAGCGTTCAGAAATATCTACTTCGTTAGCCATCGTTTCTACTATTATTTGGTCATCCGCATATAAACTATTTCAGGTTCTTCTACCTTTGACGGATTTATAAGAGTCCGAATGTCAATGTCCAATAGCTCTGCAATCCGCCTTAGAGTCTCCAACCCGGGTTGTGCGGCATTGGTACACCATTTCGAGACTGTTGCCGGGTCCTTATCCAATTGCTCCGCGAGCCATTTATTCGTTTTCTTATGTTCGGCCAAAACCACTTTCAGCCTGTTTAAGTCGTTTGCCATGATGTCTCATTATTGAATCAAACGCAAAATTACTGAATTTTTTGGAACTATCATAATTATATGAGATGATTTTGTTAACTTTGCAATCGGGCGAAATGACTTGCCTATACAATACTGATTTTATAAAGTCATGGAAAATACCAATCCTCGTTACATTTCAAATGCTCCCATCGGAGAAGACCAATTTAAGGGCCAATCTCATAAACGGATTTCATGCGTCGTAGCCGATGAGATTCGCGACGGAGCGTCACGTATGATTGGTTTAGATGGCGGATGGGGTTCAGGCAAATCCAATCTGATAAAACTTGTCGACAAGGAACTTAATAGTTCGACATGCGATTCAAGTAAAGAATATCCAGTCATAATATACGATGCGTGGGGGCACATTGCTGACTTACAGAGAAGAAGTATATTAGAGGAGGTTACTTTCTCCTTGATTAATGAGCATAAGGTGTTAGGAAAATCTTGGGTTGAAAAACTTGATGAACTTTTAGCCAAGAAAAAAGCTACAAGAACGAAGAAAATGCCTGCTCTAAGCACTCCTTTGGTAACTTTACTAATTAGCTTGATTTTCGTCCCTTTAATGGGATATTTCATAGGACTCGCTCCTGAAAACTCCGTATGGAAATGGGCTATCCCATTAATATTTATACTGCTTGTCGCAACGGCTCTGATCGGAGAACGCCTATGGAGTATGAAAAAGCATGGACAACTTTTTTCGTTTAGCACGCTTTTCGGTGAGATGTTCATGTTATATCAGGGCCAAATCAGCGAAGATACGACCTATGAAGTTGTCGCTGAAAAAGAACCATCTTCAAGCCAATTCAAGAAATGGATGCACAACCTCGATGACAGTTTGAAAAATGAGGTAAAGAGAGTTGTCCTTGTTTTTGACAACTTAGATAGACTTCCATGCCATAAGGTTCAAGAATTTTGGGCTGCCATTCATTCCTTTTTTGCCGAGGAAAAATTTAATAAGATTGCTGTGGTTGTTCCATTTGATCGTGCACATGTAATCAATGCCTTCAAATCAGAAAATGATGAGGGCAGAGAACGTACCTATGGAGATGATTTCATTAATAAAACATTTGATGTTGTTTTTAGAGTATCTCCACTTATCTTGTCGGATTGGAAAAGCTATTTTGGTACAAAATGGACCGAGGCATTTGGGGAGAACAATTCTGTTCCTGATGCTGTAACTCAAATTTATGATGCCTTTTCACCAACTATTACTCCACGTGATATTGTGTCATTCATTAATGAATACGTTTCCATCGCAAAAACAGCGATTGACGATATTCCGGCTCAATACATTGCATTGTTCATATTTGGTAAAAAACTGATTGATAATAATCCTCAAAAAGAGTTACTCAATCCATCATTTTTGGGAAGCTTGAAGTTCTTATATGAGAATGATAAGGATATTCCAAAGTATCTCTCCGCTCTTTATTACCAGCTTCCAGTAAATGAAGCTATGGATGTTGTGTTTACAAGAACCTGCCAACAGGCTCTTGATAACAACAACCCAGAACAATTGAATGATATAGTTAATCGCCCAGCGATATTCATGGGCGTTATTGAAAACGCCATTCTTAATATTACAAATATTGAGAACGCCACACTTTGTTTGAACAATCTGGAGATGAGTCATCTCCCCAATGCAGCCATAAACAGATTCTGGAATTGTATATTCGGCAAATTGGACTTCAATGCACTTGAACAGGAGGCCGTAAAAGATTATCAATTTATTTTGTTGAAACATCTTGCAAGCAAAAACTACAAGATTCGACTTGCCTGTTCCATGGTAAAAGGTTATAGATATTGTGAAGAGAATAATCCCGAGGCAGACAATTACGTTAAGGGCGTAAGATTACTTAGAGAATATGACACAGACATTTTGGCAAGGGCAATCGCTCCGAAGTGGGAAATAAGTCCAGAGTTATTTGTCCGTTTAGTTGAACGTGCCGGTTCTAGTTGGCATACCATGAATCTTTTCATTGACGACAAAGAACTCGACAAATATTTAGCAACCCTTGATATTGAAAGGCTCAAGACTCTCAAAGTAATCCCTCTTTTAACTGAACTGGAGCTGCATAATGTTAGCTCCTATGAAGAATATAAGAAGAGTCTCAGGGAGAAAATTTCAGCCAACACAAACAATCTTGCAAACCTATACATTGTATTGCAACGATTAAAAGAGATTGAGCGTCCAATTTCAAATATAGGCACTCTTTTACCAGACAGTATAATTAACAATCTCAGCGAAAGTTCTACTTCCGGCAAAGATGAGTACTATGAAATGTTGACAATCGCATTGTCTCGAGGGATTAATTATAGTTATAACAACAGAGGTAAGCTACATACGTCCTTAACTTCACAAGATTCAAATGTCATTAGTATTGTTGCCGATAGAATTGAAAGCTATGTTGACTATGGCGATTTGTTAATCAACGAGAAGGCATATTCAAATTTTGCTCTTGGGAAAGCTGTAGTTGCAGAATTAACCAAGAGGCCACACGGCGTAAGCAGATGTGTAATCAAAGATTGCATAATGCAATTTGATTCAATCTTGACAAACTTTGAACTTACCCCAGCCGAATTATTCAACCGCCTCAGTCGATGGAATAGTGACGAGCTTGAATTTACAGACGATGAAATGTTGAATCTTCCCATTTCTGTCGTAGAACAGGCAGTAGGTGCAGAAAATAAGCTTGGAATCAAAATTAGCCAGCTCATTAATGAATATTTGAACGCTATTCCACAAGAGCAATGGATTTCGAATCTAAAAAATGATTCCCAGGCAGTTCTATTGTATCTTTCCTTCAAACCTACTAATTATCAAACGTTAGTAGATGCAGTTTTTGAGGTGATAAAAACAGACCTTCAGAACGGTAAAGGTACTATGTCGATACCCTCACTTGAAAAGATTCTCAAACAGTTGGAGATTGCCAATGCTCCCCTTGAGAACGAGCTTGCTGAGATAGTAGACTTTGTACGGGTAGGTCACGTGATGAAACCTACCATCTTTTGTGCTATCGCCCATTGGGTATTAAAATTGTCACCTAACAGCTTAAATGATGTTGAAAAATTCGAGAGATTTATTCCAAGTGATATTATTTCTAACGCTACGGTATTATCAATTTTGGAAAAACACCAAAGCCTATTATTACGTTATCGTAAACCCGAATCTTTTAAAAACAAGTTAAAGCAAATGGCAGAGTCTTCTCATAAGGATAATCCGGAGTTTATGAAATTTGTAAAAGCGCTGGGCATTGTAAAAGGTAAAAAGGATAAGTCTTAAGACTCATGATACACTCGTATTCAAAGATAAAAACTGATCGAAAGTATAATGAGGACTTCAAGACGTATGCCACGATTGGAGTGCTTCAATACTTGCCAGCTCAGTTCTTCTGGAAGCTACTTCGCAATGCAGTAATTGATAATGGAGGGTTGCCGGAAGACGCAGGAGAGATTACACAAATTGATTTCTGGCCAAAGTGGTATAAGATTCAAAATATAGAGGTCGTCCCAAACACCACATATATAGAACCGGACGTATTTATCCGATTTGAAAACTTTGATTGCATTGTTGAAGTCAAGAAAACAGATTCTTCTGGTCAACACGCAGACCAATGGGAAAGTCAAACTCAGGCATACCGAAATGAATTTCCCGAAGGGAGGGAACTCATTTATATCGCACTGGGCGGCAATCCGAAGCTCGATGCGTCATCGCATAAAAAATTTCGCCACGTCTATAAGTCAACATGGCAGCGACTTCTTCGTGAAATAGACAAGGCTTTACAAGAACGCGAGTCTCTGGCTTATAGAACAGAAATCACCAATCAGGAAATCCGTATTCTTAAATCTGCCATAGATGCCTTCGCTCGTTATAATGAATATGTGGTGGAACTATTGGAGACTATGGACAACTATAACCAATCAATCATCTTACCAACGAAAAAAACCTTAGCCCAATTATGGAAAATATAAATTCATCTCAGGAACTTTTCCTAAACATCCGCAAATCTATACGGCTATTATATGAGTATCAGAAGCGTATGCAGGGGACAATGTTCCACATTAAGTCTGTTCTCAATCTATCTCCGGCAGGAAGAATTGAAATCAATAAATTGTTCTCTCGTGCGCCCCGTACCAGCAAAGATTATGGGGAGACTCAGCTCTCTGACGGGAATTGGGCGTGGGATTATATCTATCCCATGGCTATGGAGTATTATCTCGGTGAGAGGAAATTGAAAGATGCTGAATTTCGCTTATCTGCGATTCAAGTGACAGATGATGGATATTACAAAGCGAGACAGCAAAACTTATCTCCAAATAGACTTGATACTTATACATTCTGTCCGCCTGAAGAAAGCAGCAGTCTGGTCTTGTTTGTTATGGAGATAAAAAATAGAAATTCATCATGGGCAAAACGTTGGCGGCGGGATGCAATGGAAGACAATCTAAACAGATGGATGGTTGATTCCAGTAATGTCATAGACGATGTTACCATGTCAGGGAATCATTTCATTGTCATGAAGTTCCCTATATACGAGTTGCTTACCGATATATCAATAAGCAAGGTGGTTGACAAGATTAACTCGCATGTGCAGAGTTTAACTGGCAATACCATTATTTGATTGGGTCGGAGCAGTATTGGCGGCGACCGCATTTTTTGCAATGCTAACCGTGCCATATGCGGCCGAAGTGTTCCATTGCGAATTCTACAAGTGCAGGGTCGTCGGTAAAAAATGCCGGATTCAAAGATGCGCAGGGCTGGACTTTTTATTCCAATTCCGGCTCCGGCGATATAATACAACTTTAGTCTTAGACAGAGCTTTCCGCTTTTTTTCGGCTGTCTCGTAGCGGGATTTGAAGCGGCGATAGGTTGAGTCTTGTTTGCCTT
>CANOLV010000036.1 GCA_947567425.1 uncultured Porphyromonadaceae bacterium | reverse complement strand
GCACAACCTTGCCAAGGTTGGGGTCGCGGGTTCGAGTCCCGTTTTTCGCTCAAGAACATTGAAATACGTTCAAAATCGCAAATACAGGAGGTTTGACACTCATTCTAATGCGAAAATAGCTCAGTTGGTAGAGCACAACCTTGCCAAGGTTGGGGTCGCGGGTTCGAGTCCCGTTTTTCGCTCAAATTCAAGGCGACTTGACCAAATGTCCGGGTGGTGGAATTGGTAGACACGCTACTTTGAGGGGGTAGTGGCCGTTCGGCTGTGTGAGTTCGAATCTCATCTCGGACACTTGAAATAATCGCAATTAGTTCTTTGGAATTGGTTGCGATTTTTCTTTTATAATAGCTATATCAACTCCCTATGGACAATATCATAAAGAAATACTTTAAACTGTCGGACCAACAGCAGTCGCAGATGGATATGCTCGGCAAACTCTATCCGGAATGGAACGAAAAAATAAACGTCATCTCACGTAAAGACATCGACAATCTGTACGTGAACCACATTCTGCACTCGCTCGCCATAGCCCGGTTCATCACACCCATGAAGGACACCGCCATACTCGACATGGGCACCGGAGGCGGATTTCCCGGCATACCTCTGGCCATAATGTGGCCAGAATGCAGATTTCATCTGATAGACCGGATCGGGAAGAAGATCAAAGTGGCCTCCGACATCGCTTCCAACATAGGACTGTCCAATGTGACCTTCCAGCACGGCGACATCGGCGAATGCCGCGAAAAGTACGACTTTGTGGTCAGCCGCGCGGTGATGCGTCTCGACGAACTGGTACCGCTGATCCGCAAAAACATATCGCCCAAGTCGAACAATGCCATCCCTAACGGGTTAATATGCCTGAAGGGGGGCGATCTGGCAAGCGAGCTCAACAAGACAAAGCTCCCCACCCTCGTCGAACCGCTCGACACATATTTCGACGAGCCATTTTTCGACACCAAGAAACTGGTGTATGTACAAATCTAAAAAACGACACACGATATGTTAGAGATCAGATCATTCGAGTTCAATATGTTCGGGGTAAACACATACCTCGTATGGAACCCTGCCACAAAAGAGGCTGCCATCATAGATCCGGGCATGATGAACCAGACAGAGCAAAGCAGGCTTGAATCGTTCATCGAGGAGAACGGACTCAATCCCACGCAACTGATCAACACCCACATGCACCTCGACCACATATTCGGCGACCGATGGACAGCCGACCGCTACGGCCTGAAAGTCATGGCATCGGCCGACGACGAGTTTTTAGGCAAGCAGGCTCCCGCACAAGCCCGCATGTTCAGCCTTCCGCTCAATCCGGATCCGATATCCGTCGACGAACCGCTCAAAGACGGCGACCGACTTAACATCGGAGGTGAAGAGGTCAGCGTAATGGCAGTTCCCGGACATTCACCGGGCAGTCTGGCCCTGTACTTCCCCGCTTCAGGATGGGTGATAACGGGCGATGTACTGTTCAAAGGCAGTATCGGGCGCACAGACCTCGTAGCAGGCAACTATCACCAGCTTATCGACAGCATCAGGAGCAAACTCCTGACACTGCCCTCATCCACAATCGTATTTCCCGGCCACGGCGGACCGACAACCATAGGACAGGAGAAGTCAGCCAACCCATACATCTGACCCTGTATACGAATTGTCTAAATCAGCTGTAACTTATCAGCCACAGGGTCATCTGATGCGGCCCGTGGCTGTTACTTTTTTTTCGGAGGGTCATAGTGCATGGCCCCGAAATAAGACAGGAGGCAGAATGCCTATAGGTCAATCTTTTTACGGCGGTTGCGCTGGGTGAACCGCTTTCTGAACATGATAAGGCGGCGATAGTAACCGGCCAAGGTGACCCAAAGCGAACTCGGAGTGGCCACAATGTCGCTCGCCAACGGATCCATTACCGATGGTACCGGCACTTCATCGCCAAACTGCCCCGGATACAGCACTACCAGATTATTCCTGGAGAAATATTTCTGCAGGAAGCCAGGCAGTTCATCCATCGACGAATTAAACGACACCGATGCACGTCGGGAGTTGACCACGATGAAAAGGTCGTCGTCAAGTATGCGGTTGGCCAACAGCAGGAAGTCGTCCCACTCCTCGACATCGCGATATTCATGTCGCAGGTCGTATCTCTCGCATTTAAGCACAGCCCTGATATATGAGCGCGTCTCCGGATGGCAACAGAATATCACCCTGCATCCTATCTGAACCGTAAGATTGGCCACCGACATGACCCACTGCCGGAATCCGGTCTCGAACTGGGCCTTTTCCGGCACATACACCACAATCCTCGTCACGGTGCTGACGGGGATAAAGCATCTGGTGATGACTATCATCTTATTCGTGGCCTTAAGAAGCTGTTCGATCTTCGATCCGAAGAAAGAGTCGATCACGGTGGTCTTTCTGTGCAGACCGATAATCACCTCGGAAATGTCACGCTCCTCTATCGTATTGACCAGACCGGTGACCACGTTAAGGTCGTAGCGCTCGATGGCGGTGAGCTTCATGTCGACAGCCGCCGCGGCCTGCTCGGCCACGTCGAGCGAATTGCGGCCTATGGCACGCGAACCGGGAGAATTATCGTTGCGCACATGCAGGGCATACATCTTCCCGCCACGCCGGAGCGGATTACGCATCAGGACGGCAAACTCGACCAAAGCCGATGCCGTAAGCGGATTGGCGATAGATATGAGCGTATTTGCCCGCATATTAGAGCGGTCGTCACTGTCCTGCTCCTCGTCCTTCAGTATGGCGAGCTTGATTCTCGAAGCCGCGCGTTCGGTGACTATCGACGACACGGCGCAGGTGACCAGAATCATAACAATCGTGCCGTTAAGCACCGACTCGTTGAAGATGCCGATGTCGTAGCCGATCATCACCGCCGCCAAAGTTGCGGCGGCCTGCGCATTTGACAGACCGAACATCATACTTCGGTCCATAGGGCGCATCCGGTAGGTGAGCTGCGTAAACCAGGCGGCGATCCATTTACACAAAGTAGCCACAATCGACATCACCGCCGCCACATATGCCGTCTGCCAGCTTGACACTACGATGTTGACATTAATGAGCATTCCCACCCCGATCAGGAAGTAGGGAATGAAAATGGCATTGCCGACAAACTCTATACGGTTCATCAATGCCGATGCATTCGGAATATACCTGTTAAGCACCAGACCGGCGTAGAAAGCGCCAAGCACGCTCTCAAGTCCGATCATCTTGGCCGAATAGCTGGCCAGAAACACCATGGCAAGGACATATATGAACTGAGTGATATTGTCGTTGTACTTCTTAAAGAACCAGCGTGTCAATCTCGGAAAGGCATATACCACGGCTATGCAGTATATGACCAGTCTCAAAAGAAGCCTAAGAATGTCACCGGCACTAAAAGCCCCGTCGCGATATATACCCACCACACCGGCGAGGACAATAAGCGCACCAAGCACGGTGACTATCGTTCCGGCTATAGTGATGATAACTGCTGGCGACTTCGTAAGTCCGAAACGCGAGACTATCGGATAGGCGATCAAAGTATGCGACGCGTACATGGATGCGAGCAGCACCGACGTGAGCCAATTAAATCCGAGAAGATATACAGACGTAACCGTGCCGACCACCATCGGTACCATGAACGTGTACATGCCGAACCCGAGGCCGCGCCTGAGATTCTTCTTAAGGTGGTACATGTCGATCTCTATTCCCGCAAGAAACATAAGGTACAGAATCCCGACCTGACCGAAAATCTCAAACGAAGCATCCCTGCTCAGCAGACCCACGCCATAAGGACCAATGACCACTCCCGCCACAATCATCCCGATTATGTGGGGTATCTTCAGACGGTTAAGCAATATGGGAGCCAACAGGATTATGACCAGGACTATAAAGAATATCAACACGGGGTCAGTCACCAAGGGCAATGTCACTTTCAAAAGATTCATGCGGATTTAAGAGGATTATAGCATTTCTTAATTTCTCACAAAAATACTGAATTTAATTCTATTCCGCAACATGTGTTCCCGCATCGACGGCAAAGATGTGCCTTTTCTGCAAATATCCGCATATACCGGAGCAAAGAATTCGCCATTTTTTCCAAAATTATACCCATATTGGAGTTTTTTACTTAAATTAACGGACAACATTCATCTTTAATTCACTCAGAGTTCCTAACTTTGCACTGCAAAATCAGCGTTTTCCACAACCAATCACATAAAGGAAAAAGGTCTGACACCAAATCAGCTATAGAATAATTTCAATAGGGACAATAAATAAGTACAATTATGAATTTAAATGCAATGAAGACTGCCGGAACTCTACTATCGACGGCAGCTATCCTGTGTTTCACCTCTTGCGGCGGCGGAGAGCAACAGCAGATGCAACAAGCTCCGGCTCCCCAGATCGCCACAATGACTCTCGACTACACGACATCCAACCTCGAGAGCGCCTATCCCGTCACCATCAAAGGACGCACCGACATCGACATCCGTCCGCAGGTGACCGGATTCATAACCAAAGTCCACGTAGACGAAGGACAGCAGGTCAAGAAAGGCCAGGTGCTGTTCACCCTCGACCAAGTGCAGTATCAGGCCGCAGTCGACGCGGCTGAAGCCGCTATACGCGTGGCAGAGAGCGCAGTAGGAACAGCCAAACTGACCGAAGCCAACAAGCGCAAACTGTTTGACAAAAATATCATCAGCGAATATGAATGGCAGATGGCCGACAACAACCTCAAGTCGGCTCAGGCACAGCTTGCCTCGACCCAGGCACAGCTCATCTCAGCCAAGAAGAATCTTGCCTATACACAGGTGACATCGCCCAGCGACGGCGTCATCGGATCGATCCCCAACCGTGAAGGTTCGCTTGCCTCACCGTCGTCGGCACAGCCTCTGACCACCGTCAGCGACAACTCCGAGGTATATGCCTACTTCTCGCTCAACGAAAAGGACATCCTCGACCTGACCAAAGGCGGCTCGGTATCGCTCAATTCAAGCGTAGGCAATATGCCTGAAGTGTCGTTGCGCCTCGCCAACGGCGACATCTATCCGTACAAAGGCAAAGTGGCCACCGTATCGGGTGTGATCGGCAGCACGACAGGATCTGCATCGGTGCGTGCACTGTTTGACAATAAGAACGGAATGCTCCGCAGCGGAAGCACCGGACAGGTACTCATCCCCGTCCGCTCCGACAGCGCTCTCGTGATTCCCCAGAAAGCCACTTTCGAGCTTCAGGACCGTCGGTTCGTGTATGTGGTCAACGACTCCAACGCCGTAAAGTCAGTGCCTGTTACCGTAAGCCCGATCTCCGACGGACAGACATTCGTGATCACGTCAGGTCTCAATCCCGGCGACCGCATAGCCATCGAAGGTGTCGGCACGAAGCTTAAAGACGGCATGACCATCGTGCCTACCGACCCTAACGCACAAACAGCCCAGCAATAACGGCACCAAAACCGTCGAACGACGGAATACACTACACGCTCTCTTCTCTGATAAACAACTTTAACAACAGCGTTAAAACATGAAACTTGATACATTTATTAACCGTCCGGTGCTTTCCACGGTTATATCAATATTTATAGTCCTGCTGGGTATTATCGGACTGGTATCGCTACCTATCACCCAGTATCCGGACATCGCGCCGCCAACCATCTCGGTGAGCACAACTTACACCGGAGCCAACGCGCAGGCCGTGCTCAACTCGGTGATCGCGCCCCTTGAAGAGTCAATCAACGGTGCTGAAGGCATGACCTACATGGAGTCGACCGCGACAAATACGGGCAGCGCCACCATCAACGTATATTTCGAGCAGGGATTCGATCCCGACATGGCAGCAGTCGACGTGCAGAACCGCGTGGCCAAGGCACAGAACCTTCTTCCTTCGGAAGTAAACCAGGTCGGTGTGATCACACAAAAGCGCCAGACCTCAATGCTCGTCGGCGTAACTCTCTACGACAAGTCGGGCAACTACCCCGAGAACTTCATCGAGAACTACATGAAGATCAACATCGTCCCGCAGATGCAGCGTATCTCCGGTGTGGGCGACGTTATGGTCATGGGTGCCGACTATTCGATGCGAATATGGCTTAAGCCTGACGTCATGGCCCAGTATCACCTTATGCCTACCGATGTGTCCCAGGCACTGGCTGAGCAAAACATCGAAGCAGCTCCCGGCTCATTTGGCGAACAGGGCAACCAGAGCTTCCAATACACCATCAAGTACCGCGGACGTCTGACCACTCCCGAACAGTTCGGCGACATCGTGATCCGTGCCGACCAGAACGGCGAGACACTCTATCTGAAGGACGTGGCCGACATCGAACTCGGACGTGTCACCTACGGTTTCCACAATAAGATGAACGGCTATCCGGCCGTAACTGCGATGGTGTTCCAGACCGCAGGATCAAACGCTCGTGAAATCATTAACGACTGTCTTGAATTTACCAAAAATCTTGAAAAAGAATTGCCTGAAGGCCTCGGCATCGAAATTCCTCTTAACGTCGACTCATTCCTCAGCGCATCTATCGACGAGGTGATCAAGACCCTTATCGAGGCATTTATACTTGTGTTCGTGGTGGTCTACATCTTCCTTCAGGACATACGCTCCACCATCATTCCCGCCATCGCCATCCCCGTGGCACTTGTCGGAACTTTCTTCTTCCTGAACATCATCGGATTCTCGATAAACCTCATCACCCTGTCGGCACTCGTGCTCGCCATCGCCATTGTGGTCGACGACGCCATAGTGGTGGTCGAGGCCGTGCATGCCAAACTTGACGTGGGCTACAAGAGCTCACGTAAGGCATCTATCGACGCCATGAACGAAATCGGATCGGCCATCATCTCCATCACCTTGGTAATGATGCTCGTGTTCATCCCCGTGTCGTTCATGCCCGGCACCGCAGGTGTGTTCTACCAGCAGTTCGGTCTTACTATGGCCATCGCCATCGGTCTGTCGGCTCTTAACGCATTGACATTGTCGCCCGCACTGTGCGCCGTGTTCCTGAAGCCCCACGAAGATCATGAAGGAAAGAAAAAGTCGTTCATCCAGCGATTCCACACAGCATTCAATGTGGCATACGATCGTCAGCTCGGCCACTACCGCCGAATCACCAACTTCTTCATCAACCACAAGGTATCGTCATTCGGCATCGTCGGCGTATCGGTAGCAGTACTGATATGGCTTATGAACATCACACCCTCCGGACTTGTACCCAACGAGGATACCGGTACGGTGTTCGTGATGCTCAACATGCCTCCAGGAACCTCCCAGGAGCGCACCACTGAGGTGCTTGACGAAGTCGACGCCATAATCGGCAGCGTACCCGCCGTGGAGTCGCGCACCATGATCAACGGCTACAGCTTCATCGCCGGCCAGGGTCCGACTTACGGTACATTCATCATCCGTCTGAAAGACTGGGAGGAGCGTTCAAAAGAGGAGAGCTCCGATGCCGTCATACAGCAACTCTATATGATGACCGGACAAAAGATCAAGGACGGTACAGTGATGATATTCGCGCCGCCTATGATCACAGGTTACTCAGTGACCAACGGTTTCGAGCTGAAAATGCAGGACAAGACCGGCGGCGACATCAACGAATTCTTCAAGATCGTACAGCAGTTCCTCGGAGCGCTCAACCAATGCCCGGAAATCCAGATGGCATACACCTCCTTCAACCCGACCTTCCCCCAGTACATGCTCGACATCGACGCAGCCAAGGCTAAGCAGGCCGGTATCAGCCCTTCGACCATACTGACGACACTTCAGGGATATTACGGAGGTATGTACGTGTCCAACTTCAACCGCTTCGGTAAGATCTACCGCGTGATGATGCAGGCATCGCCCGAAGCCCGCGTATCGCCCGAGACCCTTAACTCGATAAAGATACGCAACGGCAACGAGATGGCATCGCTGAGCAACTTCGTCAAGCTCACCCGCGTCTACGGTCCTGACCTTCTGAACCGATTCAACATGTTCCAGTCAATATCCGTGACGGGAAGCCCCGCCCCGGGCTATTCATCCGGACAGGCAATCGCCGCAGTGGAACGCATCGCTGAAGAGTATCTGCCCCAAGGCTACGGCTTCGAATATGCCGGTATGACCCGCGAAGAGGCCGGATCGTCAAGCAACACCACCGCCATCATCTTCGGCCTGTGTCTGCTCTTCGTCTACCTTCTTCTGTCGGCACAGTATGAGAGCTACATTATTCCGTGGGCGGTAATCCTCTCGATTCCGTTCGGACTTATGGGTTCGTTCATATTCGCCCAGATGTTCGGCATATCCAACAACATCTATCTGCAGATCGCGCTGATCATGCTTATCGGTCTATTGGCCAAGAACGCCATCCTTATCGTGGAGTTCGCCCTCGAACGCCGCCGCACCGGAATGTCGGTGGTCAAAGCCGCCATCGACGGAGCCGCCGCCCGTCTGCGACCGATCCTTATGACCTCGCTTGCGCTCATCATCGGTCTGTTGCCTCTGATGTTTGCCCACGGCGTAGGAGCCAACTCCAACAATGCGCTCGGCACCGGAGCCATCGGCGGTATGCTCATAGGTATGATTCTGCAGATTTTCATAGTTCCTGCCCTGTTCGTGGCATTCCAGCTGATCCAGGAAAAGATTTCGCCGCTGAAGTGGGACGACACGGACAACTCCGGTCTGGAATCAGAGATCGAACAGTATGCACATTAATCCATCACAACTAAAATTATGTCAATCAACAACATATCAAGAATAGCCATAATCCTTGTCGGTGTGGGAGCTCTTTCGAGCTGCCACATCTACAAGAAGTTTGACATGCCGACCGACAATGCCCTCACGGCTGAATATGCCCAGGCGAAGGAAGAGGCGGCCGACTCTTCGGCATTCGGCAATCTGAAATGGCAACAGGTGTTCACCGATCCTGAACTGGTCAAACTTATCGACCTGGCCCTGTCAAACAACACAAATCTCCAAAATGCCAAATTGAACATCGACATAGCCCACGCCCAACTCAAGGGAGCCCGTCTGAGCTATCTGCCGTCACTTACTCTGGCACCCAACGGAGGTAAAAACTACTTCGACTACCCCGGCATGCGCCACATGGGATGGACCTATCAGGTGCCGTTGACCGCAAGCTGGGAAGTGGACATCTTCGGCAAACTTCTGAACAATAACCGCAAGGCCAAAGCGGCGCTGCTTCAGAGCGAGGCATACGCACAGGCCGTGCGTTCACAGCTCATAGCCGGTGTGGCCACATGCTACTACAGCATCGCCATGCTTGAAAAACAGCTCAAGATAAGCCGTCAGACTTCTGAATACTGGAAGGAAAGCGTAGAAATCATGAAGAACTTCAAGCTGTCGGGACGCGTCAACGAAAGTGCCGTAGTACAGAGCACCGCCAACTACTACAGCATCCTTGCCTCAATCACCGACCTCGAAGTGTCGCTCCATGAGGCCTACAACTCGCTCTCGCTTCTGCTCAACACTACCCCGCAGAACTGGAACATATCGTCGGAGGCCACGCTCATGTTGCCGGAGATGTTCCGCGAAGGAGTGCCTATGCGCGAACTCGCCGCACGTCCGGACGTACTTGCCGCCGAACAGAGTCTGGCAATGGCATACTATGGAACCAACCAGGCCAGAGCCGCGTTCTATCCAGGCCTGACGATTTCGGCCACCGGCGGATTCACCAATTCGCTCGGCTCGATGATCGTGAACCCCGCCAACTGGTTTGCATCGCTTGCCGGATCGCTCGCCATCCCCTTGTTTGCGAGAGGACAGCTCATCTCCGGTCTGGAGGCCGCTAAAGCCCAGCAGCAACAGGCCCTCAACAATTTCCAATATACGCTTCTGAGCGCAAGTGCCGAAGTCAGCGACGCCATGGTCCTTTATTCAAAGAGCAACGAGAAGTCGGCCCTACTCGTAGAGCAGGTGGCCAATCTGGAAAAAGCCGTCGAATATACCCAGGACCTTCTTGAGCTCGACGGATCGTCGACCTATCTTGAAGTGTTGACGGCACAGCAGACACTCCTCTCGGCCCAGCTGTCGCAGGCCGCCTGCGAGTATACCCGCGCACGTTCGGCCATCAATCTCTATCAGTCGCTCGGAGGAGGACGCTAACATTATTCACATCTTAAAAAACCAACCACCATGATTAGTCCTTTAGCACATGTCGATCCGTCGGCAAAGATAGGCAACAACGTGACGATCCACCCGTTCGCATTCATAGACAAAGATGTTGAGATCGGCGACGACTGCGAGATCATGCCTTACGTCAGCATTATGAACGGAACCATATTAGGCAGACACAATAAGATATACCAAGGCTGCATAATCGGTGCCGACCCGCAGGACTTCCGTTGGAAAGGCGAGAAGACATACTGCAAGATAGGCGACAACAACGTCATCCGCGAGCACTGCATCATCAACCGCGGCATACGTTCGACGGGCGCCACCGTCATAGGCGACGACTGCTTCATAATGGCCGAGACCCACATCGGACACGATGCCCTCATAAAAGGAAAATGCGTGCTCGGCAACGGCGTGACCCTCGCCGGCGACTGCACCGTGGGCATGTGCACCATACTTTCCTCAGCAGTCATCCTCCACGAGCGCAGCGAAGTGGGCGACTGGGTAGTGGTCAAAGGTGGATGCCGCATCTCTGGCAACGTCCCGCCGTATGTCATCGTAGCCCACAACCCCGTGGCCTACTACGGCATAAACGCCAAGATTATGGACCGCCACGGATTCACGTCGGAGCAGATCGACGACGTGGCCAAAAGCTACCGCCACATATATCAGGCCGGCACATCGGTGTTCAACGCGCTCAAGCGCATCGAAGCCGACGTGGCACCGAGCGACATCCGCTCCAATATCCTCGACTTCATCCGCTCGCACAATCTGAAAATTGTGGCAGTACCGCTTGAAACAGAGTAATTCAGAACCCCTTAATTCCATCATAAGCACGGCATCTCCGGTCAGCGGAAATGCCGTGCTTTATTTATAAATTATCTAAATAAGGCACCTAATTTTCCCGAAATCTTGCTATTTCTCGGATAATTAAGTAAATTTGCACCTTGAATTTAAGTATATAGACATTCTATTTCGTATATAATTCACGAAGAGAGATTAAGTTATTGACATTCATTTTCTACAATAAATAGATTATACAGTTATGAGTAAAGAAAAAAAATTCTTGACCTGTGATGGTAATCAGGCAGCCGCCCACGTGAGCTACATGTTCTCGGAAGTAGCGGCTATCTATCCCATCACGCCTTCTTCCACGATGGCTGAATACGTCGACGAATGGGCGGCCGCAGGCCGTAAAAACATTTTCGGCGAGACAGTTCTCGTACAGGAAATGCAGTCGGAAGGCGGTGCCGCAGGTGCAGTCCACGGTTCGCTTCAAGCCGGAGCACTGACCACTACCTACACCGCTTCGCAGGGTCTGTTGCTGATGATTCCCAACATGTACAAGATCGCCGGCGAACTTCTTCCTTGCGTGTTCCACGTGTCGGCCCGTACGCTCGCATCGCATGCACTCAGCATTTTCGGCGACCATCAGGATGTCATGTCTGTGCGCCAGACCGGCTTCGCCATGCTTGCAGAAGGTTCAGTACAAGAAGTGATGGATCTGGCCGGTGTAGCCCACCTGTCGACCATTAAATCGCGCGTACCGTTCGTAAACTTCTTCGACGGATTCCGCACCTCGCACGAAATACAGAAAATCGAAGCACTCGACAACGATGACCTCGCTCCCCTGCTCGACCGCGAGGCCCTCGCCGAATTCCGCTCACGCGCCCTTAACCCCAACCAACCCGTAGCCCGCGGTATGGCAGAAAACGGCGACGTATTCTTCCAGCACCGTGAAGCATCCAACAAATACTACGAGGCCGTACCTGAGATCGTAGAAGCTTACATGAAGCAGATCTCCGAGATCACCGGACGCCAGTATGGATTGTTCAACTACTACGGAGCTCCCGACGCAGAGCGCGTCATCATCGCCATGGGTTCTGTCACCCAGGCCGCTCAGGAGGCCATCGACTACCTCATGGAGAAGGGTGAGAAAGTGGGTCTGGTATCGGTACACCTCTACCGTCCGTTCTCCGCAAAGCACTTCCTCGCAGCCGTGCCCAAGACAGCAAAGCGCATCGCAGTGCTCGACCGCACCAAGGAGCCCGGAGCCAACGGCGAACCGCTCTATCTCGATGTAAAGGACTGCTTCTACGGCGTAGAAAATGCTCCTGAGATCGTAGGCGGCCGTTATGGTCTTGCCTCAAAGGACACCACTCCCGCCCAGATACTCGCCGTATATGAGAATCTCGCACTTCCTACCCCGAAGAACGGATTCACCCTCGGTATTGTCGACGACGTGACCTTCACCTCGCTTCCCATGAAGGAAGAGGTGGCTCTCGGCGACAAGGGCACATTCGAAGCCAAATTCTTCGGACTCGGTGCCGACGGTACTGTCGGAGCCAACAAGAACTCCGTAAAGATCATCGGTGACAACACCAACAAATATTGCCAAGCATACTTCGCCTACGACTCCAAAAAGTCAGGCGGCTTCACATGCTCGCACCTGCGCTTCGGCGACAAACCCATCCGTTCTACATATCTGGTGACCACCCCCAACTTCGTGGCATGCCACGTACAGGCTTACCTACACATGTATGACGTGACCCGCGGTCTGCGCGACGGTGGAACATTCCTGCTCAACACCATCTGGGAAGGCGAGGAACTTGCCAAGAACCTCCCCAACAAGGTTAAGCGCTATTTTGCCGAACACAACATCACCGTATACTACATCAACGCTACCCGCATAGCCCAGGAGATCGGTCTTGGCAACCGTACCAACACCATCCTCCAGTCGGCTTTCTTCCGCATCACCGAGGTTATCCCCGTTGACCTTGCTGTAGAGCAGATGAAGAAATTCATCGTGAAGAGCTACGGCAAGAAGGGTCAGGACGTAGTCGACAAGAACTACGCGGCTGTAGACCGTGGCGGCGAATACAAAAAACTCGACGTGGATCCGGCATGGGCACAGCTTCCCGACGACAAAGCCGTAGAGAACAACGATCCCGCATTTGTCAACAAGGTGGTTCATCCTATCAACGCTCAGGACGGCGACCTTCTGCCGGTATCGGCATTTGCCGACTGCCCCGACGGAACATGGCCCCAGGGCACTGCCAAGTATGAGAAGCGCGGTGTGGCAGCTTTCGTTCCGGAATGGCTCAATGAGAACTGTATCCAGTGCAACAAGTGTGCATACGTATGTCCTCACGCAGCTATCCGTCCGTTCGTCATCACTCCCGACGAGATGGCCAATGCTCCCTTCGGAGAAGACGCCACCATCCCCGCTATCGGAAAGACATTCACAGGCATGCGCTTCATGCAGGCTGTCGACGTTCTCGACTGTCTCGGTTGCAGCAACTGTGTCGACGTCTGCCCAGGCAAGAAGGGCGTGAAGGCACTCGTTATGAAGCCGCTTGAAACCCAGCTCGACGTACAGAAAGCTTGGGATTACTGCGTGGACAACGTCAAGTCAAAGGCGTCTTTGGTAGACATCAAGGCCAATGTAAAGAACTCTCAGTTCGCCCAGCCTCTGTTTGAGTTCTCCGGCGCATGCTCCGGATGCGGCGAGACTCCTTATGTCAAGCTCATCACCCAGCTGTTCGGCGACCGCGAAATCGTGGCCAATGCCACCGGATGTAGCTCTATCTACTCAGGCTCGGTTCCTTCGACACCCTACACTACCGACGAAAACGGACGCGGACCGGCATGGGCTAACTCCCTGTTCGAGGACTTCTGCGAATTCGGCCTCGGTATGACTATCGCCAACGAGAAGCTCCGCGCACGTCTTGACGTGGCAGTCCGCGGTCTGCTCGAATGCCCGACATGCTCCGACGAAATCAAGTCGCTCGCCACTCAGTGGCTCGACGAGAAGGAGAACGCCGACCGCAGCCGCGAAATCTCCGACCAGCTTGTGCCTTTGATGGAGGCTTGCGGATGCGACGCCTGCAAGGCTGTCCTTGACCTCAAGCACTACCTCATCAAGCGCAGCCAGTGGATCATCGGCGGTGACGGTGCTTCATACGACATCGGCTTCGGCGGTCTCGACCACGTGATAGCGTCAGGCAAGAATGTCAACATCCTCGTGCTCGACACCGAGGTTTACTCCAACACCGGCGGCCAGGCTTCCAAGGCAACACCTATCGGAGCCATCGCCAAGTTCGCCGCATCAGGAAAACGCATCCGCAAGAAGGATCTCGGCCTCATCGCCACCACTTACGGCTACGTATATGCCGCCCAGATAGCCATGGGTGCCGACCAGGCTCAGACCCTCAAAGCTATCCGCGAGGCAGAAGCATACGACGGACCTTCAATCATCATAGCCTACGCACCCTGTATCAACCACGGTATCCGCGCCGGCATGGGCAAAGCCCAGCAGGAAGAAGCCAACGCCGTTGCATGCGGCTACTGGCACCTCTGGCGCTACAACCCCGCTCTTGAGCTTGAAGGAAAGAATCCGTTCACCCTCGACAGCAAGCAGCCCAACTGGGATGCCTTCGAGGACTTCCTGAAGGGTGAGGTTCGCTATTCGTCAGTAATGAAGCAGTATCCGGCAGAGGCAGCAGAACTCTTCGCGGCCGCTAAGGAGAATGCACAATGGCGCTACAACAACTACCGCCGTCTCGCCCAGCAGCAGTGGGGCGTAGATCCGGAAGTTGAGACGCTCGAAAACAAATAATCCGTCATAACTGATTAATCGATAGAGGTATGGTGCAAAACTTTGCGCCATACCTTTTTTATTACCCAAATTTTTGTATATCGGAGAAATTTACATATCTTTGCGACATATTCGGATAAAAGATTTATTATTTATATGGTTGCTATACCATAAATAAACTACATCTGCATGTCCGACAAATCACAGTGCAAATAAATTAAAGGCGTACCAAATTTAATCAATATCATAGTGGGCATATTATACACATTCTTGTCATCATTCCTGCTTGGTGCCGGTTCAGGACTCGCGCTTGCCATAGTCGCGGCCATTATCGTGCGCCAGTTTTTTGGCCTGCACTGGATCAAGACAATAATAATGTCGACAGTCCTGTTTATATTCGCTACATTCCAAATAATCCTGCTCTTCGGAGCTTATACCGCCAAAGACTACGTCGACCAGGCATATTCATTGGTCAACACATCGAAAGATTACGTGGATGTCGACGCACTGACAGCCCTGTTGCCGAACATTCAGGACTATATCCCGGAGGAATATCTTCCGGAAGAAGCTTCGGAGGCCGTCAACGAGGCATCGTCGGCACTTATCGACACTTCAGAAATCCTGTCTGAGACATCAGACACGGTAGTAAGCACATCGCTCGGACTGATCGATGCCGCGAATGCCACTCTGAATGCCTACATATTGCGCCGATGGCTATGGCTTGGCGCGGAAGTGGCCGTATTCCTCATTCTGGCCGGACTTATGCGCCGACGCGCACCACGCTACACTTCAGACATGGACCTGTTTGCAGGTACTGGAGGCTCTACCACATCAACAATGAATTTCTAACACAAAAAATAACCACCAACAACTATGTCACATATCTTAATAGGACTTGGAGGCACCGGAGGTAAAATCCTTAAAGCTTTCCGCCAGAGACTTTGGACTGAGTATGATGAGTCGCAGCGCAACAAACTGCCCATCGGCTTCATATACGTCGACACTGATTCGGCGATGATCAATCCGTCGGACATCTCTTACCAGACCATCCACGGCAACTGCTGCTTCACCCCCAGCGAATTTGTCGATATAAAGAAAAACAGCAACATCGACGCTATATTCTCCAATCCGAAAGGATACACCAGACTGATGGGTGTGCTCGGCAACGTGAGCGAGACACAGACCGCAACTTGCCCCGTCGGAGCCGCCGCCGACCAGAAGCGCCGTGCAGGCCGTCTGCTGTTCGGAGCAAATATCGACGCGTATCTGCACAAACTTGGCACTGAAGTAGCATCCATGCAGAAAAAAGAGGTGGGCGGAACTATAAATATCCATATCTTCTGCGGACTTGCAGGAGGAACAGGTTCCGGCTCAATCGTTGACGCGATAGTACAGACCCGCAAATGGATGTTTGACCACAGCATCAACGAATCCACAGGATTTAATATTACCGCCTACTGCCAGCTGCCGGAAAACTCTCCCCAACCAAACTGGGATACCGGCCGCTACAAAGGCAACGGCTACGGCGCGCTTCTTGAGCTGAACAACCTGTTTACCTCACACTACAACAGCGAATGGGGAACTCGTGTAAGCCGACCGCCGTTTGACGTTACATCCAACGTCGAATTAGGCCGAACTTTCCTTACCTACGACAACCCCACACCCGCGAACATAAAAGCAGGAGCAATTCCGCAAGCTATAAAAATAGCCGGCGGATTGATGCTGTACAGCAATACAAACAATTTCGGCTATACCGTCACTGATCCCGTACAGCTTGCCGGACTCGTAGCAGATTTCGTCTATAACTTCATATTCTGTCCCGGAGGAACTCTTGCTGAAGAATTTAAACGTTTCTACACATTTGAGAACATATCTAATACCCGCGATGAATACGACGAAACCGCTGATCCGGACGAAGGCAATCCCCTACCCGTCCGTACACGCGCCATCGGTTCGTTCGGTATAAAGCGAGTAGTGGTTCCGGAGACAGAACTTCAGGAACACATCGCCTACACGCTTGGCACAAGCGCACTATATCAGCTTAAGTTCAACAACTGGAGCAACACTTCCGGCTACCGCGAAGAGCCGTCAAACTTCGATCCGCTCGGCTACCTGAGCCAGCCCGGACGCCAGGACACTTGGAACATGGATTCGGCCCATCTTATGCTTAAGGACTACATCCTTCCCGGCGACGAGAAAGAGGGCTGGAAAAAGGGCGAGTTCACAAACTACTGGAATCCTTGCGTCGACCAGTGGGCCGAGGCAGCCAAGGGTACCGACCATCCGTTTGACAGACTTGTGGAATTGTGCCGCGGCGGATTTGAAAACGGATTCCGCGGAAAGGGCGCCACAGTATTCTTCAAGGACAAGGCAAGCGCACTTGACACGTATGCCAAGCAAATCTCAGAGACTGTAGAGAAATACGTGTTCAACGAATGGGCCACCGGACGTCTGTCGATCAACGAAGCCCGACAGATCGTCGACCGCCTGACCGTCTATGCCGGCGACGAGGCCCTGAAGATGCAGGAGACCACCATTCCTGCCCTCGACAGCAAATGCAAGGAACTTCAGGAGACCATTCTTCAGGTCAAGACCGAATACCTCAGCGCAGGTATGCTCAAGCGTCCTCTGATATTCGGCAACCGCTATGAGCGCGTCACCAATTACTGCAAAGTGCTTTACACCAAAAAGACAGAAATCGAGGCCATAAAGCTGTTTGCAGTTCCCCTGGCACAGGCTCTTGAAAAGAAATTTGCCGACCTCGGCAAGCGTCTTATCGGTTTTGAACAGGCCATTGACGACATCATCAAGTTCAACAAGGAACGCATGGTGGCTTTGGCAGACCTATATACCGTGGTCAATGACACTGACGACCGCGACGGATCAGAGGATATGACTCTGCCGGTGATCAAGTTCTACAGCCGTAACCGCATGGCTGACCTCGAACACAAGATGAACGTCAACGAAGGAAGCATGGACAAAATCACCAACACTATCCGTGAGTCTATCGTTGAAGCCCTGGCAAGCGACGGCAAGTTCATGAACGTGAACAAGCTGAACCGCAACGTGCTTTCCCGCACACTGTTAGGCCCGGTTTACGGCGAAATCGTCACTTTCCACAACGAATTCTGCAAAGAGCAGACCCAGAAAGTGCTCGAAGTGCCCATCATGGAGCGTCTGAAGAACAAGTACGGCAACAACGAACAGACCCTGCAGCAATTTGCAAAGGACATCATCACTGCCAGCGGAGTGTTCACAGAGATCAACATGAACGAAATCCAGCTGAACAACGCAAACACTCCGACCCCGGAAATAGGTAAAAACATCCTGTTTAAACGCATACTTGTAACTCTGCCGAAAACCAAAGATCCGGACCTGCTTGAATTTGCAGAACGTTTCGAACTGGCACTGCGCAGCGCTATCCCCGGAGGCGCCGGCGCATCCATACATGTCACTCTCGAAGGACAGTATCCCAACGAAATATCAGTGGCAATCGTAGAGAACGGCTATCCGATGCGCGCCATCAGCTCCGTGCCGATGCTTAAAGCTAAATTCGACTCTCTGATCGCCGCATCACCGGCAAACCGCATCCTGCTTGTCAGTGAAGGATACAGCGACGATTACCGCACACTGTTTGCAGTTCCGCCGAAGTCACCCGATGAACTGCGCAACGACACGATGCCCTACATGATTCTCGCACTCGGACTCGACAGAATACTCTTCGATGCAGAGACTTCCGGACAATACGGAGCCACTGGAGGCGTGGACATTTTCGGCAACGCAGAGATCACCCCATGGGGATTTGACAAGTTTACCGAAATGGCTTTCAACGACCCATTGATAGAGGAACGATCAAAGGAGATCCGCCGACTTTATGCCGACGCGATGGAAGAAGCTTTCCAGGATATCGATCCATCGGCCTTGAAGGATATTCAGGCAAAACTGAAAGAACTTCAGGACAAAGTGATGGCCGCTATCGGCAAGGTGATCAAAGAGGAGAATCCGACCCCGAAGACCAAGTACAATCAATTTGTCAACTGGACCAAGAAGGCCATAGAGACCCTTCTTGCATACCGTCCGCAATAAATCTTAACAACTAAATAATAAACTATCATTACAATTATGGCAAAAAACAAAGAATACCGCTGTCTAAACGTCGGTAATTGCGACAAAGCCAATAAGAAAGAGAAATTCTCCATTCCTGAAGGGGAAGATCTGAAGTGCCCCGAGTGCGGCTCCGAAATGGTTCAGGAAGTCAAAGGCGGCGGTCTGCCCGTATGGCTGATTGCAGTCATCGCCGTAGTCGTGATCGGTGCCGGCGTTATAGCCTTTATGCCCAAGAGCGGCGAAAAGGCAGAAACTGAAGAGCCGACAGTCGAGCAGATTGAAGAAGAAGAAGAGGACTACACCGAGACCGACGAGCCTGAAGACGACGGTAATGGCGAGGATGAAGTAGTCCCTGACACGGTATTCGTCCAGACTACCGACACTGTAGTCTTAGAAAGAGTCGACACGGTTGAAAAAGTTGTCACCAAAACCGTTACAGCACAGTCCAACCACCTCACCAACTACAATCTCGGATGGGGCCTGTACACCGGTCCTGCCCAGAGCGGCAAGCCTCACGGCACCGGAGAAGTGAAGGTGACCAAGTCATATTCCATCGACTTAAAGTCTGGTGGCAAGACCATCGACGTCAACAACGGTGACCGAATCACATCCGCACGCTTCAAAGAAGGAAAGCTTGTAGGCGGAACAGTTGTATTCAGCAACGGTACGACAAAAAAATTCAACATTGGAGTTTAACCGGAAATCATGACGTTCAGACATCTGACATCAATACTTTTAGCATCGTTGTGGGCCTTTTCAGGGTCCACAGCGATTGCTTCTTCATTGGACTTCGCTACCGACCAGCTTGAATCCATGGCGAAAGTCATCGGCTTCAACGCCACAGACGCGCCGGCAGACGGACCGCAATCCTCCACTACTCTAAGCTATAAAAATTCACCCGTCAGAATCGACATATCCGACGGAACCGTCACCCACATCGGCTACGACATATTCGACGACGCCCTCCGCGGCGGACCGAACGTCGCCGTGTTCAATTTTCTTGAACGCTATGCATTGGCCACCGACATGCCGCTAAAACGCGACAAACCGGTCAACGCTATGCTTGCCGAGGATCAAATCACCTTTGAAGGTGGTGACTTTGCCCGGCTGAAACGCATGGCCGGACAAAATCTGTCAATCTCCGTAAACAACCAGAACGGACGCAGATACCGCGTCTGCTGGGAAACTCCCGACGGACAGACCGAATACGCAGTCTCATTCCCTATCAGCTACGACCTGATGCACGGCACAGGAATGGTAGAAAATGAACGCCGGCTGCTCTCGGACCTGACCTCACACCGCATCACACCTGTCGCCAACGACAGCGTGACCCGCCAACGCCTGCTCCCGACCTGGAATATGAACTACTACATACTTCCCGGCAACACATACTACACAGATGCACTGACATCCAACAAATATTACCGGTTGGCCGTGTTTGACCCCTCATATCAAAGAAAAGCCCTTGATATCATCGAGTCGACCGACAATACGGTACCAGCCGACGGAAAAGTAGATATCCCCCCGGGCGCACTTGTCAAAAACCGTGCCTTCGAGCTTATCAACAATTCCGGAGCCTACCCTATCGAGACAATGGCCAATCTGCTGACAACCGGCGAACTCGACAATGACTTTATCCTCGACATAAAGCATATCGGATATGACTTCGACTACAAAAACATATCCGTGCCTCTCAACAATGCCATCAACTACTTCCGTCAAAAAGGCTGCGAAGTATTTTTCGGCATATCAAAACATGAAAATGGCGTCTACACGGCCGTCGTGATATTCCGCAACATACCCGAAGGTTATTGCCACACGATGAGAACCACCATCAACGAAGAAGATCTAAATTCGGGACAAGGCAGAATCCCTGCCCGATTCACAAGCTATATACCTATATCTAAAATTAGTAGCCTGTTTGGCGAAAACAAACGCTGATATCGAATATGAACCGCAATTTATTAACGATACTATCACTCGTCATGCTCCTTATTCCGATGGCTCTGACCGCACAGAACACATCGGAAGAAATCGTCATGATGAAACTGGACAAAAACTATCTGTCGGAGGAGTCGACCAATGCTTCGGAAGTCAAAGCCCGCGACAATGCCGACCTGCTGCTGATCAGCAGAATCACGGAGTATTTCAAAGAGCACTTTCCCGACAAGACCCTGTCGCCCGACGTGCTTCAGAACATACAGCACATGTCGATGAAGCGTGGCGAACATACACGCGTACTCTCATACATAGCCATCGCAGTGCTGTCAGGCGAGGCTCCCCCCGCCACTAAACCGGCAACCGAAGCCAAACCGGCCACCACGGACAAACCTGTGAACGAAACAAAGCCGGCCACAAAACCGGTCGAAGAGGCCAAGCCAACGACCGAAGCAAAACCCGCGTCTAAACCGGCTGAAGAGGCCAAGCCTGCCAACAAACCCGCCACTGAAGCCAAGCCAGCGGCCACGCAAAGTGAGAACATAGCACCGCCGCCTGCCCAGGATCCGAACATGACACTGCAGCAGTGGCAGATGGACGTGATCAACGAAATCATCTATGCAAAGGATATAAATGAAGTCAACAGCCTGCTCAATCTGTTCAAATCACTTGGCAGAATAAAGAAATACGGCATAGTGACAAACTGCCCCGACCGCAACGCCACATTCTGGGTGATCGGTTCGCAGGGCGAAGGCATAAAGGCACTTCTCGGTCCCGGCTCCTCCTCGCGCCGCAACTACTCTACCGGGGAAAATGCCACACTTGAGGACTTCAAAGGGAATCCAGCACTATGGTTTGAATTCAACAATTAAATTCCAACTGCTCTATGAAAAGAATCATGATCGCCATAACATTAGCGGCACTCTCCATCGGTGCATACGCCGATCATCACGGAGACAATTCGTGCTGCGCCAACAAAGAAGCGTGCCAAGCCGACGCATGCACCGTCGACCGCACCATCGTGGCCGACTATCTCGTCAAGCTCCGCGAAGCGTACCTGAGCCAGGATCTGGGATTCCTCATGTCGATACTGGATATCGACCAGTCGACGCTCAACGATCTGTATAATGAATTCATGGGCGACGATGTCGACAAAGCCGAGATCACCGATCTCGACATAGCTCCGATCGCTGGACATGAACACGCATTGTCGTCATCGTTCACTTTAATCCGTAAAGGATACAATTTTTCTGACAATAAGCACGTTACTCTTTCATGGGATATTTCCGATCCGAATCATCCGAAGATCACCGACGTGACATTCAAGAACCTATAACAATAGTTTTAAATCGATTTTTGACAAACATACATTCCACACAATAATGAAAAAGCTAACACTCATTCTTATCGCAGCCGTGGCACTATGCGCTCAAGCACAGGCGGCAGTCAAGTTCAAGATACGCGACGGAATAGACAATCAGACTCTGATCGACAAGATGGAGCAACAGACGAGCCTGCTGCTCACCGCCATCAACGACGCTTGTCAGCAAAACACCGATCTCAACATAGCCGGACTCGACATCAGCGACACAGCTATCGAATCGCTTGCATCATGTTGGGAAAATGTACATTTCAGCACTGAGGACGACTTTATCGCCGAAAGCTGTCTGACAAGAAAACGCGCCAACGGCACCACCAAGTCATACCAGTTCCGCAACATCGGTCTGACCATGTTTCCGATCGACGACGCCTACGACAGCGGTTCGCGCAGGGAACTGTGCATCGACTTCACCCCCAACGGTAGAATCGACGACATCAACTTCACGATGGACAACACCACATACACCAAGATGCTCGCGGAAGGTGAAATGCTGAAAGATGTGGAACGCCGCATGCAGATCCTCGGGTGGTGCGAAAAGTTCAAACAAGCCTACAACGATAAAAATATCCGCTTCATGGAAGACGTGTTCAGCGACGACGCACTGATCATCACAGGTAAAGTCATCTCCGAACGCAGAAAAGGCCCGGAGCTCCCGACATCGCAGAAAGTGGTCTATACTCAGCAGAACAAGCGCGAATATCTCAACAAACTCCGCACCATATTCGACCGCCAAAAGCACAACGGCTATATCAACGTCATATTCGACGACTACCGTGTGATGCGCCACGACGCAAAACCCGACTATTACTATGTCACCCTCTCGCAGAAATGGCACACTAAAGGATATAGCGACGAAGGTATCGTGGTACTTGTATGGGACTTCACCGACGAAGACCATCCTCAGATAATGGTGCGTACATGGCAGCCCATCGGAGAAGTTCCGTTCGGGCCTAATGACATACCTGTATTGTAATCTAAATTTATCATAAGCAATTATAGTAAATCCCCATGAATCAAAAGATGAAATCACAGTTAGCGCTATCGTTGTTTCTCTTCTTTTTCAGCTTTGCATCCGCACAGCAACTTGAAATGATCGAATTTAAAGAGTCGCCGGAGCTTAGCGCGGCCCAGTACAAGGAGTATGACGCAAACCAGAATGCATGCGCCTTGATAAAGCTCGGACTTATCGCAAACGACCCTGTGTTTGAAGGGAGCGTGGTCAAATCTGAAAATAAGGGTGGCGTGTATTGGCTGTACGTGCCGCAAGGAACAAACCGACTGACTATACAGACATCCAATTACCTGCCCCTGCGTGTCGAATTCGAACCCGTAAAAAGCCTTTTCACCTACCACATGACAGTAGCGCCCAAGCAGGCCGGAGGCGGTCAGCAGGGTGCGACGGCTCAGCCCACGGCTCCGGCGGCGGCAGGCGAGGGCATTCTGCCGATAAGCATTCCCGCCCTTCCCAGCGTCAACATCGGAGGCGAGGCAGTCCAGCAGTCAGGACCCGTCAACTTCAACATGGTACTGCTGAAGCATGGCAAATATCAAATGGGAGCCACACCTGAACAAAACAGCCAGGAAAAAGATGAGACACCTGTACACTACGTGTCAATATCAAAGGACTTCTATATGGGCGAGACAGAAGTGACCCAGGCGCTTTGGGAACGAATCATGGGCAATAACCCCTCTGAATTCAAGAATCCCAACAATCCCGTGGAGAATATCTCATACCACGATGCCATGGAATTCTGTCTTAAGCTGAGCCAGCTCACAAAGAAGACATTCCGCCTGCCCACTGAAGCAGAATGGGAATATGCCGCACGCGGAGCGGAGGACCGCAAAACCACCAAATATGCCGGACATGACACAGCCGAAGAGGTCGGATGGTACGGTATAAACAGTGGCGGACATCCCCACGAAGTGAAGACCAAGAAGCCGAACGAGGCCGGACTTTACGATATGAGCGGCAATGTCTGGGAAATCTGCCAGGACTACAAACAGGACTATAAGCCAGGCGACGCCATCGACCCCGTATGCACCAAACGCAGCGACCTGCGCGTACGCAGAGGAGGATGCTGGCAAAGCCAGGATGTCAACAATCTGCGCGTGGCCTATCGCCGCAAATTGCCGGAAAATGACCGCAACAATGAAACCGGTCTACGCATAGTCATGGAAATCGACTAAGCCGGCGACAGATAAAAACATCACGTTTCAATAAATCCACCACATACGCAAATGTTCAAACTAAAAAGTATAATCGCATCGATGCTCCTGCTGGCCACCGCCACAGGAGCATCTGCGCAGTCGCCCCTCAAATTCAACGACAACGGCGAATTTAAGATCGTCCAATTCACAGACACCCACTTCCGCTGGGACAAAGGTGACGAAAAAGTCGTGCTGCCGATGATGAGAGAAGTCATCGAAACCGAAAACCCGGACTTTATCATCATCACAGGCGACCTTATATATTCGACAAATGTTGCAAAAGCCGTCGAACAGCTCTTCTCCCCCATCGTGGAAAGCGGCATACCGTTTGCATTTGTCTTCGGAAACCACGACCATCAGTTTGAACTGAACCGTAGCCAGATATACGACATCGTGCAGAAGATGCCCGGATGCATAATGCCCGGACGAGGCGACTCGCAAAGCCCCGACTATGCGCTTGAAGTCATGTCGTCTGACGGAACAAAACCGGCATCCATACTTTACTGCCTCGATTCACATGCAGGATCGCAGGTCAACGGACTCGGACGATATGCATGGCTGACCACCAACCAGATCGTCTGGTACAAGACCAACAGCCTGAAGTACACCGAAGACAACGGAAACGAGCCACTGCCGTCGGTGATGTTCTATCATATTCCGCTTCCTGAAGTGCAGTATGCCCTGGCCGACAAGTCCATCTACTATCTTGGAGAAGCGGGAGAGAAAGTGTGCAGCCCGCACGTCAACTCAGGTATGTTCGTTGCCCAGAAAGAGCAAGGCGACGTGTTTGCCAACTTTTTCGGCCATGACCATGACAACGATTTCGTCATAACATATTGGGACACTCTTTTCGGCTATGGACGCTATGGAGGCTCTAAAGGAGCCGTCTATAACCACATCGGCAAGAACGGAGCGCGTGTCATCGTGCTGAAAGAGGGCAAAAAGGAACTCGACACATGGCTGAGACTCAGAGGCGAGGAGCAGATAGTCGACAAAGCATCCTACCCATCTGACTTCAAAGGTAAAAAACGCAAATCAAAAAAAGACAAGAAAAAGAAAGGTGCCGAACCTGAAACGACAGACGACATCTACTAATCAAGTCATTAGACCGGCAAACCTATATGATATTCTGTGTATGCGAAATGCCCTGAGAAATAGCCTGAATAAAGATTTTTTCAAAAAAACTTCTTAAACTATTTGCAGAATCAAAATAAAGCCGTAACTTTGCATCGCTTTAAACGAAGAACATGGGCGTTTAGCTCAGCTGGTTCAGAGCATCTGCCTTACAAGCAGAGGGTCGGGGGTTCGAA
>CANOLV010000035.1 GCA_947567425.1 uncultured Porphyromonadaceae bacterium | reverse complement strand
ACGCCTGGAAAGCGTGTATACGCCAAAAGCGTATCGGGGGTTCGAATCCCCCTCCCTCCGCAAAGCGACGCGCAGACTGATCAAATGAATAATTGACTGTCAGCGTGTCGCTTTTGGATTTTTATGTATCGCTACCAAATAAATTTGCCGGTTTTTTTATCGTAGGTCAAGAATGTCGGGTCATTCTTAAATCTATAGCAAAATTCCCGAAACCGTCCGGTAAAGAGGTATTTCAAGACAAAAAACAACAACATAAAAACCGGAATGATCCAAGACAGGATGAAAAGTGCAATGCCTCCGAGCAGGACTATCAAAAGAACCCACAGAAGCAGGTCGGGGAAATGTGTCGTAAAGCAGAGTATCATTGCCGTCATAAATTTGTCCTGATTAATGAGAGATATTCATTCTATTGAATATCTAAATATACTGAGTTTATTATAGATACAAAAAAACCGCTTGGGGCTTTGATGCTAATTCGTTGACTCCAAACGGTTTACGTGATTGAGCGACAAACGGGGCTCGAACCCGCGACCCTCAGCTTGGGAAGCTGATGCTCTACCAACTGAGCTACTGTCGCAATTGTCTCTAAGAGCATTGCAAAGTTAACAAAATTAATCGATTTTGCAAAAATATTTCAGTAGTTTAAATAGAACGTAAGAACGTAATAATAAGAGAATGGCGGTGTGACGGCGGAGCAGGATTTGAGAGCGATTTGTGGGGTTTAATTATGCCGGGGGTGTGTAGAATCTCGGTTTTAATTCATAACTTTGCAATCGGAAATATAAAATATTATCAAAAGCTGAAATTCAATGAAAACGAAGGACGAACTTATTGACGATCTCCTGACATTGGCTTTTGCCGAGGATGTCGGCGACGGAGACCACACCACTCTCAGCACTATACCTGCTGATGAAATGGGAAAACAGCATCTGCTTGTTAAGGAAGAGGGTATTCTTGCAGGGGTGGAGATGGCCCGCAGGGTTTTTGAAAAGTTTGATCCGTCGCTTAAGATGACCGTGATGATCGGCGACGGTGAGCATGTGCGCCCCGGCGACATAGCTTTTGTCGTGGAAGGTCCTGTCAGGTCGTTGCTTCAGACTGAACGCACCATGCTTAACATCATGCAACGAATGAGCGGAATAGCAACGGTGACGGCCAAATATCAATCGCGGCTGGAGGGTCTAAAGACCAAGGTGCTTGATACACGTAAGACCACGCCTGGTCTGCGTATGCTTGAGAAAGAAGCTGTCAGGATAGGTGGAGGATGCAACCATCGTATCGGGCTTTTCGACATGATATTGATAAAGGATAATCATATCGATTTTGCCGGAGGAATACCGCAGGCCGTGAGCGCGGCCAAGAACTATCTTAAGGAGAAGGGCAAGGATCTAAAGATAGAGGTCGAGGTGCGCAATACCGAGGAGATTCAGCAGGCTCTGGATGCAGGCGCCGATAGAATAATGCTTGATAATTTCTCACCGGAACGTACACGCGAAGCAGTGCGCCTGATCAACGGACGCTCTGAAATCGAATCGTCGGGAGGAATAACTATAGACACTCTGCGCGATTACGCGGAATGCGGAGTTGACTTTATCTCGGTCGGCGCATTGACTCATTCGGTCAAAGGGCTTGACATGAGTTTCAAGGCATGTGATTAGCATATATCGCCGGATGCGGTGTCGGCAGTGACCGTCAACGGTCAACTGACAGCATCTGGTCGACAGAAAAGCCTGTAAACCCATCTATGAGTTTATGGGCTTTGCCTTTGAGCGCGGAATCGGGCAGTGTGGTGGTCAGGCCAATCACTGTAGCCCCTGACGCCATACCTGCGGCGAGTCCGTTGATGGAATCTTCGAATACATAGCAGTCTTCAGGTGAGCATCCGGCAATTTTTGCGGCGAGGATGTAGCACTCCGGATCCGGTTTTGACTTCGTGACGTCGGCACCGGTGACAATGGCGTCAAACATCGACGCGAACTCAGGAAGCCTGCGGTATAATTGGTCCATCTTTTCCGGTGCACTGCTTGTGGCTATGATGGCCGGAATCCCTCTGTCCTTCAATTCGGCAAGAAACTCTGCCACACCGTCAAATATCGGGAAGGGCATGGAGAGTTCAAATTCGTTGAGCCGTCGCATGACGTCGGCTTTCATCGCTTCAATAGGGAAATAGTCGGCCAATATTTTGCCGATGGTGCTGCCCTTTATGGCTTGTGAGAAGTTGTCGACCTTCAGGTCGTGTATTCTGGCGATATTGTCGTAAAATTCGGAGTAAAGCGGTTCACTGTCAATCAGTACACCGTCGAGGTCAAAAAGTGCGGCCGTCTTTTTCATATTAAAATTGTTATATATTTATGCAAAATTAGCACTATGGAGCGACATCCACATCACAAATTCAGTTAAATTTGCATTATTAATCGAAAGTATATGCCAAACAATAGTTCACCACTGACACTTGGAACCCAGTCCATAAGCAAGTTATTGGTACAATATTCCGTGCCGGCGATCATAGCGAGTGTGGCCACTTCACTTTATAATATAGTGGACAGTATATTTATAGGTCGCGGAGTCGGTCCGATGGCCATAGCCGGACTCGCCATCACCTTTCCTTTGATGAATCTGGTGATAGCTTTCTGTACGTTGATCGCGGTCGGCGGTGCCACGATCAGTTCGATTTTCATAGGACAGAAGAATGAGTCGAAGGCCACAGATGTGGTCAATAACGTGATGGTGCTCTGTCTGATCCACTCGGTCGTATTCGGAGGCCTTACGCTGCTGTATCTTGATCCGATACTCCGATTTTTCGGAGCCACGGAGGAGACCATCCCTTATGCCCGGGAGTTTATGAGGGTGATACTCTATGGAACTCCTATTTCGTATATATTCATCGGACTTAACAATCTGATGAGGGCCACGGGCTATCCCAAGAAGGCAATGGTGTCGGCGCTTCTGTCGGTAGCTGTGAATGTGGTGCTGGCTCCGATATTCATATTTGTGCTCGACTGGGGTATTCGTGGAGCCGCATTGGCTACGATATGCGGTCAGTTCTGCGCATTTATCTGGGTGATGGCTCACTTTCTGAATAAAAACAGCTTCATTCACTTCAAACGCGATAATCAATGGCTTACTCCGGTGATTATCAAACGTATATATTCTATAGGCCTGTCGCCGTTCCTTATGAATGTATGCGCATGCATAGTGGTGATATTCATTAATAAAGCATTGCTCGACTATGGGGGTGAGAACGGCAATCTTGACGTGGGGGCCTACGGGATTCTGAACCGAACCACGATGTTTTTTGTGATGGTGGTGTTCGGAGTCACTCAAGGTATGCAGCCTATACTTGGATTCAACTATGGTGCGGCGCGTTGGGACCGAGTGAAGCGCACCCTGAAGATCGGTGTGGGTCTGGGTGTCGGCATAACGACAGTAGGATTCGTCGTTACCGAGGCTTTCCCTGACGCCATAAGTTCGCTGTTTACGCGCGACGAGACTCTGACTCAGATAGCGCGCGACGGTTTCAGAATCTACTTCTGTTGCTATCCTGTGGTGGGATGCCAGATCGTGATTCAGAATTTCTTCCAATCAATAGGTAAACCAAAACTCTCGATATTCCTGTCGCTTACCCGCCAGTTGCTGTTCTTGCTGCCGTTCTTGATAATTCTCCCTCGTTATTACGGCGTAAACGGCGTGTGGGCATCGATGTGCGGTTCGGATTTAATAGCGTTCGTCGTGGCTGTGGTCACATTGTTCTTTATGACAAAGAAGCTTAACAAGCAGTTTTCAGGAGTTAAACCAATAGTTCAGAATTAAGATTTATGGTACATAATATAGACTTAAGGGTAAGCCCGGAAGTGGCTTCCGACATGCGCCGTGTGGAAAGTGAGCTTGGTAAGGCGTTGCGTGTAGACCGTTCGAGGATACGTTATGCAAGAGTCAGCCGCAGGTCAATAGATGCTCGGCAACGTAATGTCATGGTCAATCTGTCGCTGACGGTGTATGTCGATGAGGTACCGGCCGATGTTAGTCCGGTCGAGATGATTGACTACGGCCATCTTCCGGAAGGATGCCGGGAGGCCATAGTGGTGGGTGCCGGTCCGGCGGGTCTGTTCGCTTCGTTGAGACTTATAGAGCTTGGCATAAAGCCGATACTTATCGAGCGTGGAAAGGATGTCGACTCCCGCCGTAAGGATATGGCCGGTATAGCCCGTGACAACAGAGTGGATCCTGATTCTAACTACTGCTTTGGCGAAGGTGGTGCCGGTGCTTATTCCGACGGCAAGCTGTATACCCGTAGCAAGAAGCGCGGTTCGGTGGATAAAGTGCTGTCTATACTGTATCAGTTTGGAGCGCAGGAGGATATTCTTGTGGATGCACATCCGCATATCGGCACCGACAGGCTTCCGGAGGTCATAAAAGGCATAAGGAAGCAGATAATAGCGTCGGGTGGCGAGGTCTACTTTTCGACAAGGGTGACAGATATATTGTTGGAGGACGGGACTGTGAAAGGTGTGGCCACCGCCGACGGAAAACAGTTTTACGGGCCTGTCATCCTCGCTACCGGACATTCGGCACGCGACGTATATGAAATGCTTTACGAAAAGGGTATCGACATAGAGCCTAAAGGCCTTGCCATAGGTGTGAGACTTGAACATCCTCAGCATCTGATCGATTGCATACAGTATCATTCAAAATCCGGACGCGGGAAATATCTGCCTGCCGCCGAATATTCGATGCTCACGCGTGTCGACGGGCGGGCGGTATATTCGTTCTGCATGTGTCCGGGCGGATTTATTATCCCTGCGGCAAGCGGTCCGGATCAGCTTGTGGTCAACGGAATGTCGCCGTCGTCGCGTGGTACGAAGTGGGCCAATTCCGGAATGGTGGTGGAGATCCTTCCGGAGGATGTCGACGGATATGAATCGGCAGGACCGTTGAAGATGATGAGGTATCAGGAAGATATTGAGCGACGATTTTTCGAGGAGTCGGGGTGTACACAGAATGCGCCGGCGCAGAGAATGGTCGACTTCACACAGGGTCAGCGTTCGTCGTCGTTGCCACCGACGAGCTATGCCCCTGGAATACATTCGTCACGGATTGACCAATTGCTTCCGCGCCCGATATCGGAGCGTCTTAAGCGTGGATTTGTCGATTTCGGCAGAAAAGCGCATGGATTTCTCACCAATGATGCCGTATTGATCGGATGCGAGACGAGGACTTCGTCGCCGGTCAGAATAAGCCGTGACCGTGAGACACTGGAACATGTAGGTATACAAGGCCTTTTCCCATGCGGCGAAGGTGCCGGGTATGCCGGGGGAATAGTCTCGGCGGCGATTGACGGCGAACGCTGTGCGGATGCTTTATCGGCGTATATGTCAGGACGGCATTAGAACTCCGTGCAACCGCACGTATGCCGCAGTGCATGGATGCCGTCAAAAAGCGTAGCCGAATCCGAGATTGAGATATATGGGGTAAAGCGGGAACGATACAGTCTTAAACGAAGACTTGAATATGTCGTTCATGCCCCATGTCAGATTAGCTTGTATGCTCAAGTGCTTGAATGCCATCCATGATGCGCCGGCCTGCAGGCCCCACTGGAATGTGCGTAGCTCGTCGGAAAAGTCGTATGGAGCCTGGGAATCGCCTTCAAACACGATCTTGTCGCCTGTGGGGTTGCCTTCGCGCAGATATCCGTCATAGACGTAGCCGTTGAATTCCTTGTTGAGGACGGCTCCTATGTATGGGCCGAAATTGACTTTCCAGCGCTCGTTGATTTTATATACCGCTACTATCGGCAAGGTGAATACGCCGGCGCGGTACTTAGTGCTGACACATCCGGTCCAGTTTCCGCTCACTTCGCTGCCGTCGCGGATTATGGTCATGCCGTAATTTTTTGTACGGGCTTTCGTGTGCATACCCTTCGTTTCGAATTTAGGCATTATCGCCATACCCCATTTGCCGTCGGCAGAGAGCCATTTTGTCACTGTGGCTCCTATTGACAGGTTCAGCCCCGGACCATAGCTCAGCACTTTGCGTATTTCACCTGGAATCGGCATGGGTGCACTTCCGCCGATGTTTATGCCGGCGTTGATCTCATATTCGAGTCCCATCAAGGCTGACTTCAGGATTCCGTCGGTGGTGTCGGACTGGGCCGATGCACTTACCGTGGCCATAACCGCCATGGCGGCGTAAAGTATATGTCTTTTGAAATTCATTTTGTCGAGGTGTAAAAAATGTTGTGATTGACTTATTCGTAGCATATCAGTTCGACTTCGTCTACTATGAGAGTGCTTCCGGGAGCGCCGCAGAAATAATCGCCGTCAATGCTTGAGGCCATGCAGATGGTGATGCTGTAGTGACCGTCCTGAAGCTTACCAAAGTCGATGGTTTTGCCCGGACGATACTTGAACGGAAGGTTGAATTCGCGCCATTCGGAGGTGGCGGTTCTTTCCTCCGGCGAGAGTGCCGCCACGGCCACGATGTTAGGATTGTCGTCGGACATCACATTTGTGCCGTCGAGATATTCCATGCCGTCTGATGTCTCAAAGAATACGGCATATATATTGCATTCGTCGGTCTTGCCCGGAATCGGCTTCAGCTTGTCGGTGATGCTCTTGTCGAGTTCCATATACGTCTCGCCCGGAGCATATTTGTAGTATCCCTTTAAGTATAGCGGAATCTTGCTGAACGGTATGCCGAAACATGTTGATTCAAGGGGCTTGCTGAGGGCTGTGGATAGGTCAAATTTACCGAGGAACAGACTTCCGGATGCTATCGGCTTATTGACAAGCGCTCCGAAAGAACCTGTCATACGGGTGGTAAGAGCCACCGCTTTTCCGGATCTGCCGTCGTTGATCTGATACGTAGGGAATACGTCGGATGGCTTGTTGGCGGCCATTCCTGTCAGAGCGAATCCAGGATTGCCGCTTGCCCATGTCAGCGACTCCTTACCATCGGTTCCCACTTCATAGAACACATCATAGCGTGCCTTGTTGGTTTCTTCCAGTCGTACGTGTTCGAAATCATATTGGAGCGAGATGGTGATATAAGTGGCTGATACCGTATAGTTTTTATGCCACTTTCTATCTTCTGAGGTGACTGTGTAGGTCTGCGGGGTTGTGAAGTCGCGGACGGTTCCGCTCGGCGGTTCTATGACTGCCCCCGGAGTGATTGTGAATTCCGGAGCGAGGGCTGTTCTGTCGGTGCCGTTTTTGAGCATGAATGTCACTTTGTCATTCTCTATGACAGGTTCGCGGATCAATACGTCGTCGGGCAGAAATGCGCTTTCAATGTCGCATTCCGCATTCAGAGGTTCACCTTCGCAGGATACGAATGCTGTCGATGACACGGCTGCTATTATGCAGAGCCAAAAGGCTGATGTTCTTATTTGCAATAGATTCATTGTGTGAAATTTTGTACAAAGATAGCGATTTTTAGATTGACCTTTTCAAGTCTTCCACCACTTTGTCTATTTGAGTCATGCGTCGTGGTATGTCTATTCCCTGCGGACAGTGTGCCTTGCATATTCCGCAACCTATGCAGTGGTCGGCTTGCCGCAGCTTGGGCACACTGCGGTCGTATCCGATCAAGAATGCCCGCCTGGCCTTTTCGTAGTTGGGGTCTTTTCTTGACGATGGCACGTTGCCTTGGTTGATGCACTTATTGTAATGGCTGAATATGGAGGGAATGTCGAGTCCGTAGGGGCATGGCATGCAGTATTTGCAATCGGTGCATGGCACAGTCGGATACTTGACGATTATGTTGGCCGCTTCTTCGAGCATGTCGAGCTCTTCCGGCGTGCAGGGACGCAACGGGCTGTAGGTGGCGAGATTGTCCTGGAGATGCTCCATGTATGTCATGCCGCTCAGTACGGTCAGCACGCCTTCGGGGGTTCCTGCAAAGCGGAAAGCCCATGATGCGGTCGACTCGTCGGGACTGCGGCGTTTGAATTCCGACAGTATGTGGTCGTTGACATTGGCGAGCCTGCCACCAAGAAGAGGCTCCATAATGACCACCGGTATGCCACGGCGGTGAAGCTCCTCGTATAGATACGATGCGTCGGTGTTGTTTGGATTCGTCTCGTCGGCGTGTGTCCAGTCGACATAGTTCATCTGTATCTGTGCGAAGTCCCAGTGGATCTTTCCTTCGTCCTGCATCTGGAGAAGATGGTCAAACACGGCCACATCGCCATGGTATGAGAATCCGAGATTGCGTATACGGCCGGCCTCGCGTTCTTTGGTCAGAAAGTCAAGAATTCCATTGTCGATATATCGGGAATTCAGATTATCCATTCCGCCCATGCCTATTCCGTGCAGGAGCAGATAGTCGATGTAGTCGGTCTGAAGCTCTTTCAGGGAATTCCGGTACATAGCTATCGATGCTTCGCGTGACCATTGGTTGGATGAAAAATTCGACAACTTTGTGGCTATGAAGTATTTATCGCGCGGATGACGGCTCAGAGCTATTCCCGTGGCACGTTCGCTGAATCCCTTGCAGTATGCCGGCGACGTGTCATAGTAGTTAACTCCATGGGCCATGGCGTAGTCGATCAGTTTGTTGATAGCCTCCTGATCGAGATTGTTTCCGTCGGGCAGTTCCTGGCTCGGGGCTACCAGCGGATATCGCATGCATCCGTATCCGAGCAGCGACACTTTATCGCCGGTGTTCGGATTGGTTCGGTATGTCATTTCTCCCGTGGTCGCGTTGGCTGATGCGAGTCCTTTCGGCGATCCGTCTGAGCCTTTGGCCATACCGGCCTTATCTTTGCAGGCCGATAGCAAGGCGATGCCTCCTCCGGCGATGGCCGTGCGCAGAAAGTCGCGTCGGGTGATATTGTATTTATGTTTCATTTTGATCTGATAGAGTGCGTTTGAAAATCGGTTATATTTCGCGGTGACGTTCGTGTCCTTCGACATAAATCGCGCTGAACGGGCGCACTGGGCATAGATTCTCGCATGCCCCGCATCCGATGCACAATTCAGTATTGACGGCGGGGATTTTTGGCGAGTGCGGATTGTCGGAGTCGGAGGGTATCATTATTATTGCGCCGGTAGGGCAGTGGCGTGAACAGTTGCCGCACGATGTCCCGTCGGTGTATGGGAGGCAATTCTCTTTGATCCAAACGGCATGACCGATCTGTACTGAGCTTTTCTTAGCCACGTCAAGAAGCGTGATGGCTCCCGTGGGGCATGCTTCGGAACAGCGTGTACATTCGGGACGGCAATAGCCTCTCTCGTAGCTTACTTCCGGCTGCATGAATCTGGAGGGATCCGAAGATGGGCGGAGCACTCCGTTTGGACAGCTACTGATACAGAGCTGGCAGGCGGTGCACTTTTTGAAAAAGTTGTCATGTCCGATGCTGCCAGGAGGTGTTATGTCCGTGCGGCGCTCAGGCTTTACTTTGTCGATGATTTTAGCCAGTCCGCCGTCGACATTCTTCTCCTCGGCCTTGAGCACTGCAGATCCTGCCAAAAGGGCGGTGACAGTAAGGAAGTCCCTGCGTCCGGCATCTGCAACCACGTTATCTGCGGATTTTCGAGGTTTGTGGCGGTATGATATGGCGTTTTTGCTGCATGAACCTATGCAGTCCATACAGGCTACACATCGGGAGTAGTCAATGGACTCGTTTTTGAAGTCGATGCAGGATGCCTTGCACTTTCTGGCACACGAGCCACATTTTATGCACTTGTCGGTGTCGATGACCGGCTTAAACCATGAGAATCGTGACAGATATCCGAGGATGGTGCCTACGGGGCATATAGTGTTGCAGTATATGCGTCCGTCGATCCAAGCCAGTACAGATATTATGGCCAGCATTATGGCGGCTACAGCCACTGCTCCTGCTGATATATAGTAAGCGACGCTGTAGAAAGTGTAGCTGTCTGTACCCTGGGTAGATGCGATGAGATTATTGGTCTCTACATAAGCCGGCCGGAATAGCGAACCTGCTATGCGCCCGAATATACTGTAAGGCTCAAGATAGAGTGCTATATTGGTAAATCCGAGTATTATAGCGGCAACAAAAAGGAATAGGACGCTTATACGCAACCACACAATATTGGAGCGGTAGGAGAAGCGCGATTTGGCTCGTTTGCCTATTTTCCCGTGAATCCAGGATATTATGTCCTGCAGGACTCCAAGCGGACACAATACGGAACAGTATACTCTTCCGAAAATTAATGTCGCCACGATAAGAACTGCAAGGACTACTATGTTGGCCGACAGGACTGCGGGCATGAACTGCCATTTGGCCAGCCATCCCCATCCATGCAACGCTGTGGCTGTAAAGTCGACGAAAAGCGACGTGACTGCGAAAAAGCATATCACGGCCAAAATTACTCTAATCCTTTTTAGCATATAGTGAACGATTGAATAATAAATTAATGTGCGAATTTACTACAATAATTCATTACTCTCAACTATATTAAGATTTTGTAACATAATGATCGGATATAACCATACAAGTTCTCATCTTAGCCCTCGTTAAACTAAGAAAGCCAAGCGCATGCGCTTGGCTTTCTTACGATTGGCGGAGAGGACGAGATTCTTGCTTCGCAAGCGCTTCGCGGTGACGAACTCTGCTCGTTCTCATCTCGATCTCACCTTAAACGACGAAAGCCAAGCTTTGGGAGCTTGACTTTCATTCGTTTTGCGGAGAGGACGAGATTCGAACTCGTGGTAGGATTGCTCCTACGTCAGTTTAGCAAACTGGTGGTTTCAGCCACTCACCCACCTCTCCATTGGTCTTTTGGAAGGATGCCTCTGCATCCTTGTTCGCATTGCCGTTATTGACTTTTGCGGTGCAAAGTTATTAATAAGTTTTTTCACGTGCAAGTAATCTTGGATTTTTTTGATTGGCTAATGTCAATTTTTTTCTTCGAGAGCTTCTTCGGGTCAGTATAGGTGGTGTTTTGTGACGGTATGTTTTGGTAGGTTGGGACCTGTATGGCAGGTTGGGTGGAATAGGTGGAGAGGTGATACTGTAGGGTACGAATTGGTGTTATCGCGGCTCGATGTCGATTTTGTCCTATTACTTCTCGATAAAGTGATACTATTAATCCGTTTTTTGTCAATATCTTTGCCGGCGTAATAAATTAGTAACCAAATCAACTATCATTTTCAGTATATTTTTTTGTTATGGATTATCGTAAATTTATGTGGATGCTCGCTTTAGCCCCGTTGCCTCTTATGGCTGGCGGCGAGTATGAAGTGCCGGTCTCGGAGTCTGACGAACCGATGATGACAGGCAAATATGAGCCGACATGGGAATCCTTGTCGCAATATGAAGTGCCTGAATGGTTTCGTGATGCGAAGTTCGGTATCTGGGCTCATTGGGGACCTCAATGTGTGGAGGGTTCCGGTGACTGGATGGCTCGTTCACTTTATATAGAGGGATCTCCTCAATATAAGTATCATGTGGAAAACTACGGTCATCCTTCGGAAGTCGGATTCAAGGATATTCTGCCTCAGTTCAAGGCGGAGAATTGGGATCCGGACTATCTTGTGGGACTGTATAAGAAAATCGGAGCCAAATACTTTTTTGTACTTGGCAACCATCACGACAATTTCGACCTTTGGGACAGCCAGTATCAGGAATGGAATTCCAAGGCTATCGGTCCGAAGCGCGATATTCTGGCCGGTTGGGCCGAGGCTTGCCGCAAGCACGGTATGCCGTTCGGAGTGAGCCTGCATGCCGACCATGCCTGGAGCTGGTATGAACCTTCGCGCCGTTATGACCGCAACGGTCCGAAAGCCGGCGTTCCCTACGACGGCCGTCTGACAAAGGCCGACGGAAAAGGCAAATGGTGGGAAGGTCTTGATCCTCAGAAACTGTATGCCCAGGATCACCCCGACAGCTATGGTTCATGGTCAGACGGAATGATACACAGCCAGTGGGCGTGGGGCAACGGTGTTGCAGTCCCCACAGAGGAATACTGCACCAATTTTTACAACCGTACACTTGATGTGATCAATAGATATAATCCCGACCTGCTGTATTTTGACGTTACCGGTGTGCCTTTTTACCCTATCAGCGATGCCGGCCTTAAGATAGCCACCCACTTCTATAACCATAATATGGCAACCAAGGGCAAGGACTTCTCGGCAGTTATGTTCGGTAAGATTCTGACCGACGAGCAGAAGGAGGCCTTGGTATGGGACGTGGAGCGCGGTGCGCCCAACAACATTCCGGACAAGCCTTGGCAGACATGCTCATGTATAGGCGACTGGCACTATAACACCAATACATACGAGAAGGGTTGGTATAAGTCGGCGGCGCAGGTGGTCAAGATGCTTGCCGATGTGGTCAGCAAGAACGGCAACCTCCTGCTCAGCATTCCGCTGCGCGCTGACGGAACCTTTGACGAGAAGGAGAAAGTGGTTATTGACGGCATCGGCGACTGGATGTCGGTCAATGGAGAAGCCATATACTCCACTCGCCCGTGGCAGATATTCGGAGAAGGCCCGATCGCCGAGTCTGATATTAAAATCAACGCACAGGGATTCAATGAGGGCGCATATATTAATGCCTCTTCGGCGGAGATACGTTTCACCCAGACACCCAAGCATCTGTATGCTATTGCGTTAGCTTGGCCGGAAGATGGAAAAGTCACAGTGAAGTCGCTTGCCGATGGTTCGGAACTGTATAAAAAGCGCATACGCAATGTCGAGCTTGTAGGCTATGGCAAGGTGCCGTTCCAGCGTACTGCCGAAGGTCTGACCGTGACTCTGCCAGCCGATGCGCCGAAGTCGGTGGCTCCCGTGCTCCGCATACGCAAATAGACGATGAAAAATATAATTTAATGTGCATCTGATCCTTCTCTCCTCCTCCTGACATTTAAGGCGACGGGAGGCTATAGATATCCCTCCTGTCGCTTTAGTTAACCGAAAGAATACCATCATTTTCTAAATTTATCCATTATTTATGAATCAGTGTAAATCGTTATGCCTGACGATTAGGGCTCTTATTGCCATAATCTTTTTGGGCACGGCCTCTGTTTTGGCCGCACAATCGCATGTCTCTGTCACGGGGACAGTGTCCGATGTAAACGGAGATCCTCTTGCCGGTGTCACAGTGCTGGTCAAGGGAACTTCCGAGGGAACTGCCACCGACATCGACGGTGCATTTACTATTAAAGTGGCATCTCCTGCCGTAGGAAAGGTGCTTAATTTCAGTTATATAGGCTATGAACCTCAATCGTTGACGTTAAAGTCTGACGCTCCGGTGTCAGTGGTCCTCAAAGAGGATGTACGCAATCTTGACGAAGTGGTAGTGGTGGGCTATGGAACGCAGAAGAAGGTAAATCTTACTGGTTCCGTGGCCTCGCTGAGCGCCGAGGACCTTGCTTCGCGTCCTGTCACCAATACGTCGTCGATAATCGCAGGCCTTGTGCCGGGTGTGAGCGTAATACAGAACTCCGGTCGTCCTGGTGCAGGAGCGAATGTCAAGATGCGCGGAACCGGTACATTCTCAAGCGCCGGTAACTCTCCGCTCGTGCTTATCGACGGTTTGTCGGGTAACCTTGATGACGTAGATCCCAACGACATACAGAATATCTCGTTTCTGAAAGATGCCGCATCTGCATCAATCTATGGTAGCCGTGCTGCCAACGGTGTGATCCTTATCGAAACTAAAAAGGGTTCTGAAGGCCGTACAAGCGTTACGTACAATAACAACTTCGGATGGCAGCGTGCCACTGAACTTCCTGAATTCCTCGATTCATGGGAATATGCTGAATATTACAATATGGCTATGACCAACATGGGTAAATCCGAGGCATATACCTCCGAGCAGATTCAGAAGTTCCGCGACGGTTCTGACCGCGACAATTATCCTAACGCCAACCACATGAAATGGCTTCTCGGCACCGGATCGGGCTTCCAACAGCAGCATAATCTCGGCTTCCAGTCGGTGAGCGGCAACACCAGCTATAATTTGTCGCTCGGCTATCGTTCGCAGGAAGGTCTGACCGCCAAGACTGTCAATAAGCGTCTGACTGGCTTGTTCACACTTGAGAGCAAGCTCAAGCACGGACTGACTCTTAATCTTAACATCAATGCATATCACAACAATTATGAGGCCCCGATGGGCGAGCCTTCAAGCATCGACGGAATTATCGGCTATACGGTACGTGAAGCGCCCATATATGCCGGGCAAAAGTCGGACGGCACTTTCGGATATCAGGACAACTACAGTCCGGAGGCCTGGCTTGCAGGAGATTCGTTCACCAAGAACACTGCAAATTATGTGAGTGGAAGCGTCCGTCTGCGTTGGGACACTCCTCTTAAAGGATTGTCGATACAGGGTAAGCTCGGAGCCAATTATTACAATTCATATAATAAGAGCTATCGCGCGGAGACATACTTCGACGAGAACAAGACTGTCGGCCCGACTAATCTCGACATCTCCGACACCGACAATACATACACAAGCGTAGAGGCTCTGGCACAGTACAACAATACGTTCGGTAAACATGGACTGAACATCATGGCCGGATATTCTTTTGAAGAGTGGACCAACAAGTATCTGTGGGGTGCGAGAAATACATTCCCGACCACGAGCCTAAGCGAGCTTGTATCGGGCGATGCATCGACCGCGAGCAATACCAGTTCGCTCACCGAGTCGACGCTGATGTCATTCTTCGGACGCGTCAACTATAATTTTGACGAACGCTATCTGCTTGAAGCCAACATCCGCTATGACGGATCGTCGCACTTCGCGAAGAAAAAACGTTGGGGCGTGTTCCCGTCGGTTTCCGCCGCTTGGCGTATTTCACAGGAGTCTTTCTGGAAAGAATCGTCGGTAGCCGACGTGGTTGACAACTTCAAGATTCGTGTATCTCACGGTACTTTAGGTAACCAGAACATCGGTGCGTATGCTTATCAGCAGACCTACTGGTATGGCTACAACTATCCTCTCGGCAATCCGTCCAATCTTACTCCCGGAGCCGTATCGGGTCCGTTCAATGATCCGGAAATAACATGGGAAAAGACCCGTATCACGGATGTGGGCGTGGACTTCAGCTTATGGAACAGCCGTTTGACTGCCACGGTGGATTATTTCTACAAATATACTTCCGACATTCTGTCTTCAGTGCAGAAGACTGACATCCTTGGCAATAACGTAGGTAATACCAACGTAGGCGCCGTGTCGAACACCGGTATCGAAGTCAATCTGACTTACAACGGACGCATAGGCAATGACTTCCGATTCAGTGTATCGCCCAACTTCACATGGGTCAAGAACTCAGTCGAGAAGCTTTCCGACGGACTTAAGCAGCAGATCAACGAGGGCCGCTTCGTAGGTCATCCCCTCGGTATCATATATGGATACAAGACCGACGGACTCTTTGTGGATCAGGACGAGATCGACAGTGCTCCGGAGCAACTGGTCAGCAAAGGTTCGCTCAAGCCCGGCTATGTACGCTACCGCGACCTTGACGGCGACAATCAGGTCGATGCCGACCACGACCGCACCATACTTGGAAGCACGACTCCCAAATTCTATTATGGTATGACACTTACGGCTCAGTACAAGGGCTTTGATTTTTCGGCTCTTCTTCAGGGCGTAGGCGGCCACAAGCGTCTGATCGGTTCCTATATGGCATACGCATTCTATAATGGCGGTCAGATACAGCGCTGGCAGGCCGACAACTGTTGGACCATCGACAATCCCAACAAGTGGGCGGAATATCCGCGCATCGAGACCCTCAACATGAACAATCCTAATCTTCAGACTTCAGATTACTGGGTACGCGATGCAAGCTTCCTGCGCATAAAGAACATAACTATAGGATACACTATACCGAAGTCGATCACTAAAAAGATCGGGTTTGAGAATATCCGAGTCTATGTCAGCGGCGACAACCTGCATACATTCAATAAGTTCTACAAAGGATGGGATCCGGAGAACGAGATCGGCACCGGTGATTCTCCCTCGTTCTATCCGATTACGAGTATCTATTCTTTCGGATTTAACTTCAAATTGTAAAAACAATCCTTATCAACAACCAAATGAAAAAATCATTTAAACTAATATATGCCGGCATGTTGATGTCGGCGGTCGTAGCTCCGCTGGCCGGATGTACCGACGACCTGGACAAATTCAATACCCAGGAGACTGCAAATGAGGAATTCTGGCGCAATGAGAATGATGCGAAACTGGCCCTTGTTGGATGCTATCGTTTCCAGACGGGATGGTCGCACGATGCATTCGACACGCCACAGGGTCTGCTGTATCTAGATTTCGCCGGAGGCAACGGAACTGAAAAAGAGAACTTCTCCACTAATTTGGCGAGTGTCAACACCGTAGCCACAAACGGTAATATCCGTTGGTATTGGGGCAATGCTTATGCTCAGATCTACAAATACAATAATTTTCTCCAGAATATCGGTTCATGTCCGATGGACGAGAACCGCAAGGCAGCCATGGCGGCTGAGATGAAGTGTCTGCGAGCCTACTTCCTGTATAACCTCGCATTCTACTTCAAGGATGCTCCGATGCCTTTACGCACACTTTCTGTCAGCGAGGCGAACACTATAGGCCAGACTCCTCAGGCCGATATATACGCGCAGGTGGAATCAGATCTGATAGAATCCATCAAGGTATTGCCGGAGCTTTATGAAGGAGAGGACTACGGACGATTCTCGCGCAATGCCGCGCGTACGCTTCTCGGCCGAGTATATCTGGCTCAGGACAAGTTTGCCGATGCGGCTAAAGTTTTCGGTGAAGTGATTGAAAGCGGTAAGTTCCGTCTTGACCGTCAGAACGGTTCCGACAGCTATGAGAAGCTTTTCCAGGTAGGCGGCGAGTATAGCCCCGAAATGATATTCTGCATAATGGGAGTAAAGGATAAATACACTAATTCCCGCTATCAATATCTCTATCCGGAATGTGTAGGCGGATGGCACCAGTTTGCTGTCTATAATGAACTTGTCAAGGCATATTTCTGCTCAGACGGCAAGTCGATCGATAAGTCGCCTACTTATGATAATGATGATCCCTATGTGAACCGCGATCTGCGTCTTTACGCATCGGTGTTCCTGCCGCCACTTGGTAGCTATCCGGGTTCGAAGTTCAACGACACGACTTATGACTGCTACAATGGCCCCGGTACGAGCGACAGCTACAACCGCTATGCTCTGTTTAACGGTTATTGCCCTAAGAAGGGTTGCGATCCGACGGTCACCAACAATCTCGGCAGTACATACACCTATACTCCGATCATGCGTTATGCCGAAGTGCTGTTGAGCTATCTTGAAGCTCTGAACGAAGCCACTCCCGGTGAAGTCACTCAGGATGTGCTTGACCTTACTATCAACGATGTCCGTGACCGGGTTGACCTGCCCCCTTATGCCGCATCTGACCTCGGCGGTCAGGCAGGAGTGAGAGCTGCAGTGCGTGCGGAGCGTCGTGTGGAACTTGCGTTTGAAGGTTTGCGCTATTTCGACGTGCTCCGTTGGGGTACTGCACAGACTGAGCTTAACCACTACTTCACCGGAGTTAAGCTGTCTGACGATCCTAATGCCCGCAACTACCGTGGCACATCGCCCGTAGACGCCGATGGTTATTATCAGTTTGAGAAACGTTCGTGGGATGCACATAACCGCTATTGGCCGATACCGCAGAATGACCGAAATATCAATCCTAACCTTAAGCAGAATCCAGGCTATAATTGATATTCATAGACACGTCACCGCAACCAAGGTTTAAGGTATAGTTTAGTTATAATAAGGTAAGTTTTTTCGAGATTAAGTTTTTAGGTAAGTAGGCGAGGGCGTCCATCTGTGTCAAGTTGGGCGCTCTCTTCTTTTTTTACGATGGTCGGCTGAAATCGTTGTTTTAATGTAGTGTCACGCTAGGTTATGCGACGTAGTGATGCTGATTTTGTTTGAGGATTTGTTTGGGAATAAAAAAAGTTTGCAAAAAAAATGAGCTAAGTCTTGCACAATACAAAAATTGTCCTTACCTTTGCACTGTTCAATTACGACAGCGGTCGTAAATCAAGAATGGTGATTTAGTGTAGGGGTCCAGCACGCCACCCTCTCACGGTGGAGACCCGGGTTCGAATCCCGGATTCACTACACGTTTAGCGATGTTCCAATCGGGACATCGCTATTTTTTTGTACGCATTTGTTAGATAATTGCCGATCCATGCGCCCTTACCTGCCCTCCGAAAAAAAGGGGGGCAGTAGATATTTATGGCACGGATACGAGTCCCCTTGTTATCTCTGCTTCTCAGTTCTTGTGGGGCGTGGTATACTAATCGGTTTTAAGCAGATACCCTTTTCGTTTTATGGCGACGATGCTTATGGAAGTGTCCGTAAGTATCCTTCTTATATAAGTTATCTGAACATTCAATGCGAGTGAATTAGCATAACTTGTGTCGCCCCATACATGCTGAAGAATTGAATCGCGGTCAACAATCTGTCCGATGTTTTCAGCCAGAATTTGAAGTATCTCGCTTTGGCGAACAGTTAAAGAATGAGTCACTCCGCAGTGTGTCACCGATGATTGGCTTGGATTGAATGACGTGCTCCCGAAATGGTATTGCTTGTAGCTGTATGTAACGGCGCTGCTGAATCTTTCATTGATTCGGGCTATCAATTCTTCGGGATAAAACGGTTTTGGAATATAATCATTGCCTTTCAGGGCAAATCCTTTTAGCCTGTCTACTTTCTCCGTACGGTCGGTCAGAAAGAATATGGCGGTACGTGTATCTTCTTTACGGATTCTCATGGCGACATCGAAACCATCAATTTCGGGCATATTTATGTCGAGAAGAATTAAGTCGGGCTTTGACAGTTGCCACATTCTCAATCCGGAAGCACCGTCAGGGGCGTATTCTGTAGCAAATCCTTCTGAGGTCAAGTATTCGCGAAGCAGTTCGGAATTCTGTCTGTCATCGTCAATTAACAAAATCTTCGGTTTCATTCCTGTGGTATGCTTATTGTAAATATAGTTCCTTTATTTTCTTGGCTGTTGACCTTTACGTTGCCTCCGTGCGCTTCGGTCAAAAGTTTCACGTAAGTAAGACCTAATCCTACTCCCAATGCGGTACCACGCATGGCCTGAGGGCTTCTATAGAATTTGTCAAATATTTTTTTCTGCTCGTTTTCTGCGATTCCGACTCCGTCGTCTATTACCGAGAAACAGATCATATTGTTGTCCTTGCGGCACTCAATTGTGATGTTTACTGTGTCTGAGGAGTATTTTATGGCATTTTCGATTAAGTTGTCGAGAATTTGGGTGATATGTAGTTTGTCGCATACTATTATAAGGTCTTCACTGCATATTGTCGTGATATTTACGGTCTTTTCGCTCGGTGCTGTCACTCCATTGATGGCATTTTCAATGATCTCGATGCATCGATGAGAATTAATGTTCAGAGGTATCTGGCTTGCTTCATTGAAAGTAATATCCCTAAGCCTTGAAAAATAGGTTGATAAATTATTGATAGCGTTTTTTGTGTTGGATATAATCAGACTGCGTTTGTCGCTATCTGAAGCTAATTTCGGATTGTCCAACGCCGACACACAAAGTTTCAGCGTGCTGATCGGGCGTTTAAGTTCGTGGATCATTGTGTGTACGAAATTGTTTCTGGTCAGATCTAATCGCACATATTCGCGTATAGTAATTATTTGCCGTATAAGGCATAATATCAAGAGTATGGAGAGCATGACCGATATGACAAGAATAGTCAGCATTGGACGCAGTAAGTCGACGAGAGGAATCATATATACAAATTCGATAGCCTTTTTATCGAGAGGAGAATATGGATATATGATTTTAAGTGACGGAGAGCCGAAAGCTCGGTTTATTTCGGAAATCGGTTCCCAGTAATCATCATCCATGGTGACGAGAGATGCGTATATCCGTAGATTCGCTTCACGAAATATGGAGTCGACGCTTGCAATCAGCAGCGGTGATTGATACTCGATAATTGCATCGTCAATGCCTGACATGATTTTTGATTTCATAACGGTGGGGGCTACGCTGTATGAATGTCTGATTACTGCGCCACCTTTGCGTTGAATTTCGTAATCATCTAAATCCGTCTTTTTTAATAATCTTTCAGCGACCATGTCGTCCAGATCCGATAGTTTTTGTCTGTCAAATTCGATATATTTTATTACAACATTTGAATAGCCCTCCATTGAAGGTGTGCTGTCGTTCTCGACACTTGACACGATGTGCCTGCGAATATCTTTATCCGGCGTTTGCATGTAGCTCCGGCTATCGCGGTAACCCGCCATTAGATTGTATATTTTGGAAGAGATCTGTTCGCTTTCATGTGTAATGGTATAGCTGTATTGACGGTAGAGCCACATTCCTTGTAGAATTAGTGTCCCGATAGCGGCTATGATCGTAAGATAATATATTGACTTTATTTTCGCTTTCATATCGCAAAATTACTCATTTTTATGGAACTTACATGCTGAGTAATAATTTAGTAATATTGAAGTAATGTTTGAGTAATGTTCAAATTTCGTCACTTTTTTGTCTGTCCGTAATTTTGTCGTCAAATATCAGTATGATTATGATTACGAAACTTACATCCCCAATAATCTTACTTGTTCTCGCTTCACCTTTGGTGGTGGCGCAGGTCCGTGGTGTGTCCGGTGTGGTGGTGGCGAAAGACTCGAATGAACCGCTGACGGGTGCTTCGGTGATTCTAAGAAATCCGGAGGGAAGAATCTTAAAGTATGCGACATCCGACGGAAATGGCAGATTCTCAATCTGTCAGCCTAAGGTCAATGGATGCTCGCTTGATGTGTCGATGATGAGTTTTGCCAAGCAGACGGTGAAACTTGACAGCATCAAGATGCCTGTCACTATCATTATGGAGCCGTCAGCTACCATGCTGAAGGAAGTAGCGGTCGAGGGGGAACGCATCCGGGAACAGGGCGACACAATATCATATAATGTAGGTGGTTTTGCGCAGGCGCATGACAGAAGTATTGGCGACGTACTTGGACGAATGCCTGGAATAGATGTGTCCGACAGCGGTAAGATTCAGTATCAGGGAGAGGATATTAATAAATTCTACATCGATGGTTCTGACCTATTAGGGGGAAAATACGGCATTGCCACCAATGGTATCAACTACGATGATGTCGGATCGGTCGAGGTGATGGAAAATCATCAGCCTATGCAGGTGCTTTCCGGCATCAGTTTTTCCGACAAGGCGGCCATCAACCTAAAATTGAAAAAACGAGCAAAGGCAGTGTGGACTTTGCATGGTGATATAGGAGGAGGATATTTATGGCAATCAGATGGCGCCGTGTGGAACGATGAACTGTTTGCAATGGCAGTCATGCCGGAATTTCAAAATATCACTACTTTCAAGATAAATAATACAGGGGTGGATCTGTCGGCGAGTACTATGGACTTCTTCGCGTCGCGTCGAGGGACCGGACTGAATCGAACTGTGAACGTATCTTTGCCGGAAGTACCGTCATTAAGCCGTAAGCGGACACTGTTTAATCGATCGGCATTGATTTCCTCCAATAGTCTTTTGAAAGTGAAGGAGGGCGAATTCAAGGCGCAGATTGACTACGCATTTAACCGCATCACTGCACAGGATGCAAACATGACTACTTACTTTCTTGAAAGCGGAGACCGTGTGGTTGCCGAGAACCGTGACGGACGCGACCGCTCACACTCGCTGTCCGGTAAGTTCGTCTATGAGGTCAATCAAAAGTCAACTTTCATCAACAGCACACTCTCTACAAACATTGACTGGGACGATATGCGGCTTGGGGTCTACGGCTCGTTGCCCAACAATCAGTCGGCATATATGCCCGATTATTATGCAGCCAACAGGTTCAAGATGATCAAACGGTTCAATGGCCGGCATTTGATTACTTTTCAAAGCAACAACGAATGGGAATCGCTGCCACAGACACTCAATGTATCTATGAATGGCAATGACTTACGTCAGTATATCGGCGACCATGCTTTCTACACCCATGAGAGCGCAACCTATGCTTTCTCAATAAAAGGAGTAACTGTGAGTCTTGAAGGCGGCATGAAAGGATATTGGCGTTCACTCAACACCGAACTGACCGATATGCCTGCCGACCTTCCGGGTGAGGCATAGAATGTGCTGAACACAAACTGCTTCACTGTGTATGTTGCCCCGAAGTTTGAATATTGGGTGAAGCGTGTGAATATCACACTCAATGCCCCTTTAAGCTTCGCGCATTACACATTTGACAAAGCTCTCGCCAACCGTTCGGAGGTTTACTTCTCGTCTTCACTCAACATGAACTGGAAGCCGAACAACCGTTTTTCAATGACTCTGCGAGGCGGCGCAGGCCGATCGCCTATGAATCTAAACATGATTCATCCCGGTTACATCGTGAGCGACTACCGTACATTCAGGCAGGGAGTCGATGATTTCTACAACTCTACCTCCCGGAATATTTCGGTGAGTTTCGCCTACAAGCATACGCGCCGCAGAGTATTCGCCAATGCTATGGTCATGCAGTCGTGGTCGCATCTGCCTTACACGATGGCACAGCAACTCCACGGCGATTATATAGTGTACTCCTACGCAGATGCCAAAAGTGACGGAGAGAATCTGCTGGCTATGGGAAACATAGGCAAAACTCTCGACTTCATGCGTGGTTCTGCCAATATCAATGGCTCGTTCAGCCGTGGTGAGTCGCATCTTATCTCTGAAAACAATGCCGTCAACTCGGTGAGCCTCGGCTGGAGTGTGGGTGCAAAAATCAACGGCACCCCTATAAAGTGGCTCAGTTTTGATTATTCGATTGACTTCTCCAACAGTCGGTTGTCTATGAATGGCATTGAAAATTCATGGCTAAGTGGCATGGAGAATTCCTTACTCATTAACATAATGCCTCATTCAAAATGGGAATGGCGCATTATGGGCGAACACTACCGCAACGAACTTACCTCAGGAACATACAAAAACGTGTTTCTGCTTGACACCAAGTTGGTCTATAAACTCGGCAAACGCATCGAACTTTCAGCGATGCTCAACAACATATTCAATCAACGCTCGTACAAGTATACGACATACAGCCAGCTCTCATCATTCGAATCGCAAAGGTGGCTCCGAGGACGTGAACTTATACTAACAATAACTTTAATAAAATGAAAACAGTACTTACATTTTTATTGATGTGCTTCGTGGCGGTAGTCGCAATAGCACAAGGACATGCTGACATAGAGGTCAGCTACATTGCAAATACACCCAACTTCCGGGATGGAAAATCTGAGTTGACCAACCGGTATATATTACTGGCCAATTCAAAAGAATCCAAGTTTTATTCGCCGAAGACAGAATATCTCGATTCGTTAAATTCAACTCCGGAGGGGAAGGGTCGGCTCAATGAAATAATGCTTGGAGCTTATCAAAGCGGTAATTTTGACCGAATTCCAAGTAAAGACGGAAGTTACTATGTGACAAAGAATCTTATAAATAATACAATCAAATATTATGATAATGCAGGTACGGAAAAGTATTACACCGAGGATTCTGCTGAGATGGACGGATGGGTGATCGGTGATTCTATCAAGACGGTTTTAGGATATGAATGCCATTCAGCGTCGATTGACTATCATGGTCGAAGATGGACAGTGTGGTTTACACCTGAAATACCGATTGCCAACGGTCCGTGGAAATTGGGTGGACTCCCGGGATTGATATTGGAGGCTTCGGCAGATGACGGTGTGTATAAGTTTAGTGCATACGGGATCGTACAATCGCAAAAGCTTATAACGGAAGTATATCTTGCTTCGGATTATGAAAAAATCAGCAGGCAGAATTTTCTAAAAGTCAAGCGTTCTTTTATAGAGAATCCATTTGGAACGATTGATGCGCAATTGGGCGATAACGGCGATGGGCAAGTCTGGGAAGATGAAAATGGGAATCGTATAGATAGAAGCAAACGGCTATTCGTATCCCGCGAAAATGTAGACTTTATTGAAACGGATTATTGAGATAAAGCCCCTTATATTGCCGAAGTCTTGCTGTACAGGATACGTGCATCGGGATGTAAACGCCACATTCTTACCAGCTAAAATAAGTGACAATCCAGGAACATTAATAGATGTATCAGTATAATCCCAATCCATAATTTGAGTAATCGAGGGAGAGGAGCGATGTGTCCAAAAGATATCAAGGAGTGTTTAGGAGTGTTTTTGCTCATTACACTTAACACTCCTTTTTGTATTTTGTATGTTTAAAATAAATCAAGATGACTTCTGTGATTTCTGATGAGATAGAAGTCAAATAGTCACGGTATTATACCCTTGAAAGTCGGGTATAATTAAGAACTTACCATTGCGGATGTCAGATTTTTCGCTAATTTTGCGTTATGGCAGACGAAATTTTGAAAAATATTGAAATGTTGCCTGACGAGGTGGAGTTTGTATCAGACCTTAAGGCAATCGTATATACGGCAAAGGCAAAAGCCTATCAAGCCGCTGACCTCTACAACGTGGCCAGCAATTGGCTTGTGGGCAGACGCATCGTTGAGCAAGAGCAGCATGGAGAGGCCCGCGCACAATATGGGAAGCACGTGATTGTAATAGCATCACATGCCCTCACCGAGGAATTCGGGAAAGGATACAGCCAGACCCAGATAATAAATTTTCGCAAATTCTATCTGTCATTCAAATATTTACCAATTTATCAGACACTGTCTGATAAATTGGATTCAAAACATCAGACGCTGTCTGATATTTTGCCAACAAAAGGTCAGACGGTGTCTGCCCTTTCTGAGTCTGTGATTCAGCGGACACTGTCCGCTGAATTGGAATTGGCGCAGATTCTCCAGGCTAATTTATCTTGGTCGCATTATGAGCGTCTGATGCGAATCGCAGATGAAGATGAGCGTGATTGGTATATGCGCGAAGCAGCTTTGGAGCGTCCGCACATTAGACCGGAATATCGGTTTTAATCAGTCCATGAACAAGAAATCGGCATTTCTGCGGTTCATGCGGTATGTAGCTGTGATTGGAGTACAGCACTTTGTCGGAAAAGAAGAGTTTATGGAAAAGCTACACAACTCAAAAATGGATTAGGCTATGGATAACATTGGCAAGCAGCTGGCATCTGTGATAATCGGATTCTGTGGTATGTTTACGATGATATTTAGCTTTGACTCTCCTGATAGGATTACAAATCTGATACCGGTCTACTCAATCATTTTAATATGCGGTGGCTTACTTTGGCTGCATTGGCGGAAAGGAGGTATGCGATGAGATATATAATACTAATCTTGTCTTGTTTTTTGGCGTTTATGTGTAATGGCCAAAACTTTCTTTCAAAGTATCCCAAATTGACAAAGAAGAATCTGAGTGATTTCTTCTCGGATTGGAAGACGTATTCTGATAGTGTAGCTTCATTGGCAACTAAAAATGACAGTTTAATTGACATGGCAATTGGATATAATTATTTGCCTCAGATGCTAGAAGGCTACAGATTCGATAAAGAGAAATACATCGTGATTCCACAATACATCAAAATAGAAAGGTATTATGTTGATGTAGATACTTCCGTTTATAATCCACGATATGGATTCCCATATCATTATTCAGATTTGAAAGTTAATGAATATAGAATTGACAGTATAATTCCGAATTTGCCATATCAAGGGCTGTATATGACTTCAGAGATAAATAAAATTTTGTCATCATTTGTCGGCGACTTGAGACAAGGTGATAAGACAGAGGAAATAAATAAACCTAATCTCAAGAGATTGAGGAAATATATCCCGGTTGAGTATGGCCATTGGGGTGGATATTTGTGGTTTACGTCCTTTCCGTTGATAACCAAAATTTGCCAAGCCAATAATTTATTCGTCATTAAGAGAAGAACCAGATGGTATTCAGGAGACGAAATATGGTTTATCAAAGAGGCGGGTGAGTTTGTGAGGCGGAAAGAAGCGGCTGGCAAATGGATTGAATAATGGATTTAAAACAAAATGAAACTAAGAAATAAGCGATTTTGGATATTATGGATAATAGGGGCAATTATGGCTTTGTCAGTATGCTTATGCTCATCATGGAGTGAAGATACATTGCTCCTTGTTGTGGCGTTTGTGCTGTCGCTGATTGCCATAGCCATTATTCGTAAGTTCAGATACCGGACAGCATTATGCAATATTATATTTTGGTTGGGATATAATGCCGTTCTAAGTTACGGACTACTATTCAAAAGCGATGGTGGCGCAGGACTTACATGGTGGTTCTATATGTTATGCCTTAACACTTTGCAATTTATCGTTCTGGCTGTTTATTATATCATTTTGATTATTGAGAAAAAGAATCAATAACCAACATAACAGAACAACTCCCCATGCTTACGCATAGGGAGTTGATAGTGTCTGCAAAAAGTTACTTGCGGGTCTTGGGGTCGATGATATGTTCGCCGTTTTTGGCTAGGCGCATATTTTCGGGTAAGCATTATACGGTAATCTACTGACCCCCCCATTTCTGGATTCTGTTGTGCAAATATTACAAACGAAAATCGCAACCAACTGTTGTTTAGTTGATTGCGATTTTGCTTTGTTGCCTTGGAAGGATTCGAACCCTCA
>CANOLV010000034.1 GCA_947567425.1 uncultured Porphyromonadaceae bacterium | reverse complement strand
GCGTTGACGGTCTTATCCACATCAGCGACCTCTCTTGGACCAAGAAGATCAAGCACCCGAGCGAATTCACTCAGGTAGGTGCCGACATCGACGTACAGGTTCTCGAAATCGACAAGGACAACCGTCGTCTGAGCCTTGGCCACAAGCAGCTTGAAGAGAATCCTTGGGATGTTCTTGAGACAGTGTTCACTGTAGGAAGCATCCACCAGGGCACCATCATCGAGATGCAGGACAAGGGTGGCGTTGTAGCTCTCCCCTACGGTGTTGAAGGATTCGCTACTCCCAAGCACCTCGTTAAGGAAGACGGAACTCCCGCCAAGGTTGACGAAAAGCTCGACTTCAAGGTGATCGAATTCAACAAGGACAACAAGCGCATATTCCTTTCTCACAGCCGTATCTTTGAAGATGAGGCCAAGGCCGAAAAGAACGAAGCCCGCAAGGCTCGCCGTCAGGCTAAGAAGGAAGAGCAGCCCCTTGCTACTCCCGCCATCGAGCGCACTACTCTTGGCGACCTCGAAGAGCTTGCAGCCCTCAAAGAAAAGCTCTCAGGCAAATAAGCCAACCACAAGATTGAAACATATATATCAATCATACCGCAGAGGCTCTGAAAAATTCAGAGCCTCTGTTTTTTTATCTTCAATCCGTATTTTGGGCAGATTTTTTCGGAAATTCTTCAATACTGAGATATGGATGCATGGCTATTTGATGCATAAATGCCATTCGTTGGCATTCGTCATCTGTTTTGTTGTCGATTATGGAAATTTATTCCGATAAAATGCATAACTTTGCAATTAAGCGATAGCTATCATCGTCAAAGCAATCAATCTATGTCACATCATAAATCGACTTGTTAATGTCTAAAACTACCAATCCAAAGCCAATGCCAGAAAATGTGGCAGAGGCAACAGCCGACAACGGCGTGGCCGGCCTACCCGAAAACGCATTCCGCGAGTTGGCCGCCGACGAGGAGTACTCTCCCGTGATGCATCCCGCCCACGACTATCCGGAAGTGACCGGCTACTCGGTGACCATGGGTCTGGTGCTTGCCGTCATATTCAGTGCGGCCGCGGCATATCTCGGACTCAAAGTAGGTCAGGTGTTCGAAGCCGCCATACCTATTGCCATAATCGCCATCGGCTTGTCGGGTGCGCTGAAGAAAAAGAACGCGCTTGGCCAGAATGTAATAATCCAATCCATCGGAGCTTGCTCGGGCGTAATAGTAGCGGGAGCCATATTTACCCTGCCGGCGCTTTATATCCTCCAGGCCAAATACCCGGAGATTACAGTAAACTTCATCGAAATATTCCTGAGTTCGCTTCTCGGAGGCATACTCGGCATACTCTTCTTCATACCCTTCCGTAAATATTTCGTAAAGGATATGCACGGCAAGTATCCCTTCCCGGAAGCCACCGCCACCACTCAGGTGCTGATCAGCGGCGAAGCCAAGGGAAGCGACACAGGTTCGCAGGCAAAAATACTCGTCATCGCATCGCTTATCGGCGGTATCTACGACTATATCGTAGCCACATTCGGATGGTGGGCCGAAAATGTCACCTCCACGGCATCGCAGTGGGGAGCCTCGATCGCAGAGAAGACCAAACTCGTGTTCAGCATCAACACAGGTGCGGCCCTGCTGGGATTGGGATATATCATCGGACTTAAATATGCATTTGTCATTTTTGCCGGATCGGCATTGGTATGGTGGATCATAATCCCCCTGCTCGGCACCTACGGTTCGGCTGACATCGCCTCCATGTCGCCACAAGCCATATTCAGCGACTATGCCCGAATGATCGGTATCGGCGGTATCGCCATGGCCGGAGTCATCGGCATTATAAAGTCATGGGGCATAATCCGTCAGGCGGCGGGTCTTGCCGTCAGCGAATTCAAAGGCAAATCCGGCAATGCAAAGGAAATACGCTGGCAGACCGACATGTCGATGAAGACCATCGCCTGCCTCATCGCACTCGCATTGACCGTAGTGCTCGTATTTTTCTGGATCGGTGTGATCCACACATTCTGGCAGGCTTTGATAGCATGGATCGTAGTCACTCTTATAGCATTCCTGTTCACCACAGTGGCTGCTAATGCGATAGCCATCGTAGGATCCAATCCGGTGTCAGGCATGACCCTTATGACGCTGATCATCGCATCTGCCATATTTGTAGCCATAGGCCTCAACGGCACATCGGGAATCGTCGCGGCAATGGTCATCGGCGGAGTAGTCTGCACTGCCCTGTCCATGGCAGGAGGATTTGTCACCGACCTGAAAATCGGTTATTGGCTTGGCTCCACCCCTAAAAAACAGGAGACCTGGAAATTCCTCGGCACACTGGTATCGGCCGCCACAGTGGGTGGTGTAATCCTCGTGCTTAATAAAGTATATGGATTTACCGGCGAGAATGCCCTCGTGGCACCGCAGGCGAATGCCATGGCGAAAGTAATCGAACCGATGATGATGGGAGGCGACACTCCCTGGATTCTCTACATGACCGGAGCCATCCTCGCCGTGCTTCTTAACTGGCTCGGCGTTCCGGCGTTGGCATTCTGTCTGGGCATGTTCATACCGTTGCAGCTCAACACACCTATTCTCGTAGGCGGTGCAGTGGCATATTTCGTGGCAAGCAGAAGCAAAGACGAAGCAGTCAACAATGCCCGCCGCGACCGTGGAACTCTTATATCTTCCGGCCTGATCGCCGGAGGCGCCCTCTTCGGAGTATTTGCGGCTCTGACGCGGTTCGCCGGATTTGAATATGACAATCCAGTGCCGGAGCAGACCACCCAGATTCTCGGATGCGTCATATATATCCTGCTGATAGCCTACCTCATCTGGGACAGCATGAAAGCCAAGAAGGCCTGACGGCAGGTATCAACCGTTTGATTCAATGGCTAAATGCCCTGTTAATATTAAAGCATCGTTTACGGACCGCGAGATACTGCATCTCGCGGTCCCGTCTATTGTCACCAATATCACCACACCATTGCTCGGCCTTATGGATGTGGCCATAACCGGCCACATGGGATCGGCGTCATATATCGGAGCGATAGCCATAGGCGGATCTATGTTCAATATGCTCTACTGGCTGTTCGGATTCCTGCGCATGGGCTCCAGCGGAATGACTGCGCAGGCATACGGATGCTCAGATGTCCCCCGGCAGTCGGTCATCCTTAAACAGGCACTTACCGTGGCCATCCTTGTGGCCTCAATAATGATTATTCTTCAACAGCCTCTCTGCTCCTTAGTTCTTGAATTCATGGACGTGGATCCGGTCACGCGCGAACTTGCATCGCAATATTTCGGCATACTTATATGGGGAGCGCCTGCCACTCTCGGCCTGTATGTCTTGACCGGGTGGTGTCTGGGAATGCAGAACTCTCGCATCCCCATGTGGGTGTCCATATTCATCAACATATCGAATATTGGAGCAAGCCTCATGCTGGTCTACGGCTTCGGACTCGGACTCAAAGGTGTGGCATTCGGAACACTGTCGGCACAATGGCTCGGATTTATCACAGCCATGGCCGTATGCCGTATAAAGTATCGCCTTCAGCCCACAGGATGGCGCGACGTCATGCAGATCGATGCGCTTAAGAAATTTTTCTCCGTAAACACCGACATATTTCTGCGCACCGTATGTCTGGTAGCTGTCACTATATGGTTCACTCGTGTCGGAGCCAAACAGGGGGAAGTGATGCTGGCCGTCAATGCGCTTCTGATGCAGTTCTTCACCCTATTCTCATACTTCATGGACGGATTCGCATTTGCCGGGGAAGCCCTGTCCGGAAAATACATCGGACGGCGCGACGGTACCATGCTCCGCATCACAGTCAGACACCTGTGCGGATGGGGATTCGGCATTGCACTGGCATTTACCATCGTCTATGCCTTCGGAGGCGACTTTATTCTTAACATTCTGAGTTCGGAAAAGGAAGTGGTGGCCCGGGCCAACGACTTTCTGCCGTGGGTGATGACCGTCCCCGTGGCCGGATTCCTCGCCTTTACCTGGGACGGAATATTCATCGGAGCGACAGCCACACGCTGGATGCTCGCCTCCATGTCGATAGCCACCGCCGTATTCTTCATATCGCTCTTCCTGTTAAGTCCAATACTTGGAAACCATGGCCTGTGGATATCCTTCATACTATACCTTATCGCCAGAGGTGTCGTACTCTCTATCGTTTCGCGACACAATGTTTTTCACGTCTAAGGCGAGAGTGAATGACCCAACGTCTGCACACACGATCAATACCCGACCGTTCGTCGATATATTTGGAATTTATTTAGTTAAACACTGTTACAAATAGTTAAATAATTGGGGGGGGGGGTAATTTTGATGTATATTTGTCATGTTAAATCTAAACGACCTTTAACACGATTATCAACCAATTATTATTCAACCAATTATTATCATGAAGCTAAAGTACGTAACTTGTATGGCCGCCATTCTCGCCCTATCGGGAGGAACGGCGCTGACCGCAGGAGCGCAAAATGCCTCAAATGTCAGCAAGACCCAAACAAACGGCTATTGCAACGGTGTGGTACTTGACGATACCGGCACTCCCATAATCGGAGCCACCGTTATGGTCAAAGGCACGACAAACGGTGCAAGCACAAACCTCGACGGCGAATTCACATTGATTAACGTAAAAAAGGGCAGCACTATAGCAGTATCCTACATCGGATGTCTGCCATACGAAACAGTGTGGGACGGCCAACCGCTATCCATAACACTTCAAAGCAGCGCACAGAACCTCGACGATGTAGTGGTGGTGGGCTATGGAACTCAAAAGAAAGTTTCTGTCACAGGTTCAATAGCTTCGACAAAGGGTGAAGAGCTTGTCAAAGTTCCGTCAATCAACCTTACCAACACTCTCGCCGGACGCCTGCCCGGACTCGTATCTTACAGCCGAAGCGGCGAACCGGGATATGACGATGCCGGACTTCTGATCCGCGGAGCAAGCACTACTGGCGACTCATCACCGCTCGTTGTCATCGACGGTGTAGCCGACCGTGCCGGAAGCCTCGGACGCCTCGACCCTAACGATGTCGAAAGCATATCAGTGCTCAAGGACGCCTCGGCGGCCATCTACGGTTCACGTGCCGCCAACGGTGTGATCCTCGTAACCACCAAGAGAGCTAAGACCGACAAATTCACTGTCACTTACAACGGCAACGTAGGATTAAGCCGCCCGACCATACTGCCGGAAATGGCAAGTTCAGCAGAATATGCCGAACTCATCAACGAAATAAACCCCGGCACCTACTCTGCCGAACAGATTCAAAAATTCCGCGATGGAAGCGACCCGGTCAACTACCCAAACGTAAATGCATTCGACGAGCTTCTCCGCAATGCACTGCAGACATCGCACAATATCAGCGCATCGGGCGGTGGCAAGTACGTGAAGTTCTATGCATCGATCGGCTACAGGTATCAGGACAACTATTATAAGAACAGTGCGTCCAATTATAACCAATACAATGTACGCTCAAACATCGACTTCACTCCGTCAAAGGACCTGAAATTCGCCCTTAACATTGCATTCCAGCAGGAAGACCGCAATTCTCCGGTCTACGGCTCGGAAGATATATGGCGCTACATGATCAAGCACAATCCGATGGTGAACATCTGGTGGCCCGGAACCGATTATGGAAACGTATCCTCCAAGCAGGACAACTTCTCACCCGCCACTGGTCTTGACAAGACCATGGGCTACGGTAAAAACAGACGCTCTTACCTCAACGCGGACCTGACCATGAACTGGGATCTGCCATGGATCACCGAGGGACTCTCCGTAAACGCCGGAATCTATATTGACCGCGCCGATACGTTCCAGAAGAATTTCCAGAACAAATATTATCTCTACGGAAAAGACGGCGACACCTACACTCCGCAGATACAAGGTTCAAACACCCTCAACGAGAACATGAACCAGACGCTTGGCATCACTCTCAACGCACGTCTGGCTTACAACCGCCAGTTTGCCGAAAAGCACAATGTCAGCGCATTTGTAGCCTACGAACAGTACACTTCTCGCTACGACTACCTGTACGGAAAACGCGAGAATTTCATCTCCACAAGCATTGACGAATTATTTGCCGGCGACCAGAACACCCAGATCAATGACGGTTCGGCTTCTGAATCTGCCCGCGTCAACTTCTTCGGACGTGTCGACTACAACTTTGCAGAGAAATATCTGTTGCAGTTCAACTGGCGCTACGACGGATCGGAAAACTTCCCGAAGAACAAGCGTTTCGGCTTCTTCCCAGGCGTATCGGCGGGATGGCGCATCTCTGAAGAAAACTTCTGGAAAGAAAACCTCCCGTTCATCGACTACTTCAAAATCCGCGGATCATGGGGTAAGATGGGTAACGATAAAGTATCGGCTTTCCAGTACATGACCACTTATACATTTGACAATGCAGGTATATTCAACGGCACAAAGCAGACCGGTCTTAGACTGAAACGCACTGCCAACCCCAACATCACATGGGAGGTGGCCACGACCTACAACATCGGTATCGACGCCCGATTCCTCAACGACTGGAACTTAGAGCTTGAACTCTTCAAGACCAAGCGCAACAACATCCTCGCCACCCGCAATGCCGCCGTACCAGAATATGCCGGACTTAACCTTCCCGATGAAAATATCGGACGCGCCTCCAACAAGGGCATCGAAGTCACTTTAGGCTGGAACAAACGCATCACTTCCGACTTTGCCCTTATGCTCAGCGGCAACTTCTCATATAATCGCTCCAAAATCGAATTTATCGACGAACCCGCCGAAACTCTGGAATGGCAACGCCGCACCGGTCTGTCAATAGGCACCAACGGAGGCAACTACCTCATGTATGAAGCCGACGGCATCTTCCGCAGTCAGGAAGAACTCGACTCGTATCCGCATCTCGCAGAAGCCCGCGTGGGAGATGTCAGATTCAAAGACATCAACAAGGACGGCGTCATCAACGGCGACGACAAAGTCCGTCAGGACAAGCCCGCTGTACCGCGCATCATGTATGGCCTTAATATCGGTGCTTCATACAAGGACTTCAATCTGTCGATGCTATGGCAGGGTGCCGGACAAGTATGGCAGTACACCTTCATGGAAGCCGGTATAATCGGCAACTTCACCAAGGACTTCTACGACAATCGCTGGACCGACGACAATCCTGACGCTAAATATCCCCGCACATACAACCGTGATGCCACAGTGACCGGAGGTGGAGGCTATAAGAACACGTTCTGGCTGAACAATGCCAGCTACCTGCGTCTGAAGAGCGTGGAACTCACCTACACACTGCCCAAGAAGTGGTTCAGGACATCGCCAATAGAAGGAATCCGCCTAAGCGTAAGCGGATACAACCTTTTGACGCTCAGCAACATCAAGAACATCGACCCGGAGACCCAGGAAAATTCGCAAGGATGGGCCGCGTGGAACACTCCTCAAAACAAAGTCTATAACTTTGGTATAAACGTAACATTCTAAATCAGATTAACCGATGAAAACCATTATCAAATATACATTTGCAGGATTGATGGCCACGGCTTCACTCACCTCGTGCACAGACATCCTCGACAAGGCTCCCCTCACCGAGATCTCGCAGGAAGACCTGTGGAACGACCCTGCGCTCGTAGAAGCGTATACCAATTCCATATACAATCAGGTCGGACATGGATGGACCGAATCGATGCTTGCCTCGGCAATCGACGAATGTGAACTGACTTGGCTCCGTGGCTGCGAGCTAACAAACCTGTCACGCATCAGCCCGAGCGACCTCGGACGCATGAACGGCGGATGGTGGGGCTGGGACAACCGTGGCTGGGGAACCAAATGGAACAACATCACCAAATGCAACATCATCATGGAACACATCGATGAAGTCGCATTCACAGATGAAAGCCTGCGCAAACGCCTCAAAGGCGAAGTCAAATACCTACGTGCATTCGAGTACAACGACCTCATCACCCGTTGGGGCGCAGTTCCTATCATAACCCGCACATTTACCATCGCCGACGATGCTCTGATCCGCGAACAGAAACGCGCCACCTATGAAGAGTGTGTCGACTTTATGGTCAAAGAACTCGATGAAGCCGCCGACATGCTACCCGCCACTTTCAGCGGAAACAACTACGGACGCGCTACGAGCATCGCGGCAAAAGCACTCAAGGCCCAGATTCTGCTTTATGCGGCAAGTCCGCTGATGAACGAAGGAGTCGCCATTCCCGAAGTGGGATACACCACCCCGAAAGCCGACCGATGGGAGATAGCCGCTAAAGCCGCCAACGAAGCAGTCACCGCGGCCGAAAATGCCGGTTACGGACTATATCAGAACACCGGAAATCCTGAAACAGACTATCAACAGCTCTTCCTCGACACTTCCGAAGGAAATAAAGAGGTGATATTCGCACGCATGGGCACCACCAGCACGCTTAACGACAACTTAAGCTCAATCGAGCAGTGGAACTTCCCCAACGGTTATGGAGGATGGGGAGGAAACACTCCTCTTCAGGAACTTGTCGACGACTTCGAGATTCTCGAACATGGAACAGCCCGCCCATTTGACTGGAACAATCCGTCGGACGCAGCCAACCCTTACGAGAACCGCGACCCTCGCTTCTATGCATCAATATTGTATGACGGAGCGAAATGGAAAGACCGCGAGATCGAAGTCTGGCTCTCCGAGGACGGACTTTCCGGAGGTAAGGATTCTAAATATGGTCAGGATTCATGGAACACATCGCAGACCGGATACTACATGAAGAAATTCATGGACGAGGCTTACGTAGGAAATAGCTGGCAGTTCTCAGCCAAGAATTACATCTGGCTCCGAATGGGCGAACTTTACCTTGACCAGGCAGAAGCCAATTGCATGGCAGGACACGACGTAGTAGCTAAAACCGCACTCAATAAGGTACGTGCCCGTGCCGGCATGCCGGATGTCGAGAAGTCAGGTACAGACCTCATGCAGGCCATCCGCCACGAACGCCGCATAGAGCTTTGCTTTGAAGAGAACCGCTACTTCGACGTGCGCAGATGGAAACTCGGAACTCAATATCTCGCCGGAAAAATCCACCGCATAAATGTGACTAAAAAAGCTGACGGAACCAAGACATACAAGGTCGGTGAAATCGGAGGCGACTTCGGCACACGCATATTCGACGAAAAGATATACTGGTGTCCTATTATGAAGTCTGAAATCGACAAGAATCCGAACCTTGTGCAGAATCCAGGCTACAGCAAATAGTCCGCGACCGACGAAACAAGATAATTCCACTTTTTAAATACAACTATTTAGGTAAAAAGAGGAGGGATCCGGTATGTGTTATATCGGGTCCCTTTTTTATTCACGTAAAAAGCGGATGTTTTCTGAGATGATCGGCCACTAATTGCCGACAACTGTCCGAGGTCGAAAAAATTTTGAGTATATTTGCAATGATAAATTAATCCAACTTAATACATTTCATCAATGAGATTTCAACTATTTTCATTAGCTCTGACCGGAGCCGTATGCCTCTCGGCCTCTACAGTCAGCAGCCCCGACTCAAAGCTGGTAGTCACTACCGGCCTTCAAAGCGGAAAACCCATATATTCGGTAACCTACGACGGAAAACCGATAATCATGGAGTCGCCGCTCGGTTTTGTGTCAAACATCGGAGACTTCTCCACCGGCCTTGCATTAGCGGGCGAATCTACCGACAAAGTACACAAATCATTTGACCAGGACCGAATCAAGCAGAGCCATATAGACTACACAGCCAACAAGCTCACGACCGAATATAAAAATGCCAAAGGCCAAAAGATGTCGATAGAATGGCTGGTAAGCGACAACGACATAGCCTTCCGGTATCTGATTCCGGCCGAAGGCGACACCCGGAGCATGATCATAGAGAAGGAGGCCACAGGCTACAGATTTCCCGACTTCACAACCACATTCCTGACCCCGCAGAGCCACGCCATGATAGGGTGGAAACGCACAAAACCGTCATACGAAGAGCCATACAAGCCGGATGCGGCCATGACCGAACCGTCGATGTACGGACACGGATATACATTCCCTGCACTGTTCCATGTGGGCGACAACGGATGGGCACTGCTCACCGAGACCGGCGTTGACGGCTACTTCTGCGGCTCACGGCTCAGTGAATACACCGACGGCATGTACACCATAGCCTACCCTATGCCTGAGGAAAACAACGGCAATGGCTCAGCAAACCCCGCAATCGGACTTCCAGGAGCCACACCCTGGCGCACCATTACCGTAGGCTCAACACTGAAACCCATCGTAGAGACAACCATACCGTGGAACGTAGTGGAACCTCTTTATGCCGCATCAGAGACTGTTAAACCCGGACGCGGCACATGGAGCTGGATTCTATGGCAAGACCCGTCGATCAACTACGACGATCAGATTAAGTACATCGACTTTGCCGCCGCGATGGGATATGAGAACGTCCTTGTCGACAACTGGTGGGATACCAATATAGGTCGCGAAGGCATAGCAAAACTTGCCAAATATGCGCAAAGCAAAGGTGTCAACCTGCTGATATGGTACTCATCGAGCGGCTGGTGGAACGACATCGAGCAAGGTCCTACCAACATAATGTCGCGCCCGATACCCCGCAAAGCCGAGATGAAGTGGCTTCAGAGCCTTGGCATAAAAGGCATTAAAGTCGACTTCTTCGGAGGCGACAAGCAGGAGACCATGCGTCTGTATGAAGATATACTAAGCGATGCCAACGACTACGGCATCAGCGTCATATTCCATGGCTGCACGATGCCGCGCGGATGGGAGCGCATGTACCCCAACTATGTCGGCAGCGAAGCTGTGCTTGCATCCGAAAATCTCGTATTCGGCCAGAATTTCTGCGATGAAGCGGCATACAATGCCACTCTGCATCCATTCATCCGCAATGCCGCCGGCTGCATGGAATACGGAGGAACAGTGCTCAACCACCGCCTCAACCGCAACAACGACGGAGGAACTACCCGACGCACCACCGACGCATTTGAACTCGCCACTGCCATATTGTTCCAAAACCCCGTGCAGAACTTCGCGCTCGCCCCGAACAATCTGACTGACGCTCCGGCCGACGCCATCGCATTTATGAAAGCTGTGCCCACGACATGGGATGAAACAGTGTTCATCGACGGTTATCCCGGCAAATACGTAGTGCTTGCACGCCGTCATGCCGACAAGTGGTACATAGCCGGAGTCAGCGCACAGGATCAACCGCTCAAACTCAAGCTCAACCTCCCCATGCTACAGAAAGGCGATGAAGTGACTCTCTATGCCGAGGACGGAAAATCGCCCTTGACAGCCAAGACGCTGAAAATAAAAAAGCCGGAAGCCACCGACATAACCCTTACCGACAACAACGGATTCATCATCGTGGCACCCGCCCGATAGACATACGGCAACGCCATCTGAATGGTGCTTCAGAACAAAAGTATATCTAAATAAGAGACCCCGACACATCGAATTTGAATGTGCCTGGGTCTCTTATCTTATATGATTCCGATTTGCCGGATTTTTTGCATTTTTACTTATTTTCAGGAAAAACACCGCAAAACATAATTGTTATTAAAAATAATTTATATATCTTTGCCGAAAATAAGCCAATCGTAAGATTAGGTACGCTACAGAACACTAAGGTAAAAACGAATCACCGCAACATGAACATCGCTCTCAAATCAGCACTTAAAGCACTGATAATTAGTGCATTAATCCTACCAATCGGGGGGGGGTAAAAGCGCAGTCTGTTGATTACTCCGTAGTGTCCGTTCCTGAAGAATCAGGGACAGACTTCATGAAAATATCCTCTGCCAGCGACTATGTATGTCTGCCACAAGTAAAACGTTCGCGCAACAACATAGACTGGCTGTCAAACAGAATACTTGGACTCACACGAGACGGAAATGCGATAGCCTATCTCTCATTCCGCAACAATACCACCAACATTTTTATCAAGGATCTCGAAAAACAAGGCAGCTCCATACAACGCACGAACCGCACAAATGTGCTTGACTTTTCATTTTCGCCAGACGGAAAGGATCTGTGCTTCTCCGAAAAACGAGGCGACAACAACCAGATATTCCGGACAGACGCAGAAAAAGGTTATGTGTGCCGCCAGATTACATCAGGAGCCAACGACTATTCCCCGGTCTACTCACCCGACAAAAAGCAATTGTTTTTCGCTCGGTCGGAGGCCAACGGAGCTACAATATGGAGCTACGACCTGTCCAATAACTTCCTGTCAAGCTTCGTTCCGGGCATGAATCCATGCCCACTGAAAGGTCAGACCGCACTACTTGTGTCGCGGCCTACGGCTATGGGCAGAAGCGAAATATGGAGGATAAACTACGATACAGGAGAGGAAGAGTGCATCGTATCCGACCCGGTACGCAGCTTCACGTCGCCAATTGTCTCACCCGACGGCAAATGGATATTGTTTGTAGGCAGCAGTCAGATCAAATGGGACAAGGGCAAATATAACAACACAGACCTGTTCGTAAGCCGTATGGACGGAAGCGAATTTACTCAACTCACTTACCATGCGGCAGACGACCTGTCGCCCATCTGGAGCGCGGACGGAAAACATATCTACTTTATCTCGCAACGCGGTGATGCCGACGGAACCGCCAATATATGGCGTATGACTTTCAACTATTGAACCATATTTTCCAATATCAATTTTAAATCCATTTATTACACATAGTTTTTATTTACAAATTCATTTAATCTTATGAAGAATCTAAAAGTTATTTTGGCAGCTGCTCTTTTGACAGTTTCAGCTCCAGCATTTGCACAGTTCGCAAATTCAGGCAACTCAAGTTCTGCCGACACAGAGGACTACAATCGGGTAGGTATTACTTACGAGAACTTAAATATCTCCCCAAAAGGAGGTGATGGATTTGGTCTTAATGGATTTGGCATCAACTACATCCATGGATTCAGCGTATCTTCCACTCTCCCGATTTTCGTAGAGACTGGTCTAAAGTATTCTGCTAATTTCCACAGCGAATCTGAAGAAATGTCCGGCGATGATCTGGATGTCAAAACTACATTCATGAGCCTTTCCGTACCTGTAAATGTAGCGTACAAATTTGCCGTAGGAGATGGGATGTCAATCCAGCCGTATCTTGGCCTCAACCTGAAATTACATCTTATGGGTAAGCAGAAATACAGTTATGACGGCGAATCAGAATCAGTCAACGTATTCGACAAAGACGATATGGACGGCGACGCATGGAAGCGCTTCCAGCTCGGATGGCACATCGGCGCAGGCTTCAACTATAACCAGTTCTATGTTGGCCTCAGCTATGGCACCGACTTTATAAAAATCGCAGAAAAAGTCAACACCGGCACATTCTCTTTAGGAGTAGGTTATAACTTCTAATGATATACCGAATTGGTTTGATAACCCACGAATGACTCATAACGGTCATTCACCGGATGGCTTGGAATCAGCAATGGTTTCAAGCCTCTTTTCTTCATAATCGCCAAAAGAACCGCTCTAAATTTGATTATTACCGCGATTTAACCTATTTTTGCACGACACAAAATCTCCAATCATAATGATTCATAAATTACTTGCATGCATAATAGCCGCAAGCATTGCCATAAATGCCACGGCTCAATCTATCGACAGCACCGACACCACCATCTACCAAAGCGTGACCGCAGATACGATCACGTCAGGTCAGGATAAAGCTCCGCTGCCGTCAGACCCCTATACCCGATTCAAACCTACGCAGCTCATACTGCCGGGAACACTGATAGCGATCGGATCATGGGGCGTGTGCAACGGATGGTTCTCCGGCATCAAGCACGACATAAAGAATGAGATGTCGCACCTTCGCGGAGACCACTATATACATGTCGACGACTACATCCAGTACCTTCCCTCCATAGCATACGTAGGATTGGGATCAGCAGGAGTTAAGTCGCGTCTAAGATTCAAAGAACGGCTCGTAGTCACCGCCACGGCCTATATGGCCATGGGTATAATGGTCAACGGCATAAAATACACCGTAGGTGAGAAACGCCCCGACAGCTCCGCACGCAATTCCTTCCCGTCTGGCCACACGGCCACTGTGTTCATGGGCGCAGAGCTTATCCGTCAGGAATACAGCCTCGGCATAGCCATCGGAGCCTACACAGTAGCTGTCGGAACGGCATTTCTCCGTATGTACAACGAGCGCCATTGGCTGAACGACGTAATTGCCGGAGCCGGAATCGGAATACTCAGCGCCCGGATAGGATATTGGCTTCTGCCATTCAACAGACGCATATTCAGAATCAGTCCGCGCTCCACAGCCGCAGTGGCCGCCATGCCGAGCTACGATCCTGTCAATCGTGCTTTCGGACTCGCATTCGCCGCATCCTTTTAAACTATAACATAGCTCCAAGAGCTCCTAAGCCGGCACCGCGAGGCCCATAAAACTCTGCCATTCGCATTTTTATCTACAGCAATAGGCCATGTTAGAAAAATGTTTTGTACTTTTGTCTTTCCGAATAGTATAGAATAAATGGCAACTGATCAGACTCCCAAGACACCGACTACAGATAAATGGACTGAAATTGAACTCCTTCCAGAATGGGAAGAGGAATATTATCACGTCTATACAGCTCAAAAACATGGCAAATGGGTGATGCTAAAGACATTGAAGCCTGAATATGCCGACAAACCGGAATACAAGGCCATGATCGAAAAGGAATTTGATGTCCGATACAATCTATGTCATCCCAACATTGTGATGATAAACGACTTTGAAGACATTCCCGGACTCGGTCGATGCATCATCACCGACGACGTATATGGCAACTCCCTGCGTAAGCTGATCGATGAAAATAAGATCACTCCGGAGATCATAAGCAAGATAAAGCATGAGCTTGTAGATGCCATCGACTACATCCAGCGCAATCATATCGTACACCACCCCATTCGACCCGAGACCATTTATTTCACGGAAAATGTGGGTAATCTGAAACTGATAAATGTAGGATTCGACCAGCGTCAACACCTCGAACCCGCCGATGCCTCGGATGACATTTACAGCTACGGAAAAATAGTTTCCGAGGTACTTGACCACACATCCGAACGACATCCAAATCTCAGACACGTGGCCCAGCGATGTTCCGACCCGGATCCTAAAAAGCGGTATCGCGACGTCCAGGATCTGAAACTCGCCATCGAACATAAGTCAAGCAATCAGCTATACATACTGCTTATCATATTTTTGGTGCTTATGGTAGTATTGCTGGCATGGCTCAACACAAGCAAATCAATGCGCCTGCGTCAGTATAAAATCAATGCTGAGACCGAACTTGTGAACTTTAACGCACCAGACCCCACAAATACGACATTCACTTTAAACCCGACAAGCTATGTCTGTTGAAATCAGAGAAATACAGCCCGTCAAATCAGAACTGAAGAAATATACAAAATTTGCAATAGACCTATATGACGGCAACCCATACTATGTGCCGCCATTGATTAAGGATGACGTGGACACACTCTCTCCCGACATCAACCCCGCATTTGATCATTGTTCGGCCAAGTCGTGGATGGCTTACCGCGATGGGAAACCGGCGGGAAGAATCACCGGCATCATCAATAATCTTGTCAATGACCGAAGCGGAAGAAAGGATCTCAGATTCGGATTTGTCGACTTCATCGACGACGAAGAAGTTGTCGACGCACTGTTCAAAGCCTTGGAACGCTGGGGCCGTGACAACGGAATGACATCAATCGTAGGCCCTCTCGGATTTACCGACATGGACCACGAAGGAATGCTGACATTCGGATACGATGAAGTCGGCACCATGGCCACCATCTACAACTATCCATACTATCCGAAACAGATGGAACGCATGGGTTTCTCCCCGGATGCAAACTGGGTGGAATACCAGATCGAAGTCCCCGACAATATGCCGGATAAACTCGCCCGTATCGGCGAAATCGTACGCAGAAAGTACGGACTACGCACCATCAAGTACACCAGCGGCAAAAAAATCAAAGCTGACTACGGAGTGGCCTTATTCGAACTTATAAATGAGGCTTATGACCAACTATATGGCTATTCTCCTCTCACCCCGCGGCAGATTCAATACTACATCGACCTGTATCTTCCAATCCTCAGACTGGAAAATGTCTGCGTCATAGTGGACCGGGACGACAAACTTGTAGGAATCGGAATCTCAATGCCGTCAATGTCAAAAGCCCTTCAAAAGAGCAAAGGCCGACTTTTCCCGACAGGATGGATACATCTGCTTAAAGCTATGTATGGACATAACGATACAGTCGATCTGCTTCTTGTAGCTGTAGCGCCGGAATATCAGAGCAAAGGGGTCAACGCTCTGTTGTTCACCGACCTGATTCCGGTATATATCAAGAATGGATATAAGTGGGCCGAAAGCAATCCTGAACTTGCCGAAAATGAGAACGTCCAGCAACAATGGAAATTCTTTGAACGCCGGCAACACCGATGCCGCTCGGTATTCCGACGCGACATAGTGTAAAACCGGTCATCGGGTGTAGTATGTGGTATAATTGAGATTTATATCGTAGAGCGCAAGGTAGCCCTTAGGTGTGAACTGCCAGTCAAGATTCCACGTAGTACCGTCGTTGAAATAGACATCAAGGTAGTCGTCGCCGTAGTCCCACGAGAAGTTATACAGTTCGCCATATTGATTTGTATAATTTCCGTAACCGCTACTGTTGAACGTGAAAGTCACATCTGTCGACACTCCGTACCAGGTTCCTAAGAACGGGGCATTGCCGTTGAAATAACCATATTCGTCATCATTGTCACATGCATTGAATGTCAACGACATGCAGATAGTAAGCATAAGCCATACCCAGAATTTCTTTTTTGTCATGGTGCATTTTTTTATTAGTAACAATTCTAAGTGAATCCCGTAGGTATTATTTTAACAAATTCGCGGTATCTTTGTTTTAAAATCAGACAAATTTAGACAAATGAGCATAACGTCCATCATAAGACCTCTGTTTATGCGCCGGATAAACACATGGCGCACAAAATCTCTTTGTCCTGAAAAAGTGCAACGCGCTCAGCTTGCATGGCTCATAAACAGAGCATCCCGCACACTTCAGGGCGAGAACTTCAGATACAGGTCAATAAGTTCTTACGAAGATTTCCGGAAGAAAGTCCCTGTTGTCCAATATCCGGACATCAGACATTTGGTGGAACGCATGATAAAGGGTGAGCGCGACATACTTTGGCCCGGACGCACTTCGCACTTCGCTCAGTCGTCAGGCACATCGGACGGCAAAAGCAAGTACATACCCATTACGGCCGATTCATTCCGGCGCACCCATTACCAAGGTGGATTTGACGTAGTGGCCCATTATCTCAACCTATATCCCGACAGCCGTATATTCGACGGTAAAAGCTTCATTCTCGGAGGCAGCTATGCCAACGAACTCACATTGCCGAAAAATGTCGTAGTAGGCGACCTGTCGGCAAATCTTATTGACAACATAAATCCTCTGGTCAACATGGTCAGGATACCGTCCAAGAGGATAGCATTAATGGAAGATTGGAACGAGAAACTTCCGGCACTGGTAGAAGCCTCGATAAAACGCGATATCACCAATATTTCAGGTGTGCCTTCATGGTTTCTCACCGTCATTAAGGAAATCTTAAAAAAGACGGGCGCATCGACCATACACGAGGTGTGGCCGAATCTTGAAGTATTCTTCCATGGAGGCATATCGTTTGAACCCTACCGGGAGACTTATTCCCACATAACCGACAGCGCTAAAATGCGCTATATCGAGACATACAATGCCTCCGAGGGATTTTTTGCCGTCCGTACAGAAATCGGAGATCCTTCGATGACGCTGTTGACCGATCTGGGGATATTCTATGAATTCGTACCTCTCGGACAAGAAAATGACAAATATCCCGACGCCAAAGGTGCCTGGGAGGTCAAAGCCGGCGAAACATATTCACTCGTAATCTCCGGATGCAACGGTCTTTGGAGATATGCTATCGGCGACACCGTCACGGTGACAGACACAAATCCGCTCAAGATAGTCATAGCAGGACGCACAAAGCACTTTATTAATGCTTTCGGAGAAGAACTCATGGTACACAATGCCGAAGCGGCCATTGCCCGGACCTGTTCAGAACTCGGTTGTGAAGTACTGAATTTCACCGCGGCTCCCGTCTATGCAGGCGACAGGACAAGAGGCAGGCATCAGTGGCTTATCGAATTTGCCGACACGCCGAAAGATCTCGAAACTTTCGCCGACCTTCTCGACCGAAACATTCAAGCGGAAAATTCCGACTATCAAGCTAAACGTTCACACGGACTATTTCTCGACCGGTTGTCAATCGTTACGGCTAAAGATGGCCTGTTTGAAGAATGGCTTGCGGCTACAGGTAAACTTGGTGGCCAGCGCAAGGTGCCACGCCTGTCAAACGACCGCCACATCATTGACGACATGCTCAAAATGAATGATCAATAGCCATCGACAGAAAGATTAATCGAAAATAGGCCGCGGAGCAGACTGTCCCCGCGGCCTATTTAATCTTATCTTATAAAGTACGTTTATTCCTTTACCTCCCAATGCTCCCCGCCTAGAATCATATCCCTTAACGATGAGAAGCCCTTCTTCTCGCGTATCTGAGAGATCTGCATATCGATCTCTTCATTATAAACAAGAGAGTCCACATCGCGAATAACTCCTACTGCAAGGGGCAGTTCATGGCCATCCATCATGGCAAGCTGTTGATGGAGGAAATTGCTTCGGGTATGGGCATCATGCACCAACACATCGTCAAGCGTATAGCCGTCCTTGCCTACCTCGACAGCTTTCAGAAGAAAACCGTCGCGCACAAGTCCCTTCTCCATATTCTTGCCGAAAAGCATTTTTTCGCCATGACGCAAATGAATAGTGCGCTCTGCACGGTACTCACGATCCGTTATATAATTGTGTATCCCGTTGTTGAATATGACACAGTTCTGCAGAATTTCAACTACCGATGTTCCATGATGACGAGCCGCGGCTACAAGAACCTCCTGCGAGGTGGCAAGCTCCACATCGATAGAACGACCGAAGAAATTGCCTCTGGCACCGAACACAAGTTCAGCAGGAATAAACGGATCCTCAGTAGTGCCGTACGGAGAGGACTTGCTGACAAATCCGCGGTCGCTCGTCGGAGAATACTGCCCCTTGGTCAACCCATAAATCTTGTTGTTAAGAAGCAGGATGTTTATATCGACATTACGTCTGACTGCATGTATGAAGTGATTACCGCCGATAGCGAGGCCATCGCCGTCACCTGAGATCTGCCATACGGACATTTCCGGATTGGCCACTTTGAATCCTGTGGCGATAGCCGCGGCACGTCCGTGTATGGTATGAAATCCGTATGTATTCATATAATAGGGCAGACGAGAGCTGCAACCTATACCGGAAATCACTGCCGTCATGTGCGGAGGCACTCCGACCTCAGCCATTGCCTTATGAAGCACGTTAAGAATGGCATGGTCGCCACATCCGGGACACCACCTTACCGGCTGATCGCTCTTATAGTCGGCCGGCGTAAAATTAACACAGTCCATATATATGCTTTAATTATTTTTCGTCCATAATATTTATGACACCGTCCACTATTTCCTGTACAAGGAACGGCTGTCCCTGAATCTTGTTTATCCGGAGGACCTGCATTCCACCGAAGCGGCTTTGCAGATAATCGGCCATCATTCCGGTGTTAAGTTCCGCACAAATCACCTTCTTATATCGGCTGAGCACGTCAAACGTATTCTTCGGCAACGGATTTATATATCTGAAATGAGCGAATGCAACCTTTCTGCCCATCTTGTTCAACTCTTCAGCAGCAGTAAAAAGATGACCGTATGTGCCACCCCACCCTATAAGCAGAGTATCGGCGTCGGCATCGCACATCACTTCAAGTTCAGGTATGTCGTCGGCGATCTTGGCTACTTTTTCACGACGGGCCATCACCATGTGCTCATGGTTGACTGGATCAATCGACAATGCGCTGGTCGAATAGTCCTTTTCAAGGCCTCCAAGACGATGGGCAAGACCCTCCGTTCCAGGAATAGCCCAATAGCGTGCCATCGTAGATTCATCGCGCATATATGGCTTCCATGCCTCGCGCAGGTTCTCCGGCACATAAGGCGGACATATCTGCGGATAATCTCCTTCGTCCGGCACACGCCATGCAGAAGAGCCGTTGCCGATAAACGCATCTGACAACAGTATCACAGGGGTCATGTGCTCTATGGCCAATCGGGAAGCTTCAAAAGCCATATCGAAGCAGTCGGTAGGCGAAGCCGGAGCCACCACCACTACAGGCGACTCGCCATTGCGGCCATATAACGCCTGCATCAAGTCGGTCTGCTCTGTTTTAGTGGGTAATCCGGTCGACGGGCCACCACGCTGCACGTCGATGACCACCAAAGGCAATTCCGCCATTACAGCAAGACCTATACCTTCACTCTTAAGGGCAAGACCCGGGCCGGAAGTCGACGTTACGCCTAAATTACCTGCAAATGAAGCACCTATAGCGGAACATACACCCGCAATTTCATCCTCCATCTGTATGGCCTTGACTCCAAGGTCCCGTCGTTTAGCAAGTTCGTGAAGTATGTCTGTAGCCGGAGTAATGGGATAACTGCCGAGGAACAGTGGCCGTCCGGATTTTTCCGAAGCCAGAATCAATCCCCAGGCAATAGCGGTATTACCATTTATATCCGTATAATATCCGGGACGCACATCCTCAGATTCGATCCGGTAGGTCGACACGGAAGCATGCGTATTAGCACCATAATCAAATCCGGCTTGAAGCACCTTGGAATTTGCTTCAAACACAGCCGGTTTACGGGCAAACTTATTTTTAATATGATGAATGACTGCTTCTATAGGACGATTGAACAGCCAGCACACAAGACCAAGGGCAAATATGTTTCGACATTTAAGCACCGACTTATTGTCGAGACCGCTCTCTGCCAGTGCGGCTTTGGTCATGGACGTAATCGGCACTTCGAGAACCTGAGCGTTCAGATCAAGTTCCTTATACGGATCATCTGTGACAAATTGAGCCTTTTTCAAATCGGATTCTTTGAATGAATCGATATCGACTATCACTGTCCCGCCTTTTTTAAGATGCTTCACATTCTGCTTAAGGGCAGCCGGATTCATCGCAATGAGCACGTCGGCCTTATCACCTGGAGTATGTACGCCGACACCGATGTGTACCTGGAAACCGGAAACACCGCTCAACGAACCTTGCGGGGCACGCACTTCAGCCGGATAGTCCGGAAAAGTGGAAACCTGATTACCCACACCTGCCGATACATTCGTGAAAATAGTACCCGCAAGCTGCATACCGTCGCCGGAGTCGCCCGAAAAACGGACCACGACCTTCTCAATAGTCTTTACGTCAGCTTTCTCTAACATATCAATTAAATTTACACTGAATAATATTTCTCTTTTTGGTATTAGTATGATGGACCAGCCAAAATACCCTGCAAATGTATAATAAAATATCCAATAGAACAAAAAGTTAGTCCTATTTCATAAAAAGAACTAAAAGATAAAGTCAGACCATGCAATAGTCTGCATCTTTATGCATCTTCATGGCATTTTGCCACTTTAATTTCCAAAATCCAGAGGCATTCCCGGACAGTCGGATGATGCCGTTCCGTCGATGTATGCCTCCCGTCCATTGACATACGTGGCGACAACCCGATTATGAAGAGTGGTTCCCGCCAATGGGGTCCAGCCACAGCGGCTAAGCACCATTTCATCAGTTACCGTGTAGGGCATATTCGGGCGTACCACCGTTATATCCGCATAATACCCCTCCTTAAGATAACCGCGCTCCTTGACAGCAAAAAGCCTCGCCGGAGCATGGCACATCTTTTCCACGACAAGTTCGTGCGTAAAAATTCCCATATCTGCCATCTCAAGCATAAGCGGCAACGAGAATTGCACCATAGGAGCACCGGATGCCGCCGTAAGCGCATTTCCGTCCTTCTCATTAATAAGATGCGGCGCATGGTCAGTAGCCACAATATCAAGACGTCCGTCGACAAGTCCGCGCCGTAGTTCTTCGCGATCCCACTTGGATTTTATAGCAGGATTCATCTTTATTCTTGAACCGAGCCTGCCATAATCTTCGTCGGTAAACCACAGATGGTGCACACATACCTCGGAAGTAATCTTCTTCTCTTCCAATGGAGCCTGCTCAAACATCTGCACCTCTTCCGCTGTGCTTATGTGCAGTACATGGAGTCGGGATCCACAGCGGACAGCTCTGTCGATGGCTCTACGTGTCGACAATATACATGCCTCACGACTACGGATCAATGGGTGCATCCATACAGGCACGTCATCGCCATACTTCTCCACAGCCTTCGCCATATTGGCTTTTATAGTAGCTTCATCTTCGGAATGGACGGCAATGATGGCCGGCACTTCCTTAAATATTTTATCGAGCGCGACATCATTGTCCACAAGCATATTTCCGGTAGATGACCCTAAAAACAACTTTACTCCGGGCACTTTAGAGTAATCACAACGCAGCAACTCTTCAATATTATCATTGGTAGCACCGAGAAAAAACGCATAATTGACAGACGAACATTCGGATGCGCGTTTGAGCTTTTCGTCGAGCGCGGCAAGAGTCACCGTAGGAGGCTTGGTATTAGGCATATCCATGAACGAGGTCACCCCACCGGCCAATGCCGCAAGCGACTCCGTCGAGATATCCCCTTTATGGGTCAGTCCCGGATCACGGAAATGGACCTGATCATCTATAGCACCAGGAAGGATATAAGCATCTGCTACGTCGACAATCCTCGGATGCGAATCGAGTATCTGATCAGGCGGCAAACCATGACCCACCGAAGCTATACGGTCGCCGCTTATAGCCACGTATCCTTTATATTTAGCTCCTTCGTTAATAATCCATCCATTGTATAATACGGTGTCCATAATAATATGTTAGATTTTAGAGTGACCAATATATCATTCCCTTATTCCGATCTACTGTAATCAGCATATTTGTGAAACCAACTGTAGACTTTGAGCCTGACCACACCGAAGACAGCTTCTGAGAATATACCTGAGCTCATTTTGCTCTCACCAAGCACGCGGTTGACAAAAATAATCGGCACCTCCGTTATTTTAAACTTATGCTTGTAGGCGGTAAACTTCATCTCAATCTGGAACGCATAGCCTTTAAATCTTATTTTGTCAAGTTCAAGATGACGCAGCACACGACTACGGTAGCAGACGAATCCGGCAGTAGTGTCGCGAACGGGCATTCCTGTCACCAGTCTCACATACATAGACGCAAAATAGGACATCAACACACGTCCCATAGGCCAATTTACTACATTGACACCGGACACATATCTTGAACCGACAGCCACGTCGGCACCTCCGGAAGAACAAGCCTCATATAAGGCCATCAAATCCTTCGGATTATGCGAAAAGTCGGCATCCATCTCAAAAATATAGTCATAGCCATGTGCTATTGACCATTTGAAACCAGCGATGTAAGCGGTCCCAAGTCCCTGCTTGCCGGTGCGTTCCAACAAATGAACCGCACCGGGATATTCCTTCTGCTTACCACGTACTATATCGGCAGTGCCGTCAGGAGAACCATCGTCGACAATGAGAACATGCATCGTATGGGGCAACGCCATTACGGCATCGATAATAGCCGATGCATTCTCACATTCATTGTATGTGGGAATAATGACAATACAGTCGGTAGCAGGATGCAGTGACATACTGTTCTTTTATTTATATTAGTTGTGCCAAAGCCGTCCGAATGCGTGCCATAGCTTCTACGATGACATCATCGGCAGTGGCGTAGCTCAGACGGATATAACCGGGAGCGCAGAATGCACTACCTGCGACAGTAGCCACATGGCCGACCTCAAGAAGATACATCGAAAGATCCATGTCATTGTTGATCACCGTGTCGCCATTGCGTTTACCAAAATAGCTCGATACCTCCGGGAACAAATAGAATGCACCCTGAGGTTCGTTTACCTTCAAACCTGGAATGGCTTTTGCCAAACCTACCACAAGATCGCGACGACGTTCAAATGCCTTACGCATCTCTTCCACACAGCTCTGAGATCCCAAATAGGCTGCTTCGGCTGCTTTCTGAGCAATCGATGAAGCACCGGATGTGTATTGACTTTGAAGCTTGGATGTGGCACGCGCCAACCACAGAGGAGCGGCAAGGAATCCTATTCGCCACCCAGTCATGGCATACGCTTTCGACACACCGTTGACTATACATACGCGTCCCGCTATTTCGGGGAACGAAGCCATCGACGTAAAGCTTCCTGTAAAGTTGATATGCTCATATATCTCATCAGACATTACCAATACGTCAGGATATTTGGCCAAAACATTTACAATAGCCTGAAGTTCATCCCGAGTATAGACACTACCTGTAGGGTTGCTGGGTGAATTAAACATCACAAGACGTGTGCGCGGGGTAATCGCGGCTTCCAACTGTTCGGGCGTAACCTTAAAGTCCTGGTCAATGGATGCAGGAACAAGGACACTCTTACCGCCAGCAAGGTTTACCATCTCGACGTAACTTACCCATGCCGGAGTTGGAATCACAACTTCGTCACCGGGATTAATAACAGATAAGACCACATTGCAAAGCGACTGCTTTGCGCCTCCCGACACTATAATCTGCTCAGGAGCAAAGTCTACGCCATTCTCTTCCTTTAGCTTAGCCGAGATAGCTTTTCTAAGCGACATGTAGCCCGGAACCGGAGTGTAAAATGTATAGTTATCTTCGATGGCCTTAATGGCTGCCTCTTTTATATGAGCCGGCGTATTAAAATCCGGTTCTCCCACAGATAAATTGATTACATCCACGCCCGAAGCTTTCAGCTCCTGGCTCTTCTGCGACATTGCGAGCGTCTGCGACGGCGCAACGGCCTGTACACGGTTAGAGATTTGTTCCATCGTCGTCGATATATTTATTACTTACCGCAAAGTTAGTCAAAACTACACTATTGTCTGACATTTTTTTCGCATAAATTTTTACGCTGAATAGATTTTAGAGCACATTCAGGAATACCTCAGGATCGACGTTCAAGCAACACCCAAAATGCAAACCGCAATATCGCTTAACTTATTTTGGCCATGTTGAATCAATTGCATACATTTGTAGCCAAAATATATTTTTGATATACGTCATCCAACGACAAAGTTAATTTAACGATAGCGATTTAACAACTATGATTCAACAGTGCGCTGTACTATTTTCATTCCTTGCAGCAGGCGAACTGATCGTCTGGCTTACCGGAATCCCCTTGCCATCCAGTATTATCGGCATGATTCTTCTGACTGTATCACTTAAGGCAGGCATAGTCAAACTCGAATGGGTAGACAAAATTTCCGACTTCCTCTCTAAAAATCTTGGATTTTTCTTCGTACCCGCCGGAGTAGGACTAATGAAATGCCTTGGACTTATCAATGCTCAATGGCTGCCTATAATAGGAGCTTCCGTAGTAAGCACTTTTCTAATCATTGCCATCACCGGATGGACACACCAAACTATCAGGCACATAACCACTTCACGAAACAATGCAATATCTCGAAAATAAATACTTCCTAATAGCTCTGACATTTGTCGTATTCATGGCGACAAAATATATTCAGAAACGCACCGGTATAGCCCTGCTTAACCCGATACTGCTTACCATAGCTATAATCATTGGTTTCCTAATGTGCACAGACATAAGTTATGAGACATACTCGGAAGGAGGTGAATACATTGACTTTTGGCTAAAACCGGCAGTAGTGGCTCTTGGTGTACCTCTATACCAACAACTTGAATCCATCAGAAAACAGCTCCTGCCAATTCTTATAGCAGAACTTGCAGGATGCATAGTCGGCATATCGTCTGTCGTATTTGTCGCCGAAATCCTCGGAGGCACTCGTGAAGTAATACTCTCGCTTGCATCCAAATCAGTCACTACACCGATAGCCATGGAAATCACAGAAACGCTTGGGGGCATACCTCCGTTAACAGCTGCTGTGGTTGTATGCACCGGAATATTCGGAGGAATGACAGGGTTTAAAATGATGAAGATGTCGAGAGTGAAAAGCCCAATCGCACAAGGTCTTTCGATGGGAACCGCCGCACATGCCGTAGGCACATCGGCCGCCATGGACCACGGCTACAGATATGGCGCCTTCTCATCTCTCGGCCTCACACTAAACGGACTATTTACAGCACTACTCACTCCGATAATACTCGACCTTATGGGCTACAGTATCTGATAGTCTTCATTTATTGCTATTAAAACCTTGTGAGATGTCTATCGAAAAATTAAAAAATTGGCTAAAGGGTCTATCTTTTAGATCGGGCGTCATCGCGTCTATACTCTGTGCCGTATGCTACACAATATCATTTGCTCAAATGATATTGCCAATATCTGTGGGAGCAAAGAGCATAATATGGACCATATTTTTCGGACTTGCCAAGGCTTTGCAATATTCAGCCATCGCCATACTTGGGAAGAGTGGAATAACCCGCCTTAAATCCCTTCTTTCAGCTCGCAAATAGCCAAACAGATATTCGTCAAAATAAATAGTATAAAACCACTCAGACTCGTAACACCCATAGTCTCAAGCGCACCAATATAAGCCTCGCATATATTGCCGTAGGCACGCCGGGATGGCTTATTGTACCTGGGCACTAAAAATATTTCCGTGCCACAGGCACTACGGACATATAGACATCGTAGCCACACCGAGCCATCAGCCCATATCCAAGATCACAACCTAAGCAAGCAGAAGGCACATAACCGGATACATGGATACTAAGTCGGCGCAGGCTCGCATCCGAATACATGGTGCCTCGGGGTCGTTGCGACGCCACTGAGGGGCATATACAAAAAAAAAGCCGGACGACTCTGTCGAATCGTCCGGCTCTGAAGAGGCGGTTACCTACTCTCC
>CANOLV010000033.1 GCA_947567425.1 uncultured Porphyromonadaceae bacterium | reverse complement strand
CAAGCGATGTCTTTCCGATACGACGCCGTCCGGTTATGACAGTCATCCTCGACCGAGAGTCAAAGGCTCGTCCTTGTATCCGCCTTAGTTCCTCTATTTCTTTTGTCCGATTATAGAATTTCATATTTTATTACCGCAGTAATTATTACCACGGTGACAAAATTAACAAATTTCTTCTAAACCCGCAAATATAATTTGGTTATTTGTCTGACAATCGCTAACTTTGCCATTGAAATAAGCGACTGATATGGTTGCACATAATGGAGCTGAGACAGCCCCGGATATGATGAAATTTGCTACTGTGTTCACTTTCAGCCACTTTCTGCGAGATGGCTTGAACCAGTTAAACCGCAAACGCTTGACACTTAAACCTCTTCCCAAACTGCATCGGTAAATAAGATGTCAAATACGAATGCTTTACAATGGTGGTTGTGGCCAACTGTCATTGAGCGGTTGGTCAAAGTTCTGAACTATGGGGAGTTTGTCCGTTTTTCATTGGTATTCTGTATTATATGGGAAAGTAAAAGTGTCATTGAGATACTTGGAGATGCTTGCACTCGACATCGGAAGGTGTCTTTGTCGTTGACATCATTTAACGCTATCGTGCAATCATTTGGTGTCGTTCCTAATTACTTTTGCAGTAGAAATAAATTAGACGATGAAAACTCACGGACATATTGAGATGCTGAATGAATCAGGGGAACGCGTCAGGGCGCTTGCTCCGATGATTGTGTCGGCGAGTAGGGCTACTGACATTCCGGCGTTTTTCTCTTCATGGTTCTTAGACAGACTTGATAAAGGATATTGCGTGTGGAAGAATCCATACAATGGCAAAGATTCATACGTGAGCTTCGCTAATACACACTTTATTGTCTTCTGGTCAAAAAATCCGGCACCATTGATTCCATACTTGCAGAAGCTGAAAGAGCGGGGGATCGGATTTTACATACAGTATACCCTTAATGATTACGAACAGGAGTGTCTGGAGCCAAATGTTCCGAGATTAACGGATAGAATCGACACATTCAAACGTATTGTTGATGCTTACGGCCACGGCAGCGTGGTGTGGCGATTTGACCCGTTGATTCTTACGGATAGGATTGGAATCCATGAACTTCTCCAAAAAAATAGAAGGCTTTCATCTGAATTAAATGGTTATACTGAGAAACTGGTATTCAGTTTTGCCGATGTAGCAGGATATAAGAAAGTGGGCATGAATCTTCAACGATCTGGAGTGAATTATCGTGAATGGGCGGAAAAGGATATGTTGGAGTTCGCAGATGGATTGCATAGGCTCAATTTACCATTGAAACTCGCCACATGTGCTGAGCCTATCGATTTGTCAACTTATGGGATTGAACACAATCTCTGCATAGACCCGGAATTGATTTCCCGTCTGGCTCCCGATGACCAAGCTCTGCAGATGTGGCTCTTCGGAGCGACAAAGGACAGCGGTCAGCGTAAAGCCTGCGGTTGCATCCTCAGCAAGGACATCGGTCGGTACAATACATGCACACATGGTTGCCTATACTGTTATGCGACTAATACGCCGACTTCGACAATGGAACGACATCTATGATCATCGTTTATCTATTAAAAACACTAAGCTATTCTGAAAAACAGATGACCGATAGGACTGTGGAATCAGTTCCTTTGGTCCTTGTAAACAGAGCAGATGAGGCTCGTTATATTTAAAGATAATGATTTTGACGAAGCTATACTTGACAACTCGTTTGCATTTGCCTGGTTTAGGTGTGTCTATATTTGTAGAAGACGGTCGGAGTATCAAAAAAATTAGTAACTTTGTGAGCTGACTCGCGCAAGTGCTGACAAAGGACCTCATCGACTGAAAGCCGTTGGATATTACGAGATAGAGGGTAGCACTTTTGGCTTCTGGACTAAATTGGTCAGATACACACCTGTACAGGAGCAATGAAACTATTCGAAAATACGATAAATCACTTATAAGCCATGGATGCTGGCAAGAAGAAAATAAACGACATTCTAAATGGGAACCGTCAATTGGTAATCCCATTCTTTCAACGTTCTTACGTTTGGAAAGAAGATTTGTGGGAGCGGTTCCTTGAAAGTATGGAGCAAGTATCTCAGACGGGTAAAGAGTATTTCCTCGGCTCTGTGATTCTTAAACAAATGCCTACATCCACATCCTCTAAGGTCGGTGACGTCAGAACCGTGATTGACGGTCAGCAGCGAATGACAACATTGGCCTTGTTCTTGAAAGTCCTTTGTTTCAAAACTGGCCGGAGGCGCAAGTTTGAGAACATGTTTATCCTCGATGGAAATAAATATGCTATCGTCCACAATATGTTCGATCGAATTATATTTGATGAAATTATCGCTCAGGAAGATCTTGCTCCCGTCGATTCTGAAAGCCGGCTTGCCGATGCGTACAGATATTTCATAGAAAATGTAGATGTCGATAAGCTTAATCTTGACACCATTCTTGCCCACATATCATTCGTCGGAATAGACCTCAATAATGAGGATGACGAGCAGGTAATCTTTGATACGATAAACTCTATAGGTGTGACTCTTACCACGGGCGAACTGCTGAAGAATTATCTCTTCAGCCAAGAATCTATCCAGACGTATCTTTCAAAATGGAAGCCTGTATTCGAGGCAGACGAGGAGACTCTCAAATATTGGGATTCAAGTGTGACGCAGGGTCGTAAAATTCGTAAAAATCTTGAGACGTTTCTCAATGCCTATCTTCACATTAAGATTAACGATTCAGCCTATGGGTTTGATTCTGTGAAAAGAGAGCGCTTTAATAGAGTGGAAGATCTTTTCAGTCAGTATAAGGACTTCATATCCATGACCGGGATAGACTATGACGCTCTTGTTGATGACTTGACTGAATACGCGAAAATCTACCGACGATATCTTTCGCCTAAGATTCTGGATGAGGAAATTCCTGCTGAATATGGTCTTGACCGATTGAATCTGATTATGTTCGGAATGGACACTACAACGCTTATGCCTTACCTGCTGTATGTCCTGAAGAATCAAAGCGATCAGGCGGAAATCAACAGAATTGCGCGGGTATTGGAGTCGTATCTTATGCGGCGGCTTGTCTGCAAGAGAAGCACTAACAACTATAGCGATCTCTTCTCACAGTCGCTGATAGGTGACCAATTCCTTATGGCTCAGTCTTTAAAGGGGTATCTCGACTCTAAGGAGAATGACTCTTCTCTTTCAATGCCCGGGGACGAGGAGTTGATATATGCTTTCGAGAACAATATCCTTTTGGATATTCGTTCCAAGGGCGTATTATACCTTCTCGAATCAAGAATCCGCAGTCCCAGGCATTCGACAGCCCTAAAATCATTCAATTCCTATACTTTGGAGCATCTTATGCCTAAAAAATGGAAGCCTGAGACATGGCCGATAGCCGATCCTGCTCAGATTGAGTCACGAAACCTAAAACTGAAGACCCTCGGCAATTTGGCACTTTTGCCACAAAGCCTTAATTCCTCGATCAGCAATAACAGCTGGAGTATCAAGCTGAACGGCAACACCAAGAAGAAGGGTTTGAAAGAATATGCCTCCGGACTTGAAACGATGGCATTAGTACTCTCTCAGTCCGATTGGAATGAGTCGAAAATAGAGGCTCGCGCCGATTGGTTGTTTGATAACGCCAGAGTGATTTGGAATTTTGAAGATGTCGAATTTGTGGCCGGCAGTAGCGAAGTGCACGAAACAGAAGAGGACACTGTAGCCACGGCGGCGGGAGATGGAATCGTTGCATCGGAGCTTTCATCCGGGTCGGACGTTGCGCGGAAGAAGATCAACAGCAATAACGACAGAACCAAATTCTCGCTTGATGGCGGGATGACATTCCTGTCAAAGAATCGCTTTGTCCTTGAAGGTGTGCGGATGTATGTTGATCGATTCCCCGATAAGGCATTTGTCGAACTGAAGGCTGTCTTTAAGGACTCTATGCTAAAGCAGTTCAAGCGTCTCGGATTCCTCTGTTCTGAGGCTGACCTGCGGAAGCCATTGGCAAGAGGTCGAAAACCTTCAGATGAGGAAATTTCACGTTGGTATTTTCTTGAAGAAACGGCTTGGATGATATCGGCCGACGGTATACGCTTCACTGTCTCCACTCAAATCACGCTCGACTCCGCCAATGCCGTCCGTGCGATTCTTGAGGATGCAGGAATAGCTGTGGTGGTTAATGCTTGAGCTTATCTTTGATAGAGTAGGGCGGCCTCTCGTTTTTATAAGTAAGGTTTATGGCAATGCATCGATATATCTGTCAGCTTCGGCTCTTGATCGGAAGCGTATGATGATTTTATCGAAGTTTGCCAAATATCGGTTGATTTCCGGCGCTGTGTCTCGCGGAAAATCCATGATCCATTGCAAAAACTCCGGGTCAAGTTCATCATCTGTCCACGGCATGTCGACCCGCTCTTTACCAAGGCGTGACTTCGCGCCTTCTATACATTCATCCAACTGCAGATCGAAGTAAAACACCGTGTCGCATTGCTCAAGTCTCATGGGTAGTGTCCGGGCATAATTCCCATCAAGAATCCATCTATCCTCAGACATAATTTCAACCAGACGCTTGTCAAACTCCTCTCGTCCGATCACTGTGCGGTCAGCCCGATGCCAGATCATGTCGAGATAATACAGCGGTAGCCCCGTCTTTGCCGAAAGTTTGCGGCTGAATGTGCTCTTGCCCGCTCCGGGGCATCCGATTACGATTACTTTCTTCATTTGCAGGTTAAAGCTTTTAATTCCACAGCATACAGTCCCCAGTCGTTTTGCTCAAATTTATTTTGAATCCGGTCGTAAAATACTTCAGTCTCATTGTCGTCCAATGTCGCAGGAAAATGCTTCATTACCCGCGCATCCTTATTCACGGCAATAAACGTAGGTAAATCCTCCGGCGACCATGAGCGGAGAATCAAGCGTTCAGTTTCAGCATATATCTTAATCGGGCTATCCATATTCACTGCAAATTTATCGTTTCTATTTCACTTTCGGTTTGCTGTTGCAAATCTAAGATATCGCAAAATTAATCAATTTCTCCCGCATAACTCTTTATTTAAGCCATCGATTTAAGCCGTCGATTATTTTTGTAAACCATTTCCGTAAACCATCCGGGAATATACACCGACAAGAAGTTTGCAGTTCAAATCCCTGAATCCATACAGGATAAAATCTCGCCTATGCCTGTCCTTATATTCGTCACTATCTTTGCCAAGGATTACCAAGTCTCAGAAAAAAGTAGTAACTTTGTAATCTAACACGCGCAAGCGCAGACAAATAGACCAATCAATGTAAGTAACAACTTATATTCAACATATTAGACTTCCGTGTAGTCGTGTAAAAGGCTTGGTCGCCTGTCTGCCTACTCGGAAGTCCCTTGCATTACATATGGCATCAAAAAAGCAGAAATACAACGTTTTGGACTTGTTTTGTGGTTGCGGCGGTTTGTCAAAAGGTTTTGAACAAGCGGGCTGTAATATACTTGTTGGCGTTGACTTTGATGCCGCCCCTTTGCGTACTTTTGAATATAACCACAAAGGCGCAAAAGGACTCCAATTAAATCTTGGCGATGTATCGTCTTTTGATACTATTGAAAAAACTTTAAATGGTCAGGCCGTAGATATTGTTATTGGAGGCCCTCCTTGTCAGGGATTTAGTCTTACTGGTCCCCGCAATTTTGAAGATCCCCGCAATAAACTATACTTGGCAATGATCGAGGCCGTACATCGCTTTAATCCTAAGGCCTTTATGATTGAAAATGTACCTGGTATGGGAAACTTGTACAAAGGAGCTATCAAGGAAGAAGTCATTAAACGTCTAACCTCACTGGGCTATAAAGTGACATGCAAGGTTTTATGCGCCGCAGACTACGGCGTTCCCCAAATTAGGCAACGCCTCGTTTTCATTGGCCTTAAAGATTCGGAAATTCCATTTGAGTTCCCCGAGCCAATTCTATCCGAGTCACAATATATTACTTGCGAGCAGGCAATTTCTGATTTACCCCCCTTGGTAGATTGCCTTGGAGAGGAAGAGTCTGAATACGACGGAGAACCTACTACGAACTTTCAGCGACAAATGCGTGGCAGTTGTCGCACTCTCCACAATCACGTTGCAATCAATCATAAACAATTCGTTAAGGATGTGATTGCACAGGTTCCCGATGGAGGCAATTATAAAGACTTGCCCCCTGGAGTAGGAGACAGTCGCAAATTCAATATGGCTTGGACTCGATATGCAAGTAACAAGCCCTCTCGCACCATAGACACAGGGCATCGCAATAATTTCCATTATAAATGGAATCGCTGTCCTACTGTTCGAGAGAGTGCTCGTTTACAATCTTTCCCTGACGATTTTGTTTTTCTTGGCAACAAGACGCAACAAAACCGTCAAGTAGGCAATGCTGTTCCCGTCCTCATGGCACAAGCTATGGCTGCTCAAATTATAAAGTACCTCACCAATGAAAAGTCTGTTTCATAATATAGACTTATTCGCAGGCTGCGGAGGGCTAATGGACGGATTTGAAAGGAATCCGATGTTCTCCACGTTGGCATGTGTTGAGTGGGAAACAGAACCATGCAACACACTTCGTAAACGGCTACGTGATAAATATAACAAGACCAATGCTGATGATATAGTCGTGCGTTTTGATATGCAACGTACTGATGAATTATTTGCCGGTTTTGATGATGCCGTTTTTGGAAGTAACCCCGGTTTAGATAAATTAGTCGGTGGCCATAAAATAGATTTTATAATTGGTGGTCCGCCTTGCCAAGCGTATTCAATAGCCGGTCGAATTCGCGATGAGCACGGAATGAAAAACGACTACCGTAACTATCTATTTGAGAGCTACGTTAAAGTAGTCAATCATTTTAGACCTCAATTTTTTGTTTTTGAGAACGTGCAGGGAATGTTGTCGGCGACTCCAGATGGAGAACCCATAACGACTAAAATCCGAAAAGCATTTAACGAAATCGGATATGAAATCCCTTTTGACTTAAAAAAATGCGTTTTTGATGTTTCCGATTTTGGACTTCCACAGCATCGCAAACGTGTTATCATTTTTGGAATTGACACTTACGTTTACAATGAGTTTGAACAAACTGCAATCTTTGAGATGTTCTATCAATGTATCCGTTTGCTAAAATGCACTCCTATGACTGTTGAGGAAGCGATAGGAGATCTACCACCCATATTTCCTTTGAAGTCTGCGACACGAGAAAATGGACGTAATTTTTCACATTCTCCTTTTGCTGCTGACATCTCTAACCATGTACCTCGTTTCCATAACCTTAGAGATATTGAGACTTTCAGAATGTTGGCTGAGGATATAGAAACCGGGACTTGTGAATATGTTAGTACAGAAAGACTAAAAGAGTTGTATACTGAACTGACCGGGAAGAAAAGTAATATTCACAAATACTATGTTTTGAGACGGAATGAACCAAGTAATACTATTCCAGCGCATCTTTATAAAGACGGAATGCGCCATATTCACCCCGACTCAAGACAAGCTCGTTCCATTACTGTCCGAGAGGCGGCTCGTTTACAAACGTTCGACGACGACTATATTTTCACAGGTAGCATGGGAGCACAGTATAAAATGATAGGCAACGCCGTTCCTCCTAAGTTTGCCGAGATTTTATCATCCGCCCTTGCTAAAGTTATAACTACGTTGTACCATGAGTGAATACTACATAAAGAAACTCAAAAGTCAAGAGATGGGCTCTCCAACTCTTAATCCCGACGGAACATATAAGTTTCATCGTGGCCGATACATACTTATTACGAAAGAGGGTTTAGACTTTTTCCCTCATTTATCAAGCATTGTTCTTAATGATTCTACGGCTATTCCTATAAAGCCACAATTTTCGGATAATTTGGTTTATGCTCAATACGTTTATCACAATTCCCTCTTGATACCCGATGAACAGAAAATTGGTGTTTCAGACAGAAATGAGCATCGGCTATATCTGAATAACGATTTGGACGACAACAAAAAATATTTTCTCCCTAACGATATTCTCGTTTTTGAGAAGATGCGTGAAGGTGATATGGTTTATTTCAACATGAACCTCTTTTCTCCGCACGATTGGACACAGTACAACATTCTTGACAAAATACTTGGAGGCAAAACCACTGTCATCTATGACGGCGAGTTAGACTTCCTCCAACATTCCGCTGTCAATTCGGATACCGTTATCGTAAACGACAAAAAAGTTATCGCTGCCATCGGGCATCAACAGGAGCAAGTTATTCAATCTGGCGAGAACGACACATCTTCCACGGAGGAACTTATGGGCGCAAGTCTTTTCAATTCCCGCTCCTTCCGCGACTTCGTAATGTTGGCTTACGATTATAAATGTGCCATCACGCGACAAGTCATTTCATGCAACGGTTTTATTAACCTCGAAGCTGCACATATCAAACCGCAAGCCCACAACGGGGTTTTTCTACCATGCAACGGTATTGCGATGAGCCGAGATCTGCACTTCGCGTTCGACAAGGGCTTTTTCACCTTAACTCCTGATCTTCGAGTTCTGATTCACGACGATGTACTCAGAACAGATTCTTATATCAATCAATTCAATAATGCTCAAATCTTTGTACCTCAGGTTGATTACTTTAGGCCACGCGAGGAATTTCTAATACATCACAGAGAGCATGTGTTTGGATCATTCCGCCAAATACGTAGTATCTAAATAGTTTATCTTATTAATTATATCTTGATCACATATTAACATATGGACAAACGATATCAAGTATTCATTAGTTCCACATACTCAGATCTGAAAGAAGAACGCGGAAAGGTTATGCAGACTGTAATGTCACTGGACTGTATTCCCGCTGGTATGGAATTTTTTACCGCCATTGATTCAGAGCAATTAGAATTTATAAAAAGAATCATTGATGATTGTGATTACTATATATTAATCATCGGAGGTAAGTATGGCTCAATGACTGAAGATGGCATAAGCTATACTGAACAAGAATACAATTATGCAGTATCAAAGGGTATTCGAGTTCTTGCATTTTTGCACGATAATATAAATCAGTTGACAACTGATAAAATTGAATTAGACCAAAATAAACGCGAAAAATTAGAAGCGTTTAGGGATAAAGTTAAGACAGGTAGATTAGTACAGTTCTGGAGTAATGCGGATGATCTAAATGGGAAAGTTGCAGTTAGCCTTACCAAAACTATAAAAACGTATCCTGCTATAGGCTGGATTAGAGCTAATATTCAAACTAATGTTGAAACCTTACAAGAACTAAATAACTTGCGTAAGGAATTAGAAGAGTTACGGAAGTACAAGCGCGAAAATCAAAGTGCTAATTGTGAGATTGAAAATATTGCGTCTCTTGACGAGAAAATCTCTCTGACTGGATTTACTGGTGTCCCTAAATATAAATGGGAAACGACTATCTCATGGAGAGATCTATTCGCTTTAATAGCTCCTTACTTTTTAGAGCCTCTTAATGATTATTTAGCTAGAAAAACGATTTCGGAGGCATTGGTAGAAGATATTCAAGGACGGAAACCACTTAGTCCTGACATAAGTTCTAAAGATTTTCAAACCATAAAAATTCAAATGAATGTGTTGGAGCTAATCCGTATTGCCCCTGCACAAATCACAACAGGCGGTCAAGCTTTATTTTGGCGTCTTTCTCAAAAAGGAATAAAGCTAATGAACGATCTCCGTGTGATTAGACACTCTGATTCTTCTGAACAGAATGCTCCAAATAATTAAATAAGTTTTTTGCCATTCAGATAATCATAGGAATTTTGATAAAGTGACAATTTTAAATTGAATTTCTTTTGATTTAGTAAATCATGGCATACGAAGATAAATGTCGGGAGTTTGAGCAGTATTTGCGTTCCTCTGAGCCGGATAAGGTGCAGAGGGCGAAGAACTGGTCTATCGCCATCGGCTTGCAGCAGGTTGATGGGCTGACGCCATCGGATTTTCTTGTGTTTCAGGCTAAAGAGAATATCGAAGGGAAGATAAGCGCTGAAGATGTACGACATCGACTTGAAGAGTATTATCAGCATAAGGATGTGCGGGAAAGGGCAGAGGCGGACCGTACTCTTGAGGCGGACTGTGTTTCTGAACGAATAAACGCTCTGTTGGCGCAAAAGGCTTTTACCTTCTCCCCTATGGAATTGGCTCATATTAATGGCTATATTTTCAAGGGTATTCTGCCTCATGCCGGGCTTTTCCGCACATATAACATCACCAAAAATCAGAGGATCCTTGACGGTGATACAATCGAATATGGCAACGCCGGAAATTTGATGGAACTACTTACCTTTGATTTTTCCGAAGAAAAGAAGTTTGATTATAGTAGCCATTCAGCACAAGAGGCGATTAACCATATTGCCCGGTTCATATCAAGCGTTTGGCAGATTCACGCTTTTGGTGGGGGCAATACTCGCACAACCGCCGTGTTCCTGATAAAATATCTACGTAGTTTCGGCTTTGATGTCAACAATGAGAGTTTTGCCAAACATTCATGGTTCTTTCGCAATGCGTTGGTTAGGTCTCGATATGAGAACATACCCAATGGTATTCACCGCACATTTGAGCCACTTGAACGCTTCATGAACTTTGCGGTGTTTGGTGTACCTGCTGATTTGCGCAATTGCACACTTCACATCAGATGGAGTGAAGATAAACGTCAGCCTGACATTTCAGATGACGCTAAACGACAAAATGACGTTTTGGAAACGCCAATGTCTTTAACCGCGCATCTTTCCCTGAAGGAGATGGCTGTAATAAAGACGATTCAAGAGAATCCACAAATCTCAATCGCAACCATTGCATCCAAAACCGGATTGAGCAAGCGAACCGTTGATCGCGCCATCGCTTCCCTCAAAGAGAAAGCAATCCTCTCTCGTATTGGGGCCAAGAATAACGCCACATGGATTATATACAAGTCTGAATCATGAGCAAGAAGTCAATACGATTTTTCAATGACCGTGAAGTGAGAGTGGTTTGGGATGACGAGAACAACTGCTGGTGGTTCTCTGCCACAGATATAGTGCGTGCCATAAATGATGAACCGGACTATACCAAAGCCGGCAACTATTGGCGTTGGTTGAAACGTAAACTAAAGACTGACGGGGTTGAACCCGTGAGTGGCACTCTCGGGTTCAAATTCGAGGCTCCGGATGGTAAGCTGCGTAAAGCCGATGTCCTTAATAGCGAGGGGGTCATCATACTCGCAAAGCACTATCCCAACAATCGGGCAAGCAAATTCCTTGATTGGTTTACATATAGCGATAGCACTATTGACGGTCAGAGTCGAAAGAAGGCATATACCCTATTTGAGAGCGGACTGCTCAACTCTTTTGAACCGGGCAGCATTAAAAGTCTGCAACAGATTCATGCATATCTTTTTGGAGGTCTGTATGAGTTTGCAGGACAAATACGTAACAAAAATATCTCAAAAGGGGGATTTACGTTTGCCAACTGTATTCATTTTCCTACTATTCTTCCGACCATTGAGAGCATGCCTGAAACGAATTTCGATGAGATAGCCGACAAGTATGTTGAGATGAACGTGGTGCATCTATTCATGGAAGGCAATGGTCGCAGCACACGCATCTGGCTTGACCTGATGCTGCGCCGTGCATTGAAACGTTGCGTAGATTGGAGTCAGATTGACAAGAACGAATATCTCACAGCAATGCGAGAAAGCGTCTCATATCAGGGCACTGATAAAAGGTGCTTTGACAGATAAAATCAATGACCGCGAGATGTTCATGAAAGGCATCGACTATTCGTATTATTACTAGGAGGAATAGATGTCGTGTAAAGTTTTATCCGCAATTTAAACCCACCAATCGCGGATTGCGTACTTTAAAAAGGGCTTGGTTGATTTTCAGTGTGAAAAATAATTAGTAGTTTTGTGGAGGATTGCCTTGTGGGGAGGAGTCAAAGCTGAGAATTGATCCCTTCGTCGCAGTGAAGGATGTGGATTGGCTGCCCTTTTGCCATGAGGTGGACCACAATTTGCGAATTGTATGATTGTTAAAATATGATCGAGTCAGAGAGATTGATACTTCGTCCGTGGTCGGAGAATGACGCGGATAGCTTGTTTCGATATGCATCCGACGGCAGAGTTAGCGAAATGGCTTTGTGGCCTCGCCATACGTCCGTAGAGATGAGCCGGGATGTCATAAGGCAGTTCTTTATGCCAAACCGGCATTCATTTGCCATGGTACATAAAGAGAGTGGGGAGGTGATCGGTTGCATAGGGCTTGTCCCGGAGGGCGACGAGCATTATGCCGTCATGCAGCGTGAGAGGGAAGTCGGTTATTGGATCGGTTATCCATATTGGGGGCAAGGATTGACCACCGAGGCTCTGAAAGCGTTGTTGTCGTATTGCAGGAATCAGCTCGGACTTTATTCAGTGTTGCTTACCGTCGACTTAAGGAATTATGGGTCGCGGCGTGTGGCGGAAAAGTGCGGGTTCATACAGTTTGACCGTTATGATCTCGATGGCGTTGACTCGCTGGCCTATCGCCTGTCGCTGACTGCCGATTTATTGTAAGAATTTAAACCGTTTGACTGATATACGATATGGAGATGGAATATGAATCTCTGTCAGAATTGTCGATGTCGGAAGTCCTGGACGCTTTTATGAAGGCTTTCGACGGTTATGCTGTAAATTTTTCGAGAACCGAGATTTCATCTATGCTCGAACGTCGCGGTTTTTGCCGCGAGCTTTCGTTTGGGGCTCTCCATGATGGAGAGCTTGTCGCTTTTCTATTGAATGGTATAGGGTGCTATGACGGTCTGATGACCTGCTATGATTGCGGTACGGGCACGCTGCCGGCTTATCGTGGACAAGGGTTGGCAGGCCGGCTGTTCAGGATGTCACTTCCGGTACTGAAAGGTGCCGGAGTACGGCAATATCTGCTCGAAGTGTTGCAGTCTAACGTGGCGGCAATTTCATTATACAAGGATGCCGGATTCGATGTGGTGGCTGACTATGAATGTTTCCGTCAGGATATAGATAAGTTGCGGCTCGGAGGAGATGGAGCATATTGTCCGGATATGCGGGAAGTGGAGGCTAAGTCATTGGTTGACCTGAGAGGTTTCTGTGATTTCAGCCCGTCTTGGCAGAACGATTTTGATTCGATAGTGCGTGGTGCGTCAGGCCTTATTATCCGTGCCGCATTTATCGACGGATCGCCTGTCGGCTATTGTGCATTCGATCCTATGACCGGTGACATTGCCCAGATAGCGGTGGATAGACGTTGCCGGAGGCAGGGGATAGCTTCTGCGCTATTGAGAGAAGTAGTCGCTTTCTCAAAGACGGACAAGGTTAAGGTCCTTAATATAGACAGCCGCTGTGAGTCGATGACCGGATTTCTTGATGCGGTTAACTTAGAGAAGGGGCTGTCTCAATTTGGAATGCGTCGGACGATATAGTCGAGGTTGTTCGGACATAAGAAATATGTCAGAATGTCATTAATCTTTACCGTCGTCTATATTGTTAATGTAATTAAGAACCTTGCTTTCCGGGAGGGGATATGTATTACAAACTATATAAACTTAAATTAAGTAGATATGCTAAGACTAAATTGTTTTATCAGAGTGAACGATGCCAATCGCGCAGAAGTTCTTGCGGCCGCGAAGCGTCTTACTGAGGCTTCTTTAAAGCAGGATGGCTGTGTGGCATACGATGTTTTTGAGAGTGCCACACGTCGTGACGTAATTATGATATGCGAGACTTGGCGCGACCAGAAGTCGCTTGATGCCCACAGTTCATCCGATGTGTTTGCCAAAGAAGTGGGGCAGATGCGTTCACTTGCCGAAATGAAGCTTGAGACGTTTGATTTCTGATCTAACTGTCGAAAATCGGTCCGCTCATGGCGGACTATGAGTATATGCGTGTCCGGACACTTGTGCCTGGCGCGCATTTATTTTCGTGGCAACATGACGAGTATCGGTCGGCTGTCATTGTCGCTGACATATAGCCTCGAAGAGGTCAGGTAGTGCGCCACTCTGCGTATGGCGGTCTCAACAAGCGGGGCATTTTGGACCTTATAGCCCATAGCCCTTCGGTCGGAGTCGGTGAGGCGGCTTTCGGCGCATACGGCAATAATTCCCGGTATAAAGACTGTGGACTGGACTTCGCCGTCAAACGGAGTTATTATTACCTCTTCATCCTCGATGCGTACTATTGAATTCCGGTAAATCCGGCCTTGGTGGAGTATGGCATGAGCCAGATATTGTGTCATCTCAGGTGGAGCCTATTTCTTGGGTTGCTTTCCGTGATGAAAAGTCTTGACGTTGGACCGGAAGTATTCCGAGGGTTTCATGCGTGTCCGTATCAGCATTATGCTGTCTACGTATGCGCTTTCAAGCAGGTTTGGCTGAAGCATGATTGTGCCGTAGAGGTTAGAGGTGATTTTTGCAGAATCAGTGGTGAACGACACCTCCTGCCATCCTTCCGAGTTAACGGAGCCGGAGAGGTAGTCGGTGCTTCCGTCATTGTAGTCGGCCGCCAAAGTCCAGGTCATCGGAGATATGCGTTTACGCACAAAGAATCTCCACGTGTAGACATCGCCCTTCTCCCAGTTCTCGTCGCGGCGCATGTTGAATTTAAGTATGTCGCTTGGTTCTCCGTAGGCAAACTGGCGGAATCTGACATCGCCCCAAGCGTCAACCGAATCACCGACCACGGCCATTTGTACGCGCGATCCGTCGGTGGACACGTCGGCAAGTTTGATCTCACCTTCAAGTTCCTCTATGACTTTGTCGTAGACTTCGATATACTTTTCTATATTGTGCCCATACCATACGAGCGAGGTATCAAATTGTTCCTGCGTCACTCCATGGCGCAGGAATATGCTTTGCTTCATCATCTTCCTCGTTGAATCGTTGGGATATTTCGCACGATTAAGTTCGACCACACTTTCACCCTTGTGTATATCGACAAGCAGATCCACCATGTCATCTGACTTTATCACATAGTCGGGGGTCTTGTCACATGACACAGTCGCGATTGACAGTGCCGTTGTGAGTATAGGTGCGAGTCGACGGTATTTCATCTGTTCGGAATTAATTGTCGGTATTTCCGGTTTTCCGGGCATCTGCCGATGCTCCTTCATGAGGCGTCATTGACAGATATTTTGAGTAGAAGAAGATCAGTACGAATATGCCTACCGTTATGGCGGCATCGGCAATGTTGAATATCGGTTGGAAAAAGAGGAAAAAATTGCCTCCTACTACCGGTACCCATTCAGGCCAGTAAAAGCTGAACAGCGGGAAGTACAGCATGTCGACAACTCTGCCATGGAACAGAGACGCATAGCCGCCTTCGGGCGGAAAAGCCTGTGCTATCTCCGGAGGGTAGGGATTGTTGAAAATCATTCCGTAAAATACCGAGTCGACAATGTTGCCGGCCGCTCCCGCTGTGATGAGTGCTATACAGATAAGGTATCCTGTCTTGATATAATTGCGGTTGCGGATTCGGCAGATATAAAATATCAGCAATCCTACGGCCACTATCCGGAATAGAGTGAGAAACAGTTTGCTTCCCATCTCCATTCCAAATGCCATGCCGTTGTTCTCAATAAAGTATATCTGAAACCAGTCGGTGATATGGATGCTTTCACCCAGGAACATGTGGGTTTTCACCCATATCTTCACCAGTTGGTCGATGACTAAAATTCCGACAATTACTATAGTGGCGAGCCAGCCTCTGGATAGCTTCATTCAATTAAGTTGTAAATGCTTATTTTCGTTTACCTTCTTTTGCCTCCACGCTCAGAGTGGCGTGTGGTACAGCCATGAGTCTCTCCTTAGGAATGAGTTTACCCGTTTCGCGGCATACTCCGTAGGTCTTGTTCTCAATGCGTACAAGTGCGGCCTGCAGATGCTGGATGAATTTCATCTGGCGTTGTGCCAGCTGTCCGGCTTCCTCTTTGCTTAAGGTACTGGCACCCTCTTCCAGGACTTTAAATGTAGGAGAGGTGTCGGCAGTGTCGTTTCCGTCGCTGTTCATGACATTAGCCTTCAGTAGCTCATAGTCACGTTGAGCTTTGTCGAGTTTCTTTAAAATCAACTCTTTGAACTCTTGCAGCTCCTCGTCGGTATAGCGGATTTTCTCACTCATAACAGTAGATTTAATGATGTTTATATGGTTAGGATTGAATTATTTCTATTGTGGCTTTAACCTTTATTCCATCCAGATCAAGCTCTTCCACAACCGACTCTTCTGGCAGTGTGCCTACAGTAAGTGATGTGGCGAGAACCTGGCGTGAGATGTAGTCTGAGAATGCTTTTATGGAATCATCGGTAGCCTCGTTCGGTTCAAAGGTGATGCGGATTTTGTCCACAATGTCATAGCCGCGTCCTTTACGTATGTTCTGGATTCTGTTCACGATGTCACGGGCTATGCCTTCCTTACGGAGTTCGTCGGTAAGTGTGACGTCGAGAGCCACGGTAAGATTGCCGTCGTTGGCTACCTGCCATCCGGGTATATCCTCTGATATGATTTCGACGTCGGCCAATTCCACTTCGGCAGGTGTTCCGTTGAGGTCTAATTTGATTACACCTTCGCGTTCGAGCTGATGGATCTGCGGTTGTGACAGCGATGTGAGAGCCGCCGCTACGGCCTTCATGTTCTTTCCATGTTTCGGGCCAAGCTTTTTAAAGTCCGGCTTAACTCGTTTCACGAGGACACCGTCTTCGTCAGTGACAAATTTGATGGCTTTGACGTTTACTTCGCTCAGTATCAAGTCGGCCATTGATTCGAGCATATTTTTCTGGCGTTCGTCGGCCACGGGTATCATAAGCGTCGAAAGGGGTTGACGCACTTTCAGGTTGACTTTACGCCTTAGGGCAAGCACCATCGATGTCACCTCCTGGGCCAGTTTCATGCGCTCTTCAAGTTCTTTGTCCGATTCTCCCGCTTGTGGGAACAGTGCGAGATGCACAGATGTGGTGTCTCCCTTGGTGACGGAAGTCAGGTCGGTGTATAGCTGGTCGGCAAAGAAGGGCGAGATTGGGGCCATGAGAAGCGCCACTGTCTCAAGGCATGTGTAAAGTGTTTGGTATGCTGAAAGCTTGTCGGTGTCCATCTCTTTGCCCCAGAAGCGTTTGCGGTTCAGTCTGACATACCAGTTGCTGAGGTTGTCGTTGACAAAGTCGTTTATGGCGCGTGCCGCCTTGGTCGGTTCGTAATCAGCAAGAGAGTCGTCCACTTCACGGATAAGAGTGTTGAGCAACGACAATATCCACCGGTCTATTTCCGGACGTTCCGCCATCGGGACTTGAGGAGCTTTATTGTCAAATCCGTCGACATTGGCGTAAAGAGCGAAGAATGAATATGTATTGTAGAGTGTGGAGAAGAGCTTGCGTGAAGTTTCGCGGACGCCTTCCGGATCATACTTAAGATTGTCCCACGGCGATGAATTGGCTATCATGTACCAACGAAGCGGGTCGGAGCCGAACTCCTCTATTGCCTCGAATGGATTGACGGCATTGCCAAGTCGTTTCGACATTTTGTTGCCGAAGCGGTCAAGCACGAGTCCGTTGGATATCACAGCCTTATATGCTACGGAGTCAAACACCATTCCAGCGATGGCATGCAACGTGAAGAACCATCCGCGTGTCTGGTCGACGCCTTCTGCAATAAAGTCGGCGGGATACAATTCCCCGGAGTCGAGTCCTTCCTTGTTTTCGAAAGGATAGTGGATCTGTGCATACGGCATGGCTCCTGAATCAAACCAAACGTCGATCAGGTCCAGTTCGCGGTGCATGGGTTCGCCCTTTGTCGACATGAGCACGATGTCGTCTACGTATGGACGGTGCAGATCGATCTTTTCGTAATTCTCTTTTGAATAGTCGCCTGGCACAAACCCTTTATCTTTGTATGGATTTGATGACATAAGACCGGCCGCTACCGACTTCTCGATCTCATTGTAGAGTGTTTCCACACTGTCGATACATATCTCTTCCGAGCCGTCGTCGGTGCGCCATATAGGGAGAGGAGTTCCCCAATATCGGCTTCTCGACAGGTTCCAGTCCTGAAGATTCTCAAGCCATTTTCCGAAACGTCCGCTGCCTGTCGATTGGGGTTTCCATTTTATTGTGTCGTTTTTAGCTATGAGCGTGTCGCGGGCGGCCGTCGTGCGTATAAACCAGCTGTCGAGCGGGTAGTACAGCACCGGCTTGTCAGTACGCCAGCAGTGGGGATAGTTGTGGGTATGCTTCTCGATTTTAAATGCCTCTCCGGCCTGCTTCATCTCCATGCAAAGCACTATGTTGAGGTCTTCATCCTTGTTGGCCGCCTCTTCGTTATACTTGCCGTCGACGTTATATTTGGGGTCGTAGGCATTTTTTACATAGTTGCCGGCATGCAGGCTGTATGCATCCACGTTGACGCACTTTTCTACGAATTCCGGAGCGCATTCGTCAAGGGTATAATATTTGCCGGTCATGTCGACCATCGGACGTGTTTCGCCCTTGGTATTGATCATGAAGAGCGGCGGGATTCCTGACAGCTTTGCCACCTTGGCATCGTCGGCACCGAATGTAGGTGCTATATGGACTATGCCTGTACCGTCCTCGGTCGTTACGTAGTCACCAGGTATTACGCGGAATGCTTCGTCAGCTATCTCTACAAATTTGTCCTTACCTACTGAAAATACTTTCTCAGGGAATCGTGAGGCATAGTCGCTTACATACTTGGGCGAATTTTCGTCGAGCTTTTCTACGGGTTTCACCCACGGCATCAGCTGATCGTAGCGCATACCTATCAGTTCTTCCGCGCTGTAGGTCTTCACCACACGATAGGGGAGCACTTTTGAGCCCGGGACGAATTCGTCCATCGGAGCATCGGCTCCTTCGGGCTTGAAGTATGCCTGTACCCGCTCATTGGCCAGAACCACCGACACTTTCTCTCCGGTATATGGATTGAAAGTGCGGACAAGCGCATATTCGATCTTCGGACCCACGCATAGTGCTGTGTTCGAAGGCAGTGTCCACGGTGTGGTGGTCCATGCTATGAAGCACGGCGTGCCCCATTCGGTCATCTCCGGCTTCGGATCCAAGATCTTGAATTGTACCGTTGCGGTGGTGTCTTTTACGTCGCGGTAGCATCCGGGCTGGTTCAGTTCGTGCGTGCTCAGACCTGTACCGGCGGCGGGAGAGTAGGGCTGTATGGTATAGCCTTTGTATAAGTAGCCTTTTTTATGCAGTTGATTGAGCAGCCACCATACCGATTCTATGTAGCGGTTGTCGTAGGTGATGTATGGATCTTTCATGTCGACCCAATATCCCATTGAATTAGTCAGATTCTCCCATTCACGGGTGTATTTCATCACTTCCTGGCGACATGCCGCATTGTAGTCGTCGACGGATATCTTTTTGCCGATATCTTCTTTGGTTATGCCCAGGGCCTTTTCCACGCCGAGCTCTACCGGGAGTCCATGTGTGTCCCATCCGGCTTTGCGCTTTACATGGAAACCCTTCATGGTCTTATATCGACAGAATATATCTTTGATAGTACGGGCCATCACGTGGTGGATTCCGGGCATACCGTTGGCTGAAGGCGGTCCTTCGTAAAAGACAAATGAAGGCGCTCCCTCGCGTACTTTCATGCTCTGCTCGAACAGATGTTCGCGGTTCCAACGATCAAGAACCGTGCGGTTTATATCCGAAAGGTTAAAACGGTCGTACTCTTTAAACTTATTTTCCATCGTATATAAGTATATAATAGTGGCTACGTATAAAAATTTTTGCAAAGGTACAACAATTACCGCGTGTTTAAAAATTTAGCCACCAAAAAAATTGTTATGCGTGTTCTGCCATGAATCGGGAAATTCCATCTTTGGAAACTTTTGTGTCGTAGATGGTGCTGATTGTTGGATTATTTGGTATTCCGGAGCGTAATCATTTTGACATGCTATAACTTTAGCGTGCATAGAGTGTTATAATAATATGGATATATGTAAATTATTAAATATGCTATATTATGATAAAAATTAAACTTGGAACTACGGCATTGGATATGACGTATACCGATGATGAATTGAGAGAAAAGATATTAGATTATGTCTATGCACAGAATGACGGAGTCGGTTTTCGTGACATCTGTACCTACATTTTAACTCAGGCGCAGAGCGAAGGACGTATAGCTGGTCTGGCAGGCGAAGAGTATCAGTGGGAATCTTTGTCGCACATGGATGTGATGAAGGTCGACAGAATCCTTTGGAGTCTGATTTGGAAGCATAAACTTGTCATAGACTTTGATTCAAGCCATTATCCTGTTCAGGACATATATTTCCTGCGTGCATGACGTAGTTTAGGCATCAAGGATAAAAAAGCTGAAAGCCGTAGTGGAGCATATTGAGCATCCATTGCGGCTTTCAGCTTAATAAATTTAAGCAGTCGTTTTTGATCGTCGCGACTGAAGGATGGTTAGTTTAGTCCCTGGAGCCCTTCGGTGTTGGCTTTGATTTCGGCATCTGGCACTTCGTAGTTGGTCAAGTCACCGGCTAAGTACTGGTCGTAGGCGGCCATGTCGATCAGTCCATGTCCTGAAAGATTGAACAGGATCACAGGTGCGGTTCCTTCCTCGTTGGCCTTTTTCGCTTCTCTTATCGCGGCCGCGATGGCATGTGAACTTTCCGGTGCGGGTATTATTCCTTCGGAACGGGCGAATAGGGTGGCTGCTTCAAATGTCTCAAGTTGAGGAATGTCCACAGCGTCGATCATGCCTTCCGAGCGCAATTGGCTGACTACTGCTCCGGCGCCGTGGTAGCGCAGACCGCCGGCATGTATGTTTGCCGGTGAGAAATTGTGGCCTAAAGTGTACATCGGGATGAGGGGTGTGTAGCCGGCTTCGTCGCCGAAGTCGTAGCGAAGTTCCCCTTTGGTCAGTTTAGGGCATGAGGCCGGTTCTGCCGCTATAAATCGCGTGTTTTTATCGCCGGAGAAATTATGGCGCATGAACGGGAATGAGATTCCAGAGAAATTGCTGCCTCCTCCAAAGCATCCTATCACCACGTCGGGATATTCGCCGGCCATCTCCATCTGTTTCTCGGCTTCAAGTCCGATGACGGTCTGGTGAAGTGCCACGTGGTTGAGCACTGATCCGAGCACGTATTTGCAGTTGGGTGTTGACATGGCGAGTTCGACAGCTTCCGAGATTGCGGTGCCGAGCGATCCCTGGTAGTTGGGATGGTCGGTTATTATTTTGCGGCCTGCTTTCGTCGACATGCTTGGCGATGCGATTACTTCAGCTCCGTAGGTCTGCATTATGGAGCGGCGATATGGTTTCTGATTGTACGACACTTTCACCATGTATACAGCAAGGTCTAGTCCGAAGTGCTTTGCCGCCATAGAAAGTGCAGCTCCCCACTGTCCTGCGCCGGTCTCGGTGGTGATGTTTGTCACTCCCTCTTTTTTGCAGTAATATGCCTGGGCTATGGCCGAATTGAGTTTGTGTGAGCCTACAGGGCTGACGCTTTCGTTCTTAAAGTAGATATGGGCCTTTGTACCTAATGCTTTTTCAAGGCCACGGGCTCTTACCAGGGGGGTCGGACGCCATATTTTGTACATTTCGCGTACTTCATCAGGAATTTCGATCCACTTGTCGTCCATGTTGAATTCTTGATTTGACGCCTCTTTTGAAAACAAGGGATATAGATCTTCGGCTTTGAGAGGCTGTTTTGTGCCGGGATTCAGCATGGGGTGTGGTTTGGTGGGCATCTCGGCCATCACGTTGTACCATGCTGTAGGTATGTCTCTCTCTTGTAGGATGAATTTCTTTGATTCCATACGCGGTTTTGTATATTGTTTATATTGATTTCTTGTTTTGATTTGTGCTGATAGTGCAAATTTACGCATTTATTCTTGATATGCAAGAGAAATGGCATATAAAATGTATTTATTCATAAAATATTCATAAATTAACTTTGAATATGCATATTAAAAAAGCGGGGCCGCGCCTCAATGATACGGCACAGTCCCACGGATTCTGAAATAACTTTGGATTGGATTTGTTTATTTTGGGAGAATGGTCTTAAGCTCCTCGTCTGTAGCTGTCAGACGGGTCCTGCACTCTGTGAGCAATTCAGTGGCGCGTCGGGTATACGTGGCCAGCAGATCTATGTCGAGAGCGTCTGACTGCATCTGTCGCAGTATATTTTCGAGCTCCGATATGGCTTGTGAATAAGTCAGATCTTTTACTGGGGTAAATTCTGGTGTGGCTATCATAATTATGTATTGTATTTAATGTTTTATAGACGAGATGGAGCCTTCTGCCAGGGTGGTGACTATGACAGCTCCGTCGGGAACATCCGTGGCGGAGGTCACGGCGTGTCCGGCATAGCGGGTTATTGAGTAGCCTCTGCGCAGTGTGGCTTGTGGAGACAGAGCGGCCAGCAGTTGGGCTAAATGATCGATGCGGGCACGTCGTCGGTCAACGGAATTGTGCGATGCCATGCCGACGGCGGAAGCCATTGTGTCGAGCTTGCTCAGCTGTGGTTGGAGCTGCTTGAAGGCCAGTTGCTGAAGAGCTGCGGCATATCTGTCCATCTTAGACCTGGCTCTGTCTATGCACGCTGCTGGAAGCGCAGGCATGCGCCCGTCTATCTGACTGAGTTGCTCTTTGCATCCGGTCAGATATTGGATTGCCGTCAATGCAATCTCCTGCCCGATTGAATTGAGTCGGTCCAATGCGTTTTTACCCTGGGCTATCAGCCATTCGGCGGCGGCGGTGGGGGTCTTGACCCGTGTACATGCAATATAGTCGAGGATGGTCACATCCCGCTCATGCCCGATGCCCACCATTATGGGCAGAGGGAAGGTGGCCACTTTAGCCGCCAGATCAAAATCTTCAAATCCAAGCAGGTCGCTCGTGGCACCGCCTCCGCGTATTATCACCACGCCGTCCCATTCCGACTGTTCTGATTCAATCGCGTTAAGTGCATTGATTACGCTCGCGGCCGTTCTGTCGCCCTGCATTATGGCCGGAAACAATTTTATTCGGAAACGCAGTTTGGGGCCGTTGCCGGATATTTGGTTCATAAAGTCTCCGTAGCCGGCGGCTTCAGGCGATGATATGACAGCGATCCTCAGTGACGGTTCCGGCCAGCAAAGGCTTTTGTTGATGTCGGCTATTCCAAGTTCGTCGAGTTTAGCGAGCATCTCCTTCCTGCGGCGGAGTATGTCGCCCATGGTGTAGTCGGGATTCACGGCGTTTATGACCATGGACATGCCGTAGATGGGATGCATCGACACACATAGCCTTACCATCACTTTTAGTCCAGATACAAAGTCCTGTCCTGTGGCCGCATAAAAGTCCGACCTTATGATGCGGAAATTATTTGCCCAGATTGCCGCACGTGCTTTTGCCAGAGTGGCTCCGGTCGAGGGGTCTTTCTGCAACAGTTCCATGTAGCAGTGGCCTCCTCTTACGCTCACATCGCTCAATTCGGCAGTCACCCATACGTTCTGTGTCGACGGGACTGTTACGAGCGAGGCTATGCGTTTATTTAATTCCAGCAGGGTTAGCGGATTCACCTTTTCGTAGTTGCTTATTTTGACTTGTCAAACTTTTTGCCGTTCCATCTGTAAGTCAGTGTGTCAAGCAGATAGGGCGATACCATCGATTCGGTGTCTTCCGACATGAATTCTTTCAGGTTGTTTGTGAGTTTAAGTTCTTTGGTCGACGGATCATATACATAGTCCGACAACATAAACGGAACCATGGATGTCACCATGTCGGGCGATTTTTTTCCGTCGGAATTGAGCCAGTCACTGATTCCGGGAGCTTGGAAATATGTGTCGGGAAGTTTTTTCCAGGTTCGGTCATAAAAGCTTATATGGCTGTCGTGGGCGGGTGTGGCCACGGTGGATATGATGGCGATGATCGAATCGTTTCCGGCCGGCAATATTGCGAGCTGATATGACGATGCATCCGTCATGTCTATTTTCATGTCGTCGTCGTTCAGTTCCGAGATCCGCGATTTGCCATCGAGCTTATTGCGCGACGGTGTGGTAGAACCGCTTTTATGATAGTCGATCATATCGAGACGGGTGTTTTTGTCAAGTAGCGGAAACACAGATTGCGGAGCTGAAGCGAATGCATTTGTCGCCGTAAGTTGGGCGTCTGCGGTGCTGAATGACGCGCAGATACCCAATGTGGCGAGGATAAGTGATTTGCCTATGATGTTCATTTGGAGAGCTTGTTCTTTTTTGATTTTTTGTCTTTTGCTATGAATTTGTCGTAATTGCCGTGCATAGTGCGGTCAGATTTGTCCTTCGACTTTTTGCCATGGCTTTTATCCCTGCCTTTGCCGAAGTCCGCATTCTTGTCACCCTTTTTCCTACGCGAAGAAGCGCGTGAATAGTCCTTTTCCGGATCTGCTATTTCGGCATACAGATTGTGGCCTACGAAGTCAAGTCCGCAGATGCCGTCGACCACTCGCCGGGCATCGCTCTTCTTGACGTCAAACAGTGAGTAGCCGGGCATCAGGTCGATGCGCCCTACGTCAATGCGCGGACCTGTGATGGCGTGGTTAAGCATGTCGATCAGATTGCCGGCATAAAAACCGTCATTCTTGCCTGCGTTGATATATATGCGGGCCATGCCTCGGTCGGCTGTGCGGCGGTCCTTCTCCTGCGGGCTTCTCGGCTTGGATTCCTTGCGCTCCTTTTTCGACGGTTTCTCATCGATGTAGTCGATGTTGGGTGCGTCCTTGTAATAGTCGAGCAGGCGGTTGAACTCAAGCGAGACGATGCGTTTAAGCAGGTCTTCCTCTGACAGCCATCCAAGCTTACGGCTAACTCCGGGGATATATTTTGCTATTTCTTCATCGTCTACCTCCACTTTTTCAAGTCGGTCGGCGAGATTATACAGCTGCTTTTCTATAATATGCTCGGGGGTAGGCACTTCTCTGCGCTCAAATGTCTTGCCGATGCGCTTCTCAATGTCGCGGAGTTTGCCTCGTTCGCGAGAATGGATTATGGCTATCGACACGCCTGTCTTGCCGGCACGCCCGGTACGTCCGGAACGGTGTGTGTAGGTGGCGATGTCGTCGGGCAGGCCGTAGTTGATCACGTGGGTCAGGTCGCTTACGTCAAGTCCGCGCGCGGCCACATCCGTGGCTACGAGTATACGCAACACGCCGTCGCGGAATTTTTTCATCACCATATCGCGTTGGGCCTGCGACAGTTCTCCGTGGAGAGAGTCGGCATTGTATCCGTCCTGAATCAGATTGTCGGCTATATCCTGGGTCTCCTTTCTCGTGCGGCAGAATACTATGGCGTATATATTGGGATTATCGTCTGCGATACGTTTGAGCGCAAGATATTTGTCGCGGGCATGTACCATATAATATATGTGGCGCACATTCTCGGCTCCCGTATTCTTGGTGCCGATGACAAATTCCTGCGGATCGTGCATATACTTTGACGCTATTTTGGCGATTTCCGGGGGCATAGTGGCCGAGAACAGAAGCATTTTGCGTTCATCGGGCACGTGGCTGAGTATGTCGTTGATATCGTCTACGAATCCCATGTTGAGCATTTCGTCGGCTTCGTCGAGTATGACGGTATGCACATGGTCGAGTTTTACCACACCGCGCTTGATCAGGTCGATAAGGCGTCCGGGGGTGGCTACGATCACCTGTACTCCTTGACGAAGACTGCGGATCTGGCTTTCGATGCTTGAGCCTCCGTACACAGGAAGCACTTTCAGATGGGAGATATATTTTGAGAAATCAGCGAGGTCGCTTCCTATCTGGAGGCAAAGTTCGCGGGTCGGTGCGATTATCAGTGCCTGGGGTACGTTCAAGTCGGTATCTATCCTTTGTAGCACCGGCAGTCCGAATGCCGCTGTCTTTCCCGTGCCTGTTTGGGCTAACGCTACTACGTCGCCGTCTTCCGACAGAAGATGGGGGATGACTTTCTCCTGGACGGGCATGGGATTTTCAAATCCCAACTCCTCGATAGCGCGACGGAGATCCTCACGGACTCCTAATTCTTCGAAACTTTTCATTCTTTTTTTCTTGTTGTTTTTTTGTTATTTCTCACGCATGAAAATGTTGATTGGAGTGCCCGAATAGTCCCATTTCTCTCTGATTTTGTTTTCGAGATAACGGCGGTAAGGCTCTTTAACCCACTGGGGAAGGTTGCAGAAGAATACGAATGTCGGAATAACGGATTCCTTTAACATTGTGACATACTTGATTTTTATATATTTACCTTTATTGGCAGGAGGGGGATATGCGCCGATCACTTCCTGCATATAGGTGTTGAGTTGAGAGGTGGGGATGATTCTTAAGCGGTTCTGATAGACTTCTACGGCAGTCTCAAGAACTTTGAATATCCTTTGCTTTGTCAGCGCGGATCCGAATATGATGGGGAAGTCGGTGAACGGGGCGAATCGCTGGCGTATGGTGTCGGCGAAGTGGGTGATGGCTTTCTGCGACTTATCTTCCACGAGATCCCATTTGTTGACGCATACCACCAGACCCTTCTTATTGCGCTGAATGAGGGAGAATATGTTGACGTCCTGACTTTCGATTCCTCTGGTGGCATCAATCATCAGAATGCACACGTCGGCCGCCTCGATGGCCCTGATCGAGCGGATGACTGAATAGTATTCAATATCTTCGTTGACCTTGGCCTTTTTGCGTATGCCGGCGGTGTCCACAAGATAAAAGTCAAATCCGAATTTATTATATCTGGTGTATATCGAATCGCGGGTGGTTCCGGCTATTTCGGTCACTATGTTGCGGTCTTCGCCTATGAATGCGTTTATTATCGACGACTTTCCTGCGTTAGGACGTCCTACGATGGCAAAGCGTGGTATCTTTTCCAGCTGTTCCTCTTCGGTGTCGTCTTCAGGCAGATCCTTGACCACTTCGTCCAGAAGATCGCCTGTGCCGTAGCCGTTTGAGGCCGACACGGGATAGGGATTGCCGAGTCCGAAGCTGTAGAATTCCGGCACATTGTATACCCAGTCGTTGGAGTCAACCTTGTTGGCTACCAGAATGACTGGCTTCTTGGAACGTCGCAGGATTTCTGCCACATGATAGTCGAGGTCTGTGACGCCGTTCATGGCCTCGACCACAAACAGTATTACGTCGGC
>CANOLV010000032.1 GCA_947567425.1 uncultured Porphyromonadaceae bacterium | reverse complement strand
CCGCGTGATCGCCGGGCCGTTTGAGGGCTACGAGGGCTACGCCCGCCGTATCCGCCGCAACAAGCACGTTGTGGTCGAGATCCAGGGCCTTTGTGCCGTGGCGCTCCCCTACATCCACCCGGACCTCCTGCAGCGGGTCCCAGATCCGGACTGATGTATTACTTCAGAATCAATAAATATGTAAAACTATGTCAACTATCACCGATTTTGACTTATGGATTGCCGACAATGTCGACGACATAGAGGATGCATATTGCCTCCAGCAGGCTATACTCAATAATGAAAACTGGGGCTCATACGAAGTTAAAGGATCCCCGGATAAAATGTTTGTGACCGGCGTTGGCGACGACACCCTTATGCTTGCGAGCACAAAAGCACGTGAAGCATTTCTTTCCACAATAGAAGCTCGGTATGCCGACGAGGGCCTCGACTTCGAATCGGCCTACAACTTCTATCGCGCCATGTCCAAAAACGACTAAGTTATGATTCGAAATTTGGATTGATCAATTTTAAATGTAATAGATAATGGGAAAGCTTTAATAATTGGTGGAGCAAATGGAATAGGGTTGGCAATGGCTTTTAAATTGGCAGAAACATGTGATAATGTTTGCATTGGGAGTTCTTGGCGATTGGGTTAAGGAGCTGATCAGTTACGGAGAATTCCGAAACATCCCGAAGGCAGAAGCCTACGCGCGGCTCCACTGCATAATAGACGATGACCTCTTCGCTTATCTCGGTGCCAAAGAACAAGTCTCCGCAAAAGCCCGATGGATAAGCACCTACACACTCTCTGAGGTCGAAATAGACACCCTCGATGCCGACACCCTCTGAGCCTACATCGGCTCCATCGCCCTCACCCCCGCCCGCCGCTGACCTCATAACTCAGACCTCTGACCGAAGTTCAATATTATGGAAGCCTTAAAAGCCATCTATGTATATCCGTTATTTCCGGACAAAATAGTAGAAACAACCATTTATCCTCTCACAAAAGAAGGGATAGACAGTAATATACCCGACGATATTATACACGGAAACTATCGAATCGGAATCTTCGAACCAGAAACCGGCGATCTCTATGTGAAATACATTGGGCGAGCCGACAATGGATTAAAAAATCGAGTCCCTGATCATCTCCCTGATTTTATCGCTGAATTAATCAAAAACCACCCCGGACGCGTCTACTTTTCATTCAATAGCGAACTGGATGAACTGAGCTCTTATCATCACGAGTGCAGAGACTATCACGACTTTGTCCCCGACTTCAACGACTATCATCCCGCAAAGCCCGAGTACACCCCTACACATCATGCAAAATTTGCGGAAAATAAACAGCATGTTCACCCCCTGCCGAGTCCTCCTCATCGCCTAACTACCTCCTACGTCCCTACATCACGAAGGTCTCACTTATTGATGTGAATCCAGAGAAACTCGTTTCAAACTACTTGATAAAACAAAATTTGTAGAATGAAAAAAGTGATAACATATGGTACCTATGATTTGTTACATCAAGGTCATATTAATCTTTTAAGACGGGCAAAGGAACTTGGAGATTATCTAATCGTTGGTGTAACGAGTGATAGTTACGACCGTGGACGAGGAAAGCTAAATGTGCGTAACAATGTCCTCGAGAGGGTTGAGGCCGTTAAAGTCACTGGATATGCCGATGAAGTCATTATTGAAGATTATGTAGGACAGAAGATTGATGATATACAGAAATACAATGTAGATATATTTGCAATCGGTAGTGATTGGTCAGGTCAGTTTGATTACCTCAATGAGTATTGTAAGGTTGTTTATCTTCCTCGCACAGAGGGAATCAGTTCAACTCAATTAAGAGCGGAGTCAACAGTTGATGTTAAGGTTGGCGTTATCGGATGCGGTCGTGTTGCCAATAGGTTTCCTGACGAAGCATCTGTAGTAAGCGGAATTGATGTATGTACAGCCTACGACAAAGATTTCAGCAAATCTTGTGAGTTCATATCTAAACATCGTATAAAATTTTGTGATAGAGATTTAGAGTGCTTCTTTCAGAAGGTAGATGCTGTGTATATTGCCACACCACATTTATCACACTATTCTCTAATCAAGAAATCACTTGAACAAGGAAAACACGTTCTGTGTGAGACGCCTATGGTTCTAAATGCTAATGAGGCTAAAGAACTCTTTGAATATGCTGAATCGAAAGGATTAATCCTTATGGAGGCCAACAAGACAGCGCATTGTCCTGCTTTTAATCACCTTATTGTTATGGTTAAGAGCGGCGTGATTGGAGAGGTCGTTGATGTTGAAGCATCCCTTTCTAAACTATGGGATGACGACATGAGCCTTCGTGAATTTGATCCGGAACAAGCCGGCGGTTCGATGTACGAACTTGGAAGTTATCCATTGTTGCCTATATTCAAATTGTTAGGGACTAATTATCAAAATCTGAACCTATACTCTCGGATGCAAAAGAATGTGGACATGTACACCAAAGGCGTTTTTAGATATCCGCATGCTGTGTGCTCCTTTAAGGTCGGTCTTGGTGTAAAGACCGAAGGCAACCTTGTGATATCTGGCACAAAAGGCTACGCCTATGTGTCTGCCCCATGGTGGAAAACGGACTATTTCGAATTTCGTTACGAAGATCAGAACCAAAACAAAAAGTTCTTTTACAAATGGGATGGTGCCGGCCTAAGGTATGAAATTCAAGAATTCATATCTTGTATTATCAACAACCGATTCTCAACGGCACGTCTGCGTCGTCGCGAGTCAATCGCCATGGCAGGCGTGATGCAACAATTTACCAATAGAATTAATTTCAACGAATTATGAAATATGCAGTTGTTACTGGTGGCACGTCTGGGATAGGTCTTGGTGTGGCAAAAATGCTTCTATCCAAGGGATACTATGTTTTTGTTACATATGTAGGAGCCAAACCTGTCGACCTGTTTGAAAATTATGAAGCAATACATACAGATCAAACTTCTCGTAAAGATGTATATGATTTTATCAATTACGTAAAGTCAAAGACAAATCATCTTGATTGTCTTGTTTGTAATGCAGGAATTACCATTCGTAAGTTATTTGTAGAAACAGAGGATTCTGATTGGGATAAGATGATGGAAGTTGCTGTAAATTCTCATTATATAATGGTTCGAGAATTCTACACGATTATTCCTGAAGACAGTAGAATACTTTTCACGGGTTCTCAAATGGGACTTATGCCTCACGCTATGGTGTTGGCTTATGGTGTAACTAAAGCCGCTATACATGCGCTTGCTAAAAATCTTGTCAAAGAGTTTGACGGAACTGGTACAACTGTAAATGCTATTGTCCCCGGCTTTGTAGAAACGCCATGGCAGAAAGAGAAGCCGGAAGAAATAAAGCAGAACATATATCGTAAAACTGCTATACATCGCTTTGCAACTGTTGATGAAATTGTAGATGCCTATCGTTTCTGTATTGATAATCCATTTGTAAATGGAAGCTTGATAGAAGTCAATGGAGGCTATTCTTATAAATAAATGATTCTTAGATTTGTGTGTTATGATAATATTTGAAATATATTATCTTGTCTCCATATTTAGTCCACAACTATGCGTTAATTAAGTTATTAACGAAGAATTAATCCTTATATCGATTTAAAACCATTTCAATTAATCTCAAAAGCTATTTACTAATACCTGAAACAGATTCTTTCCCAATTATAAATTAACCATTAATTAGGAATGTCAAATTATTCAAGAGTAATAAGGAATACACTGTACCTGTATCTGAGAATGGGAATAGTCTTGTTCGTCAGTTTATATAGTACACGATTAGTCCTTAATGCATTAGGAGCATCTGATTTCGGCATATTTAATGTAATTGGAGGAAGTATTGCAATGCTGGGATTTTTGAATTCCACCTTGGCGAATGCTACCCAAAGATTCATGTCTTATGCAGAGGGGCAAAATAATGACCATCATAAAAAGGTTATATTTAATGTGAGTTTAGGATTGCATATTATAATAGCATTAAGTAGTGTTATCCTATTCTTTGTAATAATGCCATTGATATTTAATATATTATCTATTAATTCTCATCGAATTCACACTGCACATATTGTATATTATAGTTTCATTGTAAGTACTTTTCTCAGTATAATAAATGTTCCATATGAAGCAGTGTTGACAGCTCATGAGAATATGCTGTATTATTCTATCATAGGAATATTTGAGTCATTTTTAAGATTGGGAATCGCTGTCTTATGTGTATATTTCGTAGGGGATAAACTTATATTGTATGGTATACTCATGGCATGTCTACCATTAATAACATTAACAATAATGAAAATTTACTGCCATAGGAAATATGAAGAGTGTTCCATTAATTTCTATAAATATTGGGATAGAGATGTTGTAAAAAAAATCACTTCATTTTCAGGCTGGAATTTTTTAACAGCTATATCTTCTCTATTGACACTTCAAGGATTAGGTGTAGTGTTGAATCATTTTTTTGGTTCTGTGGCAAATGCAGCACAGGGAATAGCAAACCAAGTTAACGGTCAGTTGTCTTCATTTTCTGCTAATTTAATGAAAGCTCTTAATCCTGTAATTGTAAAAACTACTGTGAATTCAGATTCAGATTCAATTAATAGGGTTACACTTACTGGATGTAAAATTTCAACATTATTGATAATATTTTTTTCTATTCCAGTGATGCTTAAAATGCAATATATATTGCATTTATGGTTAAAGGAGGTGCCAGAATGGACTGTTTTGTTTTGCAGATTACAACTAATTTATACTATCATATCTCAAATTTCAAATCCAGCAGCGACTGCAGTTTATGGGAATGGAAATATTAAATATTATGCAATATTTAAAAGTATAATGAATCTATTGCCTATAATTTTGACATATATTTCATTTACCTTAGGTGGAGACCCTATATGGTTGTATGTTCCGTTGATAGTATTCATGGGAATTGGTGGAGATATTGTTATCATTATTTTTGCACAAAAATTATGTGGAGTCTCTATTAGTAAATATCTAACCAATGTGATTCTTCCTTTAATTGGAATATGCATAATAATGTTATTATTTGGAGGAATCTTTACTATAATAACAAAAGATAGTATTCTTTCATTATTGGGATGTTGTATAATCACTTCGATTGCAATGCTAATAGGTTTGATGTGGTTTTGCTTTTCTAATTATGAAAAATCTATTATTAAACAATTGTGTAACTCTATAATTTTAAAATTAAAGAAAACATAACATTTAGTTTATCACGAATCTTTGTAGCATAAACAGCTATTACTATTATTGAGAATATTCACATATAACAGAATTTCTAATGAAATTGAACGGTCGGGCATTAAGTCTTTTAATAAGAATGAGGGACACTTTAGAGAACTTAATATGTGTAAACAATTATGCAAAGGTACTTGATAGATTAAAAAAAGAAGTATATACTCGTAAAATTAATGTATTATTTTTGGTTAATGAGATATCAAAATGGAAAGGTCAAACCTTGTTTGATATATTGGAATCCGATACGCATTTTAATCCGGTAATTGGACTGACATGTGCCGATATAGACTGGTCTCTGAATCAAATTGATAGAATAAAAAAAAGACGTAAACTAAGAGAATTTTTTTCACAGAGACGAATGAATTTTGTAGAGGTATGTGATGAGATTTCGTTAAAAGTTGTTGATTTAAGAACAGTAAATGTTGATATTGTATTTTATCAGCAACCATGGAATATACATAAAAAACAGAGTCCTCAGTATTTGTCTAGACATCATTTAACGTGTTATTTTCCATATTATGTCCCGAATTATGATTCTCCATCAATTGATTTTCGGAAAGAATTTCATTTTTATTTATGGAAATATTATGTTTTAAATAGAGGTTGGATTCAGACAATTACCCAAAATAATCCCAACTATACACTATCTGGGGAGTTAATTGCAACCGGGCATCCAATGCTTGACTATCTAAATAATTATCCAAATTTAAATTCCTCTAACAAAATGGTAATATACGCTCCTCATTGGAGTGTATATAGTGAGTTTATGGATAATGATGAGAAATTTAGTACGTTTCAACACAATGGTAAACAAATTTTGAGGTTTGCACAATCACATCCTGAAATTAAATGGGTTTTTAAACCACACCCCACATTGAGAACCTCATTATTAAGGACTAAACTATACACTGAAAAAGAGGTTGATGATTATTATAGTGAATGGGGTAAAATTGGAATAGTATCGCAAGAAGATGATTATATAAAATTATTTTGGAAATCCGATGCAATTATAACAGACTGTGGGTCTTTTTTGATGGAGTATGCATGCACGAAGAAACCAATTATTAGGCTTGTCTCTACTGTATGTGGTATGTCTATACCAAAACCATCCAAAGAGCTATTTGATTCATATTATAATGTTTATAATTTGGAAGAGATGTATGACATCTTTAATATGGTTTTAATTGATGGCCGTGATCCCAAACAAGTTGAACGTGTGACTGCTGCAACTAAGGCTGGATTAATAAAGGCATCAGCTTCGCATAACATCCTAAAAGATTTATATGTAAGTCTGGGTTTGGACTATGAGAAATAGACAAATCTCATATACTTTTAGAGATAGTTATGTTGTACATAATTATAGAAAGAACAATCTGATTACCAGATTGACATCGTTTCTATGTGTATTTATGTATTTCATGTCACCATATAGATTATTTGGACATGCGATGCCTGAAATAATTGGTGTAGTAGCTATTCTTTTATTGTTAACACAAACTGATAATTTTGTTATACTTAAAGGTTATGGCGCATATATGTTATATATTCTTATTATACCTCCTATCATATCCTTACTAACAAATCTACCAGGAGATTATTTGACCTCATTTATTCCTATAAATTTGATATTTTATTCCATAGCCTTTTGTTTTCTTCTTCCTAATGCTGATAAGGATTATGTTTTAAAATATTATAAAATACTAGTATATTGTTCTATTGGATTATTTATTATACAGGAAATTTCTTTTTACATGATAGGTAGTAGACCTACTTTGTATTTACCGCTTGAGATGTATTATGAGGGGTCTGATACCACGAGCTTTTCAGAAAGTAGATCGTTGATGGACCGTTCTTCATCTTTTTTTCTTGAACCAGCTCATTTTGCACAATATATATTACCATATTTTTGTATTGTATCATATAATTGTTTAAAGCATAAAACGATAACAAAGGAATTGTTAATAATGGGATTCACTCTCTTGCTTTTGCAATCGGGAAGCGGTTATCTTGGACTTTTAATTGTATTTATTTCTGTATTATTTTCTAAGGGAATAGTAAGTTCCCAAATTAAACTTTCGATTCTAGTATTCGTTCTTTTATTAATATGTATAATAGGTGTCTTTTTGTATAATAATGTCTATGTCATAGAACTATTAAATAGAATGAATGAAGTCACAACATTTGAAGTTAAAGCTCATGGTAGTCAATCAGGATTTTTAAGAATATGGCGTGGTTATATCATATATGACAGTCTGTCTCCTATATATAAAATATTGGGGGTTGGTACAGGTTCAATTGAATACATCTCTAGGTTAGTTTATATCCCGGGGTCAAGATATGAAGGAAGTTATATGAACGGAGTTCAAGCATTATTAATTTCAGGTGGTATTGTTGGAACTGTTTTATTTATTAGATTTATAAAGAAATGTTGGAACTTCTTCAATCCGGAAGGAATTATCATTTTAGTTTGTATGTTAGCAATGTTCTTCATTGAACATATGCTATTTACTCCAAAGATGTTCTTGTTTATCCTAATTGCGTTCGCTGTTACTGAATCATCTAAAAGAAAAAACATTCGTTGCGTATAATTCACTATTATAATTTTTGTAAAATGAATCCACTTATTTCTATTATTATACCACTATATAATGCTGACCAATATATAGAAAAGTGCATCGATAGTGTATTAAAACAAACGGTCGATGATTTTGAGGTTATATTAGTTAATGATGGTTCAACTGATAGATCTAAGGATATTTGTAATTTTGTTGCATCTAAAGATAATAGGATAAGAGTTATAAATAAAAGTAATGGTGGCGTTTCTAGTGCTAGAAATAAGGGTTTGCAAGCCTCTGTTGGAGAATGGATTTGTTTTTTAGATATAGATGATTATATCGATGAGAATTATTTAGAAAGTTTCAAAATACAGAAGGCGATCGAAATTGATTTATATGCTCAAGGATATTATTTAGATTTTATCGATTCTTCTTTGACAAAATTACCAAAAGCGTTTGGAATTTTTGATATAGGAAGTGGGTATGATATTTTAGAGTCTTCCAATATTATAAACTCTCCAGTTTTTAAACTTTACAAAAAAGGTATTATTGAAGATAACAATATAAAATTTGATGAGAGAATTTCATATGGTGAAGATCACATTTTTTCCATGCATTATTTGCAATATGTTAAAAAGATAGCCATTAGACCAAAAGCTGGATATCATTACTGTGTCAATGAAGGTTCTCTAACAAAACGACAATTAAACCTGTCGAAAATGCTATTATATATACAATTGTTTGGAGAAAGTTATTTTTTTCTTTCCGAGAAAAAAAATCTGTCTTTTCATAAGGCTTACAATCTGAGACAATATTCCAATATTAAACGTCTCATTTTAGAATCAAAGGATCAATTCGTTGATTTTTTTAGGCTTGGTAAACAACTAAGGCAAATAAGGCCATATATAATGGTTGATGGACTCAACTTTAAACAAAAAATATTAATATATAGTTTTTTAATCTCCTCAAAGCTTTTAAGCGTTTGGAAATAAGTATAATAACTCTGATTAATTTGTTTTATTATGAAGAAAGTAATGCTTGTTTTTGGGACTCGCCCAGAAGCCATCAAGATGGCCCCACTTGTCAAGGAGTTCCAGAAACATGCCGATAAATTTGAGACAATTGTTTGCGTGACTGGTCAGCATCGTCAGATGCTTGACCAGGTACTCGCAATATTTGACATCAAGCCTGATTATGACCTCAATATCATGAAGCAGGGTCAGGATCTATATGATGTTACCGCTCGTGTGCTTACTGGCATGCGTGACGTGCTCGACGAGGCTAAGCCTGATGTGGTTTTGGTGCATGGTGACACCACTACGTCGACAGCAGCTGCCTTGGCTGCTTTTTACAAACAGATTCCTGTAGGCCATGTTGAGGCAGGTCTCCGCACTCACAACATCTATTCACCATGGCCTGAGGAAATGAATCGCCAGATCACAGGGCGTATTGCAGAGTATGATTTTGCGCCTACGCCTCTAAGCCGAGAAAACCTTATTAAAGAGTATGTCGACGAGTCGAAAATAGCTGTAACAGGCAATACAGTGATTGATGCACTATATTGGGTTGTTGACAAGATGAAGAAGGATGCAAGTCTTGACCAAGATTTACAAAAGATCCTTGCTGATGCAGGATATGATGTGAGCCGTCTCGCCAATGGCAAGAAACTGGTGCTTATCACAGGCCATCGTCGTGAAAACTTTGGTGATGGTTTCATTTCGATGTGCAAAGCCATCAAGACTCTTACAGAGAAATATCCTGATGTGGACTTTGTATACCCAATGCACCTGAATCCAAACGTGCGCAAGCCGATTCATGAGGTTTTTGGAGAAAACCTCGAAGGACTTGGAAACATGTTCTTTATCGAGCCCTTGGAATACCTGTCATTTGTGTACTTGATGGAGAAATCCAACATCGTGCTTACAGATAGCGGAGGCATTCAGGAAGAAGCCCCCGGACTTGGCAAACCGGTTCTCGTGATGCGTGACACCACCGAGCGACCCGAGGCATTGTCGGCCGGTACAGTCAAACTCGTTGGCACAGACTATGATAAGATTGTCATCGAAGTGTCAGCATTGCTTGACGATCAAGAACATTACGAAACAATGTCGAAAGCTGTAAATCCTTATGGGGATGGCTTGGCGTGTGAAAGAATAGTAAAATCTTTGTTAAAATGAAAAGGATATACGTAGTTCTGAAAGAGGATATTGTCCATTTTCCTCCTGTCCAATCCATATTGGCAGTACTTGCTTCGCTCGGATCAAAGGTATTTCACCTTGGGACATTCTCTGATTTGCAGAATCGAAAAGTTCTGTCAGATATGGGAGTCACATTCGTAAATATGCCTTCATATGATGGCAAAGCAAATATCATTAATAAATATTTAAGTCAACAAAAATTTAGGTCAAAAGTTGAATCATTTTTAGATAATGAAAATTTATCTGATAATGATATGGTTTGGTTGGTTCAAATAGAAACTATCATGCTTTTATACAAACTTGTTAACAAGTATAAGACTGTATTACATCCGCTTGAATATACCGATCCTAATATTGGATGGAAATACAAGTTAATTTCACCAGGTATTAATCTATCGGAGGTGTTTAATCGTGCGACCAAGGTTGTATGTTGTGAGTATAATAGAGCTCATATAACAAAGGGCGTATTTAATTTACCCCTTCTTCCGTTCATTTTACCAAATAAGCCATATGATTTTGTAGGAAATAATGATGTGCCATCTGATATTAAAAAGATGATTGATGAATTTAGACAAAAGACATCATCAAAAAAAATAATCTTGTATCAAGGTATTTTTTTGGACAAAGAACGTCGTCTAGAAGAGTTTTGTGAAGCCATTTCACTGCTTCCTAAAGAGTACGTTCTTGTTGCTATGGGTGCTGGATCTGAGATGTATGATAATTTAAAAAATAAATATCAAGGTGATAGAATTATTTTCATCCCTTTCATCAAACCACCGTTTCATCTTGAAATCACAAGAACTGCCCATATAGGTGTTCTGTCTTATTTTCCTAGGCCATATAATATTGGATCGGTTATAAATCCAATATACTGCGCACCTAATAAGATATACGAATATGCAAAATATGGAAAACCAATGCTTTCCAATGATATCCCAGGTTTGCACTATATATTTACTCAATATCATTGTGGTGAGTGTGTGAATTATCCTATGACACCACACTCAATCGCCAAAGCAATAGAGAGAATTGACTTAGATTATGAATCATATTCTAACGGGGTGTCCGAATTTTATAAGTCAGGTGATATAGTTAATATCATCAAAAAAATATTAGAATGAAATTGGTGTCTTTGGTACTATATAAATTTATACTTTAAAGATCTTACTTCCTCGGACAATTATTATTGGATATCACATAATATTATACGTCCTCTGTGTAGTAAAATAGCAAGTGATGTTTAGGTTATACAGGCCAAAGTGTTAATTATGAGCGAAAAGTAGATTTCGGAAGAGGAGGTTTTATGATACCGGCCTAATATAGAAATAAATAGCAGAGTTAGTGGACCTGTGTCTATCGGAAATAATGGAATGATGGTGCCAGATGTTGTAATTCTTGGCTCGCTTTTCCAAGATCCGTTCAAAATATTGTTTTGGCAAAACGTCAGTCATTTGGTTGAATATGTATCTTCCTGTATGTGTAGACCAATCGGAAAAAATCGGGTTTATACCGACTAATTGGGAGGAAGATCAATTACTATTACATCGTTTTGATCGGCTTCCATTCAAACATAAAGTCGCATTTGCATATAAAACATATCCCAATTTAGAGTCGGTCGTGTGTCTGAAAGGTTTTGAGAAAAGAATCGGCAGTAAAAATATATACGCTACTCATAAAATAACGGGAGAACGATATATTGATCAATATGACTATGTATCTTTCATCAATTCATTAACACAATGAAAAAATTAAAGATTGCGTTTCTATCAGATGCGCAGAACACTCACACAAAGCGTTGGGTTCGTGCATTGGCGGAGCGTGGAAATGAGATTTTACTGTTTTCAATAGCAGAAGCGGATAATTATTATGATGATTTGCCTAATGTCAAAGTGGTAACATGTGGCATGGGAATCAATGGCAATGTGTTAGGTAAATTAAAGTACTTTACTATAGTTCCTAAACTCAAAAAGTGTCTGAAAGAATTTAATCCAGACGTGATGAATGCTCATTACGCATCAAGTTATGGTACTTTAGGTGCTTTGTCGGGATTCCATCCGTTTGTCTTGTCTGTATGGGGCAGTGATATCTATGATTTCCCTAATTATGCTCCTATGGGAAAATATTTGTTGCGCTATAATTTTAGGAAAGCAGACAGGATTCTTTCCACTAGCTACGTTATGGCGAATGAGACATCGAAGTATACAGATAAGGATATATTCATTACTCCTTTTGGGGTTGACATATCAAGATTCAAAAAAAATGAGGGATTACAACCCAAAGGTGAGTTTATAGTCGGAAATGTAAAGACGCTCTCTCCTAAATACGGCATAGATGTCTTGATTAAGGCATTCAAGATTGTTGTCGATAAAAATCCCGGAATAAAAACTCGTCTTTTGATTTATGGGAAAGGACCAAACAGAGAAGAATATGAAAATCTAGCCAAGTCGCTGAGTCTTAGTGATATTGTGGAGTTCAGAGGATTCATTGCGAATGAAAAACTTCCGAATGTATACAACTCTGTATCTGTATCTGTATCTGTATCTGATTCTGAATCCTTCGGTGTAGTAGCCGTGGAGGCGATGGCTTGTGAGTGTCCTGTAGTTACATCTGATGCAGACGGTTTTACGGAAGTTGTGGACAATGGAGTTACAGGTATTATTGTTCCCAAAAGGAATCCGGAAGCTACAGCTGCAGCCATCCAAAAGTTCATTGACAATCCGGATTTAAGGTTGACGATGGGACATAATGGTCGTGAACGAGTCAAGAAACTTTACGATTGGGAGGATAATGTTGACACTATGCTAAAGAATTATTATGAAGTCATAAACGCAGAAAAGTAATATATAGATATGAACATAGCAGTTGCAGGAACCGGGTATGTCGGATTAAGCATAGCCACTTTGTTAGCACAACACAATCATGTCATAGCGGTTGATGTGATACCTGAAAAGGTCGATCTTATCAATCAGCGTAAGTCGCCGATTCAAGATGAGTATATAGAGAAATATCTTTCAGAGAAGAATACTGATTTGACCGCTACGCTTGATGGAGCATCGGCTTACAAGGATGCTAATTTTGTGGTTATCGCTGCGCCAACTAATTATGACCCTGTAAAAAATTACTTCGATACTCATTGCATTGAGGATGTGATTGACCTTGTATTGAGTGTCAATCCAGATGCGGTTATGGTAATTAAATCGACTATCCCGGTTGGTTACTGCCGCAATCTGTATGTGAAGTATGCGGCCAAGGGTGTGAGGAAGTTCAATCTTCTTTTCTTTCCGGAGTTCCTACGCGAGAGCAAGGCGCTGTATGACAATCTATATCCCTCGCGCATCATCGCAGGTATTCCAAAAATTATTGAGAAGCCAGAGTTTGCGGAAGAGAATGCCGCAATTCTCGCTGTAACCGATGTCGAAAAGATTAGTGAGGCTGCTCATGTATTTGCATCTCTTCTACAGCAAGGCGCTGTCAAAGAGGATATTCCAACCCTCTATATGGGCATGAAGGAGGCTGAGGCAGTCAAACTTTTTGCAAACACCTATCTTGCCCTTCGTGTAAGCTACTTCAACGAACTGGATACATACGCAGAGGTAAAGGGGCTTGACTCGCAGGCCATAATTGAGGGCGTTGGACTTGATCCTCGTATTGGTACTCACTACAATAATCCATCTTTTGGCTACGGAGGTTATTGCCTGCCTAAAGACACCAAGCAGCTCCTCGCAAACTATGCTGACGTGCCACAGAATATGATGTCGGCTATCGTCGAAAGCAACCGTACTCGTAAGGACTTCATCGCTGACCAAATTCTTCAAAAGGCAGGTTGGTATAGTTACACTGAGAATAACGGATATGGTGCAGATTCAGAAAAGCCATGTACCGTCGGAGTATATCGCTTGACTATGAAATCCAATAGCGACAATTTCCGTCAGTCCTCGATTCAGGGCGTTATGAAACGCATCAAGGCAAAAGGCGCGCAAGTGATAATTTATGAGCCAACCCTTGAAGATGGCACAACCTTCTTCGGTAGCCTTGTAGTCAATGATCTCGCCAAGTTCAAAGAACACTCTCAAGCTATTGTTGCTAACAGATATGATCCTTGTCTCGATGATGTGGTCTCTAAAGTCTATACTCGCGATATATTTAGAAGAGATTAATGTGCAGAATATCAACAGCTTAACACAGGGATTGGTATTCGGAATACAAACATTCTCTCATATGGAATGGCATTCCCTCAGAAGAAAAACAACTTAGTTTTGCTTCAGCAAGACTATTGCTTAATAATTCATCAAGCTGGATATTAAGAAACATTTACGATTGGGACTGTAAAGAAGAAACGAATTTTTGAGCTGTAATAAATGACAGTAGCCGAGATATTTCCGAACTTCCTTCAAAAGTCCGAAATCAAATACGTAGATGTCTCAAAGATTGCAATATTAGAACTATTTCAAAATATGAACTGGTAGAACACGATGGATATACAGTGTTTACGAAATCTTTTGAACGTTACCACGATGTGACAGTAAGGATTGCGGATCGAGAATCATGGGAAGCCTCAGTTTGCAATAGCTGTAGTTATGAATATTGGGGAGTATTCGAAAAGGATACGGACAACCTAATTGCATATGCTATTGTTTCCCGCTTGGGTAACACAATTAATTATAATGCCCTTAAAGCTATTCCAGAGCTTATGAATAAGCATTACCCATATTATGGGCTACTCTACGAAATGAACCGGCACTATTTGGGTGAAGAAAAAGTAGATTTTGTGACTGACGGATTTCGCTCTATAACGGAACACTCCAATATACAACCATTCTTAATCAAGAATTTTCTCTTCCGCAAGGCATTTTGTAGGATGCGATTATATTATAAGCCATGGTTGCGGTTAGCTGTAAATCTCTCATACCCATTCCGCAAATTTATTCCAGTAAAACAAATTCAAAACATACTAAGGTTTGAGGCCATCAACAGAGGGGAGTTATAAGCGAGCTTACGGTCTTGTATCAATAATAACCCCGACATATAATTGTGGTAGTTTCATCGCAGAAACTATTGAGAGTGTGCTATCACAATCTTATCCCTATTGGGAAATGCTGATTGTGGATGATTGCTCAACAGATAGTACTAAGGAGATTGTCGCAAGGTACAATGATCCTCGCATCAAGTATCATTGCCTCGAACGGAATTCTGGCGCGGCTGTGGCACGCAACACTGCTCTGAAAATGGCGCAGGGACGCTGGATTGCTTTCCTTGACAGTGACGATCTGTGGAAACCGGAGAAGTTGGAGCAGCAATTGGCATTTATGGTCAATAATAATTACTCGTTTTCTTACCATAGATACGAAGAGATAGCTGAAAATGGCAAGTCTCTTAATAGAATCATAACAGGACCTAACCACATTTCAAGAATTGGTATGCTATCTTATTGTTGGCCGGGATGTCTCACTGTTATGTATGACCGCTTTATTGTCGGAGATATACAAATACCTAATATAAAGAAGAATAATGATTATGCAATGTGGCTATTGGCAAGTAAAAAAGCTTCATGCCATCTTCTTGACCAATCATTAGCTATGTATCGGAAAAGAGCTGGATCTATTAGCAACCATAGCTATTCTTCTCTCATAAAATGGCATTATAAACTATTTCGTGTAGTTGAGAACTCAAATCCGGTAATGTCATGCATATATACCGCCAATAATCTATTGTGGGGTGTGTTTAAGAAATTATTTTACGTCAGCAAATCATGACACTTAAATATATTTTTGACAGGCTGATGGCTCTCATCGGCCTCTTGGCGTTGTGGCCGGTGCTTCTTGTTGTGGTAATTCTCATACGCATCAAGATGCCGGGCGGCCCGGTGATTTTTACGCAGAAAAGAGTGGGAAAGGATGGCAAGCTTTTTACATGCCATAAATTCAGGACGATGACTGTGAAACACAGCGGTTCGACCGTCAGCGTTGCCGGTGACAACCGCATCACTCCGCTTGGTGCAACGTTGCGTCATTATAAGCTTGATGAGTTGCCGGGTCTGTGGGATGTTCTTGTGGGTAATATGTCGTTTGTTGGGCCGCGTCCTGATGTGCCGGGGTATGCCGACCAGCTTAAGGGCAACGACCGCGAGGTATTGAAACTCCGTCCCGGTATTACCGGCCCGGCTACGTTGAAATATCGCCTTGAAGACGAAATGATTTCTGATTACGTGGCAAAGAAACAGGCAGATGGTGACAATCGCCCGATGCAAGTAATAGCGGAGGAATATAATGACAAGGTAATCTACCCCGACAAGGTCCGCATCAACCTTTACTATCTCTACCACTACAGTTTCATCAAAGATATTCAGATGATTTTTTGCACTGTCCTTGGTCGCAATATGAAATATGATAACGAATTAATTTAACTGGATAATATGAAAAGAGAACGCATATTGCTTTGCTTGGCTCACATGAGCGGCAAGGAACAGGATTTTATTAAGGAGGCGTTTGATACTAATTGGGTGGTGCCTCTTGGCCCGAATGTCAACGGTTTTGAAAAGGACCTTGAAAATTTCGTGAACGATGTTAAGCCGGAGGCAGGAGTTGCAAGTGATAAATCCACTTCATCACTCATCACTCATACTTCACACTTAGACAAGAAGGTGGTGGCTCTTTCGGCCGGTACGGCTGCGGTGCACCTTGCGTTGATTGCATGTGGTGCCGGCCCCGGCGATGAGGTGTTGGTGCAGTCGTTCACTTTCTGCGCATCGAGTCATCCAATCACTTATTGCGGTGCCACGCCTGTGTTTGTCGATTCTGAAAAGGAGTCGTGGAATATGGATCCGGATCTGCTTGAGGAGGCCATCAAAGACCGTATCGCAAAGAAAGGTAAGAAGCCGAAGGCGATTATCCCTGTTGCGCTCTATGGTATGCCTTACCGGATTGACCGTATCATGGAGATTGCCAATCGCTATGAGATTCCAGTGATTGAGGACGCTGCCGAAGGTCTCGGCTCGCGCTTCAATGGACAGGTGCTTGGCACGTTCGGCAAATATGGCGTGTTGTCGTTCAACGGCAATAAGATGATTACAACCTCGGGTGGCGGTGCGCTTGTGTGCGACAACGTCGAGGATAAGAACACCATCATGTGGTATGCCACCCAAGCCCGCGAATCCTATCCCTACTACCAGCACGAGGCCATCGGTTACAACTACCGCATGAGCAATATCTGTGCCGGCATCGGTCGCGGCCAGATGACAATAATCAATGACCACATATTGCATCACAAGCACGTGCAGGAACTCTACTGCGAGTTGCTGAAAGATGTCAAAGGCATTACGATGCACACCAATCCTTGGCCTGAGTCGGATTCGAACTTCTGGCTCTGTACTGCAACTATAGATCCGGCCCTCAAAATCAAAGGTCAGGAGAATGCATATAAGACCATCATCACAGGAGCCGTGGGCGGTGCGGCAGGCGTGATTCACGCCGCTTCAACAGCCACAACCGACTGCCAGCCCAATGACAACGTTGAAGCACTCCGCATTTATCTCGACAAAGCCAACATCGAGGCGCGTCCTCTGTGGAAACCGATGCACAAGCAACCTGTCTATAAGAATGCTCCGGCTTATGTAAATGGCGTGAGCGAAGATCTCTTCAAAGTCGGCATCTGCCTTCCCGCCGGTCCATACGTAACCGACGATGATGTACGCTACATCGTCGACACCATAAAAGCAAGCATTGTCTGAAAAAGTCTGCATTTAACAATATTAGGAGCCATGGTCGGGGATTTCCGGCCATGGCTCGTTTTAGGGGGCGTCTGTTTCGGGGTAATTAAGTTATATCATGAAGTAGCGCGAGTCAGGGTGTGCGATGATTAGCCCTGTAGTAGTGGCGGACGGACTGAGAGCTCCGTTTTCGGTCAGTGTGATTCCCAACGATGCATAGTCGAGTACTTTGTCGGTGGTGAATACGAGCTTCTGGTCCGGTAACGAGGGGTATCCTATGGCCGGACGTATACCTTCATATTTTATGTCGCTGAGCTTGATGCGGTCAGGATACTTTTCATCACTGTAGCCCCATATCTCTGTTCGTACCATCAAGTGGATATACTCTGTGGCCGCTTCGGCCAAGCGGTGTGCCACTGTCTGATATAGAAGAGAGCGGTATTCGTCGCCTTCCTGGTGATATTTGCGGGAGAGGTTTTCAATCTTTTCACCAACTGTGACAGCCCAAAGTCCGATCCAGTCAGTAGGTTTGCCGGTTGCATTTGCAGGAGCGATGAAGTCAGAGAGCGACAGGCATTCATTGTGGCCATTCCGCTCTGCGCGACATTGGCGAGGTGTCGGGATCTCTATCTTGTGGTCGGCATAGCCCGCGATTATTGAATCGTGGTCAGTGCTGTTTGCCGGCAAAATAGCTACACGCGCCGTAATCCCTTCAGTCTCCAGGTCGGCCTTGATGTGGTCAATCAGGCGCAATGCTTCCTTGTACAGTTGCATGGCCTGTGAGGCCTTGTTGACCTCTGGTGTGGGTACCGATGCGAGCCACTGTGCGCGACAGTGGTCGCAACCTTTGATTTCTGCCACGGTAGCAAGTGATGCATCGAGTTTCCATGCCGACATAAATGCTCGCCAGTTGATAAAGTCGACCACTTTGTCTATGGGTATTCTCATGTCGATAATGCCCTCCTGTTTGGGAGACCGCGTAGTATATTTAAGCCTCGGTCGTCGATTGCGGGCTTCCTCAGCTGAGAGTAGTGGCGATCTGTCTGCGACTGTCTGTCTCAGTTTTTCCTGGTTTTCAGTGTTTTCATTAATAATGATATCCCGTGATGCCGGATTCATATATTTCTGAATGAGTTGAGGCAACATGGCCGCATCGTGGGTGTGAAACACCGGACCGCTGTAGCATGGCGCGATTTTTACTGCCGTATGGACTGCAGAAGTTGTGGCTCCACCGACAAAAAGCGGTATAGAGAGTCCGCGACGCTCCATAATGCGTGCCACTTCGCACATCTCTTCAAGCGACGGAGTGATCAGTCCGCTGAGTCCTATGAGGTCGGCTTTTATCTCGACGGCTTTGTTCACGATATCTTCTCCCGGTACCATCACACCCATATCGCAGACATCTATTCCATTGCAGCTGAGTATTACTCCGACGATATTCTTCCCTATATCGTGGACGTCGCCCTTCACGGTTGCCATCACCATATTGCATGACGACTCCTTGTCCCTATTCTTTTCCTCTATTATGTAAGGTGTCAGCCAGTCTACTGCGGTCTTCATGGTCCGGGCGCTCTTTACCACTTGCGGAAGGAACATCTTGCCTTCGCCGAATAATTGGCCGACTCGATTCATGCCTTTCATTAACGGCCCGTCAATTATTGATATGGCAGTGGCACCTGACGCCATCATCGATTGTAATGCATCTGTCAGTCCCTCTTGGGTTCCGCGGACGAGCATACGTTCGATGGTCTGTTCCGGCGACAGGGTGGTGGGCTCAACAACAGATGTTGCGGTATTTAATGTGTCGTGACGATTGTCCTTGACTTTCTGGGCTATGGTCACAAGCTTCTCCGTGGCATTATGTCTGCGACAGAGGACTACATCTTCTATTGCCTCCCGCAGTCCGGGCTCTATGTCGTCGACATTCATTAGATTGGATGCATTGACAATGGCCATATCCATACCCGCATTTATAGCATGATACAAAAATACGGCATGCATGGCTTCTCGCAGATAGTTGTTGCCTCTGAATGCAAATGACAGGTTGCTGACGCCTCCGCTAACTTTTGCTCCCGGCAGATTATCCTTAATCCATTTTACGGCCCGGATAAAGTCTATGGCGTAGCGGTCATGTGCTTCTATTCCCGTAGCAATTGTCAGTATATTGGGGTCAAAGACGATATCGTGACCTTTGAATCCGACTGTCTCAGTCAGTATTCGGTATGCGCGGGCACATATTTCTATCTTTCGCTCAAATGTGTCGGCTTGTCCATTTTCGTCGAAAGCCATCACGACAAGTGATGCACCATACTCTTTCACCAGACTGGCCCTACGTATAAACTCCTCTTCTCCTTCCTTAAGACTTAAAGAATTCACTATTGGATGTCCTTGTATGCGTTTCAGCGAAGCTTCGATGACATCCCATCTTGAAGAGTCGATCATTACGGGTATGCGGGCTATATCATTTTCCGAACCGATGCGGCATAGGAAGGCCGGAAGTTCAGACGATGCATCAAGCATTGAATCGTCCATATTTATGTCGATTACCTGTGCTCCGGCTTTCACCTGGGTGCGTGCTATCTCGACCGCTTCGTCAATCAATCCATCTTTGATCAGTCTCAGAAATTTCCTACTGCCGGCTACATTGCAACGTTCTCCCACATTCAGGAAGTTTCGGTCGGGAGATACGGGAAGCGATTCGAGTCCTGACAGTAGCATGTCATTGTCGGAGAGAGGTAAACGTCTTGGAGCATATCCGGCAGCTTCGCGGGCGATGCTCGCTATATGTTCCGGAGTTGATCCGCAACATCCGCCAATGATATTCACGCATCCCGACGAGAGTATGGGCCGGATTTTTTCAGCCATAGTTGCAGGAGTCTCATCATATTCTCCCATGGCGTTTGGAAGTCCGGCATTTGGATAGGCAATTGTATAACAAGGTATATCCTTGAGCATGCCTATATGCTTTGCCATGTCCTCGGCTCCAAACCCGCAGTTAAGTCCTATGGCCATCGGTTCAGCATGAGCCACCGATGCGGCAAACGCATCGATGGTCTGTCCCGATAAAGTGCGTCCAGTTTCTGTAAGGGTAGTGGACAAAATAAGAGGCACGCGTATGCCGCACTGCCTCATTGCCAGCCTTGATGCAAATATGGCGGCTTTAGCATTAAGTGTGTCGAAGGCGGTCTCGATAATCAATAGGTCTACACCTCCATCGATTAGAGCTGATGCCTGTCTTACATAAGTGTCGACAAGAGTGTCCCAGCAGAATTTCTGCTTGCATTCACCGTCGTAGCTTAATCCATCCGCCATTGACAGCGATTTACCGGTCGGTCCGATACTTCCTGCCACCCAGCGGTATTTACCGGGATTCGACTTCATCCATTCGTCGACAGCTGTTCGGGCTATTCGGGCGGCGCTACGGTTTATTCGGTCAACAAACTGCTCCAATCCGTAATCAGCTAAAGATATGGCATTGGAGTTAAATGTGTTTGTCTCTATTATGTCGGCGCCGGCATTGAGGTATTGGCGATGTATTTCGCTTATTACATCGGGTCTGGTCAGCGAGAGAATATCATTGCACCCTTTCAGAGGTATATCCCATTCTGCGAATTCACTGCCCCTGAAGTCGCTTTCTCCAAGCTTAAATCCCTGAATCATCGTACCCATTGCCCCGTCCAGCACTATTATGCGTCGGTCTATGGCATCAACAAGCTTTTTGTATGAATCCTTGTATTGTAGATTATTAAAATTATTCATATTCGTGTTTTTTCCAAAATGCAAATATAAGGAAAAAACGTAAATAGTGAACAATAGTATTAGCGCTTACGTGAAAAAAAGTCGCGCATGATCATCGCGCATTCCTCACCTAATACTCCTGACAATACTGTGGCCCGCGGATGGAACGGTGTTTTGTCGACGATAACGGAATATCCTCGTTTTTGATCAAAGGCACCATATACGATTCGCTTGATTTGACTCCAGCCGATAGCTCCGGCGCACATTACGCATGGTTCGACAGTGACATATAGGGTACAGTCCTGAAGATACTTGCCTCCGAGGGTATTAGCCGCGGCGGTGATTGCTTGCATTTCTGCATGGGCGGTTATGTCGTTCAGAGTCTCTGTGAGATTATGACCGCGGCCTATCACTCTGTTGCCGCATGTCACCACGGCTCCTATGGGCACTTCGTCAGCTTCGTATGCTTTTTTTGCCTCGTCAAGAGCTATTCGCATGAAATGTATGTCTATTTCCTCCTGATTCATATAGTCGTGAATATTATGACAGCTAAGTTTTTATAATGGGAGCACCATGCCTTCGTGTGCGATTAGAGTGTTCGGAAATATTTCTCTGGCCTCCGACAGGTGTCGCTGTTCGTCGTGGTAACTTTTAGAAAAATGTCCGAGCACGAGTTGTTCGGCTCCTGCCAAGGTTGCGATTTTAGCGGCTTGTGATGCCGTTGAATGAAATCTTTCGCGGGCTTTGACTATTTGATCATCACAATATGTGGCTTCGTGATATATGGTGTGGACTCCCTGCACAGACTCTGCTACTTTCGGATTGAACATTGTATCGGAGCAATATGCATAGCTTGACGACTTATCGGCAGGTGTGGTCAGGCGCTCATTCTTTATCACAGTGCCATCTTCAGTGACGAAATCCGCACCTCGCTTTATATCGGCGTAAAGTGCCACCGGTACATTGAAAAATCTTGCAATCTCTCCATTAAGGTGGCGAAGTTTAGGTTTCTCCTCGAATATAAATCCCACACAGGGAAGCCGATGGTATAGCGGAAAGGATCTTACTGTAATTGCATCATTCTCAAAAATGGTCTGGGTGCTTTGTGGATCGATAATATTGAACTCGATGTCAAATGGTGGCATGTGGCAGAAGAAGTCAATCATCCGCTTGAACATCTCTGCGCCTTCTTTGAAAGTATGTATAGTCAATGTGCCCCCGTCGCGTCCGCCTGTGAGTGCCAGTGTAGATACCAATCCGGGAAGCCCGAGGCAGTGGTCGCCATGCAGATGTGATATGAATATGTGTCCAAGGCGCGAGTACTTGAGCTTCTGGCGCCTCATAGAGAGCTGGGCGCATTCCCCGCAATCTATCATAAAGAGATTATTGCGGAAGTCTACCACCTGACAGCTTGGCAGATGGCGTAGGGTCGGAGAGGCGGATCCGCACCCAAGATAGTTGATTTGAAACTGTGGCATAATGCAAAGTTAGGCATTATGGCTCGATTTGTCGGAGTTTTACCCGGTTATTAATAATAAAAATGTATCTTTGCATAAGATTTTAACATTCTGATTATTGATATGGAACCTAAGCGTCGACTATTGTTGGTTATTAATCCTATATCCGGTATAGGTAGCAAGGACTCGTTGGAACCACTTGTGCGAAAGCATCTGGAACCATTAGGCTTTGATGTCACTGTGGCTTATACATGTGCCCGGGGCGACGCTACGCGTTTGGCCAAGATGGCAGTGACCCAAAGATATTACGGAGTTATAGCGGCCGGTGGCGATGGGACTGTGAATGAGACTGCACGGGCACTTTGCGACACCGATGTGGCATTAGGCATAATTCCTTGTGGGTCCGGCAATGGTTTGGCCAGACATCTCGGTATACCAATTGACCCATTGTCGGCAGTGAAGATTATTGCCGAGAACCATATTGTCGACAGTGATTACGGATCGGTCAACGGGCATCCGTTCTTTTGTACTTTCGGTGTAGGTTTTGATGCTGCTGTCAGCGGAAACTTTGCACGTCAGCATCGCAGAGGGAAGTTGATGTACCTTAAAAGTGCCATATCGGAATATGTGAAATTTAACCCTCAGGTATATACTGTAAGCGCCAACGGACAGATTCTTACTGAAAAGGCATTTCTGATAGCGTGCTGCAATGCCTCTCAATATGGCAACAATGCTTATATAGCCCCTACGGCAAGCATCACCGACGGTTTGCTCGACATAACCATAATACATGCCGGAAATCCGTTGAATACGGCACGTGTAGGTGTGGATCTGTTTACGGGCTATATCAACTCCAACACTTTGATACATTCATTCCGCGCTCCGTCGGCAGTGATATACCGTCAGACAGAAGGACCGGCCCACATTGACGGAGAGCCAATGAACATACCTGATACGATGGACATAAAATGCCATGCTAATTCACTGCGCATATTTACTCCTACCAAGGAAATAAAGTTCCGGCCGATAATAACCCCCATAGAGAATGCGGTCAAAGACCTGGCATGTTCAATAACACGTTTTTTAAACATAAAAAGTTGATGTCCGCTCTATCTGGTAAATCAAAAAACTGCTCATTTAGATAAAAATGAGGGTAATTTGTAAAATTTGGTCGTAAAATTTTGTTTTATCGGGGAAAAATGTCTAAAATTGTGGAACGATACCACATGAAGATACGTAACTAAAATTCTAATATATCAAAACTAACAATGAGTTATCTTAAATTTGATAAAAACCTCATGATTAACTTGGAGCAATCCTTGCATAAAGAGATGCTTCGAACTAATCAAGCCGGAGCTTATCATTGTTCGTCGATTGTAGGGTGCAACACCCGAAAGCAGCATGGTCTGCTTGTGATTCCCATTCCGGAGATGAACAACAAGAACTATGTCATGCTTTCGTCACTTGACGAAACAGTAATACAGCATGGCGCTCCGTTTAATCTTGGGTTGCATCGCTATTCCGGCGGTGTCTACAGTCCAAATGGCCATAAATACATCCGCGAATTTGACTGCGAAGGTGTTCCCCGTACCACTTATAGGGTGGGAGGAGTCATACTGACCAAAGAGATGGTGTTCATCTCTCAGGAGAACCGAATCCTCATCAGATATACTTTGGTGGATGCGCATTCTGCCACCACGTTGCAGTTCCGTCCGTTCCTTGCGTTTAGAGAGGCTAACGAACTCGTAGTTCAGAACAATCATCTAAATCAGGACTTCGTAGAAGTCAACAATGGTGTCGGATTTTGTCTGTATCCGGGATTCCCGACTATGTACATGCAGTTCAACAAGAAGGCTACGTGGGTGCAGAACCCCAATTGGTATAATGGCATAGAATATGTAAAGGATCTGCATCGCGGCATTCCGTATACCGAGGACCTCTGGGTTCCTGGATATTTTGAGTTGCCGATTAAAAAAGGTGAGTCCATAATATTCTCAGCAGGAATCACTGAGGCGTCGCCCCGTTCGTTCAGCAAAATGTATGAGGTAGAACTCGCAAGCCGTACACGCCGAACCAGCTTCTTCAACTGTCTGAAGAATTCAGCGAAGCAATTCTACATTAAGGATAAGGATAAAGAGTATATAGTTTCCGGATATCCATGGGGGCAGATCCGTGCGCGTGATACATTCATAGCATTGCCTGGAACCACTCTTGCCATCAATCATACCGATGACTTCCATGAGATAATGTCTACCGCTTTGAAAGCTCTGGACAATTATATGGAGAACGAGGTCATGGACGACCATATCCATGCTATAGACCAACCGGATGTGCCATTGTGGGCTATCTGGGCTATGCAGCAGTATGGCCGTAATCTTGGTTTTGACAAGGCAAGGGAAACGTATCTTCGGGAAATCGCAAAAATACTAAACTGGATTATTGCCGGAGGACATCCGAATTTGCAGGTGGAGACCAGCGGTTTGGTCGGAACCAGTGGCAATCATTCCCCGGTATCATGGATGAACGCCACCTCTAACGGTTGGCCGTTAATTCCGAGAACCGGACTTCTTGTCGAATTCAACGGACTATGGTATAACGCGCTGATGTATGCGTATAACCTAAGTGAGGGTGTAGCTGAATATGCCGAACAACGTGAAAACTGGCATACTATAGCCGAGCAGGCCAAAACATCATTCGTGGACACATTCCTGAACGACCACGGCTATCTATATGATTATGTGAACGGCACTTATGCCGACCTTCAAGTGCGTCCTAACATGGCCATCGCTATCGGAATGGACTATTCGCCTCTCGACAGAAGACAGCGCAAGGGTGTTCTTGATGTGGTTACACGCGAATTGCTAACTCCTAAGGGACTTCGTACATTGTCGCCTAAGAGCTACGGCTACCGCCCATTCTATCAAGGCTCTCCAGAAGACCGTGACCAGGCTTATCATAACGGTCCGGCCCGGCCATGGCTGATAGGTATGTATGCCGACGCATATATAAAGGTGTTCGGCATGAGTGGCGTAAGTTACATTGACCGGATGCTTATCGGATTCGAGGACGAGATGAGCCAGAACTGTATCGGAACTGTCTCGCAGATGTACGACGGCAATCCGCCGTTCAGCGGGCATGGTGCAATTTCTCAGGCCACCAATGTGGCGGAAGTGCTCCGTACACTACGTAATCTTAAAAAATTAACAATGTAATTTGAATGCCATGAAAGCTTTAATGTTTGGCTGGGAATTTCCCCCTCATATCCTGGGCGGTCTTGGCACTGCCAGCTACGGTCTCACTAAAGGCATGTGGGAATGTGGCGATATGGACATAACTTTTGTCATCCCTAAACCCTATGGCGACGAAGATAAGTCGTTCGCCAAGATTATCGGAGCGTCGCAGGTTCCTGTGGCGTGGCGTGATGTCAGCCGTGAGTATGTAGAGAGCAGAATCGGCAATGTAATGAATCCTGACGAGTATTTCCGTCTTCGTGACCATATCTATGCCGATTTTAACTATATGAGATTGAACGATCTCGGATGTATAGAGTTCTCTGGGCGTTATCCTGATAATCTTCTTGAAGAGATCAACAATTACTCTATCTGTGCAGGTGTGATAGCCCGCACAGAAGAATTCGATGTGATACATTCGCACGACTGGCTTACATATCCTGCCGGCATCCATGCCAAGCAGGTTACGGGCAAGCCTCTTGTCATCCATGTCCATGCAACAGATTTCGACCGTTCGCGCGGCAACGTGAATCCAACTGTATTTAATATCGAGCGTGACGGCATGCTTCATGCTGACCATATAATCACCGTAAGTAATTTGACTCGCAATACCGTAATAGATAAGTACGGCATTGATCCTGCCAAAGTGACCACAGTACATAATGCTGTGACTCCGCTCAGCGACGAATATCTTAATGTCAATCCTCCGCGTGCTAAGGAAAAAGTGGTGACTTTCCTTGGTCGTATAACGATGCAGAAAGGACCGGAATATTTCGTGGAGGCCGCAGCACGTGTACTCAAGCTCAATCACAATGTCAGATTTGTGATGGCGGGAAGCGGCGACATGATGGAAAAGATGATTACTTTGGCCGCTGAACGTGGAATTGCTGACCGGTTCCATTTCCCGGGTTTCCAAAAAGGCAAGCAGGTATATGAAATGCTTAAGGCCAGTGACGTATATGTCATGCCATCTGTCTCGGAACCGTTTGGTATTTCGCCTCTTGAAGCCATGCAGATGGGCGTGCCTTCTATCATATCCAAACAGTCCGGATGTGCGGAGATTCTTACGAATGTAATAAAAACCGATTATTGGGATATTGATGCTATGGCTGATGCCATATATTCAATCGTAACATACCCGGCGATGCATAAGCAATTACAGGAGGACGGTTTGGCCGAAGTGAACCAGATCACTTGGGACAAGGCCGGTAAGAAGGTGATAGATATTTATAACCAGGTTCTTCATCGTAATTGATAGTGTACCGGTAGATTCAAGTAATTAATTAAACAACAAAACAACCATAAAAAACGTCAACAAGCTCATGAAAGCTATTTGTTTTTATTTCCAGATTCATCAGCCGTTCAGGC
>CANOLV010000031.1 GCA_947567425.1 uncultured Porphyromonadaceae bacterium | reverse complement strand
TTGAGTTCAATAAAATCGCTTTCAAATTCGACCCCGCAAAATTAAGCAATTTCACCATCAATCCAATCCGATACTATGCAAAAAGAACCCAACGTACAATAAAAATCGCGAATAAATTCCTAACTTTGCATATAACCTGTCTTGAAATATGACTGAATCCACACTCTCAAAACTGAAAATACTCGCCGAATCAGCCAAATACGACGTATCCTGCTCTTCGAGCGGGACAGTGCGTCGCGGACGCAAAGGCGACGGCATCGGAAACACCGTCGGAGGTGTCGGTATCTGCCACAGTTTTGCCGACGACGGCCGGTGCATATCGCTCCTCAAAGTGATGCTCACCAACGTGTGCATGTATGACTGCGCATACTGCATCAACCGCAGGAGCAACGACATTCCGAGAGCCACGCTCTCCGTCACCGAAATAGTCGACATCACGATGGAGTTCTACCGGCGCAACTACATCGAAGGCCTCTTTCTGAGCTCTGGAGTAGTCCGCAATCCCGACTACACGATGGAACGCCTCGTCAAAGTGGCTCAGGACCTGCGCACAGTCCATAGATTCAACGGCTACATACACCTCAAAAGCATACCCGGAGCCTCGCAGGATCTGGTCAGAAAGGCCGGTCTTTATGCCGACAGAATGAGCGTCAACATCGAGATTCCCAATGAAAAGTCGCTGAAGCACCTCGCTCCGGAGAAGGACTTCAAAAGCGTATTCGACCCAATGGGATATATCCGCCAGGGAGTGCTCGAAAACAAGGAGGACCGGCGCACCATGCGGCATGCACCGCGCTTCGTGCCCGCCGGACAAAGCACACAGATGATCGTAGGAGCCTCGCCCGAACACGACCGCGACATTCTCCGGCTCTCGTCGGCTCTCTACGCCACACCGACCATGCGCCGTGTGTACTATTCCGGCTACATACACGTCAACAGCTACGACACCCGCCTGCCGGCGCTCAAACAGCCGCCCCTCGTGCGTGAGAACAGGCTCTATCAAGCCGACTGGCTGATGCGGTTCTACCAATTCAAGGCCGAAGAGATCGCCGACGACTCCCACCCAGACCTCGAACTGGAGATAGACCCCAAACTATCATGGGCGCTCCGGCATCCTGAACAGTTTCCGGTCGACGTAAACCGCGCCGACTACGAGATGATCCTGCGCATACCGGGCGTGGGTGTAAAGTCGGCCACTTTGATCGTCAACGCACGGCGCTACCGGCGACTGACTTCCGATCACCTGAAGAAAATAGGCGTGGTGATGAAGCGCGCCCGATATTTCATCACATGCGGCGAACTTCCCGGACAGTGCGTGGCCGACGTATCGCCCGAATATGTCCGCCGACAGCTGACAGCCATACCCGGCCCATGCCGCACGGCACCGGACTCCAGACAATTGACTTTTGACTTCTGACATGACCGTATTCACTTTTGACGGCACTTTCGACGGACTGCTCACCGCCATATTCGACGCATACTTCCGCAAGCAGTTTCCCGACATGCTCCTCAGGTCGGGCGACGTCTTGCCCATGTTCTGCGACGACAGCCACGATGTGGTCACCGACGAAGAAAAATCCGTACGCGTGTGGCGGTCGCTGTCACGCAAACTGTCATCGGCGGCCATGTCGGCCGTAGCCACGAGCTTCCTCTGCGAGATGCGCGATTACGACACGGTGCTGTTCCGCTATCTCAGAAAGGCGGTCGACAGCCCCGTGAGCATCGAAGGCGACTTCTCCGACGAGGATGTCATAGAAGTGACCCGGATGGTCAGGCGCGTACGGCACGAAGCCACACGCATGGCCCAGTTCGTCAGATTCCAGAAAGCGGCCGACGGTACATACTTCGGAGTGGCCGAACCGATGTACAATGTGCTACCGCTCGCCGTCAAGCACTTCGCCGACCGGTTCTCGACCATGCGGTTCCTGCTCTACGACAGGCGCCGGCATTTCGGCTATTACTACGACGGCGAAGAAGCCCGCATGGTGACACTGCCCGACGAACTTTACCACATAGCCACCGGACGCCTCCCCGAAGATATGATGGACTCCGACGAGAAGCTTTATCAGGACATGTGGCGCACATACTTCAAGGCCATAGCCATAAAAGAACGCATCAATCCGCGCAAACAGCGCCAGGACATGCCGGTACGATTCTGGAAATATCTGACCGAGAAAAACTGACCCCGAGGCATTACAAAAAAAGCCGGGCATCGAAGCATACGCTTCGACACCCGGCCACCCTTCTCTTATCTTCTCTCTCGCAGCAAATCAATCTATTTTACAAGTTCCATGCCTCGTCTGATAGCCTCCTCGTTCAGAGGTATCAGATGATGGTGACGCTCGGGCAGAGTCTTCTTCAGTCCGCGGGTCACGGCATCGATAGGCAACATGTCGCGCATGCCGAGCACGGCACCGAGCACTACCATGTTGTAGATCTTCGTATTCCCTATCTCCAGACATACGTCCATCGCAGGAATTTTCTTTACGGTTATGTCCGTACGCTCTGGCGCACGGTGTATGCCGTAGGCATCATATATGAGTACGCCGCCGGGCTTTACCTTCGCCTCAAACTTGTCGAGACTCTGTTGATTCAGGGCCACGACCATGTCATACGAGTTCAACACCGGCGAACTTATCTGCTTGTCGCTGAGGATCACCGTCACATTGGCGGTGCCGCCGCGCTGCTCCGGACCGTATGCCGGCATCCAGGTCACTTCAAGATCATTCATCAGAGCCGCATAGGCTAAGATCTTACCCATCGAAAGGACACCCTGCCCTCCGAATCCAGCTATAATGATTTCAGTCTTCATTTCTTAACAGTGTTTTTAAGGTCACCTAAAGGATACTGCACCAGCATATTCTCCACCATCCACTTATTGGCCTGGGCCGGGGTCATCTTCCATCCGGAATTACAAGTGCTGACCACCTCGACCACGGATGTTCCCAGTCCGTTCATGGCATTCTGGAATGCCTGCTTCAACGCCGCCTTGGTCTTGCGCGTATTGGCAGGGGTATGGACGCTCTGGCGTGTCACGTAGCACGTTCCGTCGAGCTGGGCGAAGAGCGGACTGATCTTAAGAGGATATCCGTTGAGGTCCACACGGCGGCCGTAAGGTGTGGTCGACGTCTTCATACCTTCGAGAGTTGTCGGCGCCATCTGACCTCCGGTCATACCGTAGATACCGTTGTTGATAAATATGATGACGATATTCTCGCCTCGGTTAGCGGCGTGGATAGACTCGCAGGTACCGATTGCCGCAAGGTCGCCGTCGCCCTGATAGGTAAACACCATTCTGTCCGGCATCAGCCTCTTGACAGCCGACGCAATGGCAGGCGCACGTCCGTGGGCCGCCTCAATCCAGTCGATGTCGATATAGTTGTAGGCAAACACGGCGCATCCCACCGGAGCTATGCCGATAGTCTTTTCTTCAAGTCCGAGTTCTTCGACCACTTCAGCCACAAGCTTGTGGACCACACCGTGGCTGCAACCCGGGCAATAATGCATTATATTGTCAGTAAGCAGTTTCGGACGTTTGTACACCCGATTCTCTTCTTTAATTATATCGTTCTTATCCATAGCGGTGACGGGATTTATTGTTTGTTAGCTTCAGGGAAATGATTGAAGAATGCGTCGAGCACCTCCTGCGGATCCGGAATCATGCCTCCGAGACGTCCGAAATGATATACCGGCACACGGTCGTGGCAGGAAAGACGCACATCCTCGATCATCTGTCCGGCGTTGATCTCCACCACGAGTATACCCTTTACCTTCTGCGACAGACGGTCGATCTCATCCTTCGGGAACGGCCACAGAGTGATGGGGCGCAGCAGTCCGATCTTCACGCCCTGCTCACGTGCATCTTCGATGGCTTTCTGACAGATTCGGGCTATCGAGCCGAACGCCACCACGAGATATTCAGCATCGTCGGTGTCATACGTCTGGAAGCGCACCTCGTTCTCCTCGATAAGCTTATATTTCTCCTGGAGCTTATTGTTGATGACCTCCATGGCCGAAGGTTCAAGTTCGAGCGTGGTCATCACATTGCGCTTGCGTGTCGACGGTTTACCCGTGACGGCCCATGGACACTGCCGGGCTATTTCCTCGTCGGTACGGCGCGGACGCTGCGGCGGAAGCACCACCTTCTCCATCATCTGGCCCACTATTCCGTCGGCCAAAATTATCGACGGAGTGCAATATTTGAACGCCAGGTCAAAACCGAGCCCCACGAAGTCGGCCATCTCCTGCACCGACGACGGGGCCAGAGTGATCAGGCGGTAGTCACCGTGTCCGCCACCCTTGGTAGCCTGGAAATAGTCGGCCTGCGAAGGTTGGATGGTTCCCAGACCGGGGCCACCTCTCATCACGTTGATGATCAATGCCGGAAGCTCGCCGGCGGCAATGTAGCTGATGCCCTCCTGCTTGAGGCTGACACCCGGCGACGACGATGATGTGAACACCGCCTTGCCGCACGCGGCTCCGCCGTACACCATGTTGATGGCCGCCACCTCGCTTTCAGCCTGAAGCACCACCATTCCGGTGGTCTCCCACGGCATAAGTTCTTCAAGGGTCTCAAGCACCTCGCTCTGAGGCGTGATCGGATAGCCGAAATAACCGTCGGCTCCATATCTTATAGCAGCGTGGGCCAGAGCCTCGTTGCCTTTCATTAGTCTTATTTCTTCACTCATATTTGTACTGAATGGATAGATTGCATCTGCCATATAAGCAAACACGGGGGTTAAAAAACTGAAATGACTACTACTTGTTAATTACCCGATACACCTCAATACATCCATCGGGACATACCAACGCGCAACTGGCGCATCCGATACACTGCTCCGGGTTGACCATCGATGCGTAATGGTAACCACGGTCATTGACCTCCATGCTCTGAAGCTGAAGCACATCTGCCGGACAGGCCACGACACAAAGTTCGCATCCTTTGCAGCGTTCTTCATTAATGACAACGACTCCTTGAACTTTTGCCATAGAGAATTATGTTGATTTAGGTTTATAACGTTTTTACAAATATAATAATTATTTTAATAGATAAAAGAGTTTTAACATATCGTTAACCATTGGCACATTAGGCAGTTAATTGTGCTAAAATCCAATTTTCATACCATTTCGGATATTAACTCAGGATTTTTAACATCAATCTGACACAGACACACGCCACCATTGATAAAATCAGTTATCGCCGACACGATTTCACCAGCGGAAAAGTCTCCTCGGCGCATTGACCCGGCACCCAGGCTCGGGCATCGTCGAAGCCACATACAGCCCGATGGCCCGAGTCATAAGTATGTCGTCGTGATATCCGCACTTGGCTCCGAAGCTTCCTGTCGGGCCGCATTCATAGACAGTCAGTTCGTCGCAGGCATCGGAGTCGCGTTCGATGTATGCCGACTCCCTCACGAGGCTTATCAAGTGGCATATCACCAGCGATTTGGTTGAGCGGTTGGTGTGGAACCCCACCCTCATGCCTCCGCCGGAGCGGTCGGCCGAATCACGCCGGTACAGATTCATGTACACGTCGCCAAGCCTGGTGAGTATGTACAGACCCGGCTCGCCCTCGGTTCGTTCGGTCTCAAGCGTATTGCTCTCTATCACCAGCAGCGCTTCGCCATACCACGAGGCGATCGACGCGGCCTTCCATGTCAGGAGGTCATGGTCGATATGGCCGCGCCACTGCGCCACCACCTCAGGCAGTCCGCCCTCTCCGAACCGGTCTATGACGGCTATCACCGAATAGTCGCTCGCGGCCGAACGTCCGCCTATGTCCACCGCCACCACATACCGTCCCGACAAGGAACCGCCGGCCACAGGCTGCTTCCACACTTTCAAGCGCCCCTTAGGATCCTCTACAAACCCTTTTACGTCAAGTGCTCCGACACCCGACACGGCCGATGCCGACAACTCACCCACCTTATACGCCGCACAGCATAAGGACCTCAGCTTGTCGACATGGTTCACGTCGAAAACTCCGTTGCCCGAATTGGCAAACGCCTCGACATCGTCAGTCGGGTACTCGGCAGCCATAAGCTGGCGCGACGGATACTCCTTACGCTTTTGCCTGTACCAACAGATCTGCTCCAAAGTGCATCCACGTTGCCACAGAGCTTTCTCATAATCGTCAAGCGAATGCCAGAGCGCTCCGGCATCGTCAACCGGCGAGGTATAGATGTCAATCTCATACCAGGGTACGAACACGGCGGTCTTGTCGCTCTCGCCCCGCACCGACCTCAGCCACTCACTGTGGAAATAATTGCCCACACCGTTGGCCGTACTCTCAAGCACTATCAGCGACATGTCCACACGCGCGATGCCGCCGCACACCGCACGGATAAAGCCCTCGGGCGAACGTGTGGTCGTGTCGGGCCAGAATGCCACCTCGCTCAGATGGGCCATGGCATAGTCATTGCCGCGGACGGCCTCCTGCCCCTCGCTCGACCCGACCGTCACCATACATCCCCGGCCCTCTATCACGCGTGTGTTGACCGACCGCTCAAACGGTTTGAAGCAGGGCTTGACCTCCTCCTCCCAGAACTCCTCCGGATAGTTGGCGAGAAGCTTCGTGTACATGCCCCTTATCGTGGCCGACGTGTCCTTGACATGGGCGCATATCAATGAGTTCCAATTGCGGCGGTGCAGACACTGGATCCAGGCCATATAGGTCTGTATGAGAGTGCTGCCACCCCACTGACGCGCCTTGAGCATTATCAGTCTGACCGGTTCCCCGGCAAGCCTCTGCCTCTCCAGTTCAGCAAGCACACGCCTCTGAGGGCGGTTAAGGCGCATGCGCATGTCCACGCCTGACATCTTATCCTTTATAGTGACGCAGCTCACTGCCCAATACTCGAAGTCATACCTCATGCGGAGCCGTGAGAAGGCATTGTCGTCGGCCGCCACAAGATCAAACTTCGGATCGGCCGTCATAGGCTCGGGCAGATACAGCATCCTGCCACCGCGCATGTGCATCACACGCCGCCCCGTGCATCCTTCACCGGTCACCGGGTCATACTGCCGGCACAACGCCGCATTGCGACGCCGATTCTCATTAATTATAGTCTCTATCGTATCCATGCCGCTATCTGTCAAAACCGAGCATAAGCCCGTCAAGCCTGAAATCGTCACCCACAGTTCCCGACACACTCACATCAAGATATCGGAACGGCCTTGCCGCCACGGCAAAACGCAACGCCGCCCCGACAGTCCCCTCTACATGGTATGCCGCCACTTCCACAGCGGAGGCCGGGGAACCGTTGTCGCCCCGCACCGATATGTCCAACGACACTTCCGAGCCTGACATCAGCCACGACATCCGGCGCAATGCCCGCGGAGTGGTCCCCTCCACGTCAACCCGCATGCCCCACTCCGCATAGTCCGGCCTGTCAGGCAACGATTCATACCAAAGCCCCCGGTCGCCGAGCACCACGCACGATCCGTCATCCCGGCGGCACCACACCTCTTCGCCCGGATTATCCCAGACCAGCACATCGGCCCCGACATCGGCCATCACCTGTTCGACCCTCGAACCTACTGCCCGCCACAAAGCTCCTTCCGACAGGAAATATACCCCGGCGGGAGAATATGCCACATGGCGGCCGGACTTCACCGGCAAGCCGCCTATCAGATGGGATGAAGCCAGACTGCACGATGCATTGACGGCCACGGAATATACGCCCGACGTACTGAACACATACAGATGCCTCCGTCCGAAATCCCAGGCGCTTGACGAACGCGCCGACGGAGTGACGGCCACAATAGCACCTTCGCAGACAGTCAGGACCGACTTCAGCCTGGCGGGGTCGTCGGCAGATGCCACGGCCATAGTCCCTGCACGAGTGTAGGATGCAGGACGGTCGGCAGGCAACAGTCCCACGGCACCCTCCGCTCCAGAACCTACGGATACCGGCACAAGGTCGTCAGACTGCCAATACGACATCCTTCCGCACGGAGTCGGATTCAACTTGAAGTCAAACGACTTCCTCACTGCGCCGCCGGCTCCGGTGAGCTGAATCTGCAATCTTACAGCTCCGGGGTGAGGATAGGCCATCAACGGCGAAAACGATTCAGGCATCCCCGAACCACGGCTTTCCGACGTGACAAGCACCTCTTCGCCTCCGTCCGCACCCTGCACAGTCAGCCTAAGCAATGCCGTCCAAGCCTCGCCTGAACCGGACGCCGACATTATGTCAGACAGACGCGGTGGCTTGGCGTGGACGGGACGGATGCCTCCGTACACCACCATATCGCCGAATACGGCCGCTACATCGGCCGAAAATCCATGCGGAAGAGTCGACTCGCCTATGAGCGAGTCACGAGGCGCCACGGCGGTCCCGAGACTTTTGATCAACGCCTTGTACTCATCTTCGGCAGACAGATAGCGTGCCGGCGATATGACCACCGATTCACCCGGAGCGCCCTTTATACCCCCTGAGAACGGACGGCGGAATCTGATGGCAGTCCTGCTCACGTCGTCAAGACGGTCGAGCAACGCGCCCACCAGCGAACCGGCATACTGCGACTTGACTACCCTGGCATTGAGCACCTGCCTGCCTTCGGAATCGCGCCCCATCGACACTACCGAATTGAACGACTCCGACATAGGGGTCAGCGGATGCGTCAGCATGACCTCAAGCGAGGCGGCATCGTCATAATCACCGTCGGAACAATCAGGCACGGTCATCCCTATCCTGAAACCGTCGACCGACATCGTGAACCTCTTACGTATAGGCTCGCCCGTAGTCTCATGGTCGATGCCCGCCGACATCTCGGACAGGCCCTGCCAGCCCAGACCCACCACCACAGGCGCCGACCGGAACAGCTCACGCCCTGAAGCGTCGAGCACTTTGTACCACAGCATAACAGGCTGGCAATAATAGCCCTGAATATGCGCCCTGTCGGTAATAGACTTATAGACCGACTTCAGATCGGCACATACAGACTTTATATCGATGTCGGCCACCGCTCCGCTCCAGTGCAGATAGTCGGCATCGCCGGTGAGCCTGCGCAGAGGTGTGATGTCGGAGTATGTGCGCTTCGACACCGCACTGAACGTCACCGCCGGATACCGCCTACCGGCCATGTCGGCACCGGCAAATCCGGCCGACCCGAAATCGGGAGCGCACCCGTCCGGCCTTGTCAGCAGAGGACGGTCGGCAGACTTGTCGCGGTTATTCACTTTTAGATTGCGCGAACGCACCCGGCTGTCATTGCATCGCGCCATTCGCGGATTGATAGAAATAGTCTTCATAGTATCAGTATTTAACTGCAAAGTTACACACGCGGCACAGGGTTTGATACTGCAAAATTGGATAAATATTTTTCGCCACTCCGGCCACGCCATGAACAATCGGCTGTCCGTTAGCGTTATAAAGACAAAGCAGAGGTCAAGCGAAAGGAAAAAATCCTGACATGAGCGGATGAAATAGCCGCCGTTCGCACCTCGGGTATACAGATAAAAATAACAGGGGGCTTCCGAATCGGAAGCCCCCTGCTTTATGTTCTAAGTCGACGACTTTATCAGTTCAGGACAGAAGCCGGAAGGAATTCCAGCAGGTTGGCGCTGACGAGCTTGTCGCCCATCTTGAACTGCAGACGTCCTTCAGCCGAATAGCAAACATTTATGATGGCCATGAACGATTCAGCGGTAAAGTCGGGAAGTTTCTCGGCATTGGCATCGTTGTTGCCGCGCTTGGTCGGAACCACGGGAGCATTTGCCATGATAGTCAGGCGGGTAGCATCGATATCCACCGGAATTCCGCGGTATACGATGTCCTGCGCAGCCTGGCTATCAGAGAACTTAGCCTGGAATATGGTGACGTCGGCGGTGCGCATGTCGGCGTTGATGTTGATCTGCACCTGATTGGTCTGCGAGCCGAATGTGGTGAAGTCGGCAGTAGAGCTGTTAGGATCGCTCACCGAAGTCTTGGTGAAATAGGCCTGAGTGGTGGCGAAGCTGGTGATGTAGACGTTATTGTCGAGAGTGATCGAGTATGATGCGTTGGCATAGGCATAGCCTCCGAGATACACATCAAACGATGAGATTGTGTAACCATTGAGGGCAGGATATGTCGACGAGGGCGCGAGGCTGAACTTATAGCCGCAGGCAGTGGTAGTGCCGTCGCCTACCGAACCCTGCTTAACACCGAATGTAAGGTCGGAGAAAGCGACATTGTTTAGCGACGATGCCATCGGGATGTTAAGTGAATTTATCGAGAATGAGGCGTCGTTCGCGTTGTACAGGTCAAATGTGTAGTGTGCCTGGTTCTTGGTGAATGCTTTTTGGCCGTTTGCGATAGTGACCGTCAGCATGTCGCGGGTCACATTCTGTTCAAACTTGTTGTCGCCCGAATTACAGGACGCCAACGCTGCCACAGCGACAGCACCGAAGAGGAATCTGTAGGTTTTCTTCATTTACTTGTTGTTATGGTTTTTGTTAAATATTTAATCGGAGTGTAATGCCGGTCTGGCGTTTTTTCCCATGTTGCAGGAATGCGTTGCTGATCGACACGAAATAAAAAGTGTCATATTCGGCATCTGTGAGATTTTCACCCCACAAAATTAGTGAATAATTTTTATGTTCCAAACTAATGGAAGCCCCGATTAATGAATAAAAAGGTTGTTTAACAGTATTTTCCTCATTCCAATATATCTGCCCTACACCTCGGCAATTGGCGTTCAGCACTATACGGTCGGCCCACGAGACATTCAGCGGCTGGGTATATGTGACGCCGGCGAAGAGAGTATGGCTTGGAGCGTAAGGAATATATTTTCCCGACCAGTCGTCATGGCCGTCGTCGTAGTCACGGAATTTGGCATTCGTATAGCCGTAGCTGGCTGTCAACCGCCATCGGTCAGCGGGGAGGTATGTGGCAGAAAGTTCGACTCCGAAGCTGCGGGTCTTACCGGCGTTTGTCATCACGCGACCGGTGGAGACTCCGTCGGGGAAACATGTCAGCTGCTGGTCGCGGCAGTCGATGTAGAACAGCGCGGCCTGGCCGTTGAAACGGCCGTCGGCAGTGGCCAGATGCGCTCCGACTTCATAATTGTAGCTGTATTCAGGCTTATACGCCACCACGTCCTTGACATTGACTTCGGAAGCCTCCTGCCCGCCACCGCCGCCCATCGACGGCATCTTCTCCATCATCTTCTCCATGAGCCTCTGCTGGAGTACATTGCTGAACATCTGGGTGTTGAATCCTCCGGCTTTATAACCGCGGGCAACGGAAGCATAGACATTGTTGCCCGGAATATCATTCCAGGAATAAGTGGCTGAGATCTTCGGCAAGAATTCGACAAATGTCTCCGACAGGCTGCCGTCGTCGTCGATGTCGACGGTCTGCCCGGGCATAGTCGGGATGGGTATCATCGGATTCTTAGGCGATATGGTGTAGCTCGTGTTGCAGAGACTGTGATAGTCCAGACGGTTATGCTCCACATCCAGGCGCAGACCAAGCGACAGCTCCCATCGGCCAAGCTCCAGAGAGCTTTGGTGGTACAAAGCCACTCCGTAGACGGGGTTAGTAAACCGGCTGTCGAGCAGGAGCCGGTCCTCGTCCCAGTCAAGTCTGATGGGTATCTTGTTGTTGCTGTTGACGTTGCCTGTGATAAGATGGCTGATGCCGTCCTCCTTAAACGTCACGGGAGCATCCATGCGCGTATGCTTGTAGAATCCGAACAGTCCACCCAGCCATGAATATGATCCGGCGGTGCCACGGCCTATGAAGTCCTGAGTAAACGCCCACTCCCTTTTGGCCTGGGTGAGAGTGAAGTAGTCCTCAGGCAGGAAGTCCTGGTCAAGGGTCATATCGTCGTCGGTATACTGCAGGCTCGTGATGCTCGACAGGCTGACATCGCCCAGACGCCATCTCACGGTCACACCGTCGGCCACCGACGTGCGCCGATAGTAGCAGGTGTCGTTATAACTGATTTCTCCCGTCTCGATATACTCGTAGGGATATCCTCCCTGGCGCGATATCTGAAACGACGCGGCATTCTCGACACTTACAGAAGCCGACGGATTCCAGACAGTCTTCCATCTGAAGCTTCCCTGATTCTCCTTATCGCACTTCTTTCCGTTGTAACGGTTCCTGAAAAATCCGTCGGTATGGGTGAAATATGCACTCAACGACATACCAAGCCGGTCGTTAAGCTTGCCGTAAGCCCCCACTGAAGCCTTCACGGAGTTAGCTGTGGCATATTCGGCACTGATCCGCACCCCCTGGTAGCGCATAGGCGAAAGTGTATATATATTGATAAGTCCACCCATGGTATTTCGGCCGTAGAGAGTGCTCTGAGGCCCGCGAAGCACCTCTATGCGCTCTATGTCGGGCATGTCGAAGTCGTAGTTGTCCTTATTCATATAAGGTACATTGTCGACATTAAGCCCTACCACAGGCTGGTCGATACGCGCACCGATGCCGCGCACATATATCGACGAGGTCATGCGCGAACCATAGTCCGGGATATAAAAGTTGGGAGCCAATTCGCTCACGGACTTCATGGTGACAATGTTAAGACGTTCGATCTGCCCGCGCCCTATGACAGTCGACGCTACGGGAAGCCTGTCCACCTTGTCCGACAGTTTGATAGCAGTAACCGACACCTCGTTGAGATTAAGTGTAGTGTCCGCCCACTCCGAAGAGACCGGAGCCGCGCTGACAGACAAAGAAGCCGACGCAAACAGGGCCGCGCTGAGTTTTTTAATCATTTTTCAGAATATTGCTGTGTAAATTTTAACATCTGCAAAATTACACCGCAATCCGTGTCCGTGCAATCGCTATATGTAGTGATACGGGGCAGGCCCTCAGAGGGTCAGAACAGCAACAGTCCGAAGCCCATCACCGCCATTCCGGCTATCACGCCGGCTATCGACCAGTGGTGATGTCCATACTCCTCGGCTCCTGGCAGAAGTTCGTCGAAAGATATGAACACCATGATTCCGGCTACGGCCGCCATGCATACGGCATTGACCGCAGGGGTCCATATCGGCATAAGAAAGGCCAGCGCGAACAATGCGCCCACCGGCTCAGCCACCCCGGAAAGAGTGGAATAAAGCAATGCCTTTTTACGGCTTCCGGTGGAATGATATATCGGCACCGACACCGCGATTCCCTCAGGTATGTTGTGGATGGCTATGGCTATCACTATAGGGAGTGCAATGTCGAGCCCTTCAAGGGCCGACACGAACGTGGCTATCCCCTCCGGAAAATTGTGGATGCCGATGGTCAGGGCCAATATCAATCCCGTGCGCTTCAGCCTGCCACCGTCCTGACGTCGGTTGATGTCGCGGAACTCATGCGGATTCTCGTCCTCGGGCACGACCATGTCGATAAGGGCTATCACACCCATGCCACCGAAGAATGCAAGCAGGGTATAGAACATCGAGAGCCTCCCCTCAAATATAGTGTCCATCGACTCGACCGCGTCGGGCAGAAGCTCCATGAACGACACATAGACCATCACCCCGGCCGACAGGCCGAGCGACAATGACAGGAACTTCGTGTTGGTGCGCCGGGCAAAAAAAGCCATGAGGCTTCCTATTCCGGTCGACATGCCCGCCACAAGTGTCAGCAACAGTGCGGACACCACATTATTAAATGACAACTCTACTCCCATAAATGCAGTTTTCCGAGGGTTATGAACAGTACTTTAAGCAGCACTTTAAATGTTTTTATAACAAATTAAACACGCTTTAGGCCGAAGTTACGAAAAAGATTCCGTAAATTTGGAGATAATTTACACCAACATCCATTTTTCTCAAATACAAATACGATATCCCCACCGATGGCAAAAGAAATCCAGTTGGATCCTCCTGAACTTATTGAGCGCCTGCGCGACCCGGCCAAATGCCGCGAAGCATTCGGTGAAGTGATCAAGCTCTACGGCGAGCCTCTATATTGGCAGATACGCAGAATGGTGGAAAGCCACGAGGATGCCGACGACCTGCTCCAGAACACATTTATGAAAGCATGGTCGTCGATCGAGAATTTCAGAGGCGACGCCAAGCTATCTACCTGGCTGTATAAAATCGCAATCAACGAAAGCATCACGTTTCTGGCCCGCGAACGGAAGCGCCTCAACATATCGCTCGACGACGAAGAGTCGCATCTGGTCAACATGATCGAATCGGACACGTTCATCGACGGCGACGAGCTGGCCCTCAAACTGCGCAAGGCCATAGCCACGCTGCCTGAGAAACAACGTCTCGTGTTCAATATGCGCTACTTCGACGAAATGAAGTATGAACAGATGTCGGAGATACTCGGCACCTCCGTGGGCGCCCTGAAAGCATCATATCACCTCGCGGCGAAAAAAATCGAGCAATATTTTGCCGACAACGATTAAACCATTTTTCATCCATAAAGTCTAAGCATAAACAAGGTGTCCACAAGACTCTAAATATCAACAACATGAAACAGGACAGCGACATATTGACCAAGCTTGACCGACGGTCCGGAATGACTGTTCCCGACGGCTATTTTGACGATTTTGCATCACGCATGATGCAGAGTCTGCCTGAACAGAAATCGCACAACGAGGACAACGTACTACCCAGGTCGTGGTGGCAACGTTGCCGTCCGTATGCCTACATGGCGGCCATGTTCGGCGGCATCTGGCTTATGATGTGGATATTCAACGACATATCCGGAAGCACCTCCTACAGCGACATGGCAAAGAACCCGGTGATAGCCAACGTGCTCGCATCAGACCAGATCTACGACTACTGCGACACGGAGGTCGACGAATATGAACTGCTCAACGACCTGTATGACGAAGGATTCACGCTGACCACGTATTAACTCAACATAACCAAACATATTCTATGCAACGAATTATCACAGCATTGATATTCTGTCTGCTGATAACCGCCGGAACTACAATGTCGGCCCAGGAGCCTAACGGCAAGCGCCCCGACCGTAAGGAGTGGTTCAAGCAGATGAGATGCTACAAGCATGACTTCATGTCAAAGGAGCTGTCGCTGACAAAGGATCAGCAGGACAAGTTCTTCCCTCTCTATGACGAGATGGAGAAAAAGCTCCACAAGATTCAGCACGAATCAATGGAGATGGAAAGAAAAATCAGCGCTTCGTCATCAGAGGTGTCGGATCTCGAATACGAGAAGGCCGCCGAAGCGATGATCGAAGTAAAAGGCAAGGAGGCTTCAGTCGAAGAACAATACTTCGCAAAGTTCAAGACGGTGCTGTCGCCAAAACAGCTGTTCAAGCTGAAGCAGGCCGAGCGCAAATTCACCCGCGAACTCATGCGCCAGCATTCAAAAATGAAGGAACGGAAGCCCCGGAAATGACCCACAAGGACTTTGACAATCCATAAATATACTTAAAAACAGATGTTATCCCAAAGCCGGATATGTCTGTTTTTTGTTTTAAATAAGATTACCCACACATTATCATAAAAGGCTTATGATTATCAAAAAATTAATTTGTCTAATAACTATCATTACGTGTATGTCATTAGCCATGGACGGCGCATTGCCTGAAAGACCGGACCCCGACTTTTCAAAGCCGGAACAGCAATCGCGCGAAGAATTAAGACGTCTTGCCGAAGCCCTCGCCGAAGGCAACTCCAAAGACGCCGCCCGGTCTGCAATCCTCTACGACGCACTTCTTGCAGTGAAGGACGGCGACAGCATCCAGACGGCCATCGACACCCTCAACTCCGTAGCTTCCGACAAGCGTGTGAGCGCACCCGTCAGGGCACTGCTCAACCTATACGCGGCCACGGTCTACAGCGATGTCTACAATCAACGGCGCTGGGTGTTCGACCGTCGCGAACTGCCCCTTGAACCGATTCCGGCCGACTACAACCTCTGGAGCGGCGAACAGTTCAAGAAGGTAATCACCGACTATATCGACAAGGCGCTCGGCGAAAGCCACGAACTCCAACGCGCTCCCTTGGCCGAATATGGGCGCGTGTGTGGCATGTCAGACAAGAAAGACCTCATATTTTATCCTACCCTCTATGACTTCGCCGCCTATAAAAGCATCAGCCTGCTGAAAAATATGGCTCCGTCCTACTATCTGTTCTCCTACGGCATGCTGACTCCGGCCGATGTCTATCTACGCGACAAATTCACATATCAGGCTCCGATTCTCCGACGCATCCTCGAACTGTACAAGTCGCTTATCGAATTACACCGCAACGACACGGCCCCGCTCATCCTCGCCGACGTCAACCGCATACAGTTCATAGCCGAACATGTCAGCTCCGAATCGGAACCGGCCAAAGCCTACAGTCTGCTGACCGACTTATACACGAAGTGGTCCAACGTGCCTTACGCGGCCGAAGCACTTGTGGCGGCCGGACGATACATCAGCCAGGAATCAGACCCTGCCGAGATAGAGCGCTTCAAGTCTATGGCCGACAGACACATGAAAGCCTTCCCGAGCTACCAGTCAAACGGATGTCTGTCAAACATCGTCAGCGAGCTTATGCTGCCGAGAGTGTTCGTAAGACACGCCAACGCTGTCGTGCCGGGCGACACCGTGAAGATAAGTATCACCAACTACAATACCCCTCAATTCGACTTAAAGATATATAAAGTGCCATACGCATGGGACGGCAACAATTCATACAGGTTCAAATCCGGAAGCACGCCCCAGCTCGTCAGGACCATACCGGTAAAGTCAACAGCTAAAGCTCCGTTCAAGTCTGAATCGACCGAATCGATCGTTTTCGACAAGCCGGGATGCTATATCGTGGTACCGAGATATCCAGGCAACGAAGCCGACGACAGGAGCCACAGCTATGAATATATCCACTGTTCGGGGCTGAGCATTCAGTCGACCGCGTTCAATTCCGAAAGATGGGCTTTGGTGGTCAATCCGCTGACCGGCGAGCCGATATCAGGAGCACAGGTCGAACACGTGGCCACCAACCGCCAACCGGTGGCTAATCCGGTCAAGACCGACAGCGACGGAACCGCACCGCTCACCGGCAAAGGCGGCCGATACTATGTCAAAAAAGGTGCCGACACATTTGCAAGTCCCATATACTCATCGTGGTATCCGGGCTATGACAAGGAACGCAACTACAGAATCTGCGCCCTCACCGACCTCGCCATATACCATCCGGGCGACACCGTGCGCTGGAGCGTCGTGACTGAAAGCTACTTCCGGGGGGATGCCCGCGTGGAAGCCGACGCCAGACTCCGCGCCATACTGCACGACGCCAACTACGAACGTATCGACACAGCGGATGTGACCACCGACGGATGGGGCCGTGCCCAAGGTGAATTCACCCTGCCGAAAAACGGACTCACCGGACAGTACAGCATCGAATTCCAATTTGTCGGACTCGCCCAAAACAACCGCGGCGCGGCCGGCAACGTCGGCTTTACAGTCTCCGACTATAAACTGCCCACTTTCTTTGTCGAAGTGACCGACATAGTGCGCGACTCTCCCGACAAAGGCGGAGTCACGCTGAAAGGCAAGGTTATGACATATTCCGGATTTCCGGAAGCCTCCGCCCGCATCGACCTCAATCTGAAAGCATCGCTCCGCCGATGGGGAATCTGGCGCAACGGACCTGCCGGAGGCGATTCGTTCTACTCAGCGTCGGCAACGGCCGACGACAAAGGATGCTTCACATTTGAACTTCCCGCCGAGCTTCTGAAGGCATCGCCCGTGAGCGACCCGATATTCACCGCCGCCGTGACCGCCATGTCGGCCACAGGCGAAAGCCAGTCGGCCAGCTCGTCGTTCACCCAAGGGAAGCCTTATATCATCAGCTCGGCCCTTCCTCAGGTCACCGACATATCCCGTCCGGTCAACCTCGCCGTGTCCATGACCGACCTGTCAGGCAAGAACATCACATCCGAGGTCAGGTATGCCGTGACCGACGCGGCGGGGCGCGAAGCGGCTTCCGGCGTGGTGTCCACCGCAGATCCCATGGCTGATCTGTCAAGTATTCCTTCCGGCGTATACTCGCTGACTTTCACACCCGCCGACACGGCACTGGCCGAAAAATTCACAGTCGATTCAAGAATACTCTATCGACCCACCGACAAGAAGTGCCCGCTGCCCGACGCCACCCTCTGGATTCCGCAAAACTCATACACTTTGAACGGCACACGCCGTGCTTCGATACCGCTCGGAGTCACCGGATCCGAAAATTATGTCCATTATGCCGTCTACGCCGACTCCACCATGCTCCGGCAAGGATGGGTGCGCTATCCGGCCGGCATGCACCGATTCGAGTACGACCTGCCGGATGGAACCGACAAAGTGTCCATAACCCTGTCGTGCTCTTCACGCTACCGCACGGCAAAGGAGCAGGTCAACGTATGCACCCCCGAAGCCGACAAGTCGATAAAGCTCTCCATAGAAAGCTTCCGCGACCGCCTTACCCCAGGCGACAAAGAGTCATGGACTTTCCGTGTGACGGATGCCAAAGGCCGTGGCATACAAGCTCCCGTGGCCCTCGACATGTATGCGAAGTCGCTCGACAATCTCGCCTACCGCACATTCAGCATAAACCCCGTGTTCGGACAGCCCATGAGCTACTACATGGACATGAACCAGGCAGGCGATGCCGCGACATGGCTGATGAAGAGCTTCAAGGGTGAGGCATGCACTCCGATAGGTGTTCCCGAGTACTTCATCTCAATGCCCCCGTTCAACGGCGTCAACCGCATCAGCAATGTCGTCATGCATAGACAGATTCTCTACAGTAGCCGCGCCGCCGGAGGCAACGGAGTCATGAATCTGGCCGAAGCAAAATTCGCCAAGGCCGAAGCCACCGTGGAAGAGTCGGTATCTGCCGACATGGCCGATGCCGGAGAGACTGTCAATACAGCAGGACAACCCGACGACTCGGAACCGGGAAGCCCACAGCAGAACGACGCGGACTACCGCACTCCGGAGACTCCTCTCGCATTTTTCCAGCCTGCGCTCACGACCGGTGCCGACGGAACTCTCAACTTCACCTTCACTGTGCCGAACGCCAACACGACCTGGAAACTGTGTGCCTACACCTACTCACGCGACATGACCGTGGACTGCCTCACCCTCGAGGCGATAGCGTCGAAAGCCGTCATGGTGCAGCCTAATCTGCCCCGGTTCATGCGCACCGGCGACAAGGTGTGCGTGCAGTCGTCCGTGATGAACAATACCGACTCAGCACAGACCATAGTCACCACGGTCGAGATATTCGACCCTGCAACCGGTAAAGTCATCCAGACCGCCGCGTTCAGTGATTCGGTCAAACCTCTTATGTCTACGAAGATCAGCACTTGGGTCGAAGCCCCTCTCGACGCCAACATGATAGGCTATCGCGTAAAGTCGACCTCGGGACGTTTCACCGACGGCGAACAGGCCATAATACCCGTATTGCCAGCCAAGGAACCTGTAGTAGAGACTACTACGTTCTATATCCCGGCCGACATGGACAAGTTCAGCATCAAGCTGCCGAAGATGCCTAAGGATGCCCGCGTGACCCTGCAGTTCTGCGAAAATCCGACATGGTATGTCGTCACCGCCCTTCCGGGCATACGCGCCGACAAGACCAACAGCGCATTGGCGGCTTCCGCGGCCATATTCTCCGCGGCCGTGGCCGAAGGTATTCTACGCACAGATCCCGACATAGCCAAAGCGATAAAAACGTGGATCTCCTCAGACCGCGGCGACTCCACACTGGTGTCGATGCTTGAGCGCAATTCAGATCTGAAGACCGTGCTTCTGAATTCGACGCCATGGGTGATGGACGCACGCTCACAGACTGAGCGCATGCAGCGTCTCGCCCTGCTGTTTGATCCGGAGACCATAGCCGGCACATATAGCGATGCCGTCAAGACGCTGTCGACTCTCGCATGTCCCGACGGCGGATGGGCATGGATAGGCCAATACAAGGAATCATCCATGTGGGTGACCGAAAACATACTCGCCATGATGGGCCGTCTGCGCAGTCTGGGCTACCTTCCCGACAATCAAGAGCTTAACCGCATGATCGACAATGCCGTCGGATACTACGATTCACAGATTGAAAAAGCCTACCGCAAGGATTCGTCCTACACCAGCCCGCTGGCGGTGCTGATCAGAGGTTACTACCCGGAGAAAACTCTGTCGGCTACGATGAAGAACTTCACGGCGAACACCCTCGGCGTCGAATCGCGGCAATGGAAGAACCGCGACATCCCCGCCAAGGCCATAGATGCCATCATTCTGAACAATAACAGCTATCCCTCGGTGGCCAAAGAGATCGTCGCCTCAATACGCGACTTTGCCGTGGTCAAGCCCGAGCGGGGCATGTGGTGGCCATCGCTCGACAATATGACCGTCTGGTCAATGGGTAAAATCAGCGCCACATCAATAGTGCTCGACGCTTTCACGCAAGCCGCTCCCGGATCGCCCGACATCGACCTCATACGCCAGTGGCTCATACTTCAAAAGGAAGCCAAGGACTGGGGCACTTCCGTCTCCACATCGAATGCCATAGCCTCCATCCTGCTAAGCGGATCCAAATGGACGCGTCCGGCCCAGGGTGCATCTGTAAGCATCGGAAGCCGGAAAGTGACCGTCACTGAAACGGACAGCCTGCTCGGAGCCTTCCGCGAAAATGTCACCGACTACCGCCCGTCGTCGGCAAAGCTCACTGTCGAAAAGATAGCCGGCACGCCATCGTGGGGCGCCGTCTACACCCAGTATGTCGGCAATATGTCGGACATCGAAGCCGCCTCATGTCCCGACCTGTCGATTGAGAAGACACTATACAGAAGAGTGGTCGCCGACTCCGGCATCAAATGGGAAGAACCCACCGACCTTAAAGTCGGCGACGTGATTCAGGTCAACCTTACCATCGTAGCCAACCGCGACATGGACTACGTGGCCGTGGTCGACAGCCGGGGCGCCTGCCTTGAGCCTGTGGAGCAACTTCCCGCTCCGATCTTCTCGGAGGGTATATGCTTCTACCGCGAGAACCGCGACAGCTCCACTGACATGTTCATAACCCATCTGCCCAAAGGCACGTACAGGATCAGTTATGAGATGTATGTCAACAATGCCGGAACCTTCTCAGCAGGGGTGGCGTCCATACAAAGCCAGTATGCACCGGCCCTGTCGGCGCACTCGGCTGGCAACACGTTGACTGTCAAAGAATAGCATTCATGCGACATCTTTTTTAAGCAAAAAAGGTCTCCTTCCGGACATCCGGATCGAGGCCTTTTTACTTAAAATAAGTTAACAGGACGAAAAATAATCTCCAAAATATTTGGTACATTCCAGAAAGTCCGTACCTTTGTATCAGTTTTTCATGGTATTAGATTTAAGGTAAGAAGATTATTCGTCGGGATGACGAGTAATTTTTTTTTGTAGCAACCATTCATAACTCTAAACGCATGACAATGATACACGGAAACATATTTACATACCACGTTCTCGCCAACGGACTGCGGATCATACACCGCAGGTCGGAATCGCCCGTAGAGTATTGCGGACTTGCAGTGAAAGCAGGAAGCCGCGACGAATCGCCCGAACAATACGGGCTGGCCCACTTCGTGGAACACACCATATTCAAGGGCACCGACCACCGCCGCTCATGGCACATCATCAACAGGATGGAGTCGATAGGCGGCGACCTCAACGCCTATACGTCGGAAGAAGTGACAGTGCTGCATTCAAGCTTCCCGTCAGGACATCTCGACAGGGCTGTGGAGCTTATGGCCGATCTGGTGGCATACTCCAGATTTCCGTCCGTGCAGATCGAGCGCGAACGCGAGGTGATTCTCGACGAAGTGGACTCCTACCTCGACTCCCCCTCAGAAGCCATATTCGACGACTTTAACGACCTGCTTTTCGAAGGTTCGGCATTAGGCCACAACATTCTCGGCAACGAGCAGACCATTTCGTCGTTCACTCCCGATATATGCCGCGACTTTCTTTCAAAGTATTATACTCCGGGCAACATGGTGTTCTTCTACATGGGACCGACCGCGCCCGACAAGGTGTTCAGATGCGTCGAACGCCACATGTCGGTGCTTCACCACACCACGCCCGAGCGACCGCAGGCTACGCCACCGGCTGTAAGACCGTTTGACATATCGCGTGTACACGACACCCATCAGGCGCACACGGTGATAGGCGCGCGGATTCCGGGAATGTATGCCGACAAAAACCGGGCTTTCGCGTTGCTCAACAATATCATCGGTGGACCGTGCATGAACTCGTTGCTTAACGTAGCGCTCCGCGAACGGAAAGGCTACGTCTACTCGGTCGACTCATACACTTCGCTGTTCACCGACTGCGGCGAACTGACCATATACTTCGGATGCGATCCGGAACACGTGAAGCCCTGCCGGCGCATCACATTCGACATACTTTCGCGCATGGCCGAGTCACCGATGAAGCCCTCAGCTCTCGAAGCGGCAAAAAAGCAGTATATCGGACAGATGACCGTCGGGAGCGACAACAGCGAACAAGTGGCCATATCCACCGGCCGCGCCGTTCTGTTCAACGGATACGCCGCCCCGCGCGAAGAGATAGTCGAACGCATCAACAGCATCACACCTGAAGATATACGCCGGGCTGCCGAATTCATCGCACCCGACAAATGCTCCATCCTCACCTTCAGCAGATAGACACATCCCAGGCATTCGCCCTATCTAATATGGATTTGTAGAGCGTTCCAAAAGAGCCTGCCGCATTTTGTAGCGGATTTGAGTCACTGTGCGCGATTTTACTTTAACAGTCTTGTTAACAACTTGTCGAGCCAAGACTACAGCTTTTGCCGTGTCTCCCTCCAAGAGATACAGATCGTAGAGTTGGTTCAGGGGCACAAACCGGCACGGACACATCGCGGAAGCTTTCCGATAATGGCTTTCCGACTTCTTGAAGTTCCTGTTGTCGCGGTATAAGTCGCCTAACAGCAATTCGAGGTCGTAGTTTGCCATCAATCCATCGCACCGGCGAGCCACAGCAAGGCTCCGCTCCTTTTCTCCGGCATTGTCAAGAACCACCGCATAATTGTACAAAAAGAAGGGCGTTTTTCCCATCGTAGGCACAAGTCGGTCGTATTCCGCCAAATCTTTTGAAAGATAAGCCTGACGCCATCGCATCTCAGCGGCGATCCTGAAATGCAAGCAGAGGACAGCAACGATTCCGACAGCGACTAATCCGACAGACAGCGTCACTCTGATTGCCTTATGCCGGAATATCGGAACATCTTTTAGTAATATCCATAAAATAAACCCCGAGACCACCCATATAAAAGGATAAGTAAAAGGATATGAGAACAGCGAGACACCTCCGATACAGTATAGGGCTGAGAGGGCTGTGCGCTTCTCCGGCGAAGGCCGTTTCCGCACTGATTTCACTAAAAATGCCACCGCCACAGCGAGCAGTGCCAGCCCCGCCATGCCAAAGCATACACACAGATGGATATATTCGTTAAAAGGCGATAGCACATTGTCGGCCAGAAGGGCGTATGCGGTGTCGGGTCGGGCTTCGAGGAAGGAAGCCTGATAGTCCATATAGAGACGTTTGAAAGCGCCTATTCCATGGCCGATCCAGGGCGAATCGGCTATCATCTCCATCGAACAGCGCCATATCAGCATACGTCCGTCGGCCGAACCGCGTTTAAGGAGATAGCCCACGGCCGTCAACAATACCACAAGCGAGGCAAGGGCGTAGAATCTTCGCCGGGCACATACTCCGTACAGCTTCATGGCGAAGTTAGCAAGCAGGATTGACATGACAATTACTCCGGTGCGCGAATGCGAGACCGCCAAGGCCAAGAACATCAGCGTCATACACATAGCTACGGCCGCATTGACCGCCCTCTGTCTGCACCAAAACGACAGCGCAAAAGGACTTCCGGCACACAGACATGCAGTCAGTCCGGCGGGATTGTCGAAGTGCGCGGTAGCCGTATAGTAGCCTTGTGGAAAAACTATCCCTGTCCACTGGCATAAAGCATAGACGGCTTCTTCGGTGCATAGGGCTGTAATCACCGCGGCCACGAAACGGAAGTTAAAATCAACCTTTCTGCCTGACAACGCCTTAACCGCCAACAAGACTGCAGTCGCGGAAATGGCCGTCAGGGTAAAATACCGTTTCGGAGCCGTAGCAGGCTCAATCATGCCGCGATAAGACGCGAAAATTGAGACGGCCATCGTTGCCGTCAGAAGCAGATGCTCCGGCCGGAGAATTATCCTGAGTATGCGGGATAGACTCTTACGCAAACGTGGGATAGCAAAGTACTCCATTGGTAAAAGATTATGGGAAAGATGATAGGAACAGCCATGTTTCGACTGTCCCTATCAGAATTATTGTTTGGCAAGAAGTTCTGAGTCGGTTAGTTTATGTAACCTTCTTTAGGCTTGACCCATATCGTTCTCGGAAGAGGAAACTTGGTAGGTATAGCATACTTTTCTTCACCTTCAAGGCCATCTTTGGTGGGTGTATCACCATATCTAATACTATTGAGGGCAGTGCGAAGATAACTATTCTTTATGTTTCAGCCCCTCATTGTCCATAAGGACCTTAACCAACATAGCTAGATGGCCGTATTTCCTTAAGTAAATTCCCATACAATAACTGTATTTTTCAAGATAGGGTTTATCCAGCTCGAGGTCATATATGAGCACGGTATCGGCATTGGCATATTTTGACATGTCGACATCGGTTATCGTAGCCATATATTCCGTCACGTCGATATCCGAATCCGACCGATACGCCTGGATTTCGTCCTCAACGATGTTGGGTAAGCTTACAATTAGAGAAGTGACGGAAGAATAAAGGATTGCACAGTCTTTCTTATCCGATTCTATGCCAAACTTGTATGGCCATCCTATATTTCTATAGGTATAGCCATATTTAGGTTCATAGTTTGCCTTAATAGAAAGCATAACCGTTTTATTTTTATTGATACCGACATCATTAAAATTACTTGGTACCGTTAGCTCGATGTCGTTCTCAGAAAGAGTCTGTTGGTAATTTTCTTTTTGTGCGAAGACTGACAAACTACTAATCAACGAGATTATCGTAATAAAAAAAGTTTTACTCATAAGTAATTCTAATTAAATGAGTTCAAAGTCAATTTTTGTTAGGACGCATTAATTCATTGAACAGAATTTCCTTTCTTTTCCATGTCTCGGTCGGTTCATTCCCATATTCGATACTTGAAAGTAGCGTGTTCAGGTAAACGTCTTCCGATAGCAAACCTTCACCAGTCAGCATAACTTTCATCAGCATGGCCGGATGTGCGTATTTTCGCAAACATATACCGATACAATTTGTATATTTGCCTAAATAAGGATTTGGCAACTTCATACGATAAATGTAAGCGGTGTCGGCATTGCAGTATTTTGACATATCTTTTTGTGCTACGATAATAATCTGTTTTTTTGTATTGATATTTTCATTTCCTGCACATGCCTTTAATTCACCATCCGGCATACCACTCAGTGATAAGCCTAAATTTGTAGGAAACAGGAGAATACAATCTTCGTTGTATGATATGAATGCGAGAGTATGGAAACTTCCTATTCTCGAGCCTTTTATCGCATTAGAAGGGGAAAAATCCGGATTAAGGTCTATGAGATGCACCTTATTTACGGTATCGATCACAAACCCTTCAGGCTGATACATTTTGATGTCTGAGAATGAAAGGTGACAACTGTCAACCATCCACTCGGATTGGGCATAACATATTTGACTCATAAATAGCAATAGCCCCATTATAACCGCACGAAGTCGAGGTCTCATTAGTATATATAATATAGATTGTACATAGCAGTAATATGGCTTACCTCAATTTCAAAAATTTGAGTTTTGTCTCTCTGATAGTCATGGCACATCTTGAACAGTTCGTCATCGGCACTGGATACAAATGCTGATAACAAAATCAAAGCGCCAATTACGGAGATACATCTGTTCATAATTTTGATTCGGTATTGATTGGTCGTGGGACAATAAGAATATCAGATTCGGCAAAATTATGGAATATTTTTAAGCAACCAAAGTTTTTCCTTAAAAGTCAGCACAATATTTGAATCCACAACAACATATTCCTTCAATCATGGCTTAATGGTGCGACAAGCACACCAACATGAATAAGCGAGACGATGCATGGCGCCTGCAGTTCAGTGAGTCGGCAATGCGGCTACACTTACGCTATGCGCATCGGGCAGAGTGCGGCCGTGATGCGGAGCATGGCGGACAAGCCACACACCCGACAGTTTGTATAACCACAATGAACACGGCTTCGCCATGCGCTCGCTACTCAATTAATGCCGGACAAGCTTCCGGATGCCGTAGGCACGCCGGCAGAGCCGGCGAAAATGTGTAGCCACAAGCGAGGTCGCCGTGAGCGGCCGTAGCTTGTGGTCAAATAGGACATCACACCTTTCTGACGGCCGCATCGCGGTCGCACATTACGCGATGCGTGTGTTGGATGTGGCAGACGTGAAAAGTTATGTGATGGTTGTTCGGCTACTCTGTAGCCGTTTGTTGAGGGTATGTCTGTGTCCACAAGCTGCGCGCGGCTCAACCGCGCTGGCTTGTGGCTACCATTGTTTCGCGGCTCTGCCGCTATGGCCTACGGCACAGATTCTCGGTGGAGTTGGCTGTGCCGCGCCGGCATGGTTTTAAATGCCGGGATACGACCTGCCCCTATCAGGACTATCGTTTTGAAAAAAGTCTAACAGGTTAGTTTATGTAGCCTTCTTTCGGCTTGACCCATATCGTTCTCGGAAGAGGAAACTTGGTCGGAATTGCATACTTTTCTTCACCTTCAAGGCCATCTTTGGTGGGTGTATCACCATACCTAATACTATTTAGAGCAGTGCGAAGATAACTATCTTTATGTTTCAGCCCCTCATTGTCCATAAGGACCTTAACCAACATAGCTGGATGGCCGTATTTCCTTAAGTAAATTCCCATACAATAACTGTATTTTTCAAGATAGGGTTTATCCAGCTCGAGGTCATATATGAGCACGGTATCGGCATTGGCATATTTTGACATGTCGACATCGGTTATCGTAGCCATATATTCCGTCACGTCGATATCCGAATCCGACCGATACGCCTGGATTTCGTCCTCAACGATGTTGGGTAAGCTTACAATTAGAGAAGTGACGGAAGAATAAAGGATTGCACAGTCTTTCTTATCCGATTCTACCCCAAACTTGTATGGCCAACCTATATTTCTATAAATGTAGCCGTATTTGGGTTCATAATCCGGGTTAATTGTCAGCGTGATCAATTCAGGCATGGCTATAACACCAAATTTAGACGGGACATTTAACATGATATCGTTATCGAAAAGGATCATCGGATAGTTATTGACCCTGGCTTCTTGATTGGCACTGTAATGCTTCTCAGCCTTCAATCCTTCCGTGGGAACCTTATCGCCGTAGCGGACAGAGTTGAGAAGTGTCTTCAGATGATCGTCGCGCCGGGAAAGCCCCTCGTCGGTCAGCGCCATCTTCATCATAAGGCCCGGATGGGCGTATTTGCGCAGGCATACCCCGATGCAGTGAGTATATCTGTCCATAAAGGGCTTCACGAAGTCAAACTCATAGACGTATGCAGTGTCGGCGTTGCAATAGCCCGACATATCCTCCAAAGCAACTGTTTTTATTAAAGTGGACGTATCGAGGTCTCTGTCTCCGGCAACAGCCCTGAGTTCATTCTCAGCATATCGCTTTAAATTCGGGCCACCCACTGTAGCCCGAGCCGGGATAGAGCATGATGCAGTCTTTGGCTTCGGACACGGCCATGACCGGATATATCCATCCCGCATACGAAAGGTCGTAGTCAGTCTGGTCGCGATTAATGTATATTGCGCAGTTTTCCGGCTTATATGCCTTGAATCCGTCGGGAATGGAATATTCGATGTCGTCATCGGCATCGAAATCGTGGCACATCTTAAACAGTTCGTCATCGGCACTGCATACGAATGCTGATGACAAAATCAGAGCGCCAAGTACGGAGATACATCTGTTCATAATTTTGACTCGGTATTGATTGGTCGTGGGACAATAAGAATATAAGATTCGGCAAAATTATGAAATATTTTTAAGCAACCAAAGTTTTTCCTTAAAAGTCAGCATAATATTTGAATCCACAACAACATATTCCTTCAATCATGGCTTAATGGAGCGACAAGCACACCAACATGAATAAGCGGGACGATGCATGGCGCCTGCGACTCAGTGCGTCAGCAATGTAGCAACACTTCCGTTATGCGCATCGGGCAGAGTGAGACCGTGATCCGGAGCATGGCGGAGCCATGCCCATCGTGGTAAACCCCAGGCGCAGCCTGGGGACATGCATCCGCCGAAGGGATAGCCTCGGAGAGGCGTCTCATATAAACCCTACATCAGATCTGAAGGATGATAGTCCAAATCGGCATATCTGTACATGCTGACGACTTCTCGGTTGAACTCAGCTCCCAAATGATGCTGTTGTTGCCCCTTTATATATTCTATAACCGCATGCTTCTGCTCCGGTGAGATAGTGCAACCATAGTATTCAGATGCCCATCCATTGAATCCGCAAAATCGGTCATCGGAGCGCATCCACCCGCTTGAACGGCCCTTGACATTTTGCATCAGCTGCGACAATGAAACCGATGGATGAAGATCAATCAGCATGTGGACATGATTCTGTATACCGCCGACCCGGAGCAATCTCGATTTCATATTGGTGACCTCTTTCCAAATAAACCGATAAAGGTCTTGACTATGCTCATCGGGAATAGTCATCTGGCGTTCCTTGGTGCAGAACACTATGTGGTATAAAGCTGTAACTTTGCTCATAATGACAAAGTTAATAAAATTTTAGATGGAGACAAATTATTTCGACAAGGAGCCTCTCCGAGGCTCGATCTATGGATGTTGACCGTCCACTCCCCAGGCTGCGCCTGGGGTTTACCACAATGAGCATGGCTCCGCCATGCGCTCGCTACTCAATTAACGCCGGGCAAGCTAC
>CANOLV010000030.1 GCA_947567425.1 uncultured Porphyromonadaceae bacterium | reverse complement strand
TCTTGGTCCAAGAGAGGTCGCTGATGTGGATAAGACCGTCAACGCCTTCTTCGATCTCAACGAATACACCGAAGTTAGTGAAGTTGCGAACCTTGGCAGTGTGCTTGCTGCCGATGGGGTAGCGAACTTCGATGTCTTCCCACGGGTCGTTCTTGAGTTGCTTGATGCCAAGTGACATCTTACGCTCGTCGCGGTCGAGGGTAAGGATCACAGCTTCAACTTCGTCGCCTACCTTCATGAAGTCCTGTGCTGAACGGAGGTGCTGCGACCATGACATTTCGCTTACGTGGATAAGACCTTCTACGCCCGGAGCGATTTCCACGAATGCGCCGTAGTCGGCCATAACGACAACTTTGCCTTTAACCTTGTCGCCGACTTTGAGGTCGGGGTTGAGGGCATCCCATGGATGGGGCTGGAGCTGCTTCAGACCGAGGGCGATGCGCTTGCGCTCGTCGTCGAAGTCAAGGATAACCACGTCAAGTTCCTGATCGAGGCTAACCACTTCTTCGGGATGGCTTACGCGGCCCCAAGAGAGGTCGGTGATGTGGATAAGACCGTCAACGCCACCGAGGTCGATGAACACACCGTAAGTAGTGATGTTTTTAACCACGCCCTTGAGCACCTGACCGCGCTCAAGCTTGGAGATGATATCTTTCTTCTGCTGTTCGAGCTCGGCTTCGATGAGAGCCTTGTGCGAAACAACAACGTTCTTAAATTCTTGGTTGATTTTAACGACCTTGAATTCCATGGTCTTGCCCACGAAGATGTCGTAGTCGCGGATGGGCTTGACATCGATCTGTGAGCCGGGGAGGAAGGCTTCGATTCCGAACACGTCGACAATCATACCACCCTTGGTGCGGCACTTGATGTAGCCCTTGATGATTTCGTCGTTTTCGAGAGCCTCGTTCACACGTTCCCAAGAACGCGACATGCGTGCCTTGCGGTGGGAAAGAATGAGCTGACCCTTTTTGTCTTCCTGATTTTCGATGAACACCTCTACAACGTCGCCTACCTTGATGTCGGGGTTGTAGCGGAATTCGTTGACGGGGATGATACCGTCTGATTTGTAGCCGATGTTAACCACTGCTTCGCGCTTGTTGAGGGCGATAATGGTACCTTCGATTACATCTTTGTCTTTTACGGTGTTGAGCGACTCATCATAAGTCTTAGTGAGTTCTTCGCGGCTCTTTTCACCTTTGTTTTCGCCTTTTTCGTAGGCATCCCAGTCGAAATCTTCGATGGGTGAATTTTTCAATTCTTCGTTCATTTAATGGGTTAATAAATAAGTTAATTACTATGAAGCGGGCTCCAGACCGCAACGGTCCTTCCCGATTCTTCGGCAAAGTTACTACTAACTTTTTATATTCGCAATAGAGTGCGGTCTAATTTCGTCCAATAATTTCCTTATTATTGGACTGTTACCGCACTTATTATTTGAATTCCTTGGCTATGGCGGCGGCCATGTCGGCCATGTCCTTGGGATCAAGCGTCAATTTGCCCTTGTTGAAGTACATGTCGCTCTCCTGGTTGATGGGAATCAGGTGGATATGTGCATGAGGCACTTCCAGGCCGATGACTGTGACGCCGATACGTTTGCACGGCATCGCCTTCTCCATTGCCTTGGCCACTCGTTTGGCGAAAATGTTCAGTTCGGCAAGCTCCTGGTCGTCAAGCTTGAAGATGTAATCGACCTCTTTCTTCGGTACTACGAGCGTATGCCCGGGAGCCACCGGGTTTATGTCGAGGAATGCATAGTGCTTATCGTCTTCAGCCACTTTATATGACGGAATTTCGCCGTTGATTATTTTTGTGAATATGGTTGCCATGACTATCGTGTTAGAATGAAATTTCCATAATTTCAAATTTGGCCATTCCTGCGGGGGTCTTTATCTCCACCACTTCTCCGAGCTTGTGTCCGAGCAGTCCTTGCGCCACGGGAGTGCTTGAAGCGAGTTTTTTCTCTTTCAGGTTAGCCTCGCTGTCGGCCACGATGGTGTACTCCATGACCATGCCGTTGGCCACGTTCTTTATTTTAACTTTATTTAATATCTGAACTTCTTCGTTGTTCAGTTTGCTGTCATCGATAATGCGTGCGTTGGCCACAAGATCCTTTAGCTGCGAAATCTTCATTTCGAGCATGCCTTGCGCTTCCTTTGCGGCATCGTATTCCGCATTCTCCGAAAGGTCGCCTTTGTCGCGGGCCTCGGCTATAGCACGTGATATTTCCGGACGTTTAACTGTTTCTAAATAAGCTATTTCGTCCATTTTCTTCTTGTACCCTTCACGGGTCATGTAAGTGATGGCCATAATTGTCGTTGTTTTTGGGTTATACAAAAAAATTAAAGGAACTCGACCGTATGGGGCGAGACCCTTAATAAAAATTTCTGTGTAATGTTTACTCTACAAAGTTAAGAAATATATTCCGTAAAAGCAATTTTTCGGGAAGGGAAAATGTTTCGGCAAAGTTCTGCGGAAGTGTTAAAAGGGTGACGTTTTAAAGAATCGGGCGCAAAATATGGTGTATGCCTCTACCTCCGACTGCTGTGTAATGGAAGGCCATGGCGAGGATAGTGCGTCGCCATGCCGATGTTTCCCTGTCCATTATTCGCTTTAGGAGGCGCGACGCTTCTCTGTGAGCGTTCTCGCGTCGATATAGACCCGCCAATACGGCAAGCTTTAGGTCGAGCCATCTTACCAGCTGTCCGTTGCCATGGTCCGACAGGGTTCGACGGCATAAGTCCATGGCATATTCCCATTTTTCAGCTCCCGAGGCGAAGTCGGTTCCTGTGATTGAATCGGCGAGGCGCTTCATTGCCACAGTCGGCGTCCCGGGTAGATATTTTACTTGTGGTGAACTGCATATAAGCCGTACACCGAGTTCGTAATCGTCCCATCCGAGCACTGTCGGATCCCATCCGCCAACTGAGCGGATCAGTTCTGTACTGGCGGCATAACGCTGAGTAGAAAATATGCCGTTGAAAATATGTCGAAAGGCTATATTTCTGTCGGAAAAAGGGTATGTGGACCGACGGCCATCGAGTTCCATGGCGTGTATGTCCCAGCCGAATATGTCTATTCCGGGATAATGCTCAATGGCTCTGACAAGTCTGTCGATATGTCCGGGGAGCATGATGTCGTCGGAGTCGAAGAATAGTACAAATGGGGTGTCGACCATCTGTAGGCCTTTCTGCCGTGCCGCCGCGGCTCCTTTTGCGGTTTCGACAGTTACGGTGACCGGGAATCGTGTAGAGGAGTGTCTTTCGGCCCATTCTTTAACCGTTTTAAGTGAGCCGTCGGTAGATGCATTGTCGACCACGATCAGCCTTGGTGCCGGTGTCTGTATGGCGACCGAGTCGAGAGTCGATGCTACGATCGACTCCCGGTTATAAACCGGTATGACTACGGTTATTAGCTCGCAGGCTGACTTCATATTTTGGGTATATAACGTTAAATGGTTGACTGTATCTTATTTAGGCTTGCACATAAACGCCACAGCGGCTTCCATGAACTGAGAAAAATCATCAGGCGAAACTTTGTCGATACGGGATATCGCGATGTTTTGACGAAGGACATTAATTTTTGTCGACGCACGGAGTCGACGCTGTTGAATGCCTGCGCCATTATGAATTGCAGTGTGTCGGCGGCATAATGGTCTAAGCAGGTTTTATCGATGCGGTACTTGCCGGCAAGACAGTCGGTAAGTTTGAATGCTCCGAAATAAAAATCAAATGACTTTGCCGGATGTGCAGTCCCGCTGATGGTCTCGTTTCCGACAGAATAGCGGAGCGTGGTGTCAGGCAGAAAGGCTATGTCGCCCATTGAGGCAAGTGCCGCAATGAGTTGAAGGTCCTCGCAAGGAAAGTCGGGATTCCGAAATGTGTATGAGTCTTCGTTGTAGGCCTTCAAAATAGATGATTTTCTATACATGGCGGTGCATAGGTGTATTATCGGTGATGCTTCATGGTTCAGCAACGGCAGAAGCAGATCGCGTCCGGACATGAACGGCTTCCTGAACTTGGATTTTCTATTTCCCGGATCGCATTGACGGATATGTCCGGTGGCGGAATCGACAAATTCCCAGTCGGTGTGTACGAGCGTCACGTCGGGGTGGGCATCCAGAAGTTCTGCTTGTTTCCGGAGTTTGAATGAGTCAATCCAGTAATCGTCGCCGGCGCAGTCGGCAATGTATTCGCCACGGCATTGCAGAATACAGTCGTAGTAGTTGTCGCGCAGCCCCTTGTTTACGGGATTGGCGGATATGACTATTTTGTCGGGGTATAGTCGGGCGTAATGGCGGCATATATCGAGGGTATTGTCGGTGGAGCAATCTTCACCTATGACAATTTCGTAGCGGAATCCGCATTGCTGGGCTACGATGGATTCAAGTGTCCGGGCGATAGTCTGTTCTTGATTGTAAGTGGCTACAATCACCGATACTTTAATGTCTGAAGTCTGCGCTTTCACGGTCTGGAGGTGATAAGTCCCGTCAGTTCTTTGGAGAAATCGCTGCGGAGTGTTTTGGAATTGAAGTGCCGGTTCCATCTTTCGATGCATCCGGACCGGAGGTCGTCGTAGAAGCACGGGTTATTCAGGTAAGGTTGCAATTCGCCTACGATATTCTCAGCAGGAGTGTCGGGTGCTACGGTTATTCCGACTTCCGGGGTTATGATTTGCGGTATGCCGCCTACTTCTGTAGCTATCACCGGAATGCCGTATGACAGGGATTCGCATAACGTTATCGGGCAACCTCCCTCGGAATCGCTGAGCAACATGCTCCAGTCGATTTTTTCCGATACATATATATATTGGACTTCGCGGTTGTCCATAGCTCCGCGCAAGTCAATGTGTAGATTTGATGGCAGATCTACGGATTCGATCTCTTTCCGCAAATTGTCCATAAGGGAGCCTCCGCCTGCGTGTATCCATCGGATCCGGTTCAGCGGATATGCGGTGGCGATGGCTTTGACGAGTGCAAAACATCTGTCGACACGTTTTTCGGGTTCAATGCGGGCGCAGGATAAGAAAGTCCATTCCTTGTCGGAAGCGGAATGCGGGCTGGCCGATGCTTCCGGAAAAATCTTTGACGATCCGAGAATGCGTGTCGATATTTTATGTCCGTATGCGGGATATTGTTTCTTGATATATCCTGATGCGTCGTCGCTTGCCGGATACAGGCCGAGCATATTGTCGAGTGTGTATGCCCTGAATATATGCGACCGGAAAGGCAATTGTGTGTCATACACATCGTGGCCATGGGCGCGGCTGACAATTTTTAAGCCTTTGCCTTCAGAGATCATAGCCAGTGCCGATGTGATATGGTCAAACCAAAATGTATAGAATAGGGTGTCGGAGGTGTCTAATTTTCTGGTTTCAATCCATTTGCCGATTAAATCACCGAAGCATTTTGCGTTCATGCAGAAAAAGGCCCCGCACAGGAATTCTGTTATTGATTTGGATTCCTGTGCGAGGTGATGATAATGCGATACTACAGTATGGTGTAGCAGATAGGGACTCTTGAGTACCTTGACTTTGGTGAAAAGGCTGTCGGCTATGAAAGTGTCTACTTCAATATTGGACCAGGACAGTTCTATCGGTTCGCCACGTCGTTCCAGCGGAACCACGATTACCTTGTTGAAATCGCGCCCTAAAGCTTCAACTTCCGGCAGCAGAAATACTTCTTCTGTGAAGTTTCGGAATGGAAATGTGGCCGTAAATAGGACTAAAGTCCCTCGCATCGGATATTGTTTTTGCTGTATTACATGTACTTTGCTATCGTGGCATTGAGTTTGGACAGGTCGTCTACTCGATCTACAAGTTCGCCGTTGGCGAGTATGTATGTCGTAGGCAAGTTCTGTACGTTGTAGACGTTAAGCACTGTTCCTCCTGTGGCCAAGGGATTGTAGACTGTTATCCAAGGTAGGTTCTTGGCTGATTGCTTCCATTGGAACTCATCGTCATCGACGGCCACTTGATATATTTCAAGGCCGTTCGGACGGTATTTGTTGTATGCATCGGCCAATGCCACATTGTATGCGGTCGACCCTTCGGCTCCATATATAGTGAAGCTTAACACTACGACTTTATTGCGCGACACGATGTCTGAAAGTTCGTGTGTGGCGCCGGTATTGTCGGTCAGTTTTATGTCGAAAAATGGCAATTCAGTTACTTCTATGGTGTCGGTAGGCAGTCCGGCCGGCATCGGGCGATTGCGCAGAAATACTTCAGTGAGGTATCTTGTGCGTGGATCATCGGGTCTGAATTCGTTGTAGGCATTGGCTACAGCACCTAAAACGCGGTTGTCGAATTTATTTACAGGATTGAATATGTGCTGTCCGTTCAGCTGTTTGTTGATGATGTAGTAGGCCGTGATGCTTGCCGGATCTGAAAGTATCATGCCGCTCAGGTCGCGCTTTAAGAGTGAATCGTTGACAGCCTCCTTGGTTCCTACGTTTGCGATTGTCTGTGCGATTCGTTTTTCTACGGTCATCATCATTTCCGCATCGGCCGATCCCGACAGGGTATAGTCGCGGTCAAAGTTTGTTCCGTCGGCTGTTATTGTGACACTCTCGATACTGTCGATCGGAAAGTATAGGCTTTTGCCGTCGAGAGTTAATCTGTAAATGTCAGGATATGCGTTTGGCTCGTGGGAGTAGCTGAATTTCCCGTTCTTGTCGGTGGTTATGGTGTCGATGGTGAACCATCTTCCATTTTCAGAAGCCTGGAGTATAAGGTCTTTGTCGACGGCTCCTGCAATGTTGCCTTCGATATTCCATTTTCCTGATGTGCCGCATCCGACAAGTATGGCGGATCCGATTATTGCGCAATATGTTTTTGCAAAGATATGTTTCATTATATTGTCCGGTTGAATGGGTTATAGTGTTGTATTGTATGCAAAGGTAATATGTTTAATCGGTAATAGCAAACGTCTTTTTAATTCTTGCAGTCATTTCGTGTGCATCAAGCAGGGCATCGGTGTAGTGCTTGTGGACGCTTGCGATTACTTCATGTTCTTCCGGATTGCCGTTGACATTCCTGAAGTCGTCAGATCTGCATGTTTCGTCGCCGTCAATTCCGAATCCGGTGGTCATAGGCTCGGAAAAGTCTTTCAGTGCGTCGTCTTTTCTCAGTCGGTCAAGTGCTACTACGGAATCTCTCCATCGGTCGATAATGGATATGACCACCTCTGGAGTCAGGTCGTCGGGGGATATGCTGTAGCATGTGTCGATTTTTGATAATACGTATGCCCATTTGAGATCGCGATAGCGTAGGTATATGTCATTTAGAGCTTGTTCGACAGATTCAATATCGTTAATGGATCCATCCGATATTTTGGCGCAAACATCGACGATTAGATCCTGAGGAGCTATCATACCAGCCAAATCCACCCATTTTAAATAACTGGCTTCTTTGCTTGACGACAACTGATCGCTTAAACTTGTGTCAGGACTTGGATTCAGATCAAAAAGATGCTGAACAATGGCCTCACCCATGAAATACTCAACTCCGAGAGCATAGTACTCCTTGCCTTTCTTTATGGAAGCATATTCGACTTCAAAACGCAGCGCTTCGGTGAGTTTGTGGTCGTATTCGAGGCTGTTAAGGAACGATATGGCTCCGTACATGCCGTCGGTAGTCACCGGGCTTAAGTTGTCGTAGTTGATAAGGTCGAGTTTTTCTATTCCCGGAAGGCGTCTGTCTCTACGTCCCCATTTAAGCAAATCGCGGATCGTACCCATAGTCTTGAGGTTCGATCCTGGTATGACTTTTGTCTTGCCGTCGTGAGCGAGTACATAGGAGTAGGGGAGAACGGAAGTGTCGGGGTGGGAATAGTGGCCGCCGCTGATCATTGAGAATCCGCCAAAGCGTGCCGGCCACATTATATATGTGTTGCTGGCAGTCTTGCAACCTCTGGCAGTGACTCCTTGGTGCATTGGCCCGAGTTTGTATAGATGATTGCTTTGGTTGGTTCCTGATCCGGCGTTAAAAAATGAGAAATATCCACCTATCAGCAATGACGATTTATGCATGGAGACAGTGTGTGGCCCAGCAAAAGTCGATACGGCTTCCCCGCATTCCATGGTACAGTTGGCGAAGAACAGCGAGTCGTGGGCCACAAAGCAGTTACTTAATCGAGAGGCTTGTCCTACGAACGAATTTATCAATATGGAAGCATTGTCTACAACCGCCTGTGACTGCATGATGAAGTGCTCGGCTATTACAGCCGATCCTACAGAGGCGTAATCGCCTACTGTTCCGTCGTTTAGTCGGGAGGCGCCATTAATGGTCGCGTTGCTGCCTATCCGTACGTTTATAATTGTAGGACAATTGGCTATTGTCGTATCGTGTCCCACCGTTCCGGTGTCCGCACGTCTTGATTCGGCATATCTCTCTATTATAGATGTGAGTCTATGGATAAACTCATCGTCGTGCCTGTAAAAGGTCATCATGTAGGCTATCTGTGCAGACAGCCTGTCATATATTATATTGGTACGTCCTCCGGTTTCGTTCAGTACATTTACATGCACTCCGTTTCCAAACATGGCTCCGGGAGTAGCGGCCATGGTGCCTATGTTCGATATCAGACAGCCATCGCCTATATTGTAGTTTGACAGACATCCGTTGACTCTGGATATGCGCACGTTATCTCCGATGCTGCAATTGCTTATTTCTGCATCGTATATGCCTGATTCCAACTCAAGGCCGGTGCTGTCTGTAAGCTTCCGTACGGCGACACCAAGAAGCACCTCTCCTGAAAAGGATACACGAATATATCGGTCAGGGTTAAATCCGTCTTTTACTTTTACTAAAGTCCAGTCGGAACAGCGGCATCCGTTCCGTACCAGCCTCTCCTGTTCCGTGATGGTCAATTGGCGGTACATGGTCATGTGAGGATAATGATTATAGACTGTTGCGGTAAGATGGTTTATTCCGGAGATTGTATCGACGTTATCTCAGAAGAGCCTTCGGGACTGTCGTCGGTGTCATATTTCTGGAATAGGAAGTCGTTGTACGGGAAGCGTGTGGTATGTACCTCTTTTGCCTTTTCATACAGTTTTTCCTTAAGTTCGTCGATGTTGGTCTGGTTTTTTGCGGATATAAAGACGCAGTCGTCGTTCATCCTGGCCATCCAAGATGTTTTAAGTTCATCAAGAGTTACATTCTCGCGTGTCCGGGGTGTTAGGTCATCTTCGTCTTTTGGCTTGTATGTAAAGGCGTCGATTTTATTGAACACCATTATCATTTTTTTGTCGCTGTCGGGTCCGCATATTTCAGCTAATGTCTTGTTGACTACATCAATCTGCTCCTCGAACTGCGGGTGGCTGATGTCAACGACATGTACGAGTATGTCTGCATCGCGGACTTCGTCGAGGGTGGATTTGAAGGAGTTGACAAGATGTGTCGGCAACTTCCTGATGAATCCGACAGTGTCGGTGAGCAGGAACGGAAGATTGTCGATGATTACTTTTCTGACGGTGGTGTCGAGCGTGGCAAACAGTTTGTTCTCGGCAAATACTTCGCTTTTGCTGAGAAGATTCATCAAGGTGGACTTGCCGACGTTGGTATAGCCTACGAGTGCTACACGGGTGAGTTTGCTCCTGTTCTTGCGCTGTATCGACTTCTGCTTGTCGATGCTGGCGAGTTCGTCCTTTAATCTTGAGATTTTGTCAAGAATAATTCGTCGGTCTGTCTCAATCTGAGTTTCACCTGGTCCTCTCATACCGATACCACCACGCTGACGTTCGAGGTGTGTCCACATTCGGGTTAGTCTTGGAAGAAGGTATTGGTACTGAGCTAATTCTACCTGAGTTTTTGCATTGGCAGTCTGGGCGCGTTTCGCAAATATGTCGAGAATCAGGCTTGTGCGGTCGAGAATCTTGACCTGAAGCTCGCGTTCGAGGTTGGCGACCTGTTTTGTGGTCAGGTCGTCATCGAAAATAACCAGTCCAATCTCATTGTCGTCGACATATTGTTTTATCTCTTCAAGTTTGCCTTTGCCGACGAAAGTGCGCGGGTTTGGATAATCGACACGCTGCAGGAATCGTTTCTCCGTGACAGCTCCGGCCGTGTCGGCCAAGAAGGTCAGCTCGTCCAGATATTCGTTGGCTTTTGATTCGTTCTGTTGCGGTGTGATCAGACCTACAAGTACCGTCTTTTCTGATGTCTCTTTGCTTATGACGTTATCTTTCATGCCTTGTCTGTTTTTTATCGGCATCGGTTCATTTGCCGAGAAGTCGTTCGTATTCTTTTTTGTCGTTAATCAGTCGCAGTCCTTCCTGATATGTCGGATTTATCTCGTTGACAATCCGGGAGTATGATGCACCTTCGTAAAGGTCGCTTGCAAGCAGGGCTTTGAGGATGGTGTCGATCTGAGTCTTGCTTTTGGAATATTCTTCTTCATTGAATTCTACTCCGTTTTCTTTTCCCATGGCGATAAATCCGTTGTTGAAATCGTCGTCGGGAGTAAAACTGTCGATAAAAGATTGTTCCGTAGGATATTTATCTGTCAATCCTTTCCGATTGGAGTCGATGTAGTTGATTATGTACTTATTGAATATCCCTTTAGCCATCATGTCGCGGTAATATGGTGTGTACCAGGCCGTGTCGATTGGCACAAATCTGTCAGGCATAATTCCGCCTCCGCCATATACGATGCGCTGTTTGTGGAGTGTCTTGTATTGGAGCGAATCGGGCAGATGTATGGAGTCGGGATGCATGAACTCGCCGGATTCATAGCGTTTTAACATGTCTGAGCTATATCCCTCGACATCGCCTTTGGTGTAAGGCTTCTGTATGCATCGTCCGGACGGGGTGTAATATTTAGACACAGTCAGCCTGATCATAGAACCGTCAGGGAAGGGGAAAGGCCTTTGGACAAGACCTTTTCCGAAAGTCCGGCGTCCGACGATAGCGGCGCGGTCATGGTCCTGGAGTGCTCCGGATAGAATTTCGCTTGCCGATGCTGAATATTGGTCGACCAATACTACGACGCGTCCGTCTTTCGGGAATGAGCCGTCTTTATCGGCCTTATATACGTTGGTCGGTATTCTTGGCCCGTCTGTATACACAAGTAGGTCGCCCTTGTTCAAGAAGTTGGCGGCCAGTTCGTATGCCGCGTTCAGATAGCCTCCGCCGTTACCCTGCAGATCGATTATCAGATTCTTCATTCCTTGCTTTTTGAGCTTATTTAAAGCATCGGAAAATTCTTTTGGAGTGTTTTCTCCAAATTGTGTCACGAGAATATATCCTGTAGTGAGGTCGGCCATGTATGAGGCTTCGACACTGTAGATGGGAATATCGTCGCGTGTTATAGCGAAATCAATAAGTTCCGGAACACCTTTGCGTTGGACTTTAACATTGACTACCGTGCCTTTAGGTCCGCGAAGGCGTTTCATAATTTCCGAATTCTTCATTTTAACGCCGGCTATTATCGTGTCGTTGACTTTGATGATTCGGTCGCCGGGTTGTATTCCTACCTTCTTTGCCGGTCCGCCGGCTACAGTCTCGATGACATACAGAGTGTCGGTGGACACTAAATTGAATTTAATGCCTATGCCACTGAAATTGCCGCTCAACGGTTCGTTTAGCTCTCTTGTTTCCTCAGGTGTGGAATAGATGGAGTGTGGGTCGAGAGTCTTAAGCATGGCCTTTATGGCCTCGTCTACGATGGTGTCGCGGTTTACTTCTTCAACATAATATGATGAAATGATCCTTTCGGCATACTTTAATTTGTCGTCGGGAGTCCATCTGAACTGTTGCTGTTGCTGGCTGAATAGCATTGGAATGGCGCAAGCTAACAGCGATAATATGGAAATCAGTCTCTTCATTCGTTTTTGAGTTAAAGTGTATGTTTAATCGGTCTATACGATTAGCGGTTCGTGTCCGCTCCCGGAACGAACTGGCTGATGTCGTAACCGCATCTGTCGAGATCGCGCACCATAGTCGAACTCACATATTGGAGTTCAGGCAGTGTATACAGCAACACTGTCTCTATTCCGGATATCTGACGGTTGGCGTATGCCAGATTTCGTTCGTATTCATAGTCGGCTACGGTCCTGACTCCTCGGAGTATGAACTGGGCGTTATGGTCGCGGGCTATGTCGACCGTCAGTCCGTCGTAGCTGACCACATCTATCCGGGGGTCATCCTTAAGCACTTTCTTGATAGCCTCAACCCGTTGCTGAGTCGGTTGAAAACAGCGTTTGTTGTCGTTTATTCCTACTGCGACAATTATTTTGTCAAACAGCAGAAGGCCGCGTTCGACGATGGACTTGTGGCCGATGGTAAATGGGTCAAAAGTTCCCGGATATACGGCTATGCGCTCACGATATTTCAGAGTCATCTTCTACTACGAGATTGTCAATTATAAAATTCTGTCGTTCGGAGGTGTTTTTCCCCATATAGAATTCAAGCAGTTCGTCGACGGCATCCTCTTTTCTCAGGGTGACGCGGTCCAGACGTATGTCAGGTCCGATGAATCCTCGGAATTCTTCCGGAGAAATCTCTCCTAAACCTTTAAATCGCGTGATTTCAGCATTGGCGCCAAATTTTGCGATGGCCGCTGCGCGCTCCTCGTCATTATAACAATAATGAGTGTCGTCAGTTGGCTTCGATGACGATTTTTTTGCGTTTTTAGTGCCGGTCCTTCTTGTCGTGGCTTTATTCCTGACTCTGAATAGAGGCGTCTGCAGAACATAGACGTGGCCTTTCTTTATGAGTTCAGGGAAAAATTGCAGGAAGTATGTCAGCAGAAGCAGTCGTATATGCATTCCGTCGACGTCGGCATCTGTTGCTATTATCACCTTATTATAACGCAGGTCGTCGATGCTGTCTTCTATGTTAAGTGCCGCTCTTAAGAGGGCAAATTCGTCGTTTTTATATACATCTACCAAAGGCATGCCGTAAGTGTTCAGCGGTTTGCCTCGCAGGGAGAATACCGCCTGAGTCTCAACATCGCGGATTTTGGTGATGGATCCGGCTGCCGAGTCGCCCTCGGTTATAAATATCGAGGATGCATTCTTGCGGTCTTCATTGCCTCGTGTGTCTGATAGATGCACTCTGCAGTCAAGCAGCTTTTTGTTGTTGATAGCGGCCTTTTTGGCCTTTTCCCTCACTATTTTGGTCACTCCGGCCATGGCTTTGCGCTCGCGTTCATTCTCCTGGACTTTTTTTATGAGTATGTCGGCGGTGTCGCGGTTTATGTGAAGGTAATTGTCAAGTTCCTTTTTGATGAAGTCGCCGATGAATTTTGCTACGGTAGGACCTTCCGGTCCCATGTCGCGTGAGCCGAGCTTGGTCTTTGTCTGCGATTCAAACATGGGTTCTTCCACTTTTATGGAGATTGCCGCCACCATACCGCTCCTTATGTCGGAATATTCGAAATTTTTCCCGGAGAATTCTTTTATTGTCCTCGATACGGCTTCGCGGAAGGCCGTGAGATGGGTGCCTCCTTGCGACGTGTGCTGTCCATTGACAAACGAGTAGTATTCTTCACCGAACTGCCGGGTATGTGTTATCACCGCCTCGATGTCGTCGCCCTTGAGGTGTATGATCGGGTAGAGTGGTTCTGTGGTAAGATTCTCCTTGAGCAGGTCGAGCAGTCCATATCTGGAATAATACTTCTTGCCGTTGAGGTAGATTGACAGACCGGTGTTGAGGAAAGTGTAGTTTTTTACCAATTGAATCAAGTACTCTTCGCGATATCGGTATTCACGGAACAGAGTGCTGTCGGGCGTAAATCTGACGAGGGTGCCGTTAGGCTCGTCGGTGGGCTCGATGCCGAAGTCTTTGACCATTTTGCCCTCTTTGAACTCTATGGCGTGCTGCATGCCGTCGCGCACGCTTTTGATGTAAAAGTCTGTCGACAGTGCGTTGACAGCCTTGATGCCGACACCGTTCAGTCCTACAGACTTTTTAAATGCTTTGGAGTCATACTTTGCTCCAGTGTTCATCTTTGACGATACATCGGCTACTTTGTCCAAAGGTATGCCGCGTCCATAGTCGCGCACGCTGACCGACCGCTCGTCGACATCGACGGCAATTTGCTTTCCGAATCCCATCATATACTCGTCGATGGCATTGTCGATCACCTCCTTGGCGAGCACATATATTCCGTCGTCGCTTTGGGAGCCGTCGCCGAGTTTTCCGATGTACATGCCGGGACGGAGCCGTATGTGCTCATACCATACGAGAGTTTTTATGTCGTCGCCTGTGTAGTCGGCTCCTTGGGGCGTGTCTGGGAGTTCCGGTAGTATTTCAGAGTTGTCAGTCATTGTCGGTACTTGGCAAGAATTGGTGGTTTAAATTTCAACTTACAAAAATACAAAAAAATATCCAAATACCGAGTTTGACTGTCTAACTTATTGATAAACTTATTGATTAATGCCCTCTTGCTCGACTGATTCCATGAGTTTCACCGCGTCGACGTATTTTATTATGCCCTCAGCCACCAGCTTTGCATCGCGCATGGCATGGACTACTGTGGCCGGGCGGTTTGTTACGTCGCCGCCTGCGAATACGCCTTTACGGGATGTCATGCCGTATGGATTATCGCGTGTGAGCACATATCCCTTGCCGTCTACAGAAATGCCCTCGGTGGTCGACACGATGCGTGACGCCGGGGCGCTTCCTACGGCCATGATAAGTCTGTCGACAGGCATTGTGATTGTGCCGTCAGGAGTGTCTACCGTGATCTGTTTTAGCCGATTGCCCGATGCGCCTTCTATTCCGGTCACAGAGGAGTTCCACATAAACCGTACTCCTTCTGCCACCGCATCCTCATATTCAGCTCTTAGTGCGCTCATTTCATTGACAGTGCGATGATATATCACCGTTACTTCCGACGATCCCATTCTGACGGCTGTTCTTGCGGCATCTATGGCGGTGTTGCCACATCCGATCACAGCCACTTTGTCACCGTTGCCGACCACTACTTCATCACGTTGGATGCTTCCTGATTGGAATAGGCTTACGCGGCGTAGAAACCAGATGGCTTGGCGTACTCCTGCGTGGTTCGCTCCGGGGATGGACAGTCTTTTAGGTTTTCCTGTTCCGGTGCCTATAAATATGGCGTCGAATCCTTGATCAAACAGGTCGTCGATGGTGAAGTCGCGTCCGATTGTCGTATTGAGGTGAAATCTTACGCCGAGGTTTTCGATCTTTTTGATCTCGCGGCGCACTACCTCTTTGGGCAGACGGTATTCCGGGATCCCAAACATAAGGACACCTCCGGGTTCGGGTTCCATCTCGAATATCTCGACATTGAATCCCTGGCGGGCAAGATCGCCGGCTATTGTCAGTCCTGCCGGTCCGCTTCCGATGACTGCGACAGAGCCGCGTGATTTTTCGGGGATGGCCTCGTGCGACAGTCCGGCATCGCTGTCAAAGTCTGCTATAAAACGTTCGAGCTTGCCTATGTTGATGTGGTTGCCCTTTTTTTGAAGAACACAAGAGCCTTCGCACTGGCGTTCGTGGCCGCACACGCGGCTGCATACGGCGGGCAAATTGCTTCTTGAATTGATTATGGACATTGCATTCCCGAAATTGCCTTTCGCCAATTCGGCAATCCATAGAGGAATGTCGTTGCTTATCGGGCATCCTTTTTTACAGCCGGGCACTTTGCAGTGCAGGCACCGCTGAGCTTCACGGATAGCTTCCGGAAGGGTGTAGTTCTCAGATACTTCTTTGAACTGGTTCATTGATGTTTAATTATTTTTAGATAGACTCTTATATTGCGTACAGTAATTGTCAGTTGTCGGCATTAAATACGGATGTAGGTCCGTTTTCACTCAATGTCCGACAATTCGCCGTGGCAAATTTACAAAATATCTCGCGAAGTAGTATGCTATATTGTGACAGAGCCGCAGGATATGCGGGTGTCCTGCGGCTCCGTATGGATGTCACTTATTGTTGCTATTTAGTAATGTAGGGCGTTTCTGGCTATTTCTGCTGGTCGTTGTTTTTTGTCTGCTTTACTACCCGGATTGAGCCGTCGGGATCGTACTCCAGTTTGTCTACGCAAATTGAGCGAAGATTGCCCTGTCCCGAAAGGTCCTGATTGTGATAAAAGGCATACCATTGACCTTTGTATTCTACAATTGAGCCGTGGCTGGTGTCGCATCCGGTAGGTTCGAGATATATGCCTTTATATTCCCACGGTCCAAGCGGTGAGTCGCTGACGGCATAGCATAAACGATTGGCTCCGCGTCCGTTTTCGGCATGGTTGTCGGCGTATGAAAGGTAATACTTGCCGTTATATTTATGTACCCATGATGCTTCGTGGAAGTCTTCGAGACCGGTCATTTCCTGTAGTGGGCAGGCCAGCTCGACCATGTTGTCCTTAAGAGGTGCGCCATAGCATTTTCCACCACCACCGTAGTAGAAGTACGCTGTACCGTCGTCGTCGACAAATACGGCCGGATCAATAAGTGCAAATCCTCCGACCCCTTCCATGGGTGTAGCCATCGGCGTGAACTCCCGGTCAGGATATTTGCTGGTGGCCACGCCTACTTTCCATGTGTTGTTCCAGTCTGAGCCGCTGGGGTGGGGAAAATAGAAGTAATAAGTGCCATCCTTATAGGCGCAGTCGGGGGCCCACATGAATCCGCCTTCCGGCCGGCCCCATTCTACCTGTTCCGAGCTGAGGATTTCGCCATGGTCTGTCCAGTTGACCATGTCGTCGGTGGAAAAGACGTGGTATTTGTCCATCAAGTCGCATCCGCGGGGAGGATCGACATCGTGCGATGCATAGACGTAAAGTCGTCCATCGTCCCAGACGTGTGCCGATGGGTCGGCGGTGTATAGGTGGGTTATGAACGGATTTGGTCCGAGCGCAAGTTCTTCTGTCTGCGCCTTCTTTGACTGACAGCTCTGTAGCGCCGCCACGGTTCCAAGCATGGCGATTGCTGTTAATAGTGATTTGTTCATGCGATTATATGTTTATTATTATATGTTTTTTGATTCCATTGACGGTGGTACGGCATCGGCTGACGCTCCCCAATCTTTGTTCGGCTTGTCGCCCATGATAAGTTCGAGTGTGCCTCCGTTCATGACATCCGTGTGGCTTATCCAAGGCTTATCGTATGGCGTGCCGTTAAGTGTGGCCGATTGGATGTATTTATTGTTGTCAGAGCAACCTTTGGCTATGATCTCAAATGTCTTTCCATTGCCAAGATGAACTTTTGCATTGCTGAACAGAGGGCTGCCTATATTGTATGCCGGCAGTCCGGGGGTAACGGGATAAAGTCCTAACATCGAGAATACGACAAATGAAGTCATGCCGCCTCCGTCTTCATCTCCGGGTAGACCCATCAGGTCGTTTCGGAACCATTGACGGAGCAGGTTGCGTACACGTTTTTGAGTTTTCCAGGGTTGTCCGGAATAGTTGTATAGATACGGTATGTGCAGGCTCGGTTCATTGGCCATGGAGAATTGGCCTACATTGCCGGTATGGTCGGGCAACTGTGCGAAGAATTCAAACTTGCTTTTGCCGAGAGGTTCGTTAAACATTCGGTCAAGCTCACGGTTGAAAGCTTCGTTGCCTCCCATCAGTGCTATCAGATCTGCCACGTTGTGAGGTACGTCCCATCGGTATACCCAGGCATTGTTTTCGCCATAATACTCTCTGGCTCCCATTCCGCCGGGGAATCTGTAGTCAAAAGGCATGATGAAGTTGCCGTTTTTGTCTTTCGGATGGAAGAATTTTGTCTCTGGATTGAATAGATTTCTATAATTCAGGGCCTTTTGACGGTAAAAAGTCGCCATGTCCTCGTTTCCAAGATATTCTGCGATCTTCGACAGGCACCATTGGTCATACGCCGTGCCGAGCGTTACAGCTACAGGTTGGCGTTTTTCAAAGTGGTGAACTTCCGGGATAGATTCGGTTTCGCCTGGTGCGAGAGCCGGTATATATCCGTGTTCTTTGTAAAAATCGTCGAGTTTGCCGGCCGGTGCACCTGACCATGGGGCTAAAGTCTTCTCTTCAATTCCTTTACGGCAGGCTTCGAAGGCCAATTCGACATCAAAGTCGGTTAGGCCTTTTGCGCAGGCATCTGCTATTGTGGCCACTCCGTGGTTCGAGTTCATGCGCCGAGTGTCGCCGGTAATTTCCGGGAATGTAGGCATCCATAGACTGTCGGTCTGCGAAGCCATGCGCAGATATGAGTTTATTATGTTAGTCTCAAGTTCCGGTGCGATGAGCACACGAAGCGGATGCGCTGCCCTGTATGTGTCCCAAATCCAGTCGTCGGTGTAGAATCCTTTGCCGTCGTCGTCATGTATCTTGCCATCCGAGGCGCTGAAGTATTTTCCGTCTTCGCTAAGGCATACCGGACGTTCGTGGGTGCGATATAGGGAAGTGTAGAAAATGGTCTTGTCGTTGTCGTTCATTCCGTCCACTTCAATCTTTCCGAGGGTGTTGTTCCATACGTTCCTGGCGGCGTCAGCTACGGAGTCGATGTCGTATGACGCTATTTCACGGCGCAGGTTTTTCTCTGCCTGTTCTTCGCTTATGAAAGAAATGCCGTAGCGTATGTTGATAATGGAGTCGGTGTCGTTGAAACGCATTGCCACACATGCATTACGGCCGGAAGCTTCAGCCGATGTATGGTCGACGGCTCCATCTGTCACGGTCATAGTGCTTTGGGGTGTCTGCATGGTCTCCATGAAGAGGTAGACTTTTACATTGTTGTCAAGTTCCTGGTATCCTCTGATGGTGTTGTCCTTGACGGAGACTTTGCCGTTGCGGGTGTTCAGCAACAGGTATGATGGATCATTGCTTCCGGTTTTCAGCTCATATACGGCAGACTGTGATGATGGAGCGAATCTCACTTCTGTGTCAGGTTCTTCCAGATATACGGAGTAGCTGTAGGGCCGAAGGTCTTCGTTGTCGTAGCCGTAGGCCATGACCGGGCGTAATCCTGATTCATCTCCTTTGTAAGGGGTCAGGTTAAATGCTGACTTCTCGCGGTGATTGGTCACAGTCACCGGAAGTCCGTTCATCCGGTCTGACGTATAGTCTGATCTTTCCGGGACGAAACGCAGCATGCTGTTTGGAAGGTGCACATTGGGAAATGTCGGCACAAGCAGATGGCTTATGTTGCCGATGTATGGGTTCACATAGTCCACGGGTTCTTTTGTGCTTGTGTCGGAGTTGCACGAACACAGAAGTCCGCAGGAGATGAGCGAGGCTGTTATTGAAGCCTTAATCGTCTTTCTATCCATTTTTGCGAAATATTTAATTGGTTTATTATTCTGTATGGTCATTGTTTCGGTAGGATAATGTCGTCAAGTCGGCTTTTAGGAGTTACGTCGATTGATTCGATATTCTGTCCTTTGGCTCTTACCCTGACGACGGTATTATCGTTGGCATGCAGTTTGAAGTCGACTGTCCAGTTTTGCGGCATGGCTTGAAGCAGCATGATTTTGTCGTCGATATTGTCGAGCAGCATTAGTTGCAGGGCCTGGGCCAGAACGCCACCGTTGTCAAAGTCGGGAGTGTAGTCGCTTCCGGGTTTCCAGAAAGCGGGGAAGCGGATATCGGGATCCGTGGCGGTAGCATTGCGGATGAGCATTTGTTCCATTTCATCCTTTAAACCGAGGGCCGCACCTTGTATGGCACATTGCGACCAGCAATTGGACATTTTGAATTTTCTGTCATTGAATGTCTTTAGGGCCAATCCGTAGTCGTCACGGCCATTGCCGTATAGTCTGAACGGGAATATGGTGTAGCATTGCGGATTCTCGAAATTTCTGTCAATTCCGAATTCTTCTGCCGGCAAAAGTGTAGTGCCGTCTGCCGATTTCGGAAGAGGCGGAAGTTTAGAAAGACAGTTGTCCCATTCCGTGATTAATTGTTTGTCGATCAGTCCAGCCGGGAGTTTCTTGAGTTCTGTTATGTCGTATGTGAGTCCGGCTATGTAGTCGATGGGATTCAGGCAATCTCAGAATTGTTCGAGAGAATTTGCAGGGATGAACCGATATTGTCCGTTGACCGTAGGCCAATGGTTGTCGAAAAAGCGGATTACATCCGTAGCAAACGGCACTATGTAGTTACGGGCAAATTCATCGTCGGAAGTATGTCGATAATAGTCTATCATTTCAGCGAGCATTTCAAGAGCCCCTTCGTAATGATAGCGTATCCATCTTGTTTGCGAGGCAGTGCCGGTGTTGTTCCATCCCCAGTCATCCTGGATGAAAAGTCCGAAGAAGTTTAGTGTTTCCGGGAAAAATGCTCCTTCATGTCCATAATACTTGCGTGTGATGTCGCGCTGGATCGGAAGCATCGACATATACATGTCAAACCACGGTTTTTTCATGTCGAAATCGCCTGATGCAGTCAACGGCCAATAATAAAGGCGACAATTCTGATACCAATATCCCGGTCCCCAGTTTCGGTAGTCGCCGTCTTTGCCTTTGTAATCAAATGTCAGTGTGCCTCCGTTGAATTTTACTGGATATGCTCCGCGGCTCTGACATGCCATCATGTAGCGTTGCAGCAGATAGGCTTCTGTTATTTTACGGGCGTTATCGTTGCCTGACAGGAATATCCAGCTTCTGTTCCAGAAGTCATTCCACCACCGGCAGTGCATCTTGTATGCTTTGTGTGCCGGGATGGTTTCTGATTTTGTGATTAAATGGTCCAGTTCCGACATCCATTGGTCGGCCGTGGCTGTTTGGGCTGTCAATGCTGTCAGTCGGATATCGATGTTTTTAATCGGTTTTGATGTAGCTAATGTCGTGTCGTTTATGGCAATCATTCCCGATGCTTTGACGGCGGCCCCGAATGTGCGGTTGAGGTAGGGGTCCGGATACTTGTCTGCCAATTCTCCTACATTCTGCTTCTCAAGAATGGTATTGAAAAAGGATGAGCGGTTACGGTGGTACCATTCAATACGGTCGGAGGCTTTGACTATGACGTCTGCGCTCTCCGATGGCGGTTCTGGTGAGTCGCATACACCGCGGAAACTTGATGCAAGCGGATTGGCTCCGCCACCATTGAATGTGACTTCGTTCCGGCGCATTATTTCTGAGGTACAGGTCACTGATACCGGTTTGGATGATTTGGTGTCGATGTGTACGACTGGCATGTTCGCATCAATCCATAGTCGTGTGTCGATTGATACTTCGGAGTTTGTCGATGAGATTAGTATTTCGCCGTTTTCCAGATTCAATGTCTGCAAGAACTTTTTTGAGCTGGAAAATGGATTTGGCGTGATGCTTATTCTGAGACGTCCGATTTTAAGCAGGCGGGTTGCTTCGCTCCATGTGTCGGGTTTGCCTATGTACAGCATTATGTCTCCGTCATTTTCAACCCATACATTAGCTGTGATGTCGCCGTTGCCGATGGGCATTGATTCCATAGACCCGTTGGTCGACGGGCTATTCCAGGTGACATTGTATTCTTTTAGGTTAGATCGGATGTCACGAGGAAGAGAGTATTCCTTAGCATTTGCGGATAACCCGTTAGCCACGAGCATCGCCATCGCTGTAAAGATTTTTATATGAAATGTGAACTTCATGATAAAATGATTGAACTATGATTGATTTTACTGAACGCAAAAATACTCGGATGCAATTAATGAACGGCATAATATAACCTTAAAATACAGATAATGGGCAAAATAATGGCCTTAAAAGTCATTTTTATGCACTTGTTAAAGTTCATATTATTGCAAATATTAATGGGTTTATGCTTACTTTGCTAAAAAAATAATTTCGACAAAAAACGACTGCAATGAGAAATACTGTAAGGACATGTCTTGCTATGGCAACGCTGTTGCTTATCTCTCCGGTTTTTAGTGCTTCTGCACAAGTTCATAAGTATGAATCATACAAGGGACTTGTGATGGCCGGATACCAAGGATGGTTCAATGCCCCTGACGACGGAGCCAAACGGGGATGGCATCATTACGAATGCGGAAATACGTTCGCTCCGGGTTCGTGTACCATAGACTTTTGGCCGGAGGTAAGTGAGTATCCCAAACTGTATCCGACAGACTTCAAGTTTGACGACGGCTCTACGGCTCATGTGTTCTCATCGTATGATGATTCCACTGTTGACACTCATTTCCGATGGATGAAGGAGTATGGGCTTGACGGTGTGTTCATGCAGCGTTTCATTGCCGAAATAAAGAATAAAAGCGGCAAGAAGCATTTTAATAAGGTGTTGGGCTCTGCGATGAAAGCCGCTAATAAGTATGAACGCGCCATTGCCATAATGTATGATTTGAGCGGTATGCGCAGTGGCGATGAAAAGATTTTGATCGCCGACATAAAGGAGCTTAGCAAAAAGCATAATCTGATGTCACACGATAAGAATCCTTCATATTTGTACCATAACGGACGTCCGTTGGTGACTGTATGGGGTGTCGGATTCAACGATCGACGTCGTTATGGACTTGATGAGGCTGAAATTATAGTCGATGCTCTTAAAAAGATGGGGTTCAGCGTTATGCTTGGAGTGCCTACGCATTGGCGCGAACTTAAATCTGACACTGAGAGCGATCCGCGCCTGCATGACATAATAAAGAAGTGTGACATAGTCATGCCTTGGTTTGTAGGGCGCTACAACGAGCGTACTTTTGCACCGTCATATTCCGGACTTGTGGCTGAAGATATAAAGTGGGCTGATCGCAACGGCGTTGACTATGTACCCTTGGCTTTTCCTGGCTTTTCCTGGCGAAATATGCCCGGCAACGAGAACAGTACGCCCATAGCCCGTAACGGCGGTGACTTCCTGTGGATGCAGATGTCGAGCCATATTGCTTCCGGTGCGGAGATGCTCTATATCGCCATGTTTGATGAGATAGATGAAGGAACAGCCATATTCAAGTGCGCTAAGCGTGTCCCTGTGGGTAAGAGCAGATTCGTGCCTATTGAAGATGGAATTGAAAGCGACCACTATTTATGGCTTGTGGGTAATGCCGCACGTATGCTCCGCGGAGAGATGCCCATGCAGTTGAAGCAACCTGATAGAAATAAATTGGCTGAGAGATAATATGTTAATAATGAAATTTAGTAAAAAAGATAGTTTTTTAGGTTATTAGGTTGATTATTATTGCGTCTGCATTTTAGAGGTTAATGATATTTCCGGATATGGTTGATGGGTTATAATGACATCGGAAATTAATAAATGGACGCAAGAAAAATGAGCCGGATCAGGATGTGATTTCCCGATCCGGCCCATTTTTTTTATTGTATGCAGTGAATTATTGTTCGGCGGTTAAGGCCCGGTATATTTTTGCGGCGATCAGCTCCGCTCCTCTGTCGGTGGGATGTATGTTGTCGGAGTATGATTCATTTTCTTCTCCCCGATAAGCAGTGTGTAGATCGATGGTCGTGATGCGGTTGTCGTGTGCTATTTTCTGAATAGCGGGGGTGATTTCGTCAATTATGATTTTCTCGTCGATGCCCCAGATCTTGGTTCTGTCATATACTTTGGCCTTCGCCGGCAGACAGATGTATATTTCAGGTAACGACGGCAGATACTTGAATGTGTCGATAATCGACTGGTAATCTGCTTCAAACTCATTTGAGTATTGCCAATTGTCCGTTTTGCTGTCGTTTCCTCCAAGCTTGATTATGACTATGTCCGGATTCCATTCTGCGGCCTTGCGGCATGCTTCTGTGTCGATATATGCAAACGGGCGTCCGGCATCGGTGCCTTTTCGCAACGCGGTCGAGCAACTTACTCCGAAATTGCCTACCTCATATCCGTCGCCGAGCATGTTTTGCAGTACTGCAGGATACGATTTTGTTGCCGGATCAGATGTGCCGACACCTTCGGTTATGCTGTTGCCGATGCAGGCCACTTTAATCGTCGGCTTCTGCGGAATTTTACCATAGACGGCATCCTTGATATATTGGACAAGTGCTTCCGGATGCGGTAGACCGTGCGGATGATGACCACCCTGTGGTCTGACTATGGATTTTACTGGTGCTCCGTACCTGTGGTATACTTCCTTGACTATCTTGGCATTGTTTTCATACGGAACAATTGTGTCCTGACCTCCGCTAAGAAGGATTGTCGGGATGCGGTGGCGTGCCATTATCCCCACATTATAGGCGGCATTGTCTGTAAACTCGCCATATTGAGGAGGAGTCGCGGTCAGATTCCATTTTGCCAAAAAGTCATTCCACATGTCCGGACCGCGTTCTATCTCGAAAATATCGCATAGCGGGTTGTCGAGTATGAGGCATCCTATTGTTTCTGGGTAGATTTGCGCCCTTCTCATCGAGTAATATGCACCTCTGCTGAGTCCTTCCATCACTACACGGGGCATTAAGCCGTAGTGTTTGACCATCAGTTCGTAAAAGTCTTGACCGGCTTCTATGGCTTCGGGCCGTCCCCATTCGTTGGTGGTGTCGTAGTAAGCTATATGGAATCCTTCGTCGGCGAGAACGGCGTCGATGTCAGGAAATGCGTCGAAGAATGCCGGTCTCCACACCCAGGGATTGCCTTCAAGAGGCTTTTCGGGGGTTACGATTATGGCTTCTCGTCCGTTTAGTGAAAACTTGTAGCAGTCATGTCCGCGCCACTTGCTTTTCTCGCCTTCAAATTCAGGTACGGCTACGACGGTTAGGATGCCCATAAGTATGGACATCGCAAAAATCAGAATTCTTCGCATGTCTTAGTTGTCGTTTTGGGTTTGAGTATTGTTTTTGATAATTTCTGTAAGACTTTTCGGGTAGTCGGATCCGATGATGGCTTTGTATTCTTTGCAGAATGACGTGTAAACGGCCTGTGCTACGCCGGTACGTCCTTGGGAATGCAGTGTGATGCACTTTACTTTGAGGGCTTCCTCGTTGATGTAGTCGTGCTGGAACAGTGTGTCGGCTATCTTCAGTTTTAATGCGTTAGGAAGTCCCTGTTGCTGGATCAGGCCGCTCAGCAGATCCAGTGTATGATTTGAGAAGCTGCTCTTGAATGAGTCTACATAGTCGAGTTCGACGTTGGGGAGCATCATTCCGTTGAAGAGTAGTTCCAGAAGCTTGTCGAGATTCTCTCCGTCATTGTCGCTGAACAGTCTGACAGCTTCAAGATAGTCGCATGTGGTACCCGGACCGAAGTTTATGTTTCGGAAACCGTTATGAGTCTGTATTGTCACGTCGCCGACCTGTGTGAGCAGGTTGCGCAGGCGGCTCATATATACATTTCGATTGTTTTTGGCTGCTTCCTCTTCCTTATCGTTCCAAAGCAGGCTGAGAAGCTTGTTGTTGGGTATACCCATCGGATTCTTTCCGGTATAGAGTATGAGCAGGATCAGAAGTTGCTTGAGGGTGGGGGTGAATGACGGTGTGATGTCCTCACCCTTACTGTCGAAAACTCTGAATCCTCCTAAAAAGCGCACACAGCTTTTCTCCAGATTGTAGTAAGATGGTGCTGGTGTGGGCTGTATCTTATGAACCGGTGCTACTGTTTGTGCATCGGTAGCGTCTGTTTCTGATTCAGTAGGCTCCTGTTTTGGTGCGGAAACTTGCTCCTGTGCGTGTTCGGGTGCAGGTATATAAGGAGGTTCGGCCACGCTGATGACAGAGCTTGTCTTTTTGTTTGAATTCTTGTGTCTGTAACGGAGTGTCCACCATAAAGCGATGCCTGACGCTATGGATGCTAATATTACAATTATGATAATTGAACCTTTTCCACTATTGCCTTCGTCGGTCTGATTCTGTGTCTGCATCAAGGATGCTACGGATACAGGAGGATAGTCGAGCTGATAGATGTTTACTGTCGATACCCCTTTGACATCTGAGTTTATCATCACGGCATAGAAGCTTTTCTGTGATTCGGAGTAGTAAAGGTTGCAGTAAAGTGTCTGTGCCTCAAGCGATGCATTCATGGGCAATGACATTTGCTCGAAACTTCCGTCCTTAACACCTACCTTAAATAGAGTCCCTCCATCTAAAGTGGTCCATATATACATGCTGTTGCTGTCCTTGTCGTAGATCATGTTTTCTCCAGGGATGAACTCGCGGTTTTTGCCGAACGGCGAATTGTTGTCGCCCCAAAGTTTTTCCACATGATTGTTGTTCAGATTCACACGGTACATGTCGTAGTAGTTGCGCGGAACCAATTCCTGTCGGCCGGAGGGGCATCCACGTCCTCCGAATATGTACATCATGCTGTCTACAAGCACAGAACTACATGAATATCTGGAGTGTATCTCCGACAGCGTCACGGCGTTCTGCTCTTTGGAACTGAACGGGTAGCTTCTGAGCAGGGTGTTGTTGTAATGGTAGTAGCCGTAGCCTCCGAAACTTACGAGTGCCGAATCGGCATGGTTGTATACGATGGTATTGTTCCAATATCCATGTTCCTTGGTGCTCTTTTTCTCGCTGCTCCACTTTTGGCATCCCGGATCAAAGACCGAATACAGATCTTCGTCGAGATTGTACGAGAGCAGTTGATGGCGTTCAGTGATGTAGATGAGTTGGTTAGGGTAGTTGGCGACATATTCTCCACCTCTTGTCGCTATGGTATCGGTGGCGCCCTCCGTGGCGTGGTACACGAACAGCGACTTATTGTCGGCGTATGCCATGTAGAAAGTAGCTATGCGTGGGTCGAACGCTATGGATGGGAAGTAGGGAAATTCGGCGGTGTAAATCTTTTTCCACGATGCTGCTTCGTCGATAATCCAGTTGGCATTCTCTACGGTAGCCGGTGCATTCTTTATTTCGTCGTAGCAGATGTCGCCGCTGTGGCGTTCCATTTTCCAATATCGAATCTTTTTGCTGTCAAGATATATAGATAGGTCTTTTACAGCTACCGACGCTACATCGAATAGCAGATAGTCTGACAGTTTGCATAGTCCGACAGCTATTCTTACACTTTTAGTGCCAATGAATTGAGGATAGACGGTTTCGCTGTAGCAACCGTTGTAGTTTAACGATATTTTCCCGGTGGATGGAGATGCCGTTATGACCACGTGTGCCCATTCGGCATATTTTATGGGAGTGGTTTGGGTGACATCTTTGTCGCCTGTGACCAGCATGGGGTAACGGACATAGTTGTCTCCCACACTGTACATTAAGTCTACGTTGCTTTCATTGTCCGACAGTATACGGCATATCGAGCCGAGTGTATTCTCAGGATACGCCCAGATGTCCATTTCGAGTCTGAGCTCGTCGCGGTGCAGGTCTATCGGGTTGCCGTCGTCAAGCAGTATGCTCGTGAAGTCGTATGTTGAAGCTGGATATGACTGTATTCTGATGCCGTATCCTGGATTTTTACACCAAATGTGTGGTGCGGTAAGCAATATGATAAGCGGCAGAAGAAATTTCAATATTCGTTTCATCATGTCCTTGTCTTTGTTTTCTTGATGTATTGTTATGTCAGTTATATCGTTTTTCGGTTTTCAGTTAATCATGATTGATGGCTCAATTCCGGTATTCAAGACTTAAGTCGATGCCTATGAAATCTTGCCCACATCAAAAAACGGCCATGGTGTCCGTTTAACTGTCTACAAAGATACTTTTTTTAATGAGATTTTCGATAATATTTGTGTTACAAAATGTCGTAAATTGCCAGTGCCGTATCATTTTAATGTGATATAAATATTAATGTATGAATAAGTTAATCCTGCGTTAATCTTTTTTTAATGATATGCTTTTAAATTTGCTAATAACCTGTCTGATATGTAGACACAAAATATTAAATCAATATGTGCAAATTAGTGATGGCATGCCTTGTCGCATGCAGTTTTGTGCCGGCAATGTCGTCGGCGCACTCGGTGAAAGATAGCCGTATTGTCGTAGGTAATGACGATATGCATACGGCATTTGAATGGTACACGCCGTCGGCAGTGCGTGTGCTTCGCTATACGGGCGATGAGATGCCTGAAAAGAAGTCTTTATCCGTTGTTAGGGCTCCCTCGAAAGTTAAGTTTAATGTAGAGAAAACCGGAAGAGGTATTGTCGTAAAATCTGAAAAACTGAAGATTGATTATGACACGGTGGCAGATAGGATCGCCATATTCGATGCTGTCGACGGGCGTGCATTGCTCTCCGAAAAGGCATCATCCTCGCGATTGGTTCCTGTCGACGATGCCGGATCGAAGTCATATGCCGTGGCTCAGTCTTTCGTGCTTGATGATGACGAGCCGATATTCGGTTTGGGGCAGCATCGTCATGGTCTGTGGAACCAACGGGGATCGTCGCAGCATCTGGAGCAGGTAAACATGGAGATTGCCATCCCTCTGGTTCAGTCGCCTAAAGGCTACTGCTTGTTTTGGGACAATTATTCCGCAACTGATTTCTCCGACAATGAGGATGGTATGACGTTCAGTTCGCAGGCCGGTGATCTGATTGACTATTACTTTATATCCGGCATAGGAGCCGACGATGTGGTGGCGCAGTGGCGTGACCTTTCAGGGCAGGCTCCGTTGTTCCCGTTATGGAGCTTCGGATTCAGCCAGTCGCGCGAACGCTATCGCGGGCAGGATGAGCTTGTAGGGGTGGTTAAGCGTTACCGGGAATTGGGTGTTCCGCTTGATTGTATAGTCCAGGACTGGCAATATTGGGGCGAGGACAATAAGCAGTGGAACGCTGTTGAATTCCTTAACCCTAATTTTCCCGATCCCAAGAAGATGATGGACGATGTGCATGCACTGAATGCTCATGCTGTCATATCTATCTGGCCCTCTTTCGGACCGAACACATCTATATATAAGGAGTTTGATGCCGCTGGAAAGCTCATGGGTCTGAGCACATTTCCGCAGGATGGAAATACCCGCGTGTATAATGCCTACGATAAGGATGCACGGGCCATATACTGGAAGTATATTAAGGACAATATGGTCGATATAGGAATGGATGGCTGGTGGCTTGACGCTACCGAGCCGGAGCACAGTCCGATTTACCCGGAGGACTACGACTATCAGACGGGCGACGGCACGTTCCGAAGGCTTCGCAATGCATTTCCGTTGGTATCGGTCGGAGGTGTTTATGACCATCATCGGCGCGACTATGACGGTAAAAGAGTGTTCATCCTGACACGCAGTGCATTTGCCGGACAGCAGCGCTACGGTGCGCAGTCGTGGTCGGGCGATGTAGAAGCTTCATGGCAGACTCTACGCGACCAGATTCCCGCGGCTCTTAACTTCTCGCTATGCGGCATACCTTATTGGAATTCCGATATCGGTGGTTTTTATACTTGGCGTGAATTTCCGGATGCACTCAATAATTCTGCTTACCATGAACTGTACACGCGCTGGATGCAGTTTGCCGCGTTCACAGGTATGATGCGGTCGCACGGTACTAACTGTCCGAGGGAGATATTTAATTTCGGTGCTCCGGGCGATACTATATTCGATGCTCAGCATAAGGCGATCAATCTGCGTTACCGCTTCCTGCCATACATCTACAGTACGGCCTGGGACGTCACCGCAAATGGTGCAAGTCTGATGCGTCCTCTTTACGCCGACTATGTCGCGGACAAGCGGGCAGTCGGCATAACCGACGAATATCTGTTCGGCAAGTCTGTGCTGGTTGCGCCTATGGTCGAGTCCGGAACGGAGAGGACTGTGTATCTGCCGTCGGGAAATGATTGGTTTGACTTTTGGTCAGGTAAGGTAGTGAAGGGCGGTCGCGAGGTGAACGTCAAGGCTCCCATCGACGTAATACCTTTGTTTGTTAAGTCAGGCACCATCCTTCCTGTCGGTCCGCAGGTGCAGTATGCATCTGAAAAGCCTTGGGACGACATCCAGATCCGGATATATCCGGGAGCCGACGCTAAGTTCACGCTTTACGAAGATGAGGGCGACAACTACAATTATGAGCGAGGCAAATACTCCACTATCGACATATCTTGGACTGATTCTTCGCGGGAGATTGTCATAGGCGAAAGAAAAGGTTCGTTCGACGGTATGCCTGAATCGCGCAGGTTCAGAGTGGTGGTTGTCGGGGAGAACGGCGATGGTCTGGGAATGGACAATGATTCGTCAGCCTACGTCATAGAATATTCCGGGCGTCGCGTATATGGGCATGAAAACGAAGCGTACAACAATATGAAGAACGTTTGAATGTGTAAAC
>CANOLV010000029.1 GCA_947567425.1 uncultured Porphyromonadaceae bacterium | reverse complement strand
CATTTATTATGCAGTCATATAGGTCAATCCATTTTTTTTTACTATCTTTGCGCCCGAATTAAAATACAAACAAGTATGAACAAAACTCCTGAAAAGGTTGACTTGCTGTTTGAAACCAGTTGGGAGGTCTGCAATAAAATAGGTGGTATTTACACTGTTTTATCAACCAAAGCCAAAACTCTTCAAGATTTGTACAAGGATAAGACTATATTTATCGGCCCCGATGTATGGACCGAAGATAATCCGTCTCCTTATTTCACACCATCAAAGACCATCTTGAAAGAATGGAAGGCTAAAGCCAATCTCCCCAAAGGCGTCAGCGTACGCACAGGCCGCTGGAATGTACCAGGCAAACCGATTGTGGTTTTGGTCAAGTTCGACGGCATGTACGAGGTTAAAGATCAATTATATGCCCGAATGTGGGATCTGTACAAGGTAGATTCCCTCCATGCATACGGCGACTATGACGAAGGGTGCGCTTTTGCACTCGCCGCAGGAGCCGTAATCGAAAGCATCTGCGACTATGTCGGAATACGCGACAAGAATGTCGTGGCGCACTTCGACGAATGGACCACAGCAATGGGTCTTCTATACATAAAAGACCGCCTTCCGTCGGTCGCAACCATATTCACCACCCACGCCACTTGCATCGGCCGCAGCATCTGCGGCAACGGGAAGCCCCTGTATGACTATCTCAAAGGCTACGACGGCGATCAGATGGCCCGGGAACTGAACATGGAATCAAAGCATTCGCTTGAAAAAGCCGCCGCTCAAAACGCCGACTGCTTCACCACGGTAAGCGAAATTACCGCAATCGAATGCGAGCAGCTGCTGCAACGCCGCCCGGTGGTCACGCCCAACGGCTTTGAGCAAAATTTCGTACCTGCGAAGTCAAAATTCCAAAAGGCCCGCCAAGCGGCCCGCGAGACTCTGCTTAACGTAGCATCTACGACTCTCGGATATAAGTTGCCGGAGGACACATTCATCATGGCCACATCCGGTCGATGCGAATACCGCAACAAAGGCATAGACCTGTATCTTGAAGCCACTGCCCGCCTTCGCGGACGCAAGCTGAAAAAAGACGTGCTTGCATTCGTCATGGTCCCGGCGTGGGTTGGAGAGCCAAGGGCAGACATAGCCTCCGGTCTGGAAGCGAAACGCAAAAAGCAATTGCCTGATCCCGTCATAACGCACTCCCTCCACAATTACGACCAAGATCCCATCAACTGCAGGATTCACGACATCGGCTTCACAAACAGCAAAACTGATTCCGTAAAAGTCATTTACGTGCCATGCTACCTTAACGGTACCGACGGCATATTCAACAAATCTTATTACGATCTGCTGATCGGCATGGATGCCACTGTATTCCCGTCATATTACGAGCCTTGGGGCTACACCCCCCTTGAAAGTGTAGCTTTCGGTGTACCCACCGTCACGACCACACTGTCAGGATTCGGACAATGGGTACTCGGCATAGCCGACAATACATTTGAAGACTGCGGCGTCAAGGTCGTGGCCAGAGGCGACTTCAACTACGACCAGGCGGCCGACCATATCGCAGACTCCGTAGAGCAACTGGTCAACGCAGACGACAAACAATCCACTACCATCCATAAAAGTGCTATGGAAACTGCGGCAAAAGCCGCATGGAGCTACTTTATAAAATATTACGTCGAAGCATTCGGAATCGCCCTTCAGTCGGCGGCCGAACGCAATGGCGATTAAAACAAAATCAACAAGTACTATTACATATTATCTATGAAATTACAAGTAAGCAACACTAATGCCCCCGTATGGCGCGACATTATGGTGAAAGCTGACTTACCAGCTAAATTGAAACCGCTCGAAGTTATGTCACGCAATCTTTGGTGGGTATGGAACAGCGAGGGAAAATCCCTGTTCCGCGACCTCAATCCTGATCTGTGGCGTTCCGTCGGCGAAAACCCCGTGATGCTCCTGCAAAACCTCGGATTTGAACGTCTGCAGGAAATCATCAAGGACGAAGTACTGATGGCTCGTATCGAAAAGGTATACGATGACTTCAAGGCCTATATGAAGGTCCCCATGCGCAAAGACATTCCTTCCGTGTCCTACTTCTCAATGGAATACGGTCTGTGCAATGCGCTTAAGATATATTCAGGCGGTCTCGGCGTGCTCGCCGGCGACTATATAAAGGAAGCTTCCGACAGCTGCGTCGACATGACCGCCGTAGGATTCCTCTATCGTTATGGCTATTTCACCCAGACCCTCTCTGTCGACGGACAGCAGATAGCCAACTACGAACCGCAAAACTTCAACCAGCTGCCCATCGACCAGATGATGAACGAGGACGGAACTCCAATGATTCTTGAAGTTCCTTTCCCCGGCCGAACCGTATATTCCCACATCTGGCGCGTAAATGTCGGACGCATGTCGCTCTACCTGATGGACACCGACTTCGACATGAACAGCGAGTTTGACCGTCAGATAACCCACCAGCTCTACGGCGGTGACTGGGAGAACCGTATCAAGCAGGAATACCTGCTCGGCATCGGAGGTATATTGATGCTTAAGAAACTCGGCATCAACAGCCAGCTTTACCACTGCAACGAAGGCCACGCCGCGCTCCTTAACCTGCAGCGTCTCGTAGACTTCGTACAGGACAAAGGCCTTGACTTCAACACCGCACTCGAAATGGTACGCGCATCAAGCCTTTATACCGTACACACTCCAGTACCCGCCGGACACGACTACTTCGACGAAGGACTGTTTGGCAAATACATGGGCGAATTCCCCGCCAAACTCGGCATCTCATGGGCCGACCTTATGAACATGGGTCGCGAGAATCCCGATTCAAACGAGCGCTTCTCAATGAGCGTGTTCGCACTGAACACCTGTCAGGAAGCCAACGGCGTAAGCTGGCTTCACGGCGAAGTGTCAAAGAAGATGTTCTCCGGCATCTGGAAGGGTTACAACTGGGCTGAATCACACGTAGGCTACGTGACCAACGGCGTACACATGCCCACCTGGGCCGCTTCTGAATGGAAAGAGCTGTATGAAAAGACTTTCGGCGAGAATTTCCACGAACACCAGAGCGATCCCAAAGTATGGGACAAGATATACAGCGTCAGCGACGAGGAGATCTGGAACCTCCGCATGACCATGAAGAACAAGTTCATCAACTTCGTTCGCCGCGACTTCCGCGAAAAGTGGATCAAAAACCAGGGCGATCCCTCACGCATCATGTCCATCGTAGACAAGATCAATCCGAACGCTCTTATCATCGGTTTTGCCCGTCGTTTCGCCACTTACAAACGTGCACACCTGCTCTTCAGCGACCTTGACCGTCTGTCGGCCATCGTCAATAATCCGCAGTTCCCAGTGCAGTTCGTATTCGCAGGTAAAGCCCACCCGGCCGACGGTGCCGGACAGGGTCTTATCCGCCGCATCATGGAGATTTCGCGCATGCCCCAGTTCTTAGGCAAGATCATATTCCTTGAGAACTACGACATGATTCTCGCCAAGCGTCTCGTGTCAGGCGTCGACATCTGGCTGAACACCCCGACACGTCCTCTTGAAGCATCCGGAACTTCAGGCGAAAAGGCCGAAATGAACGGTGTGCTCAACTTCTCGGTACTTGACGGATGGTGGTATGAAGGCTATCGTTTCTGCGAGCAGGCAGGATGGGCGCTTACCGACAAGCGTACATTTACCGACCAGGCACAGCAGGATCAGCTCGACGCGGCCACTATCTACTCTATGCTTGAGAACGAGATCATACCGCTTTACTTTGCCAAAAACTCAAAAGGCTATTCTCCGGAATGGATTCAGTACATCAAGAACTCCGTGGCCAAGATAGCTCCGCACTTCACCATGAAGCGCATGATCGACGACTACATCGAACGCTTCTACGAAAAAGAAGCCAAACGCTCGAAATCACTTGCCGCACATGACTATAAGCTCGCAAAGGAAATCGTGGCTTGGAAAGAGAACGTCGCAGCGGCTTGGGACGGCGTCCACGTAGTATCCATAGACGACAACTATGCATCAGCAGGCAAGACCGGCGACGCAGCCAAAGTCATCGTCAAGATCGACACTAACGGACTTGGATCAAGCATCGGCCTTGAAGGCGTACTTTTCCGCGTAGAGAACGGCGAAGAAAAGTTCGTTGCTGCCGAACCGTTCAAGATCGTAGCCGAAGAAGGCAACATCGTCACCTACGAACTTAAGACCACTCTTCGCGAGGCAGGCGTATTCCGCTATTCATACAGAATATATCCTGTCAACAAGAATCTGCCTCATCGTCAGGATTTCGCTTACGTACGTTGGATATAATTCCATCTTACGTCTACATCATATTGCGGGCCGCTCGGAATTGAGCGGCCCGTTCTTTTTTCATTATTTTTTACAGTATCCCATATTTTTTAGTCAACACCTCAACAAAAATGCGAAATCCTGCGTTATTGTAATATAAATTAACCTAATAAACGGGATAAAATGTTCAAAAAAAGATATTTGTTAGCGATACTTTCCGTGATGATGTTCATAGCATGCAGCGACACTCTGTGGGATGAACTTCCGTCGCCCATATCGACATTCATAACCACATACTATCCAAATTCCGGGATCAGCGACTATCAGGAAAAGGATGGCAACTACTATGTCAAAATCAAAAACGGAGCATCAATGACATTCGACAGCGAATATGACTGGACTGAAATCAATGGAAACGGCGTACCCATTCCACCGATATTCATATTCAACGAAATGCCAAAGATATACCAATATCTTGAAGCCCGTGAACTAACTTCGGATCTGATGGAAGCAAAAAATGAGCCAAGAGCCATAATCCTGACATTTACAGACTTCCGGCTCGAATACATTAAGGAGACCGGCGACATCAGGACATATATGGAAAAACCAGTCTCCTAAAGAGACTTTCGCAATGTCTTTTTGGAGAATCGCATCTTACTGCGATGTATCGGGAAATTCAGCGTCATAAGATTTGCATCCATATCTATCGAGGCAAAGTCTTCGTCGCTCATAGGGTCCATCACACTGTCAAACCACTTTAAGTCATAATTGTTTTCATATTGGGTCGCCGATAGGCGGCCTTTTATCATACATGGCTTCCACGACGACGCATTGACCTCGGCACCGTCAACATAGAGCAAGAGGTATCCACCGTCGCCGTCAGCCACACAGGCGAGGGTATATCTCCCGCCCAATCGCGCCCTATAATCGTCAGTCTCCCGGTCAAAAAAGCTCCATATCCCCTCCATGGCATCAGACGAATTTGCGATATGGTCATATAATGCGTCCACCGACCATCCCGAAGCAAGCGTGACCGCAGGATTACGCCGGGTCTCAACCACCGCATACTCCACCCTTAAATCGCCACTGCCTACTACCTTCCCGACCGACTTCCACGGGTGTGGCATCTCGACTGACAATACTTTAGCCAGCGTCTTAGCTCCGAAAAAGACATTTAGGTCACCATCACGCCATTCCAACGCCACCGAATTAAATCCTCGGATTTCAGCTATGTCCTTTCTTACCGTCACCGAATCCACTATGCTGTCAACACCGCCGATCTTCTTTATGACGGAAAGAATCATTATCCTCCGATCAAATACATCACCAAAATCAGTATTACCGGAACGCACTTTTATATAATCGTAACTACATGAATCCACAAAATTCCATGCAAGCCCCCACCAGCACGGACTGCCTTCACGCGACATTTTATCGTCGGCCAATGCACATCGGGCCTCGACAACTGAATACAAGGCTGTCGAATCCATGTCGTACATCAAACCCTGTCCAAGCTCCGGGCCATCGTAATAACGGCGGGTCTGGGCAATTCCGGCAATCGACGGCATGACTACGAACAGAGTTAAGAGAGAGAGGAGTCTGATCATCTTATTCAGGGGGATAATAATGAATATCAATCCGAATTTTATTTACGCGGCAAGAGGGCAAGCACCCTTGCCAGAAATTCTTCCTTAGGCAAATCCCATGGAATCCACTCAATGCGGAATCCACGGCGTTCCATGCCTCGGAACCATGTCATCTGCCTTTTCGCAAACTGATGGATAGCTATTTCAAGGCCACTGACCATATCATCGTAGCTTGTGTGCCCAAGGACATAATTGGTCAGATATTTATATTCAAGGCCATAATATATGAGATTTTCAGGATCCACGCCGCCTTCAATCAAGTGCCTTACCTCATCGACCATACCGTCGGCAAGGCGTGAAGCCAACCGTTGAGTGATTCTTCGGCGCCTCTGTTCCCGGTCAATGTCAACACCTACTATCACCACCTTGTCCATCGGATGAGGCTCGGCGCTGACAGCGGCTTCCGGAAATTTGGAATAATATGTCTGAATCTCGATGGCACGGATAGCCCGCTGACAGGAATCGACATCGGTGGTATTGTGCAGCACTTTGATTTTTGACAATATGTCTGTAAGCTCCTCCAGCGGCTTCCCCTTCAATGACGCCCTCAGCTCCGGATCTTCAGGCACCTCCGGCAACCGTACCCCGTTGACAACAGATTCAACATACAGACCTGTGCCGCCGCAAAGTATCGGAAAGCGCCCGCGGCTACGGACATCGGCATACGCCCGGTCAAAGTCTCGGAGATATTCATACAGATTATACTTATATCCGGCCGGACAGATATCGATCAGATGATACGGCACATCGCCATATTCATCCAGATCCTTTCCCGTGCCGATATCCATGCCACGGTACACCTGCCTCGAATCGGCACTAAGGATTTCGCCATCCAGCATACGCGCTAAATCGACGGCACGGCCGGTCTTGCCAGATGCGGTAGGACCGGTCACTACAAGCAGATTACAGTCAAAGTCCTCGCACATACTTCCGCCAGGCACGTCTAAAATGAAAAAACGGTTTATCCTCATTATCCTTGGCCACAAACAACCATACGGGGTCATTGTAGTCGACCAGAAGATTCTTTATCTCATCAAGCCTGAACGACGGTTTGTAATGCTTTATGCCATACAGGCGCATACCGTCACGGTCATAGGTCTTGTAGGCCATCGTGACAGTGTATATTCTATACATTTCGCTGCCGAGCAAAGGCATCACCCCGCCGGAACCCATCATCTCCTCAATCTGGCGAAGCGTAAACCACTTGCCGTTCAATTTCATATCTGCCACTGCCGACATATTTTCCAGCACCACGGCATAATGAAATATGTTGCTGTCGGCATGGTAATTATAATTTTCATAAAGGAATTTCACCTCGGAATACACCTTCTTATCCACAAGCCGTTCAAAATAAGTCTGCGCATCGTATGGCATAATCCTCTCCCGATACGGAATATAAAAGGATGCCGGAGTATCATACCGCCTCTTTGCCGACTGCTGGTCCGCACCACCATCCCTCACCTCATCAGTCAGAAATACATTGTTGCCGGATATTATAATATAACGCAACCAAGTGGTCGACTCTTTGGAGTTGGCCTCACCTTCAATGTTCTGACGGTAGAAGGCGTATATCCCGAAATATCTGAGCGACATGTGTATCTCCGACAGTATATAGAACAAAAGGGGCAGCCAGTTATAAAAGAACTTGTCCGAACTGTTCAGATTGACGTTTGAATAACGCAATGCATAATATGTCCATGAATAGACACATACAAGAATGGAGAATATGTACAATACCCGAATCTGATAGCCGCTTTCCCTGGAATAGAGCCTGCCGAGGAACCCCCGCTCCGACGAACGTCCGTAGCGTATACGGCACTCATCGCAAAAATCGAAATTAAACTTCCGCACGTAGGCCACCGAAAGTACAGCCACCGTCACCGTCGACACCACAAGGACAGTGACATACGGTATCTTCCGGTTAGCTGTACCGATCACATATTCCTGAGGATCAATAAATTTCATGTAGTAAAGATTGATGCCGACCATTATCACCGCAGAAAAAAACAGGATTCTCGACACCAACAGAGGCAACAGATTGCACACACCCTGCTTGTCCTGCGGGAGCATACGGCTACGACGCAACAGAAGCAATTGCAGACCGAGCACAAGCGCAGGAAGCCATAATTTGCTGATCAGAAATCCGCAAAATATCACCAGGGCCAAAGCTCCGGCCGACAACGACCAATTGACCCAGAGACTGTTAATTCCATTGGAATTAGCTCCTATCCGCCTGCGCCTGTCCATATTACTTCAGATTACGGTCGAAAAAGTCAAGCATTTTAGTGTATACCAAAGCCCTCGCATTGCACCCGTAGATGGAATGGTTCATATTCGGGAACAACAACATGTCGCACAGACGGCCCGACATCTGCAATGCCGACACATATTCCATAGTGTTCGACAGATGCACATTGTCGTCGGCAGTACCATGCATTATCAGCAGATTGGTGTTCATCCTGTCAACGAAATTGATGGGCGAACCCTCTTCATAGCCATCCTCATTCTCGCGAGGTGTAAGCATAAAGCGCTCAGTATATATGGAGTCGTAGTAGCGCCAGCTCGTCACGGGAGCCACCGCAACAGCGGCCTTATATGGGGATGAAGGCGCTGATGCCGCCATAAGAGTTTCATAACCGCCGTAGCTCCAGCCGTAAATTCCGATTCTGCCGGCATCTACATAAGGAAGGTCGCCGGCATGACGCGCGGCCGCAACCTGGTCAATAGTCTCAAAATGACCCAGACGGCGATACACTGCATGTTTGAACGCGCTTCCGCGACCGCCTGTACCCCGTCCGTCAACACATATAACTATATAGCCTTTCTGAACATAGTAGTAGTCCCAATCCATCTTCCATCGATTGAGCACTTCCTGCGAGCCAGGACCGCTGTACTGCGACATTATCACCGGATATTTCCGTGATGGATTAAAGTCGGCAGGCTTCAGCATCGACCCGTTGAGCGTGTAACCGTCAGACTGCATCGTAAAGAACTCCTTCTCAGGCAGGCCGGAAAAACGCGACGCATACTCGGCATTATCCTCAAGCACACGCACGGACTTACCGGCCGACGTGCAAAGCGTATATACATTTGGAGTCGTCACATTGCTGTAGTTCAACGTGTAATAAGCCATGTCGCCGGAGAATGAAGCCGACGATGTACCTTCGTTCTCCCCAAGGACCACAGTGCGGCCCTTGGCATCGATTTTACCGATTATGCGGTTCAGCGCACCGGAAGTCGACTGGTAGTAATGGGCACCGGCTGTCTTGTCATAGCCGTAATAGTCCGTAACGTCAAAGTCGCCGGATGTAAGCTGCTTAAGCATTGCCCCGGAGTAGCTGTACTGATACAGATGGTTGTAGCCCGACCGTTCGGAAGTCACGACAAAGAAGTCGGGATAAAGCTTCAGCATCTCCCAAGCCGAGGGGTCGATCCATCCGTCAGCCGATTCGTCGACATATACAGACTTGGAGACTGTAGACTTCGGATTGACCGCATATATCTCAATCCTGTTCTGCGCACGGTTAAGCGTGGTCACCATCAGCCGTTCGGGAACCGATGAATACTGTATCCTCGGAATATATTCAATGTTATGATCCTTGAAGCTGATCTCTTTCGTTGACCGGTTGTCGACATTGTAGCTATGTAGAGTCACGATTGAATTAGCCTCTCCCGATACGGGATATTTATAAGTATATGATCCGGGATAAAGCGCATACTCTTTCTTAGGGTCGCACGATCCCTCATAGAGCGAGAACGAATACAGCGGCACGTCGGACTCATTGTACTTCAAATAGCACAATGTCTGATTGTCGGGTGCCCACGACATAGAGCATGAAGTGGTAAACTCTTCTTCATAAGCCCAGTCAGGGACTCCGTTTATGACCTTGTTGAACTCTCCGTCAGTGGTCACGGCCACCTCAGTATTATAGTCGAGCTTGCGGATGTGGATATTGTTATCGGCCACAAAAGCCACCATACGCCCGTCGGGCGACCATATCGGCGACTGCTGCTTCTTGAATTCAAAGCTCAAAGGCTTCAGCACATTGTGGCGCACTTCATAGACGTAGTATTCAGCTTTGAACGAACGGCGGTATATATATTCAGCCTCCGGATAGACGAGTATATGCGATTCATCGGGGCTGAACTGGAATCCGCCAATCTTATCAAGCTGATAATCGCGCGACTTTGTGACATCAAGTACTGTACCAATCTCCTTGCCGGTCTTTATATCATATCTGATAATCCTGGTATTATCGTCGTTCAGAGCCACATAGCTCTTGCCATCGGCCATATAGGTCATGCCCGTCGGCGACTTCACCGCATTGGCAGGATATACATAATCGGCAATATCTCCTGACGGCATGGCCGAAAGGCCCATAGCCGCCGAAACAAGAGTGGTAGATAACAATATCGACTTTATCGTATTCATTTTATCGGTATGGTTGAATTTTGATTTATTATTTCAAGCTTTTGGACATTAAGAGGGAGAGTATCAAAACAGCGACATTTGAGCATCGTTGACCGGAGGTTGTTTGCGGGGAGGCTCCTGATAGCCGAAGTCGGAATCAGATGCTACGGAGACAGCCTTGCTGACCACTCCTTCCGGCGGCGTTGCCACAAGCCACTCCGTCTCGTCAAGACTTTCGTCAATGGCAGAGATCTTGGTCTTGGACAACCGCGGTTTTCTCTTCTTTCGCTTGGGTTTCTGCTCTTCACTGACGGCAGGCTGTTCGGCGACAGGTTCTTGAGGCTCCACGGCAGGTCCGACAACGGCAGGAGCAGAAGCCATTTCCGCCAGTCGTGCTTCAGCTTCGGCAAGACGCCCGCGGGTCTCCGCAAGCAGTGCCTCTGTCTCTGCCGCACGCGCATCGGCGTCAGCCCTGAGCTTGTCGATCACAGCCTCAGATTCGCTTATCGTGAGTTTCTGCCCTTCGATTACTTTGCCGAGCGAATCTATCTCACGGCGAAGCTTATCAGCCTCCGCTTCAAGAGCCATGTTCTGCGCGTTCATGGCAGACACACGCTGATTAGCATTCTCCATACTCTCACGCATCTGCGATATCTCAGCCTGATTACCGTCTCTCATCTGGCGTCTCAGATTGTCGAGGTCTTCCTTATATGCCTTAGCATCTTTTTCGTGCACGGCCGCCACCTTGACTTTATTAAGCAGACTCTTTATCTCGAGCTGAAGCTGTTCTTTCTCGGCCTCGGCAGTGCCTATCTTTCCTTCAAGATCGCGTATGCGTTCACTGAACGTGCGCTTCTGGCGGTCGGCACTGATGCGCTGATGCTTGAGGTCCTCCTCCAGACTGTCGGCATTGCGGCACCGTTCACGCAGCTGCTCCAACTCTTCGCGCAACCGGCCTGACGCCGATTCCGCCTCGGAGCGCGCCTGTTCGCGCACAGTGGCCTGATAGCGGGCTATATATTCCTTGAAAGATGAATCTATACTGTCGTAAAGATACCGCCGCTGGGCATCCACGTCAAGACATTTACGGATGAAGTCAGGCTGGGCATCGTTGAACACCTGAAGCAGGCTGTCGAAAATAGTCAACGGGAAGTCCGGTTCGCCGGCTTGTTCCGGCTCCTGCGTTCCCGCAGATGCTTCCGCATCATCATGCCCGGATTCGTTGATCTCCTGAGGTTCGCTGTCCGCCGTCTGATGGGCGGCCACCGACTGCTGCACCGGCAATGCCGAAGGATAGTCGACCGTATCGTCGTACTCTTCCTCTCCGCCGAATCCAAGTGCACGCATTAATTTATTGAATGCCATAGCGCAAAATTCACACTTTCAAAAGTTAATAACATGTTCAATCGGGTTTGACCACCACCCCGACCCCCTTACGGCCGTTTATGCCGATGGAAAGGGGAGATGCAAACCTTACCACACGTACAAAGTCGCTCTCATATTCGGCAGGCACAGAATCCAGATAGTCCACATCATAAATGCCACCGTGCATTCCGGGGTTTATAGTGAAATATCCCACTCCGAAAGAGGTGAGATTCTGGAAAAAGTGAGTGCCCTGGCTCGGCTCAATGCGGTAATTGGACAGCGACGACTCTACGATCAACCGAGCCGAAGATATATGCGGCCACTTTACCGGAATTCCTAATGCCGTATCGCTCGACCCCCACCTGCCGGGACCTACCAATATGTAACCTTCATTACGCTCTGTAAAGTTACGATTTATTTTTTCAATTTCACGTGCTATCAATGAATTATTTGACGACGAGAAGTTATTCGGACGGACATACACCACCGTGTTCACACTGTCGATATTGCCGTGGCCGAGAGCGGTGTTGCTGCGCAGAAGCAACTTTTCGTCGGGAAGCGACATTATCGACTCGTCGACAAGATCCTTACGCTCCACTATCGGCCTGATCTGAAGCCAGTACAATGTGCCCTTGCCTTTGTCGGTAAAATCCAGGACTCCGGCAAACTCTATCTCGACCGGACGCCCCATCTCCTTCTGCCCGTTTGACAGCATAAAGTCGGCTATTTCAGCCAGCGGAAACACTTTATGCTGTAGTATATTGGCAAAAGTCACCACACGCCTGCCACTCCCTTCGTCGCAATCGCGCAGCATCTGGTCGCGGAAATCGTATGTCGACACCATATACCGCAAAGCCCCGGTCGAAGCCATGTCCTGAATCCTGAGCTTCGAGATGTTGAATCCGTCGTCGACCTTAAAATCGCCTTCAAGCATCTTGGCAGTGTCGAGGGCATAGAATTTGGTCTGGGTGTCCCTCAGGGCAAGGTCGAGCGTAGATGTCTGCAGGACATGGTCGGGATGCTTCGGCGAAAAGCGCAGACTCAAACCTCCGTCGACGATGTATTTGCCAAGACCTACAGCCACCTCGGCCACACCGTCCTCCGGCACCTCATCATTGATAGGATAGTAATTCAACGAACGACCCACGCCGGCAAACGACGGGAAATATTTCCCCTCAACATCGCGTCCTACCACTTCCTGGATGATGACAGCCATCTTCTCCTGGTCGATGACATTGCTTGTAGCCGTCATATAAGCCTTGCTGTCGGCATAGAACACCGAAGCATACACACCCTTTATGGCATCGCCAAGCATCTTGAGCATGTCATACTTATCATCGACATGCGGTATCATATAAGTCGAGTATATTCCTGCAAACGGCTGATAGTGGGAATCCTCCAACAGACTTGAACTTCTCACCGCAAGCGGCCGGTCGACCACCTCAAAAAGAGCGAACAGATCCTCGATCAGACGTTCCGGCAACCGTCCCCGAAGAAACGACTTCAGAATCACATCGTCGGACTGATCCGACAAAGCGAGCGGATACAGATTGTTCGTCTCCATGAACTCGTCGAAAATGTCGGTGCATATCACCACCGTGCGCGGAATAGTCACTGTCACTCCGTCAAAATTGTCGCATATAGGATTCTTCTTTATTATAGAGTCTATGAAAGCCAGACCGCGGCCCTTTCCTCCGAGCGAACCCTGTCCGATACGAGCGAAGTTGGAATAATAGTCAAACCTGTCCTTTCGGAATATGGCCACCACACCCCTGTTCTTCATCTTTCGGTACTTCACGATCAGATCGAAGAAAAGCTGACGCACCGAGTCAGCCTCCTCAATATGCCTGAAGCGGTGATTCTTAACCACCTCGGCTATCGGGAACAAGGCACGTGAATATAGCCAACGCGATATATCGTTGTATGATGCATGATATAGCAACGAGTCGGCAGGAATGTCGAAGATGTTCTTCTGAAGCCCCTTCAGGTCATGTATGCGCAGAATCTCCTCGCCGGTCTTAGGATTGCGGACTATGAAATCGCCGAATCCGAAGTCGCGCATAATGGCAGAACCGAGATCGACCGGAAACTTTTTAGAATTCTTGTCCAGAAACTGCCCGTTGAATTCAGCCACCCTCGACGCATTCTCAATCTCCGACGACTCTATGATAATAGGCAGATACGGGTCACGCCCACGAAGATACTTCGCCAGCTCCAGACCCGCATGCTGATCCTTGCGCCCTTCATGCATGAACGACACGTCGGATATGACTCCGAGCATATTTTTGCCGTAGCGTTCATAGAGTTCCACCGCTTCCTCATAGTCGCGGGCCAGCATCACCTTCGGACGGCCTCGCATTCTGAGCATCTTCTCATGCTCGTTGAGGGCTTCGGTGGAGAATATCATCGACTGCTTCAGCAGGAACTTATACAAAGTCGGCAGCACCGACGAATAGAATCTTACCGAATCCTCGACCAGAAGAATCATCTGCACGCCGACCTCATTGATGTCGTTGTCGGCATTCATCTTATCCTCTATCAGCTTTATGATGGCAAGAAGCAGATCGACATTGCCGAGCCAGCTGAACACGTAGTCCACCGCCGTCAGATCCTCATTGGCTATACGCCTCGAAACCTCCTTGGAAAACGGTGTCAGAACCACGATAGGGATGTCGGGAGTCTTCTCCTTTATCAATTTTGCGCCTTCAAATGTCTCGCTCAGATCCACACCCGGCATCATTATGATGATGTCGAAACGCTTAGAGTCAAGCAGATCAAGAGCCTCCGACGGATTGGACACACGGATCACACGCGGAGGCGAACTCAGATTCAGTGCCACGTACTCGAAATATAGCTGTTCCTCCACTCGCCCGTCCTCCTCCATCATAAATGCATCGTAGGGCGATGCCACAAGCAACACATTGAACACCCGCTTCTGCATCAGATTCTGAAAAGCGGTGTCCTTTAGATACAGTTGGCTTACACTTTCCTCATTCATCGTCAAGATATATGTGTGGTTCTTTTCCACAAAGGTACTAAATATCACCGGTTATGTACACATACATGGCATAATTTTAGCCCCCGTCATCAGATAAAACGATGAAGGCGGACCCCGATACGGATCCGCCCCCAATAATATACTGTAGTATTCAAGCTATCAGAATAAGCTCCAGGTCACAGTCAGACCGGCCATGACGATGGCCACCATCGACATCAACTTGATGAGAATGTTCAAGCTCGGACCGGAAGTGTCCTTGAACGGGTCGCCGACAGTGTCACCCGTCACCGTAGCCTTATGCACTTCACTTCCCTTACCGCCGAAATTACCTTCCTCGACATACTTCTTGGCATTGTCCCATGCGCCTCCTGAATTAGCCATGAATATGGCAAGTACGAATCCGGCCGACAGTCCTCCGACGAGCAGTCCGATGACTCCGGGAACGCCGAAAATAAGTCCGACAAGTATCGGCGCTATGATGGCGAGAAGCGAGGGGAATACCATCTCGCGCTGTGCACCCTTGGTGGAAATCTGCACGCAACGGGCATAGTCAGGCTCGGCATTTCCGGTAAGGATACCCTTGATCTCACGGAACTGGCGACGTACCTCCTCTACCATGTGTCCGGCGGCACGGCCAACGGCATTCATGGTCAGTCCGCAGAACAGGAACGCCATCATACTTCCGATGAACATACCGGAAAGCACTTTAGGATTCATCAGGTTCACATCATAATATGTCATAAAGTCGGTGAACGACGCTTCATGGATAGGAATCTGAATATTGTTTCCAAGATCGATAGCCGTGCGTCCAAGGCGCGACATTCCGATACGGATCTCCTCTATATAGGAAGCGAGAAGGGCAAGACCGGTCAAAGCGGCCGAACCGATGGCAAATCCCTTGCCTGTAGCGGCAGTTGTGTTGCCGAGCGAATCAAGCGCGTCAGTACGGCGGCGCACCTGCTCGCCGAGACCGCTCATTTCAGCATTACCGCCGGCATTGTCGGCGATGGGGCCGTATGCATCGGTGGCCAAAGTGATGCCCAGAGTGGAAAGCATACCCACAGCGGCGATGCCTATACCATATAGACCCATGCTGACATTGGCAAAGTCAAAGCCCGAAGCAAGCCAGTAAGAAAGGATGATTCCTACCACTACGGCAAGCACCGGCACGGCTGTGGACACCATACCGAGTCCTATACCGGAAATAATCACTGTGGCGGGACCCGTCTGACCGCTTTCGGCAAGCTTGCGGGTAGGCTTATATGACTGCGAGGTATAGTATTCGGTAGAACGGCCGATGACTATTCCGACGAGCAGACCGATCACAACGGCCAGCGATATGTTAAACCAGTTGTCAAGTTTCAGAATCCAAAGGATCAAGAATGTAGCGCCTACTATCAGTATCGAGCTGAGATTAGTGCCGACAGAAAGTGCGTTGAGCAGATCCTTCATTGAAGCATTCTCCTTGGTCCTTACCGAGAATATACCCACAATAGACAGAATGATACCTACGGCGGCGATAAGCATAGGAGCCAATACGGCCTTAAACTGCATATCCACGTCGCCGGTAGACATGAACGCCGCCGCGCCAAGAGCTGCGGTCGCAAGAATCGAACCGCAGTACGACTCATAAAGGTCGGCGCCCATGCCGGCCACGTCGCCGACATTATCGCCGACATTATCAGCTATAGTAGCCGGATTGCGGGGGTCGTCCTCCGGAATTCCGGCCTCAACCTTACCCACCAGGTCGGCACCTACGTCAGCCGCCTTGGTGTATATACCACCTCCGACTCTCGCGAAGAGCGCCTGGGTACTGGCACCCATACCGAAGGTAAGCATCGTGGTCGTGATCATGCACAGTTTAGCGGTAGGAGTGGCATAATCCACCGGAACGCACCAGTCCAGAATCAGATACCAGAACGATATATCGAGCAGACCCAGTCCGACTACCACTAGACCCATAACGGCTCCGGAACGGAAAGCCACACGCAGTCCGCCGTTCAATGAAGTACGGGCGGCATTGGCAGTACGAGCTGATGCATTGGTGGCCGTCTTCATTCCCAGATATCCCGACAGTCCGGAGAAGAAACCACCGGTAAGGAATGCCACCGGAACCCAAGAATTCTGAAGTTGAAAGCCGTAGGCCATGATTGAGAACAATACGACCAATCCGAGGAACACAATCCCGACAATCTTATATTGCTGTTTGAGGTACGACATAGCTCCCTTTCTGACATGGGAAGCTATTTTTTCCATGAGCGGGGTACCTTCACTCTCCCGCATCATCTGGCGGTAGAAATATCCTGCGAGCACCAATGCTATTATTGACGCCACAGGCACTACCCAGAAAAGTGCTGTTTCCATTGATAATGTAATTTTTGGTTAAAAAGTCAATACAAATTTACATCTTATTTAGCTTTATCCCGAATGTACTCTAATAATTTAATTAAAAATAACATACCAACAAAATCTTAATAAAGCCAATTGCCTCCGACACAATAGGCTGGCAAACAACACACTCTCCACCATAAACATCACAACACATCCATTCCCAGCATCCAATTATGTTAAATATCCTAAATTTAACGCCTTGAAAAACTAATAAACAGATTTTTTACTTAAATTTGTTTTCATAAAACCTAATCTAAATGATGACAATATACCTCCAAGGTATATTTGTCAAATATCACCTATTAACCAATTACTTATCAAACTTATGTATCTATCAAAATTAACTACCTGCGCGGCCGCTATGTTGATAAGCACCGCATTAGTGGCACAAACTCAAGTCAAAGAAGACTTTGTACCCTCAAGCAAGAACCAGCCCGGACAGGAATATCCGATGGTCAACTCTCAAGGCTATGCCCGATTCCGCGTAATTGCACCGGAAGCCGATTCAGTAAAAGTGACATTAGGCCTTGGAGGTCAAGGAGGTACAAGACTCGAAAAACAGCCTGACGGCAGCTGGATCGGGACAACGAGCGGACCAATGGACGAAGGATTCCATTATTACCATCTGATTGTCGACGGCGCCACTTTCAACGATCCGGGAACAATCAATTACTACGGATCACGCCGTTGGGAGAGCGGAATTGAGATTCCTGCGACCGACCAAGACTTCTATGCCCTTAAGAATGTTCCTCACGGCAACGTCCAGCAAGTGCTGTTCCATTCGCCGAGCACCGGGACTGAAAGACGTGCGTTCGTATATACACCCGCAGGCTACGGCAAAACCGACAAACGCTACCCCGTACTTTACCTGCAGCACGGCTGGGGCGAGGACGAGACAGCCTGGTCAAACCAAGGACACGCCAATCTGATAATGGACAATCTGATCGCCGAAGGCAAAATAGATCCTTTCATCATAGTTATGACTTACGGTATGACTAACGACGTAAGAATGGGAGGCGCAAGAAGATTTGACGCAAAAGACTTTGAGACTGTTCTTGTCGACGAACTTGTGCCGTTCATAGACGCCAACTTCAACACCATAGCCGACCGCGACCACCGCGCCATGGCCGGCCTGTCGATGGGTGGCATGGAGACAAAACTCATCACCATGCGCCGTCCGGAAGTGTTCGGATATTACGGACTTATGAGCGGTGGCACATACAGCCCCGACGACCTGAAAGGCAGCGGCGTGAAGAAAGTGTTCGTAAGCTGCGGGGCAAAGGAGAATCCCGACGGTGTCAATGCTTCCGTCAAAGCACTTAAAGAAGCCGGATATGATGCCACATCATACGTATCGCCGGGAACAGCCCACGAATTTCTTACCTGGCGACGCAGCCTTAAAGAAATGGCTCCGCTGCTGTTCAAGAAATAACCCTGATTAAAATACGGCATCTCCCCTTGGATAAACACATATTAGTTTATCTACGGGGAGATATCTATAATTTCCGCTTCCCGTTAAGCACGAATCCTTACAATATAGTATTTGTCGCTGTCCTCGTAATAATCTACAGTCATCCCATGCTCACGAATCAATGAAACGAAATACTCAATCTCGACCAAATCATCAGTTCCATCAGGTGAATGCCTGTCGTGGATATGATTTATGGCATGACGGCTCTCGGCATGGGCGATCACAAGAGTTCCTCCCGGTCTCAGATTTACGTTCACAAGCCAACACAGGGTCTCCATCGGATTCTGCAGATGCGGAAACATACAATACATCATTATGTGGTCGAACTGGCTGTATATCGTGTCGCTCTCCACATCAAGAAGCCGAAAATCCAGATTACTGTAATCCGAATATTTTCCACGGGCCACATTCAGCATGCCGTCCGACAGGTCGACAGCCTCGATATGTCCTGACTTTCCCACTCTATTCTCAAGAAAAGGAATCAGAACCCCGGTTCCGGTTCCGACATCAAGCACGGAATCACCTGCTTGCACTTCGGCCACGTCAAGTATATGATATATACGGTTCCCATTTATTTTGTTGGTCTTATCCCAAGTTGGAGCCACCGTATTGAAATATTCCACATTATTCATAAACATCGATTTTTATATCGCAAAAACATTTCCATTAAGACTATTGTTTAAATTTCAGCAAATATTAACTTTACATTCAAATCTATCGAAATCAAAGAAATGACATCGCCAAAATTCATCACTTTACTGACAGTGCTTACAGCCGTATCGGCAAATGCTTCCGAGACAGAGATACAATATGCGGCCGATACAGTCGGATTAAAAGAGGTGCAGGTTATCGAGACTGCCAAAGCACCAGTAGCCCTGTTGCCGCTCGACGTGACAGTAGTCAACGAACAGACAATCCAAAAGTCAGCACAGTCCAATCTGCTTCCCGTGCTGCAAAATCATGTACCGGGCATGTTTGTGACCGAACGAGGCATGAGCGGATACGGCGTATCGGGAGGAGCGGCCGGCTCTGTCAATATCCGCGGCGTAGGACAAGGCAACAAAGTATTGTTTCTCATCGACGGTCAGCCGCAATGGGCCGGAGTGTTCGGGCATTCGCTTCCTGACACATACGTCACCAACGATGTAGAACGCGTGGAGGTGGTAAGCGGCCCGTCGTCGCTCCTATATGGTTCGGGCGCGATGGGAGGCTCAGTGAACATCATCACCAAACGAGCCACACGCGAGGGCATCAGCGGAGCCGCCAATCTTATGTGGGGATCATACGGAACGCAAAAATACGCCGTGAAACTCGGATATAAAAATAGAGGTCTGAACGCTTTCGTAGCGGCCAATTACGAACGCTCCGACGGACACCGCTCACGCATGAGCTACTGGCTTGCCAACCAATTTGCATCAATCAGCTACGACATAAACCGAAACTGGCAGGTGGGAGCCAACGCCTCGCTCACAGAAACCAAGCCCCACAATCCCGGCTCCGTATATGAGCCGCTGTTTGACATGTGGACCAAGGTGTTCCGCTCCACGGCATCCATATATGTAAAGAATCATTACGAAAAAAGCACCGGAGGTATCCAGGCCTACTATAATTATGGACGCCATCACCTCGACGACGGACATACCGCCGACGAACCGGCCACCGCATATCTGTTCAACTCCAAGGACTATAACGCCGGCATAACCGCCTATCAGACCGTTAAGCCTTGGACAGACAACGACCTATCGCTCGGAATAGACTATAAACAATGGGGTGGAAAGACCTGGAACGAGATGAAAGACGGAAGCCCCAACACATGGACTCCCGACAAGCACGTAGACGAGATCGGAGCTTACGTAATGACCCAGCAGGCCTTGTTCGACGATATGCTGTCGGTCAATGCCGGAGTCCGTCTCGAACACTCATCGCAATTCGGCAACGAATGGGTTCCTCAGGCCGGCTTCATATTTAGGCCGCTTGCCGACTCTAAGATCAAATTCTCTTACGGAAAGGGATTCCGCAGCCCCAACATCCGGGAATTGTATATGTATCCCCCTCACAATCCGGACCTCAAACCGGAACGCATGAACAATTTCGAAGTCGAACTGCGCCAATATCTACTCGAATCGCGTCTGAACATCGGACTTTCATTGTACTATATCAACGGTGAGAACCTTATTCAGACCGTGCGTACCGATGGCCGTCCTCTTAATGTCAACACCGGAAAGTTCATAAACAAGGGTTTTGAGGTCGACGCCACATTCAATATCAACAGCGAGTGGTCGGCGACTGCCAATTACGCATATCTGCATACCGACACCCGTCTGATAGCAGCACCGAAAAACAAACTGTTCGGCGAGCTTACATATCATCCCGGCAAATGGTCGTTCACACTTGAATCGCTCAGCATCTGGGCATTGCAGACCGAACAGACCGAAGAGAGCTACTCGCTTCTGAATCTGCGTGCATCATACGATCTGGACATTCGCGGATTTATACCTGTGACGTTGATGGCGAAAGTAGACAACATCACCGACGCAAAATATCAGATCAACTACGGCTTCCCGATGCCGGGCACGACATTTATGGCCGGATTTAATCTGAAATTCTAATCCGTTCAATACGGCACGATAAAAAGGCCGCGGCTTGCTTTCTTGATCAGCAGCCGCGGCCTAAATCATATATCTTAAGTGGAAATTCGGCCGTGGCTCCTACGGGTCTACCCAATCACCATGCTCCTTGATCAAACCGATGAGCATAGGTATGGCATCAGACTGCGGTATATTCTTTTTCACGCACTCCTTGCCTTTATAAAGGCTGACATTGCCGGCGGCCGCTCCTACATATCCATAGTCGGCATCGGCCATCTCGCCCGGGCCATTGACGATACAGCCCATCACCCCTATTTTCAGGCCTTTCAGATGCCCTGTGGCCTCCTTGACCGACTTCAACGTGGCCTGCAGGTCAAAAAGTGTACGTCCGCATCCGGGACAGGCGATATACTCAGTCTTACTGAAACGCAACCGCGCCGCCTGCAATATGCCGAGCGACAAATCGTAAAGCTCCTGATCCGACATGACATCGGACTCTATCCAGACAGCATCGCGCATGCCGTTCATAAGCATCGTACCGAAATCGACAGAGGCTCTGACAAGCACAGATTCCATGGCGGTATCTCCATAGTCGATTCTCGGAACTACCGGGTTCCTGAGCCCCTCACGGCTCATGGCATGGACAAATGCCTGAATCGCTCCCGAGGCATTAAGTCCATGGCTTTCGACCACGACAATCTTTCCGGGATTATTTCTCACTTTATCCAATTCAAGCATGACATCCGCATCGGCGTCGGCCTGCAGATAATCGGTTATCACCAACTCAAGCGGATTGACCACAGCCGTCGGACGTCCCGCTCCTATGCCGCCTATCTCGAATGATTCACGCCTGTCGGGAGACACCGGATCATAGTCCGGAGCATATTCACCGCCTACAGGTGCCGCTTCCGAACGTCGGGCGATATATCCGACAAGCTCCGCGGCTACAGGCAGCTCATTCTCCGGGGCCTCGCTGAGCGACACTCTTATCGTGTCGCCTATACCCTCGGCAAGAAGAGTTCCTATGCCCACGGCGCTTTTTATACGACCATCCTCGCCGTCGCCTGCCTCGGTCACTCCCAAATGCAGCGGGAAGTGCATTCCTTCGGCATCCATGGCTACGACCAGACGCCTGACAGTCTCCACCATCACCACTACATTGCTGGCTTTGATAGAGATGACCACATCCGCGAAGTCGTGCTTAACGGCCACTCTCAGGAACTCCATTGCGCTCTCGACCATACCAGCCGGAGTATCGCCGTAGCGGCTCATTATCCTGTCGCTTAACGACCCATGGTTGACTCCTATGCGTATGGCGGTTCCATGTGCCTTACACACTGCGATAAATGGAGCGAAAGCCTGTTCGACACGCTCAATCTCAGCCTGGTACTCCTCGTCGGTATAGCTCAATTTGCGGAATGTGCGTCCGGGATCGACGAAATTGCCCGGATTAATACGTACTTTGTCAGTCACCTCCGCGGCCGCAAATGCCGCCTTCGGATTGAAGTGGATGTCAGCCACCAGGGGTACTTCCACTCCGCGCCTACGTAGTTCCCCGCGTATACGGCCGATATTCTCAGCCTCGCGTATACCCTGCGCCGTAAGCCGGACTATCGATGCTCCGGCCTCGGCAATTCTTAGACACTGGGCCACCGAACCCTCGGTATCCATAGTCGAAGTATTGGTCATCGACTGCAGCGCTATCGGATTGTCTGCCCCGATAGCCACACCGCCTATCTTCACTTCGGTGGAATAGCGGCGTTTATAGTCAAACACACCCATAAGGGGCCAACATTAATTAGTCTTGAACTTATATGTGACTTTGGCCAGGTCGGCATTGGCCTTGACTATCTTATCGGCCAATGCGCCCTTGAACGCCTTTAGCTCAGATGCGATACGTTCATCGCCGAGTGCAAGCATCTCAACGGCAAGGATGGCGGCATTATATGAACCATTGATTCCCACCGTGGCCACAGGAATGGCAGGCGGCATCTGTACGATAGACAGCAATGCGTCAATACCGTCAAGCGAAGATGCCACAGGCACTCCGATGACAGGCAATGTAGTGCTCGCGGCGATAACCCCCGGCAGAGCAGCGGCCATACCGGCGGCAGCGATGATCACCTTTATTCCACGCTCTGATGCCTTCGACGCAAACTCCTCGACCTGCGCCGGAGTGCGGTGTGCGGAAAGCGCGTTCATCTCAAACGGAATCTGAAAATCGTCAAGCAACTTTGCGGCTTTTTCCATAATAGGCAGATCGGATGTGCTGCCCATGATAATACTTACAATGGGATTCATAATGTGAGTTTTGGTTTTTTATTTAGTTTCTAATTAATCATCGTCAGAAGGTAGACCCATAGAAATCCGTTTGCCGTACCGGCCGCTACCTGCCAGAAAGTATGGCAACCGAGCAACAGCCTTGACGTGCAGAGTATGCCGCACAGAACTGTTCCACCCAAAATCCAGGGCAACACAGGGTGCACATACACACCGTCGGAAGCTATTCGGAACACGAGCGCGAGCAGTCCGCCCATAGCCGCGGCATGGGCGCTTATCTTCCACCATATATTGACCACACACGACAGCATTGCCGCACCGGCACCGCCGACCATAAACATCATCATCCACATAGGCGCATGGATACGATACATATAGAAGGCAGCTCCAAGGTAGCAGAGCATGGTGACTGCGTAAGGGATATATCTTTCACCTCTGTTATTTAGTCCGGGAGCTGAAATGATGCCCATCCAGTACATGAGCAATATGGCCAATGCCGGAACTATGCATGTCAGCAAAAACACTGTGCCGACGACAGTCCATCGGAGCGATAACGGCAAAATACTCAACGCCGTGATCCACATGCACAGACCCATTGCATACGTAGGCATTAATATCGGACTCAGAATCCAGGAGAAAAGATGCGCTATTCTATTCATAAATCAATTTTTATATATTAAACGCCCACATTTTCCTTATGTTTAGATCTCCCGGCGCAATCTCGCCACAGGGATGCCGAGCCTTTCCCGATACTTGGCCACAGTGCGCCGCGCTATCGGAAAACCTCGCTCGGAAAGTGAAGCCATTATAGCTTCATCGCTTAGCGGACGGCTTTTATCTTCAGCATCGACAAGCTCCCTGATAACGGCCATGGCATCCCTGGCCGGGATGTCGGACTCATCCTTAGGATGCTCCCTGAAAAACATCTTCAACGGAAACACTCCACCCTGGGTGGCTACATACTTACCTGAAGTAGCTCTTGATATTACTGAAAGATCGTCATGGGTGATCGCGGCCACATCCTTAAGTATCATCGGATGAATCAGCGACTCGTCATCACCGTTGATGAAAAAATCTCTCTGCAGACGCAAAATAGCACTCATAGTCCTGAACAGAGTAGTCTGCCGCATCTTGAGCACTTGGATCAGCTCTTCGGCCTCGCCCCGCTTCTGCTTTACGAATAGCGAGGCTTCACTATCGGGCGTCATGCCGCGCTCATCGTCGTCCGTCAGTCTGAAAGTCTCCTCGATCTGCAGTTCAGGGATGGTGTTGAGCAGTGAGAGCGTAAGATTCTCGCCGTCAGTCTCCACATAAAAGTCAGGGACTATATGCTGTCTTTTATCATCGGCCGGATCTACTCCGAATACGCTTGCAGGCTTCGGATTGAGCGTCCGTATCAGGTTGACCGCATCCCGGAGCCGCTTGTCGGTTATGCCCAATGACGAAACGATCCTTTCATAGTGCTTCAATGCGAACAGGTCAAAATAATGGGTCAATATCTCCACGGCAAGATTGACATCATCGCTTTTAGGCATGCGTTTCAACTGAAGTAACAGACACTCCCGAAGATCCACCGCCCCGATTCCTGGAGGGTCAAGACTCCGGACCGTCTCAAGCACATCTTTAATCTCGCCCGGAAGAACGCGCACTCCTGTATGGCTCTCAATGTCATAAGCCATCGAATTGACATCGCGGGTCAGATAACCGTTGTCATCCAGATTTCCGATTATATACATGGCCAGCATGAGCTGGCGTTCGGTCAGCGCGTGTTCCGACAGCTGTACCGACAGCGCATCCATGGCAGTCGATGATGTGTCGGCGGCCAAAGGCTCATAGTATGGTTCAGAGTCGCTCCGATTCTTAATATGGGTCCGATAATACGGAACATCTTCGTCCGACTTGTAGTCGGCCATCTGCATCTCCTCCGGACTCTCCTTAAAGTCGCCGGACAAAGAATCGTCCTGACTTTCGGCCACTTCAAGCGCAGGATTATCGTCGAGCGCCCGACGCACCTCGTCCTCGACCTCCGGTCCGCTCATCTCAAGCATCTGCCCGAACCGCACCTGGACGGGCGACAAACGCTGCCGGAGCTTCTGCTGTAAAGATAGACTTAAAGACTCGTCTGTTGCCATAATACGAACTTTCTTTTATTCCGATACAAAAATAAGCAATTCTCACGAACTTACATACCTGCAAGTCCATAAGATTGCTTCTAATCAGCGCACAAAAAAAGCTGATCACTCCAGTGGTCAGCTTATTTCATGCTGTAATCGTAGAATTGGATTACTCAGCAACTGCTTCAACAGCTACTACAGTGTCAGTTGCTACGCTGTCGGGAGCTACGCTATCAACAACCTCAACTGCTTCAACTGCTACTTCTTCTACGGGTTCAACTGCTTCAGCAGCGGCGTTTTCCTTGTTACCGCAAGAGAAAAGTGATGCGCTGAAAACTACAGCAAGTAATAAAACTAACTTTTTCATTTTCTTTGTGATTAATAATAAAACAATTTTTTAGCTTCAAAAACGATGCAAAGTTAATACAAATTTGTGAACCGCAAGCATTTTTGGGGAAATATTTTCTCCCAAAGGTGATTTTTTCAAAAAAGACATAAATTTAATTAAATTAAAAGAGTTAATTTTAACACTTTTCTAAGGCCGAGATCCCTTACCGGCAATGCTACCCAACACAGCATATCCGACATTTAATGCGCTCATAATCAAAGTCAATGCAGTCGTTATATCCACCCATATCCTAAATCATGCTACCCCATAAATGCATTGAGGGCACCCGATTTTGCATCAGGTGCCCTCTGTGGTGAATTATCCGCACAGGGCGGTTAATGATTACGCATTTTCGTGCTGACGATTAAGCTGGGAACGACGCGCCGAAGCAATCTTGTTGGCCATCGTTACAGCTCGCGCTATATGGTCGCAGATATGGTCGCGGCCGACCATCTCGTCGATTTTCGACTTTTCAAGCACTTCACGCACATGCTCGTTCACCCCGGAAAGCACTACATCGATACCCTCCTTATGCGAGGCCTCCACGAGCAACTCCAGATTGTGGACTCCGGTGGCGTCTATGAACGGAACTCTACGCATACGTATGATTCGGACCAACGGCTTGACGTTTCCGACAGTTGAACGCATCAGCTCGTCAAATTTAGTAGCCACACCGAAGAAGAATGGACCGTCAATCTCATACACCGACACACCGGGAGCCACGTCGAGCACTTCATGGGTAGTCGAATCCGTACCGTCAGCCACATCAAGCTGTTCGGAATATACTTTAATCTGCGTATTTTCCATCACACGGCGAAGGAACAGTATGATGGCAAGCATCAGACCTATTTCTATGGCTATGGTCAAGTCGAATATCACGGTGAGCAGGAATGTCACTATCAAAACAGATATGTCGCTTTTGGGCGACTTGAAGATTCCAACGACCGTGCGCCAACCGCTCATGTTGTATGCCACGACTATCAGTACCGCCGCCAGACAGGACATCGGGACCAAATTAATCAACGGCATGAGGAAAAGGAATATGAGAAGCAACACTACAGTATGAATGATACCTGCCACCGGGGTTCGTCCACCGTTGGTGATATTGGTCATAGTTCGGGCAATAGCACCTGTCACAGGAATTCCGCCGAAGAACGGCACCACTACATTGGCCAGACCTTGACCGATAAGTTCGGTATTTGAATTAGTATGCGAACCCGTAACACCGTCAGCCACAGTGGCCGAAAGCAGCGACTCAATGGCACACAATATGGCGATGGTGAAAGCCGACGGCATAAGCTGATTGATCGTGGCCATTGACAGTTCGAACCCCTGAGGCTGCGGAATATCCGTAGACAATGCCCCGAATCGGTCACCGATAGTCTCTGCCTCAAATTCCGGCCATAAGCTTTTCATAAAATACACAATTGCAGTCACTATTACTATCGCGATAAGCGAGCCTGGCAACTTCTTGGATATCTTAGGCATTACAATAATGATAAGTAACGACAAAGCGCCGACAGCAAGAGTAGCAAGATTAATCCGGTCAAAATTTTGTATAAACACCCACCATTTCGACAGAAAGTCACTCGGAACATCGGTCAAACCGAGGCCGAGAAAATCATTGATCTGCGTAGAGAAGATAGTCAATGCGATACCGCTCGTAAATCCTACGACAATAGGATATGGAATAAACTTTATGACCGTGCCAAGATGGAAAAGTCCAAGCAATATGAGTATAAAACCTGCCATCAACGTCGCAATGGCCAGTCCCTGTAATCCATAGTTCTGGATAATACTGTAGACTATCACGATAAAAGCGCCGGTGGGTCCTCCGATCTGGACAGAATTACCTCCGCACGCCGACACGACAAAACCACCGATGATAGCCGTTATCAAACCGATAGTCGGACTTACACCTGAAGCGATACCAAACGCAATTGCGAGAGGCAAAGCAACTATGCCGACCACAACACCTGCAATAAGATCATCCTTAAAGCGAGAAATAGAATAATGACGCAATGCCGAAATCAACTTCGGCCTAAAGTCAATCGTACCTGAAAGATTCATTGTAGCAATAAGCTTACGTTTTACAATTTTTATACCTTACACATCTTTTTTACACTGCAAAATTAGCTATTATTTTTTATTTTAAAACACTTACTAACATAATTTAACCCGATTGTCACACTCCTCGAAGCAGACAATCGGGCTTAAATCATTCTCTATTCGCAAACTGACCGCTCTACAGAACAACGACCTCGCCTGCAGATAAAGTCAGGTGCTTATCCTCTCCGTTGACATGTACAGTCACCGTTCCTCCATTCTTTGACAAAATCGACGCAGACGTGACCGTACCGTTGTCCCACTCCATTTCCACTTCATACCCGCCACGGGCGCATAGTCCCTTGACATGGCCGTGGCTCCAACCCGACGGCAAAGCCGGCAATAGACGAATCTCCTCAGGGGTCGACTGTATAAGCATCTCCGCGACTCCTGCTGAGCCACCGAAGTTGCCGTCAATCTGGAAAGGCGAATGCGCATCAAGCAAATTAGGATAAGTGCCGCCACCCCGGCGTTTGTCTTCGCCATTGTAGCCATCGGGCGAAATATAGTTGAGAAGTTTGCGATACATGTGATATGCCTTATCGCCATCTCGAAGCCTTGCATAAAGATTCACACGCCAACCGGTGCTCCACCCTGTGGTCTCGTCTCCCTTGATATCTAATGTGACAGCGGCCGCGCTCGCTTCGTCAGGCGTTGAGTCCACACTCAGGTGATGGCCGGGATACAGACCGAACAGATGCGACTGATGGCGATGGTGAGGATCCTCGTCCTCGAAATCGTGATACCACTCCTGCAAATTACCTTTCTTGCCTATCCGGTAAGGTTGTAGTTTTTTAAGAGCCTGCTCGGCCTCGCCCACAAACTCAGAATCAGTGCCAAGCACTTTTGCCGCCATGACAGCATCAAGCAGACACTCCCTCGTCATGGCCAGATCGGAAGTGTTGCCATACGACACCGAACCCACATAACCGTCGTCAGTAACAAATTTATTCTCCGGCGAAGTGCCAGGAGAAGTCAGCAGATGACCGTCATGCTCAACAAGCCATCCCAAGCAAAAATCAGCAGCACCCTTAAGACATGGATAATACCCCCTCAAGAAATCCTTGTCGCCGGTAAATAAATAATGCTCCCAAATATGCGTGGCCACCCAAGCTCCACCCATATTCCAGTTGGCCCACGACGGATCGCCGCCTTTAAGCCCCACAGGACAGGTCATAGCCCATATATCGGTATTATGACCAAGACACCAACCTTTGTCTACACCATAATAATTACGCGCAGTGGACTCACCAGGAACCGCAAGATTCCTTATAAAGTCCAGCAAAGGCAGGTGCATTTCGCTCAGATTTGTTGTCTCAGCACCCCAATAGTTCTCCTCAAGATTGATGTTTGAGGTGTAGTTACAGCTCCATGGAGGCAGAAGCTTCTCATTCCATAAACCTTGAAGATTCGCAGGGACGCCCATGGTACGTGAACTGGAGATCAAAAGATAGCGACCATATTGGAAGTAAAGAGCCTCAAGCTCCGGATTAATTTCTCCAGAAACAGTGTAGTCATAAAGTTGTCTATCGGTAGGCTTCGACTTGATTGAATCTTCAGTACGGCCCAAATCGATGCTTACACGGTCGAAATACGTCCTATAGTCATTGACATGTGAAGACTTAAGTTCTCCCAACGATTTCTTCGAAGCACTACTTATACGCCGAGCCACAAGGCGCTTATAGTCGCGCCCATCTGTAGCTGGATTACGATCAAAACCATTAAAGCTCGTCACATTGGTGATCAGCAAAGTCACATCAGTAGCACCGGAGATCGACAGACTTCCGTCAGCGGCCGAAGCTACCTCCCCCTCATTAGCGATAGCCCTTATGATAGTTCTGAAATGAATTCCTCGGTCACTGTCATACAGATGCTTCTCATCGTCAGGCAGTCCGTCATAGTAGTTCGGGTAGGAATGATAAGCGGCATACCCGTCTACCACCATAATATCGCCGGCGGCCTCGACCGTGTGGGGCAACAAAGACTCAAACTTAAGCTTAGCATTAATCCCATCAGTAGAATTCGACGACAGAGACACCACAATCAAAGAGTCGGGTGCCGAAGCAAAATACTCGCAATGCATCTGAGATCCACTTACGATATAATCCGTAAAAGCCGTTGCATTACCTATGTCAAGTCCACGCTTGTAGTCAAATATATCAGCTTTATCGTGGTCAGGATATTCAATATAAAGACTTCCAAGAGGCTGAAAGTTCTCCGAATAATGGCCCTGGACCTGTCTCATTGTCTTCTCCGCTCCTTTATAGTCATCTTTTTCAAGCATCTCGCGTATTAACGGAATATGGTTGCCAACTTCATTCGCATCCGCACCGAGATCCGGCTCTCCTGTCCACAAAGTTATATCATTTAGAGAAATTCTGTCACAAGACATCCCTCCATACAGCACTGCCCCAAGATTGCCGTTACCAATCACCATCGCTTCCTCAAAATATTCAGCAGGACGGTCATATTTCAAAGTAAGATTACTCTGAGAAAACACGCCTACCGAACATAGCAATACGGCACTCAACGCCAATACTCTACAATTATAAGTCATATCACACATATATTTCAATTAATCCTGCAAATATACTCAATGAAACAATCAGAAGCAAATGCCACACAAAAATGGATGTGCATTCAGCAAATTGGCTGGGCGTTCATCTCCAACACAGCTGAGGGGCATATACAAAAAAAGAGCCGGACGACTCTGTCGAATCGTCCGGCTCTGAAGAGGCGGTTACCTACTCTCC
>CANOLV010000028.1 GCA_947567425.1 uncultured Porphyromonadaceae bacterium | reverse complement strand
AGCTGGTTCAGAGCATCTGCCTTACAAGCAGAGGGTCGGGGGTTCGAATCCCTCAACGCCCACCATCAGAAGCCTTGGTAAATAACCGAGGCTTTTTTTATGCCCATTCCATTTTTTAATCAAGGATATTATATGTAAATTTGTATCTTAGCAAATAATTAACCACAGATATAATCAACACATGAACTACAGAAAAGCAGCATCCGCTCTTGCCATCCTGACCATGGGGATAGCATCGGCATTTGCACAACAATCCGCCTCCCCTACTCCTCAGCAGACAGCAAGCCACTACTACGCCTATCCTTATCTGGACGTGGCTCCACCCGCACAGACACCGGCTCCCGAAGGATATGAGCCATTCCATATCGAGCACTACGGCCGACATGGATCGCGCTGGCTCATAAATCCAAACCAATACGCCACTCCGGTCAATGAACTCTCAAAAGCAGAAAAAGCCGGCAAACTCACCCCCTTCGGACAGGAAATACTGAACACTGTCAGGGATATTCAGAACAAAAGCAAGAACCGCCTGGGTGAACTATCGGACATCGGAGCCTGGCAGCATCAGGCCATCGGCAGACGCATGTATGAAAACTATCCCCAGATATTCCAGCCCGGCACTCATGTCGATGCAAAGTCCACCATTGTGATACGATGCATCCTGTCGATGCTCAACGAGATCAAGGAGCTGCAGGCTCTCGAACCGCAGTTGCTCATAACCACCGACGCGAGCTATGCCGACATGTACTACATGAACCATGACCACGACTCGATCACCCGCGACTGGAGGAAAAAAGCCAAATCAGGCGCGCTGAAAGAGGAACGCGCAAAATACAAAACCAGCGGGAAATTCATGTCAAAACTGATTTCCGATCCGCAGTTTGCCAAAGACAGCATCAATGTCACTGCACTTGCAGCCGATCTGGCCAATGTGCTCGGAAACGCCCAAAGCCACTCCGACCAGCCGTGGTTGCTCGATAAAGTGTTCTCGCCCGATGAACTTCATACCGAATGGATGAAGCGCAATCTCAACTGGTTTGTCGATGCCGGCAACTCCGCCCTGACCGGAGGCACACAGCCTATGGAACAGCGGTTCCTGCTGCGCAACTTCATCGAGAGCGCAGACACGGCCATGGTGTCACCCCGCACAAGCGCCAACCTCAGGTTTGGACACGACACGATGGTCTATCCTCTGTCAGTACTGATGGAACTCGACGACTTCGGCCAGGAGATAAACGACCTCTCTCAAGTCGAAGGCCGTATCAACGACTATATGCTCGTCCCGATGGCCGCCAACATACAGATGGTGTTCTACCGCCCGAAAGGCTCAACAAATCCCGACGACGTGCTCGTCAAGGTGATGCTCCACGAGACCGAACGCCGTCTGCCCATAGAACCCGTCGCCGGACCCTACTACTCATGGCCGAAACTCCGCGAATACTACCTCAACAAAATCGGCACCGAGAACTAACCCCCGCTCCGGACAGCAATCTACACCGATAGACATAAATTGAGCGCATGGATCAAATCGACATCCATGCGCTCAATTTTTATATAAGTACGTTTATAACAGCTCGTTGGAACTGCGTCTAATAGCGACTCATAGTAACGCCCTCATACACTTACTATTTCTAATGTGACGAGGGCAGACTATAATCTTTATGTTGTAGAGCAGGAAACGTGAAATATCTTCTACGCAATAGCCCCAACAATGACATTTTTTTTGTAGATTTGCACTTGATTTCCGAGCCATAGAGTTGGCAGACGGAATCAACACAACTTTATAAAAGGTGTTATTGAAATTTTATCTTCCATTATCGAACTTGGCGGTTTGAATTAGTAGCGAGGGTAAGATTGGCAATAGCACCTGCACTGGTTGCTTATACCCTGCCGTAAATGGCAGATTATATAGCAATATCGGTGTGGGGCTATTGTTTTATCTGCTACTAAGGTACGCCAAGACCTGATAATGAGATAAAACAAGATACAATCCTCACACCTTTTTTATGTCTAATAACATAGCCCGTTTCATTGGAGGATGAGAAGCGACAAAGTATCTATATGGGATTATTTAACGCCTATAAGTCGCTTTCAAAAGCGAATGACACCCTCAAACGTCTGGAGTACACGTTTGGACGATTACAAACCAATATGGATATGTGCAATTATTCCGCTGCACGTTCATATTGCAATGACGCTGCTTCTCTTGTCAGGACGTTTCTTGAAACGGTAGAACAAAGCAAAACAGCCGAAATTTCCATGTACACATTCATGGGACAGAAAATGCGAGTCATGCAAATTGCAATGTTTTTCAACGAAGCACTCCAAAGTGCTAATGCCATAATCAGTAGAAACGGATATTAACTCTATACATCATTATATGAAAAAACTATTGGGTAATATCCTTATTACATTGTTGTTGTGCCTAATAAACAGCAATGTTGCCAAGTCTCAAAATTGGACAAATACTACAACTCTTTATCCAATTGAAGCATCCGCAACAAAATATGGACAAACCATAAAAATGCCTGATTTAAGTGGACTGCCTCTATTTAGTGCGACTTACGAACAGAGTGCGAATAGAATCATTGTTCGGAGAGGAGATCGGAAATTAACCCTTTATCCCTCAAATAACAATAATTACTACAACTCTGGACAATATGGGAATCTTAAATATTCCATGTCTGCAATAGTACATAATGGGACAGTTCAAAAACTAATATATACCGAAGTTGAAGATAATATAAAAGTTGAAATAAAATATTCAATTAAATAATTATGGGTTTCTTTGGAAGTTTCAATGCAATAAGCAAGATCTATTCGCATTTGCGCAAGATTGAACCAATGTTCAATGAACTCATGGTTGGGCAAAGAGCTATGTACAACCGTGATTATACGAATATATTGGCTTCTAATATTCTTAATGAACTTGCTGAAGTCAAAAGAATTGTTGAATCTGCTGGAAATACTGTGAAATGTGCTGATTTTCAGTTTATGGGTTCAAATAAATCCATATATCAAATACTTGCTGATACTGAGATGTTAGTTGATATGGCAAAGAATAGACCATTTTGAATATGCACAATCCGATACGACCATACCTATACGAAATCGGCAAAGCTCTTGGCAATCTTGGCTATGAACTGTGCCAACAAGCAAATGCACCTGAACCGTTGAATATCCATGGTCAGGTTAAACAAGCCGTAGATAACTTATGCTACAATCTGCATAATCTATCGGCAGACCTTGATGCTTACAGATTTGACCTTATAAAGAATGCCGAGTGTGAGGACGCAAGCCAAAAGGATATTGAAACTATTACGGTTGCAATGCAACATCTTCTGCACAACTCAACAGACACACATAATGGAAAACGAACAACACTTGCCGGAGAGTTGCATAAACTTGACTACATTGTTTCTTCTATATATCGACTTATGGCTCATGGGGCAGTTGGCAGACAAGAATACATCTTTGACAAAATAACTGAACATGAATAAATCAGCAATCATATTATCAGGGTTGGCAATACTCCTATCGGCTTGCTCAACTCAACGCATAAACACCGTTCAATCAAAAAATGAGAGTTATGCAACTTGCAATGTTCTTTAACGAAGCTCCCCAATATACAATATACAAATGCAATAATTTATAAAATAGGATTCTAATATGAGACTTTTTGGATTTATGAAACTTTTTGGATTCAGTAAGAAACATTCTGACACAGATTTGCAAAACGCAAATAAAACTGAGATATCCAGAGAAGTTTACACCCCTAAACATGGAAAGCTGATAGCTATGTGCCGTAGCCTCCCCCCCGACATGCCACCGCTGACTATCGGAAAAACTTATGCAGTTGAATATGCCTGGATATCGTTCGTTTACTTGCATGAATTTCCAAACAGGCCATTTCATGTTTCATTATTCTCTTTTTATATTAATGACGATGAAATTAATATTTATGATGATTTTTATGCCATCAAGAGATTTATAAATGATACTCACGAAAGATATCTAGCGGTAGTAATATATGGTTCTCTTTCAGATGAGAGAATCGCCGAAATAAATCCCACCCTATGCCGACAATCAGTTGTTCTTGTACGCTCTGAAGTGTTGAATAAAGAATACCCGAACACGTCTGAGCAGTAGTATGATAATATCGCTCAGTCCAATCTTCTTATTGGAGAGTGGCAACAGCCCAATGTGTCACTGAAAATTGAAGCCAACGGCAAATATCATTACAAATACAGCGCAGACGGCTATATCAACAAACAATCCGGCAGATACTATACCGACAGAGATTCAATAGTGCTTTATGGCTTCTATCCTGACGCATACACACCTGAATCTAAAAACGAGCATTGGACTATCCGTAAACTCACACCTGATTCATTGGTAGTCTATGTTCACAAGAATACAATAATCCTTAACATAGATACCCTAAATACATCAATCAACGAGATAGAAACATTCATCAGACACAAATAGCCTATCAGATACAGTCATCGATATTTTGCCGAGAGAACAAAACTATTGTTTAACTACATCTCAAATATAGCGATTGTAAACCGTACTGTAAACCAAAGTGAAGTAGCAACAAGACACTGCTTAAACTGTAAGATTCGATAGCTCAGATAGTAGCATCAAAAAAACAAATAAGGACGCTGAAAATGGTTGATTTTCAGCGTCCTTATTCACTTATATCCGCAAAATTTCGCTATTTGCGACGTTGGAACTGCGGCGTGCTATTTGCCGCCGACGAGCTTGTAGAATGTGCCGGGGACGGGGGTCGTGAAATTCATATCGCGACGAGTCACCGGGTGTACAAAACGCAGTGTCTGGGCATGCAGCGCAAGACGGTGGATGATGGTCTTTTTAGCACCGTATCTACGGTCGCCGGCTATGGGATGGCCAAGATCCTTCATGTGTACACGAATCTGATTCTTACGGCCCGTGTCAAGCTCCACCTCCAACAATGTATGGCCACAACCGCGCTTAAGCACCTTATAGCGCGTCACGGCAAGCTTTCCCTCCTCCGGATTGTCGGTAGAGTACACTTCAAATTCCGACGTTTCGGCGAGATAGCTCCTGACCACACCAGAGTCCTGCTCCACGTATCCCTCAACTACGGTGACATATTTACGGTTGAGCACCATGCTGTTCCAGTTATGCTGCATCGTGTCCTTGGCCGACACATTCTTAGCCATCATCATAAGCCCTGAGGTGTCACGGTCGAGACGATGCACAATGAACAGCTTATTGCGCGGATCCTTCCACTTCAGATAGTCGCGCATTATGGAATATGCCGTGCCGTCAGTCACCTTGTCATTTCCCATGGACAGAAGTCCATATCCCTTTTCTATGACAAGCAGATCCTCATCCTCAAAGACAAGCTTGATCCTACGGTTGGAGAATACGCGGAACTCACGGGTAAGATTCACTTCGACCTTATCGCCGTCGGCTATAGGCATGTCAAACTGCTTTATGGGCGTGCCGTTGACTGCGATCTGATTGTGCTGAAGCATCTGCTTGATGCCGGTACGCTTACGCTGAGGCATCGACTCCTGAAGGAATACAAGCAAAGTGGTTTCGCTTTTAGGGAAATAAGTCTCTATGACATCCGGCTTAAATGAGGCACGGGGTGAATTACGTCTGCTGTCTGTCGGGCGTGGCATACTTTATAATCTCTATAGTTTATTTCTTTTTGGCCGCAGAACGACGCACCGATGCGCTTTTCTTAGGCTTTGAGTCTTGATTGTCGATTATCTCGCGGCATTGCTGATAGGTCAGTCCGGCAGGGTTCTCTACCGTCTTGGGAATCTTATAATTGGACTTCTTATACGATATATAGACCCCATACCTACCGTTAAGAATCTGCAAGTCGGCATCCTCGTCAAAAGTCTTCACGACTTTCTTACTCTCCGAGTCGCGCTTTGCCACGATAAGTTCCCCGGCTTCCTGAAGTGTAATGGCGGCCGGCGCCACATCCTTAGGCAGGGAGACAAACTTTCCGTCGTGCTTCACGTATGGCCCGAACCGGCCTATAGCCACAGAGACCGGCTTACCCTCAAATTCGCCAAGTTCGCGCGGGAACTCAAAAAGCTTCAAGGCTTCCTCCAAAGTTATGGTGTTGACCGACTGACCCTTCAGCAAAGATGCAAACTGAGGCTTTTCGTCGCCGTCACCGTCACCGACCTGCACCAACGGGCCGAAACGCCCGATCTTAACGCTGACGGGCTTACCCGTGGCAGGGTCCGTGCCGAGCAAACGCTCCCCGACCTTATGCTCCAGACGCATATTGGTGGCATGATCCACGGCCGGATGAAACAGTTGGTAAAATTCGCTCATCTCCTTGCTCCACGGAAGCTCACCCTCCGCAATCTCATCAAACTTCTCTTCCATTCGGGCAGTGAAGTCGTAATCAAGAATCGAGGGGAAATATTTTATCAGAAATTCGTTGACCACCATGCCTATATCCGTGGGTATGAGCTTGCCTTTGTCAGATCCCGTGGTCTCCGTCTTGACGACTTCAGAAATCTTGCCCTGCTTAAGAGTCAGCACCTCATAGTTGCGCGGAGTACCCTCCTTTTCGCCTTTGACAACATAGTCGCGGGCCTGTATCGTGGAGATTGTGGGGGCATAGGTCGACGGACGGCCGATGCCAAGCTCCTCCATCTTCTTCACAAGCGACGCCTCGGTGTAGCGGGCCGGATGCTGCGTAAACCGCTCTGTAGCCACAATGGCACCTACAGTCAGCTTGTCGCCACGATTGATCGGAGGCAGAAGCGACGAATCCTTCTCTTCATTCTCGTCGTCATTTCCTTCGATATATACACGCAGGAATCCGTCAAACTTAATGACTTCACCGGTAGCGGTGAAGTGTTCAGGACGAGTCGAAGGCATAATTTCCACCGTAGTCTTTTCCAGTTCGGCATCTGCCATCTGGGATGCTACAGTACGCTTCCAAATGAGCGAATAGAGGCGCTTCTCCTGGGCAGTACCCTCGATGGTCTGCTTATCGAAAGCTGTAGGACGTATGGCCTCGTGCGCTTCCTGGGCACCCTTTGACTTCGTATGATAATGACGTATCTTAAGATATTTCTCTCCGAGCTTCGACGATATCTCAGCGGCAATGGCATTCACGGCCAACGTCGACAGATTCAGCGAGTCCGTACGCATGTACGTTATATGTCCGGCTTCATACAGACGCTGGGCCACCATCATGGTCTGCGACACTGTGAAGCCTAATTTGCGCGAAGCCTCCTGCTGCAACGTCGAGGTCGTGAACGGGGGTGCGGGCGACTTTACCACCGGACGCACCTGCACTGCTCCGACAGAATAGCTCGCTCCGACACAATCGTCGAGAAACTTCACAGCGGCCTTCTTGTCAGAAATCCGCTTCGATAACTCGGCATTCAACATGGCTCCGCCGTCAGTGGCAAAATCAGCAGTGACACGGTAATAGTTTTCCGAACGGAAAGCCTTTATCTCCTCCTCGCGCTCGACAATCAGCCTGACAGCCACAGACTGCACACGTCCGGCCGACAGGGCCGGCTTAATCTTCTTCCAAAGAACCGGCGACAGTTCGAAACCGACTATGCGGTCAAGCACTCTTCGCGCCTGCTGGGCATCGACCCTGTTCAAATCGATGGCCCTTGGATTTTTGATAGCGTTCTCTATCGCGTTCTTCGTTATCTCGTGAAATACAATTCTCTTAGTGGCCGACGGATCCAATCCGAGGACCTCGCACAAATGCCATGCTATAGCCTCACCCTCGCGGTCCTCATCGGATGCAAGCCAAACAGTAGAGGCACTTTTGACCGCCTTCTTCAAATCGGCCACCAAAGCCTTCTTGTCGTCAGGAATCTCATATATAGGTGTAAAGCCATTGTCGACATCTATACTGAACTTTTTCTTATTAAGGTCGCGTATATGTCCGTAGCTCGACATGACTTTGAAGTCTTTACCTAAGAACTTTTCAATGGTCTTAGCTTTTGCCGGGGACTCTACTATGACTAAATTTTTCGGCATGATAATCTTGTTAGTTGAAATTTTCGGCAAAATTAGGAAAAAGTTATGTAACTGACCCCTTTTTTTAACTTTTTTGCGAATTAATACACATTATTATATATGGGAAAGCGTCGGCCGACACTTATGCACGACGACACCGCGCCAGGACACATCTGCCCAGGCAGTACTCGGAAACGGCAAAATGCCTCGTCACACCAAAGTCAAATGAAAATCGTCAATTACCACATTCAGGTAAGGATGGTTCTTTCTCATCAGTGCATAAACCTCCGAATCGGTAAGCGAAGTCACCGATGCCTGACCTTTATTCAGATGGACCTGCACCTCTACATAATCGTTGGACAACCTGTCGCGTAGATATGCCAACAGTTCAGGCATAGAAAGCTGAATACTGTCGCGGATGGCCTCGCTCTCGACCGTGGCCGAATAAACATTGTCGGAGACACGAAGCGGACGAGCCATCCTCATAGCATTTATCAGCAGATGCTCTGTAGGATGGGTTTGAATAAATTGAGCCCAAGCCTCGGCAAACTGCTCGTCGGAAAATAGGGAGGCCCGGTTTCTGTCAGGTCCGGACTGTTCCGCGACAGCAGCCACACCGCTATCAACCGGCTTGCGGTTGATGGACAATGCCGGCTTGCGGAGCCTGCCCGCATCACCCTTCCTTATCGGCGAGGGAGCCGGAGCCACAGGCCTGACCGGAGGAGCCACAGGAGCCTGTCGCACCTGTTCGACCGGCTTAGCGGGGGCACCTTCGCCGGCCGAAGGTGCCGAACTTGCAGACGACGCGGCACCCGATACTATCGGGCGCAATTGCCGCCCCTCTCCTGCGCCGTCAATTTCGGGGGAGGGGCTGAGTAATTGGCACAGTTTTATCAACGTCAGTTCGACCAAAAACTGTTTATTTGAAGCCGCCCGATAGTTCAGATCGGCCTGATTGCACAGATCCATCGCCTTATACAGGAATGCCGGAGTACATCGCGACGCGACTTCAGCGAGCGCCTTGCGCGATTCATCGCTTGCCTCAAGGAGCACAAGAGTCGACGGGTTCTGAGCCACCATCAAATCTCTGAAATGCGATGCCAGGCCATTGATAAAGAATTGGGAGTCGAAACCTTTCTCCCTGATCTCCTTATAAATCAACAACGCCCTTGGAACATCGCCCGTCAGAAATGCATCGACGAGCTTATTGTAATACTCGTAATCAAGAATGTTCAGATTCTCAATCGTCGAAGCATAAGTGACATTTCCCATCGACGAGGCCGCGACCTGATCGAATATCGACAGAGCATCGCGCATGGCCCCGTCGGCTTTTCTCGCTATCACATTAAGCGCGGCCGTCTCTACGGAGATTCCTTCCTGCGAAGCCACGTATGACATGTGGTCGACCATATCCTGTATGGTGATACGATTGAAGTCATAGATTTGGCAACGCGACAGAATCGTAGGAATAATCTTATGCTTTTCTGTGGTGGCAAGAATGAAAATGACGTATGACGGAGGCTCCTCAAGCGTCTTTAAAAACGCATTGAAAGCCTGCGACGACAGCATGTGCACCTCATCGATAATAAACACGCGATAGTCGGCATCCACCGGAGGCACCTGGACCTGATCGATGATCGAGCGCATATCCTCGATGCCGTTGTTGGAAGCGGCGTCGAGCTCCACGATGTTCAATGACGCGCCTTTATTAAATTCACGGCATGACACACACTCATTGCAAGCTTCACCGTCAGGAGTGCGATGTCTGCAGTTGATCGTTTTTGCGAATATTCTTGCACAAGAGGTCTTACCCACCCCCCTTGAACCGCAAAACAGGTAGGCATGAGCCAGCCTGTTCTTGCTTATAGAGTTCCTAAGAGTAGCGGTAAGAGCCTTCTGCCCTACCACGTTGTTAAATGTGGAGGGGCGGTATTTACGCGCCGATACAATATAGTTTTCCATCGTACAACAGATTCTTGCCGTCCCTACTCCACATCAATCTCCCAGCCGGGGACATCCACAAGCTTTATGTGGAAGTTAAGATTGCTGTACGGATAAATACTTCCGCTTCCGGTAGAGCCATAGCCCACCTGATAAGGGACAATGACTTCCACGGAGTCGCCGACGTGCATCTGCTGCAGAGCTATCGACCATCCGGTGATCACGTCGGACAATTTAGTCCGGTAAATGGAATCGCCGTTTTCGGTCATCAGAAAGCTGGAGTCCATAGGCTCCCCGTTGTACAATGTAAGCTTATATTTGACATCGACAGTCGAAGTATAGAACGGCACCACATTGTCCTTGGTCAGCTCCCTGTCATTGAACCAGTGCATCAACACGTAATTGCCGCGCTGGTAGTCAGGAATTATCTCGGAGTAATACTTTTGGCCGTCGGCATCCACTTTGTTTTTGCATTCACTCAGCCAAGCGTTGTTAGCTTCCATCCACTCCTTGTAGTCTTCATAATTGTCATCGTCGTCGACACATGATGACACCAGGCTTCCGGCAGCCATAAGCGACAGGGCCAATATAACAGGATATTTCTTCATCAATATGAGTTTTAGAATTCGACTTTTGGAGCCACATCCGCTCCTTCAACGGCCTTGAACTGCGGTTTAGGTTCAAATCCGAACCATCCGGCATAAATAGTTGTCGGGAATTTCTTTATGGCAGTGTTGTAGTCGCGCACCGATTCCGTATATCGTCCACGCGCGGTGGCAATCCGGTTCTCGGTTCCCTCGAGTTGGGTCTGAAGATCCTTGAAATTCTCATTTGCCTTAAGGTCGGGATATGCTTCCGTCACTGCAAGAAGCGACTTCAAGGCACTCTGCAGTTCGTTCTGAGCGGCCTGGAACTTGGCCAAAGTCTCTTCATTAAGATTCTCGGCTGAGATGTTGACCGACGTAGCCTTTGCCCGTGCCTCTGTCACGCGCTCAAAAGTCTGCTCCTCGTGTGCGGCGTATCCCTTCACGGTAGACACAAGATTAGGAATCAGGTCGGATCTGCGCTGATACTGATTCTCCACTTCCGCCCATTGCTGGTCGACAGTCTGCTGTTTCTCCACAAGGGAATTGTAATTGCACGACGAGAGCCCCATCAAAGCGACAACCGCCACAAGCAATATCCTTATGCTTTTAAAATTCATAGTTTGAGTGTTATGTGTGGTTTGAAAATTATCCAAGCTTGCGCAACAGGGAGTTGATGCTCACGCAGTCATGTATCAACTTATGAAGATCCTCAACCTTCACGCGCTTCTGCTCCATCGAGTCGCGTTCGCGCAGAGTGACGGTGTTGTCTTCAAGAGTCTGATGGTCCACCGTGACACAGAAGGGGGTGCCGATGGCATCCTGACGACGGTAGCGCTTTCCGATAGAATCCTTTTCCTCATAGTGTGTCGGGAAGTCAAACTTGAGGTCATTCACTATCTCGCGGGCTTTTTCAGGAAGTCCGTCCTTGCGCACCAACGGCATCACGGCACACTTGACCGGAGCCAAGGCCGGGGGAAGATGAAGCACCACGCGGGTGTCGCCACCCTCAAGGGCCTGTTCTTCATAGCTTGAGCAAAGCACCGAAAGGAACATTCGGTCGACGCCGATCGAAGTCTCTATCACATACGGAGTATAGCTTTCGTTGAGTTCGGGATCAAAGTACTGAATCTTCTTGCCTGAGAACTTCTCATGCTGCGAAAGGTCAAAGTTAGTGCGGGAATGGATTCCTTCTACTTCCTTGAATCCGAAAGGCATCTCAAATTCGATGTCTGTAGCTGCATTTGCATAGTGGGCAAGCTTCTCGTGGTCATGGTAGCGGTATTTCTGATCGCCCAGACCGAGAGCCTTATGCCACTTCAGACGAGTCTCCTTCCACGACTTGAACCATTCAAGTTCAGATCCCGGACGCACGAAGAACTGCATCTCCATCTGCTCAAACTCACGCATTCGGAATATGAACTGACGTGCCACAATCTCATTGCGGAAGGCCTTGCCTATCTGAGCTATACCGAACGGTATACGCATACGGCCAGTCTTCTGCACATTCAGATAATTGACAAATATGCCCTGGGCAGTCTCCGGACGCAGATAGACCGTCATGGCACCGTCGGCGGTAGAACCCATCTCGGTGCTGAACATCAGATTGAACTGACGCACATCAGTCCAGTTCTTGGTGCCTGAGATCGGATCTACAATCTCCTGGTCGATGATTATCTGGCGAAGCTCGTTAAGATCATTGTCGTTCATTGCCTTTGCGAAACGCTCATGCAGTGCATCGCGCTTTGCCTTGTGCTCAAGAACCCGGGGATTGGTCTCACGGAAAAGAGCCTCGTCAAACGATTCGCCGAAACGCTTGCGCGCCTTGGCCACCTCTTTTTCCACCTTGTCGTCCATCTTGGCAATCTCCTCCTCGATCAGGACATCGGCGCGATAACGCTTCTTTGAATCCTTATTGTCGATCAAGGGGTCGTTGAAAGCATCGACGTGTCCGGAAGCCTTCCAGATGGTCGGGTGCATGAATATGGCCGAGTCTATACCTACGATGTTCTCGTGGAGAAGCGTCATGGCATCCCACCAATAGCGCTTGATATTGTTCTTAAGTTCAACACCGTTCTGACCATAGTCGTAAACGGCTGAAAGTCCGTCATATATTTCGCTTGAAGGGAACACGAAGCCATATTCCTTGGCATGTGAAACAATCTTCTTAAATTGATCTTCTTGTTGTGCCATTTTTAAATTATATTATAATTCAGTATATTTCAGTCTACAAAGATATGTAAAAACGCAGTATTACACAAATATTGCGGCCGCACTATCAACCGACGATTCGACAGCACTCCCCATTTTAAGCTTATTTAGCTATTTGACACAGTGTAGGATCATGCCCCGCCACATAAAAAGGACAGGACTTCAGGGACGACATTCTATAGAGAACCCGAGCCGAAACCGACATCACCGGACAGATGCGCCCGATGTAAGGTAGTCCACGGCAAAGTCGAGGATGGTGTCGTGTCCGTCAAGAGCGGCCTGCGGATCGAGATCGACCTCGCATCCCGGAGTAGGATCAATGCCGAACTCGGTGCTGACACCCTTGCAGTCAAGCACTGAACATGCCGAGAACCGGACTCCCCAGCCGTTGGGAAGTTCTGAATTAAACGGCATACCGCTTCCGCCACCTGTAGTGCTTCCGATAATCGACACACGGGGAAGGTACTTCATGATCGATACGAAATTGTTGGCGGCACTGAATGTGCCGCGGCTCGTAAGCACCGCCACAGGCTTTCCCCACATGATCCTGCCCTTGTCGGCAGGGTCAAAATAATAGGCATAAGGCTTCGAAAAATCATCATGGCCGGGGCCTGTCTTATGGGAGATATAGCCGGCAAGGGTGCGGTCTGTGATGAAACGGCGCACTAAAGTCTCCACATTTGTCATGTTGCCCCCGCCGTTGTTACGTATGTCTATTATAAGCGCGTCGCACGATTCGAGGTAGAACAGCACATTGTCGAGATTGCCCTCTCCCACCGGATTGGCGAAACTGCCATAGCGCACATAGCCTACGTTCTGAGGCAGGATGGCATAGTCTAAGCCACCGGTGCTGAGATAGTTGAAATTCAGGTAATACTGCTCGACCAGACGTTCACTGTAATTCTCGGGATAGTCGCTCCACCATTTCCTGTAATACGACGTGTTAAATGACGATATCAGGTTAGTATGACCGTCCTTTAACTCGTCAAGCATGTCCGCGCAGACAAAAAACAGCTCACGCTGAGTCATTTTCGGATTAATCTTCGACGCATATTTGTCATGGGTGGCATCCCAATCCACTCCCTTTTCCTCAAAAAAGCAGTAATGCTCGTCAAGAATAGTCCATAAGGCTTCAAAATTGCCCTGCGGATTATTGTCCCATTCATCGACTTTATGGCATCCGCAAGCGGTCACCGCAATCACCGTCATAAGAACATATCGGATCAGACTTTTCATAACAATTCAATTCTAAGAGGGTGTTTAATAAAGGGCAGATATGATCCGGGCCTTAGGGTCAAGACGCTTTTTAGGGTTCAAGCTCATCCACTCTCCGGCCACTCCGACAACAGCCGAGTACGTGACCGCCCTCGTCACTATATTGTTGACCTTTGTCGAGAGCAGATCGCTTCTGAATCCAAGCCTTAAAGCCGTAGCCCCGAAATGCAGGTCGGCAGTAAGCAGGTTGTCCATGCGGAAATAACTTCCCCACCAGGCAAAATGCGCCAACCCGCTGTGATTGCCGAGATAAATCTCATAGAACAGCTCTCCGTAGTCGGGAGAGAAGAACACACCGGCCACAGGAACCGTAGGCTGGTACTTCAGCGTAACCGGGATCCGCCCCACCTTTGTCTGCCACGTGGCATAGCCTGTGGCATTAACGGTCCATGCCGCCTCCACCGCAACCGGGTTGTTGCCGTTGCGCGGATTATACATGCATCCGAGGTCAATGCCCGTGCTGCCTCCGGCGGCTACGACTATGCCGAACGGCAACCGCCACCGATAGGTCATGCCCCACGACACGTCGCCAACCAGGCGCCACATGTCGGCATTACGCACCGGATTCTCGGTCTTGTTCATATCGACCGAAGCTGTCAGCCGCATCACCCAGCGGTCGGGATCAAACTTCATCGCCTGCATACGCTCGTATGCAAATCCGAAGTCTATGCCGGAATACTTTATCGGCGTAAGGTAGGTATTGACGAGTTTGGCCCCGCCTATATTGAACATATAGGCAGACGTCACCGGCCTGACCGGCTCCTCGGCGGCCGCATCCACTGCCGGCGCCATAGCGGACATGGCAATCAGAGAAATAGCCAGCAGTCTTATACGCAATAATAGCCTCATGGTGTCTTAGTTATATTAGAATATGCGTTGCTGACCGTTGATTTCATCGCGTACCTCATCGTCAGACCGGTCAGGTTCGGCCGGACCTTCGTCATTATCAACATCGTCCAGTTCCGGAACAGCCTCTTCATTCTCGTCGTCATCCGTGACCATAGGTTCTATCTCCTTGACATCAGCCATCTCAAACGTGGTCAGGCGCTTACCTTTAGCCTTGTAGCTTTTCACTGCTATAAATTCCGAGGCATTTATAATAAGCGGTTCACGGAAAGCATCTCCACCGCCGAACGTCACCTCCAAGCGGCATCCGTTGGTGTCGCTGAGCAGTATGAGGCTCGACTTTTCATTGTCGCCGAGGAAACGCGTGCGTTTTGCAGCCGGCTCAAAAGTGAACCTCTTTATGTAGGGATAGCCCTGATCGGCATCGTGCAGCACAGCTGTCCACACATGTCCGGGACGGTACTTTTCAATGCGCAGGATATTGTCCTCATAGTGATTGCCGGCATCGAACGACGACATGTAGTACTCTCCGCTCTTAAGAATCACGAGCACCTGGTCGTTACCGGCAAATTCGCCGAGGAAGTCACCGCGCTTATCATAGTTAAGGCGCAGCACATCCGGATCAAACCAGACTTCCCGCCCTCCGAGAGTCGACGCTCCGCGCTCCTTGAGCGAAAATCTATGGACTTCGTTCTTAGTCACGATGTTTCCCTGCGACTGCTTTCCTTTTATGGCGAGCTGACCGAAGTCCACATCGAACTGCAGAGTCTTAAGTCTGAGCTTCGGTTTAAGCGTGACCTTTACCACCTCGGCCTCTCCGTTGGGATTGGCGGAGAACCACACCACTTTTGATCCCGGCAGTCCCTGCGTCAGATCATAATCCTTGTCGCGGGTGACCCCGATGACGGCAAAACGCTTCATGTAGAATGTACCGCCCTTGCCGTTCTGATAGATGACATTGTATATAGTGCGTGAATCGTTGCGTTTGAACACATTGATGTACAATACATTCTTGCCCACGAACAACTTTTCCTGAACTTTCACCACCTTGTATTTTCCATCTTTGTAGAAAATGATGATGTCGTCGATGTCGGAACAGTTGCACACATATTCATCCTTCTTCAAAGATGTGCCGATGAAGCCCTCTTCGCGGTTGATATAAAGCCGTTCGTTGGCCTCGGCCACCTTAGCCGCCTCGATATTGTCAAAACCGCGAATCACGGTATGACGCGGGTACGCATCGCCATACTTCTCCTTAAGACGCGCATACCAGTCAATCGTGTATTCAACCAAATGCGACAGGTGTCCGTCGATTTCCTCTATGTCGCTTTTATATTTGGCTATCTGGCGGTCGGCATCGTCGCTGTTGAAGCGGTGTATACGCTTCATCTTAATCTCTTCAAGCCTGAGAAGGTCATCACGCGTGACCTCACGGAAGAAATGCGGCTTGAACGGTTCAAGACGCTGATCGATATGATCAAGGACTGCGTCTACAGATTTTCCCTCTTCATACTCCTTGTCCTTATAGATACGCTCTTCTATAAATATACGTTCAAGCGTGGCAAAATGAAGCGACTCTTCGATCTCACCCTTTCTGATCTCAAGTTCCCGACGGAGTATATCCTTGGTAGTGTCGACACTGTGGCGCAATACATCGCTGACTCCGAGGAAACAGGGTTTTTTATCCGAAATCACACAACAGTTGGGCGATATGCTCAGTTCGCAGTCGGTGAATGCATAAAGTGCATCTATAGCCTTGTCGGAAGACGTGCCGGGCAGCAGGTGGACCAATATCAGCGCTTTATCGGAAGTCATGTCTTCGACCTTCTTCACCTTTATCTTGCCCTTGTCGGCGGCTTTCTCTATGGAATCACGTATAGACAGAGTGGTCTTACCGAAAGGTATTTCAGTGATGGCAAGCGTCTTATTGTCCACTTTTTCTATTTTTGCGCGGATTCTTACAGAGCCTCCGCGCTCGCCGTCGTTATACTTTCCCACATCCAGGAATCCACCTGTGACGAAATCCGGATACAGCTCAAACGGTTCTTCCCGCAGATAGGCTATGGCGGCGTCTATGATCTCGTTAAAATTGTGAGGAAGTATCTTCGACGACAACCCTACCGCTATACCTTCGACACCCTGCACCAGAAGCAGCGGGAATTTGGCTGGCAACGTCACAGGCTCCGGTTTACGCCCGTCGTAGCTTACCGTCCAGTCGGTGACTTTCGGATTATACAGGACTTCAAGGGCAAAGGGCGACAGACGCGCCTCTATGTATCGCCCGGCGGCCGCTGATGCCCCCGTAAGCACATTACCCCAGTTACCCTGCGTCTCCACCAGCAGGTCTTTCTGCCCCAGCTGCACAAGCGCGTCGTTGATTGATGCATCTCCGTGGGGATGATACTGCATCGTGTTGCCGACAATATTGGCCACTTTATTAAACCGGCCGTCGTCGAGCGTCTTCATCGAATGGAGTATGCGCCTCTGCACCGGCTTCAATCCGTCAGTAATGTGCGGCACCGCACGCTCCAGAATCACGTAGGACGCATAATCAAGGAACCAGCTCTGATACATTCCGCGCAACTGATGCCTCACCACATCGTCTTTGGTGTCGAGCGTAGCACGCGTTTTTGCCTTTTCGTTATTGTCAAGTGTATTATTATCGTCGGTCATCTGCTAATGTGAAAATTCATGGGGTGAAGTCTGCGCGCCGTGCCAAAGCATAGCACGCCAGCTACAAAGGTAACGATTTTTTTTCATTTGCCGTCCGGAAGGCTCCGATTTTTCAACTACTGATCAAAAAGTCGGGGCAGACTCCGGATGGTCCGGTGCCTGCCCCGATATGATCAGATAGCGTTAGCTTCAATCCCGCCGGATCAGAACACTACACGGAATCCGTAGTGCTCCATTCTGCCGGTCGGACGTGCGCTCCAGCGCATGGCGGTGCGCAGCTCACGGCCAGAATTGACCCAGCCTCCGCCGCGAAGCACCCGCTGGTTGCCAGACTCGGGACCTACCGGATCTACCAAAGTGCCGTCAGGATAATTACCATAGACATCGGCCACCCATTCGTAGGCATTTCCGTGCATGTCATACAGTCCGTAGGCGTTCGGCTCAAACGAACCCACCTTATAAGTCGACGACACATAGCCCTCGATAGTGCTGTCGACCACACGACCGCCTTGAGCCAAGTCATAATAGTCATATATATAGAACTGAGCCATGCCCTTGGTCATCTTAGTTCCGTCGCCGACTCCAAACGGAAGATTCTCCTCCTGGCCGCCACGGCAGGCATATTCCCACTGGGCCTCGGTAGGAAGCGCACCTCCGACCCACTTAGCATAGGCATCTGCTCCATACCATGAAACGTAGATGACAGGATGATCTTCATAGCCTTCGGCAGGAACCCACTTTTCGCCGTCCCAGTTCACGCCGAAATTGAAACTTCCGTTGTCGCGTGTCGACGAGTCGTACAGATATGCCTCGACATCATCGCCCACCGGACCGTTGCAGTCCTGACCGACATTGACATCGTTAAGAAACGCGGCAAACTGGGCATTGGTCACTTCATAGGCGCTCATGTAGAAGTCTTTGGTCAAAGTCACCTCATGCAGCTTCTCGTCCTTATAGTAGCTCGGTTCGGTAGGCTCCGATCCAAGCATACGAGTACCGGCAGGAATCTTAACGGTCGTCAATCCGAACTTCTGACCCGGAGCCAAGAATTCGGCACTTACGCTCACAGGTGCATCCGGCATGACAAATGTGGTCTGAAGAGCCGACGCATCAGCCACTTCGACATCCTCATCGCCAGAAACGACCTTCCATCCGCCGAATTCCCACTTTTCGTCGACAGTGGCGGTCAATGTCACCGTTTCTCCCGACTTAGCTTCCGCCGGCGAAACTGAGATAGTGCCGCCGTTCTCCACTTCCACCACTTCAACTCCATGGGGCACAGGATTGTCATCATCTTTACACGACTGCAACGACATGGAGGAAATCAACAAGGCAACAGCCCCGTACACATAATAATTTCTCATAAATTGCAAAAAATGTTGTTAGGTAAAACAAATAATATCTCTTAACACATCAACAAAGATACGCAATTAAATTCAATTATTATACAGCCTGAATCCTAATTAACCTAAAGGCGATTCAATATACCGCAAATTTACATTTTTTAGTCAAAAAAACATCAAGCAGACATCCCTTTACGGGAATCCGCGCCGCCGTCACGATGCATCAGGGACTTCACATCTAAATAAATTATTTTGTATCTTTGCATAGCAAGACCAACCATACATTACGTCCATGACACAGCATGACAATATAGACATAATCGACAGGTTAAGGAGCAAGAAGCGGCTACGGGTACTCTTCGTGTGCCTCGGCAACATCTGCCGTTCGCCCGCGGCTGACGGCATTATGAACGACATAGCGGCACGGCACGGCGACTCAAACCGTTGGGTCATAGATTCAGCCGGGACTTACGGTGGCCATGCCGGCGACATGCCCGACAGACGCATGCGCATCCACGCACGCAGAAGAGGCTACGAACTGACCCACCGCTCACGACAAATAACCGAATTGGACTTCGGACGGTTTGACCTGATCGTTGCGATGGACAGTTCAAACGAAAGGAATCTGAAAAGCATGGCGCCTACCATGGAGGATGAGCGTAAGGTCATACCTATGAGCCGATTTTTCAGTATCGCTACAAGATACGATTACGTGCCAGATCCGTATTATGAAGGCGCCGACGGATTTGAATTGGTGCTTGACCTGCTCGAGGACGCATGTGAAAACCTATATCAACGACTAACTGCCGGCAATGGAGAATAATCAGCAAATAAAGACCAATACGGATGTAAGCGAACTCGCCACGCGTCCGATAGGACGCCTGCTCTGGGAATACAGCCTGCCTGCCGTGATCGGCATGGTGGTAATGTCGCTGTACAATGTCATCGACCGCATATTCATCGGACGCGGCGTAGGTCCTGAGGCCATAGCCGGACTGGCAATAACATTTCCGGTGATGAACCTGAGCGCCGCCATCGGAGTGCTGATCGGCGCCGGCGCATCGGCGAGAGTCTCCATTCTCCTCGGACAGGACAACCTTGCCGGCGCACAAAGGGTGCTCGGCAATTCGGTGGTGCTCATCATAGCCAACGCACTCGTCTACATAAGCTTGTTCGCGATATTCCTCGACGACATCCTGCGTGCGTTCGGCGCATCGGACGTCACCCTGCCTTATGCCCGCGACTTTATGCTGTATCTGCTGCCCGGCATGATGGTAATGAACATAATGTACAGTCTCAACAACGTTATGAGAGCATCCGGCTACCCCAAGGCGGCCATGATAACCATGTTCATCGGCGCCGGATGCAACGTCATACTGGCTCCGATATTCATATTCGTCCTGAATATGGGCATAAAGGGTGCCGCGATAGCCACCGACATATCCATGACCGTGGGAATGGCATTCGTGCTGGCACACTTCTGCAGAAAAGACTCCGTCCTGCACTTCAAACGCGGCATATACCGGCTTGACTGGAAGATAATAGTCTCCATAATAGGCATCGGCGCGGCTCCAAGCATAGTCAATTTCTGCGCCTCCGCCATCAACACCATCATCAACCATGCCCTGTACACCTACGGAGGCGATGTGGCGGTGGGGGCAGTAGGCATATTCTCCACCTATACGTCGCTCCTGTGCATGGTGGTGGTGGGCATCTGCCAGGGCATACAGCCTATCCTCGGCTACAATTACGGAGCCGGACGCTACGACCGCATGAAGCGTGCATTTTGGCTTTCGGCCGCCGCCGGCACTTTAGTCACGTCCATAGGCGCATGCGTCAGCGTGTTCTGGCCAGAGGTCATAGCCCGCGCATTCACAGTCGACCCCGAACTTATCAACGCCACCTGCAAGGGGCTGCGCACAGCCACGGTGTCATTCTGGATAGTGGGATTCCCCATCATTGCCACGACACTGTTCCAATCCATAGGCATGGCCGGTAAATCAATCTTCCTCAGCCTCATACGCCAGGTGATCTTCCTGATTCCGCTGTTGCTGATACTTCCAGAACATTTCGGGCTTGAAGGCGTGTGGGCGGCATTTCCGACATCCGACGCCATGTGCATCATCACCACTGTCATAATGGTGATCTGGCAGATGCGCGTACTGAACAAGCAGACACATCCTCTTAAAGCATCGTTCGGCTAAACCTTGTACGATATAAAGCGTCTCCCCCTGCGCAGGGATTATCTGCGCAGGGGGAGACGGTAAATTTTATGGCAACCCCTATCCTTTCAGAGCCGCGTCCATGGATGCGGCCGCATGACGGCCGTCGCCCATAGCCAGTATGACCGTGGCGCCTCCGCGGACTATGTCGCCCCCGGCATAAATGTCAGGCAATGACGACCTCATGGTGGCTTCATCCACCACGATTGTTCCTCGGCGCGACACCTCCAGCGAGTCGATCGAGTCAGGAATCAACGGATTCGGGGAGACACCCACGCTCACTATCACCAAATCGACCGGCACGTCTTCGACCGCTCCCTCGACTGGCACCGGCGAACGGCGTCCGGAAGCATCCGGCTCGCCAAGCTCCATACGCTGCAGCCGCATGGTGGTCACATGGCCCTTCTCGTCAGCCATATATTCCAAAGGATTGTGCAGGGTCAGGAATTCCACACCCTCTTCCTTGGCATGCTTTACCTCTTCGGCACGTGCAGGCATCTCGGCCTCGCTGCGGCGGTAGACCACCATGGCCCGCAAGGCACCCATGCGCCGTGCCGTGCGCACAGCATCCATGGCCGTGTTTCCACCTCCGATAACGGCCACATTGCGGCCTCTCAGCACCGGCGTGTCGTAGCCCTCATGGCCGGCTCCCATAAGATTTATACGGGTGAGATACTCATTGCACGACATGACTCCGATAAAATTCTCGCCGGGTATGCCCATGAACCTCGGCAATCCTGCGCCGGATCCCACGAATATGCCCTTGAAACCCATCTGATGCAGATCGCCGTAACTGTATGTCTTGCCGACGATACAGTCTTTCACAAACTTGACCCCGAGGGATGCGAGCGCGTCGATCTCGACATCGACGACAGCATTCGGCAGACGAAATTCCGGAATGCCGTACTTCAGCACACCGCCTATCTCGTGCAATGCCTCGAACACGGTCACATCATAGCCGCGCTTTACCATATCGCCGGCAAACGACAGACCCGCGGGTCCGGACCCGACCACGGCAATCTTTATGCCGTTGGAAGCCGGGATCCCGGGCAACGCGCTTTGGCCGCTCAGACGGTCAAAGTCAGCGGCAAACCGCTCGAGATAGCCTATAGCCACAGGCTCCTTCTTCATCTTATGGTAGATGCACTTCGATTCACACTGTTTCTCCTGCGGGCATACACGACCGCATACCGCAGGAAGCGCACTCGTCTCCTTAAGCACGACGGCCGCCTGATGAAACTCTCCGCGCTGTATATTCTTGATGAAGCCGGGTATATTTATATTGACCGGACACCCTGTCACGCACTGCGGATCCGGACAGTCAAGACAGCGCGAGGCCTCTACGACCGCGGCTTCGGCCGGCAGGCCCTGGTTGACCTCTTCATTGCACGTCACACGATAAGCGGCATCAAGCTCCGGCATCTTCACGCGGGGTATAGCGCCCCTCTCTTTAGCCGACATGGATTTACGTAGCTCCTCACGCCATGCGGCATCACGCGGAGCCGAAGTATTCCTGTTGTTATCCATATTTTCTTTTTTCTTAAAAATTCGTGAGTGTCCTTAATTATACGAACGAAGACGCATCATCATCTCGTCAAAATCCACCTTATGCGCATCAAATTCCGGACCGTCGATACATACAAACTTAGTCTTGCCGTCGACCGTGACACGGCATGCGCCGCACATTCCCGTGCCGTCGACCATTATGGTGTTGAGCGAGCACATCGTCGGCACATCGTATTTCTTAGTCAAAAGCGACACGAACTTCATCATTACCGCCGGACCTATAGTGACCACCAGATCAACATGCTCGCGCCGGATCACGCTCTCCACACCGGCCGTCACCAGCCCTTTGGTGCCATAGCTTCCATCGTCGGTCATCACTATCACTTCGTCGGAATACGGCGTCACCTGGTCTTCGAGTATGATCAAGTCTTTCGTCCTTGCGGCAAGCACCGTCACGACCCTGTTGCCGGCTTCTTTCATTCCCTTTATGATAGGAAGCAGCGGAGCCACGCCCACACCGCCGCCACAGCACACCACCGTGCCCACCTTCTCGATGTGCGTGGCCTGCCCCAGCGGCCCGACCACGTCCGTCAGTGAGTCGCCTACCTCCAAGGCGCAGATCTTGCGCGAAGACTCGCCTACGCTCTGCACCACGAGTGTGATGGTTCCCTTGGATATGTCGGCATCGGCGATAGTCAGCGGAATACGCTCGCCATGCTCACACGCCCTTACTATAACGAAATGACCGGGCCGACGCGAACGCGCGATAGCCGGGGCTTCCACCACCAGCTTAACCACATTCTGCGAGAAATGCTCCTTCTCAACTATTTTATTCATAAAAGCAGGTTATTATGATTATTTCTTTAACTTTATTAAGCTATACGGCGTATCAAACATGACCGCCACATTAGATACAAATGTAAGGCTTTATTTTTATAATCCTTAAATAATTAATGTTAAAACATGGCCGTAGACCATGGACAGGACTTTTAACAACGCAGATTTTTAGCATCCTATTGTGTGGTTAAAATATATTTCATAATTTTACGGTCGCAGACCGCATCGCAGAGGCCCGGTCAAGGGCATCAGCGGGTGGGTCGGCAATTATAGCGGAGCACTTTGCTCCATAAATACATAATAGGAAGCGTTTACTCGACGCTCTTTCTTGACATTGCGAAATCTGGAAAATTTCAATTGGAGTCAAGAATGCAGCAAACGGTAGATGTCTTAGTGGATATGTATATTCCACCCGGCATGACACGCGAGTGCCATAGTTGGGTGTATAGCATATTCTACGTGAGGCCTCTGCAAGTTTGCTCGTTCAACTCCAATGGGCAATTCCAGAGCCTCGCAATGTGGAACGAGCAACAGTACAGACCTCACGTTTTCTATATATAAACCAATCTAAAGCCAATGAGAGGGTCCGGAGGCAAAAAGGATAAAATATGGATATAGAAATTTATTATCTAAAAGTTCAAGGTAGAAAAACGGAGCAAAATGGGAATCAATCCTCATGTATCGTTCAAACAACAGAAGGCACCTATGAAGGAGTATATCTTGGGACAAGTTCAAATGGGAATGGGCTACAAATGCGAATCAAACCTATCGGAAAAACGAAAGAAATTTTAGACCACGTTGCTTCTGTAGACTATGAGACAACAATGCATGACATTACAGAATATTGCATTCCGGTTTATCTCATTAAAAATATCACATTTAGCGATGAGCATAATTAGTAAAGTAGATGAAAAGGTGCAACATGTACTTTCCATTTTGCCCCAAGATTATGGCGAGAAAGAGTTTTTGGAAAAATTTATTGCAACATATCCAGGTGATTACAGGAAATGCTGGAATAAGTATCTGAAAGAAGAGCTACACACTAAACCCGGAAAAAGCCACCCTATGCAGCATCCGGACAGACACATCAAAAATGCGTTAAAATCATATTTAAGCAGAAAAAACAATAGGTAAAAACAGCAACATCATGAAAAGAGAAGAAAATACCGGCATAGGCCGAAATATCCTCAGGACTATTGCATTTGCCATCGCAATGCTTATTACCACTTTTTCGGCATCGGCGGCATCGACATTCCAAATAGGCCCATTGCTTTATAAGGTTCTTTCGGAGGAGGACCGGACAGTTGAAGTAACAGACCGCGGATATGGTGTTCCTAAGAACTTAGAGATACCGAAAAAGATAATATACAGTTCCAAAACCTATACAGTGACTTCGATCGGAGAATACGCATTCAGCGAGTGCACTGTTTTGACAAGCGTTACAATTCCAAACTCGGTGACTTCGATCGGAGAATACGCATTCAGCGAGTGCACTGGTTTGACAAGCGTCACAATTCCAAACTCGGTGACTTCAATCGGAAACTCCGCATTCAAAAGTTGCTGGCGCTTGACAAGCGTCACAATTGGTAATTCGGTGACTTCAATCGGAAACTCCGCATTCGAAAGTTGCCCACTCTTGACAGAGATAAATGTATCTACAGAGAATAACAAGTACGCATCAATTGACGGAGTGGTATACTCAAAAGATCTCACATCACTATTCTTATACCCACGAGGTAAAACCGAATCACAATTTACCATTCCCAATTCGGTGACTTCGATCGGAGAATCCGCATTCGAACATTGCTCAAAATTGACAAGCATCACAATTCCAAACTCGGTGACTTCGATCGGAGAATACGCATTCTATTGGTGCTCTGGTTTGACAAGCGTCACAATTCCAAACTCGGTGACTTCGATCGGAGAATCCGCATTCGAACATTGCTCAAAATTGACAAGCATCACAATTCCAAACTCGGTGACTTCGATCGGAAACTCCACATTCTGCGGGTGTTCAAAATTGACAAACGTCACAATTCCAAACTCAGTGACTTCGATCGGAAAATTAGCATTCTACGACTGCTCGGGCTTGACAAGCGTCACAATTCCAAACTCGGTGACTTCGATCGGAAGCTCCGCATTCAGCGGACGCTCGGGACTTGAAACAATTTACTGCTATTGGGATGACCCAATTAGTTGCGCTCCGATTTTCTCGTATAATGTCTTAGAAAACGCAGTGTTATATATTCCTTTTGGACGTATTAACACTTACGAAAAAGTTGACCCATGGCGGAATTTCTGGGAGATAAAGGAGATGGATTATTCAGGAATCGAGAGTATAAACGGCGAAGGCGCCAAGGTTGCCGTCAACGAAGGTGTCATTACGATAGATGGGAATGCAGGAACCGTCAGGGTTTATTCGGCATCTGGACAGCTTGTTTACTCAGGTACTGACGGCCGAGTTGAGGGCTTGACCAAAGGCATATATATTGTGACCATCGGCCACAAATCAATCAAAGTGATTATTTGATACAGCATCTTAGCCCGGAAAAGTTGACCCTTAAAACGATTCAGCTTTCCGGGCTAAGACATTTGATTATAGACTAATAAAACGAATAGAACTACCTCCGATACCTAACGACAATCATATATAGAACACCATTCCCGGAAAAACACAAAAAATCTATTTATATACATGCAAATAATCACTCGGCGATAATCCATAATCCAAAGATAATTGTTAGATTTGTGAATTAATAATCATCAACCAAAATTCGGACTAAATAATACCCATAAACAATGGCAAAATTATCCATATTAAAAAACGACCCTTGGCTTGAGCCATTCGCGGCCGCCATAGAAGGACGTCACCAGGATGCCGTCAATAAAGAAAAAGAACTCACCGCCGCCGACGGCACCTTAAAGGCTTTTGCCAATGCATACAATTACTTCGGACTGCACAGGACCGACGACGGGTGGGTATTCCGCGAATGGGCGCCCAACGCCACGAGCATCACCCTCATAGGCGACTTCTCGAAATGGAAAGAGATGCGCAAGTATGCCCTCAAAAGAAAGAGCAACGGCGTGTGGGAGATAAAGCTTCCCGAAAAGGCCATCCAGAACGGACAGCTCTACAAAATGCTGGTCTGCTGGGACGGCGGATGCGGCGAGAGAATCCCGGCCTACGCCAACCGAGTGGTCCAGGACGAAGAGTCGAAGATATTTTCGGCCCAGGTATGGTGTCCGGAGAAGCCATATAAATGGACAGTCAAGAAATTCGTGCCCGACACCAAACCGCTCCTTATATATGAATGCCACATAGGCATGGCCCAGGAGAAGGAGGGCGTGGGGACATACAATGAATTCCGCGAGAACGTGCTTCCGAGGGTCAAGGCCGACGGCTACAACGCCATCCAGATAATGGCCATCCAGGAACATCCTTACTACGGATCGTTCGGATACCACGTGTCGAGCTTCTACGCGCCGTCGAGCCGGTTCGGCACCCCCGAAGAGCTGAAGGCGCTGATCGACGCCGCCCACGAAGCAGGCATAGCCGTGATCATGGACATCGTGCATTCCCACGCCGTAAAAAACGAGGTGGAGGGCCTGGGACGCCTCGACGGCAGCTACGACCTTTACTTCTACGGCGACGGCCGACGCGAGCATTCGGCATGGGACTCCCTCTGCTTCGACTACGGCAAGAATGAAGTGCTGCACTTCCTGCTGTCAAACTGCAAATACTGGCTTGAAGAATTCCGCTTCGACGGATTCCGCTTCGACGGTGTGACTTCGATGCTTTATTACAACCACGGCCTCGGACAGGCGTTCGGCTCATACAGCGACTACTACAACGGCGGACAGGACACTAACGCCATAACATATCTGACGCTGGCCAACAAACTTATCCATCAGGTGAATCCACGCGCCATCACCATAGCCGAAGAGATGAGCGGCATGCCCGGACTGGCATATCCGGTCAGAGGCGGCGGCATCGGATTTGACTACCGCATGGCCATGGGCATACCCGACTACTGGATCAAGATGCTCAAGGAGAAGAAAGACGAAGACTGGCATCCGACATCGATATTCTGGGAACTGACCAACCGACGCGCCGACGAGAAGACCATCAGCTATGTCGAAAGCCACGACCAGGCGCTGGTAGGCGACAAGACCGTCATATTCCGCCTTATCGACGACCAGATGTACTGGCACATGATGAAGGGCGACGACAATGCCGCCGTCAACCGAGGAATAGCCATGCACAAAATGATACGCCTCGTGACGCTGGCCACCATCAACGGCGGCTACCTCAACTTCATGGGCAATGAATTCGGCCATCCCGAATGGATCGACTTCCCACGCGAGGGCAACGGCTGGAGCTATAAGTATGCACGCCGCCAATGGAGCCTCGTCGACAGAGAGGAACTGCGCTATCAGGAGCTCAACGCATTCGACAACGCCATGGTCGAACTAATCAGCGACGTATATGACTTCCAGGCGCTTCCCGTAGAAAAGCTATGGGAGAAAGATGACGACCAGGTGCTTGCGTTCAAGCGCGGCAACCTCATCTTCGTGTTCAACTGGGCGCCCTTCAAGTCATACGAAGGCTATGGATTCCTCGCTCCCGAGGGAGAATACGAGGTAGTGCTGTCGAGCGACGACAAGAAGTTCGGAGGCTTTGACAATATCAACGACAGCCTTCACCACCTCACACAGCCCGATCCGCTATATGCCGACGAACACAAAGGCTGGCTGAAACTGTATCTGCCGGCCCGCACCTGCCAGGTGCTGCGCGAAGTGCACAAATAACGGATGAATCCATACCTGCGAAATTCATCAAGCGCCATGCCCGAGACGAGGCATGGCGCTTTTTTAACGGCCAAGTCTGAAATTGAGTCAGTTGGTATTTCTTTTTTTCATATATAAACGTTAATTTTGCAACTTGAAAACAACATCTATCATAATGGAAAAAGAATTCAAACGCACTTTAATCACCACGGCCCTCCCCTACGCCAACGGCCCTGTACACATCGGACACCTGGCCGGAGTATATGTCCCCGCCGACATCTATGCCCGCTATCTGCGCCTCAAGGGCGAAGACGTGGTGATGGTGGGCGGAAGCGACGAACATGGCGTTCCCATTACCATCAAAGCCCGCAAAGAGGGCGTAACACCACAGGACATCGTCGACCGCTATCATAAAATAATCAAGGACTCGTTTGAAGAGCTTGGAATATCATTTGACGTGTATTCGCGTACGACGTCGGCCACCCACGCCGCCACGGCAAGCGAATTTTTCAAACGCCTGTATGACAAAGGCGAATTCATCGAGCAAAGTTCAATGCAGCTTTACGACGAAGAAGCCGGACAGTTCCTGGCCGACAGATATGTGACCGGAAAATGCCCCCACTGCGGCAACGAGCGCGCTTACGGCGACCAGTGCGAGGCATGCGGCACATCGCTCAGCCCCGACGAACTCATAGACCCCAAGAGCGCCATCACGGGAAGCACACCGGTAATGCGCGAGACCAAACACTGGTATCTGCCCCTCGACAAGTGGGAACCGTCGCTCCGCAAGTGGATTCTCGACGATCACCGCGAATGGAAAACCAACGTCTACGGACAGTGCAAATCATGGCTCGACATGGGGCTGAAACCCCGCGCCGTGAGCCGCGACCTCGACTGGGGCATACCGGTTCCGGTAGAGGGTGCCGAAGGCAAAGTGCTTTACGTCTGGTTCGACGCCCCGATAGGCTACATCTCCAATACCAAGGAGATATTGCCCGATTCATGGGAGACCTATTGGAAAGACCCCCAGACTCGCGTCATCAATTTCATAGGCAAGGACAACATCGTGTTCCACTGCATCGTGTTCCCGGCCATGCTCATGGCATACGGCGACGGATTCCAGCTACCCGACAACGTCCCCGCCAACGAATTCCTCAATCTCGAAGGCGACAAGATATCCACTTCGAGAAACTGGGCCGTATGGCTCCACGAATATCTGAAGGACTTCCCCGGCAAGCAGGACGTGCTCCGCTACGTGCTTACAGCCAACGCTCCCGAGACCAAAGACAACGACTTCACCTGGCGCGACTTCCAGGCGCGCAACAACAGCGAGCTTGTGGCCATACTCGGAAATTTCGTCAACCGCGCTGTGGTCCTCACACATAAATACTTCCAGGGGAAAGTTCCCGGCGCCGACAAGCTTATGGATGTCGACAACGAGGCTCTCGCCGAACTAAAGTCAATCAAGACGCAATTGAGCGAGAATCTTGACACATTCCACTTCCGCGACGCTCTGAAGGAGATGATGAACTATGCCCGTTTAGGCAATAAATATCTGCAGGAGACCGAACCGTGGAAGGTGGCAAAGACCGACATGGACCGTACCGCCACGATACTCAACACCGCCCTTCAGATATGCGCCAACATAGCCATCGCATCTGAACCCTTCATGCCGTTTATGAGCAAGAAACTCCGACAGATGCTCGGCATGTTCGACATAAGCTGGGAGCAGCTCGGCAATCCCGATATACTCCCCTCCGGACGTGAGCTGCTACAGCCCGAGCTGCTGTTTGAGAAGATCGAGGATCCCGCCATAGAGGCCCAGATCAAACGCCTTGAAGATGCACGGCAGCAGAATCTGATCGACAGCTGGAAAGCCGCGCCGCAGGCTCCGGACGTAGACTTCGAGACATTTATGAAAGCCGACCTCAGAGTGGGCACGGTGATCGAATGCGAGAAAGTGCCCAAAGCCGACAAGCTTCTGAAATTCCTGATCGACGACGGACTGGAAAAGCGCACCATCGTATCCGGCATAGCCCGCTACTACAACCCTGAAGACCTGGTGGGAAAACAGGTATGCTTCATCGCCAACCTCCCTCCGCGCAAACTCAGGGGCATAGTGTCGCAGGGCATGATCCTGTCAGCAGAACAACCCGATGGAAGCCTGGTCGTGATAGGACCTACAGCACCCGTAACTCCGGGATCACAGGTAAAATAATAAAACCCACCCTCTAAATAACGCTCTCCATGAAGCATGAACGCAAGCCGAGAATACTGATAATATATACCGGAGGCACAATCGGCATGATCGAGAACGCCGAGACCAAGGCCCTTGAGCCTTTCGACTTCACTCACCTGATCGACAACGTGCCCAAAATAAAAATGCTCGATTATGTGATCGAGAACATTCAGTTCGACCCGCCGTTGGATTCATCGGACATGAATCCGGACTGCTGGGTCCAGATGGCACGTGCGATTGAGGACAACTACGACTCATTCGACGGATTCGTAGTGCTGCACGGCACCGACACCATGGCCTACACGGCGTCGGCGCTGTCGTTCATGCTTGAGAACCTCAGCAAACCCGTGATCATCACCGGTTCGCAGCTCCCTATCGGAGAGGTGCGGACCGACGGCGAGGAGAATCTTATCACCGCCCTGCAGATAGCGGCCGCGACCGATGCAAAAGGGGAACCCATGGTGCAGGAAATCGCGATACTGTTTGAAAACTATCTATGGAGAGGCAACAGGTCGACCAAGATGAGCGCCGACAATTTCAACGCGTTCAAGAGCAACAACTACCCACCCCTCGCAAAGATAGGACTCGGCATACACTTCAACCAGGATGCCCTGATGCGTAAGACCGGCAACGCCCCCTTGCGCGTACATTATAATATGGACACAAACGTAATGTTCCTCGAACTGCATCCCGGCATCACCGAAAACATATTCAAGCATCTGCTCTCCACGCCGGGAATCAAGGGCATAGTCCTCAGGACATTCGGCACGGGCAACGCCCCCACCTATCCGTGGTTCATACGCGCGGTCAAAGATGCTGTGGACCGAGGTATAGTCATTGTCAACGTGACCCAATGCGTCAACGGAGGAGTACACCCCAAACGCTATGTCAGCGGCGACAGACTGTCGGGAGCCGGCACCTCTTCGGGCAACGATATGACCTCGGAAGCGGCCATAACAAAAATGATGTATCTGTTCGGACTCGGCCTCCGGCCGGAAGAAGTGCGCATTCAGATCGAGCGTCCGATCTGTGGAGAATTGACACTCAGCACACCCTCCGACCAATTCTCCCTCAGGGTGTAATATTGTGGATTTGTGGATTTTATTATCAAAAAATCGCCTCAACATTACTGCTAATTGAAAAAAAAGTGCGATATTTGCACTTGCAAAACGGGATTTGGCCTCCCGCGACACTTAAATTATTGTAAGTCAATTAATTTATCAACATCATATTAACAAATAATAACGAACTACAATGACTAAAGCCGACATCGTAAACGAAATCGCTAAGACTACAGGCATTGAAAAGGCTACGGTTCTTGAGACTCTTGAGAAATTCATGGAGATCGTAAAGGACTCATTGGCCCACGACGAGAATGTATATCTCCGTGGTTTCGGCAGCTTCATCGTGAAGACCCGTTCACAGAAGACTGCACGCAACATCTCGAAGAATACCACCATCATAATCCCCGAGCACAAGATTCCGGCATTCAAGCCCGCCAAAGTGTTCATGGAAGATGTGAAGTAATCTGCGGTTCGCGATACAGCTAAACCCATACGGCCCTCAAACAGCCAAAAATCATTAATTTATTAACCCAATAAAACAGCGTAAAAATGCCCAGCGGAAAGAAAAGAAAAGGCCACAAGATGGCTACTCACAAGCGC
>CANOLV010000027.1 GCA_947567425.1 uncultured Porphyromonadaceae bacterium | reverse complement strand
TATCTGGCAGTTGTGATATGATTTAGAGGTAGTCTTCGCGTTGGGGTGTGAACACGTCAACAACCTCACCATCCTCAATTACCTCAAACGAATGAGGAGTATTGCCGGGGATTGCGTATGTATCTCCGGGGTGCATTATCACATCTATCTTCTCATCGCCATCCACTATCAGATGGTATTCGCCTGAGATAACATAGCCGCACTGTTCGTGGGGATGGGTGTGAAGTGTGGCGAAGTTGCCCTTCACATAGTTCATTTTTGTCACCATAGACTTCTCTCCGACAGCAAGGGAATCAAGATTTACTCCCTTGAAAGTCTTTTTGAGCGCATCTTCGCGCCGTACAAACACTTTTGTCTTCATATATTTGATTATATTTAGAGTGATAATTCCATCTGTATATCACCACGTGCGTATGCCGGATGATATTCAGGTAATTCCTTGAAGCCGAGTTTGCGGTACAGGGCAATCGCAGGTTTAAGCCGGGTATTGCTTTCAAGAAACAGAATCCTGCCGCCCAACTCACGCGCTTTGTTGATTACAGCGTCACAAAGTCTGCGACCTATCCCTTTTCGTTGGATAGAATTGTTGACCGCCAGCTTTGCCAACTCAAAATCGTAGGCAGATCCTTCCGGCATGGGGCATAGGGCACATACACCAACGGGAAAGCCGTTGTATAACGCCACGAATATATGACCGCCTTTTTCAAGGATATGTATATCAGGATTTTCCATAACCTCAATGTCATGTGGCTCCAACTCCCAATACAGTTCAATCCACTTTCGGTTGAGTTCGTAGAACGCCTTTTTGTATTGTGGTTGATACTCGACAATCTCAACCTCTGAATGTTCGCGTTGCTCCTTTATTTCCTTTACCCGTTCAAGTATTGATTTGCGCCCGAGGGCCTTCTCCCAATCGGCGATGGCAGCCCACAAGTCATTGTCACACTCTGATGAAATCTGCTCCACTGCACGCTCCACATCGCGGAGTTGGGCGATAAGCTCTTGGGAGAGGCTTTTGCCGTATTCCGTGAGCGTTATGAGTGTACATCTGCGGTCGGCTTTGTCATCAACTTCCTCGATAAGTCTTGTTTTAATCATTTCCTTGACTATGGTGCTTACCGACGGGTGTGACTGTCCTATTTCCCTTGCGATGGCCGTTACACTCTTGGGCTGTTCATCGGTCAGCGAGTAAAAAACAGGAAACCATTTGGGCTTTATGTCAACGCCATAAAGTCCATATATGCTTGCGGCATCGCGGGTCAGTGTTTCTGTCAGAACCCTCAGTCTGCTGCCGATTGCCATTTTACCTGTACGTTCAAAGAAGTCCATATCTATATATGTATGTAATTGCGTAATTGATTACGCAAAGTTACGGCAAAATTACGGACTGAACAAGAGTTTCTACTCGAAATTTAGTAAATTTACAGTCTAAATAAGATAAGTCTGTAAAAAGATTAAGACGAAGTTCAATTAGATATGAGGCAGTTGAGAAGAATTGAAGAGAGGAAAGATGCCGGATGGGCATTTGAAGTATTCGACAAGGCGCCGTATGTCACCGTAAGCATGGTGCGCCCTGACGGAATCCCATACGGGGTACCTCTCAACTTAGTGCGCAGGAGTGAAAATATCTTTTATTTTCATTGCGCGGCCGAAGGCGAGAAAATGGACTGTCTCGTGCACAATCCCATCGTCAGCCTTTCCGCAGTCAGCAAATGCACTCCCAAGTATGAGAAGGATAAGAATAATTTCACTGAATATTTTCACTCTGCAATAGCAATTGGCAAAGCCGAGATTGTGACCGACGATGCTGAAAAGATAGAGGCATTACGGCTTATCTGCGAGCGTTTTCTTCCTAAGTACATGGAACATTTCGATAAAGCCGTTGCGGGAAGCCTTGACCGAACTACGGTCGTAAGGATTAAGCTGACCGAACCGCCTGTCGGCAAGTCAAAGCCGTAATCGCACGAACAATGTAGGGCGTGAACGTCTTTTATATAATTTATCTGACAAATAGCCCTGATTATAGCGGGTCGTATCCATGGGGGACGGTGCAGTTGTCGATTTTCCATTTGCCGCCGTCAAGCACCATTGTTAATGTGGTGGAGCCGTCATGTCCCATGTCGGAATAATCCACGGTTATTGTGCGGTTGTCGCCGGCCGTGACTGCTTCAATTCGGCATGGCGTATCGTCGCCGTCCTGCTCGCCGGATCGAAGAAGCCATGTGGCATAACCTTGTCCGTTGTAATCGTTGGCACTTGATAATTTATGTAGAAATTCAGCAGTGCAAATATCTGCAATGCAGTATCCGGTGTCATGCATGGTCTCAAATACCACATTGGCGTAGAATTTCTTGATATCGGCTTCGATTTCAGGAAATGCCATAAGAAAGTTTTCCTGACTGTCGTTGCTTTCAATAGTTTCGTTGTCTCTTATTGACTCTGCATACGCTAACACCTCGGTCAGTAGACAGATGGTAAAAATCACGAGCCTCATAATTTCTTTTTAGTGGTTCCAATCGCCTCGATTCCCTTATTTCTTCAATCATATATCGAGATTCTATTTCTGCAAAGCTACTAAAATTATCCGAAATCGGAAATAGAATTTGTGATTTGCGTGGTTCTATTTTTAATTGATTATTTCAAGTTTTGTTTGGACATTAGGGCCGATTCATGTCGTGGTTGGTGGGTGGGGACTTGTGCCTGATGCGCCAATGCCGTGGTGGCTTAAAACGAAAATAACGGCTGAGAATCAAATGATTAACAGTCGTTATCCGTACCCAGACCCGGGATCGAACCGGGATGGATTGCTCCACTGGTGTTTGAGACCAGCGCGTCTACCGATTCCGCCATCTGGGCATTGTTGTCAATTTCGAAATTATTAAAGTGGAGTATAGCGGACTCGAACCGCTCACCTCGACACTGCCAGTGTCGCGCTCTAGCCAGATGAGCTAATACCCCATGTATTTGAATGTGTGGCAGAATGTCTGCTTATTTGCAGTGCAAAATTAAGTCTTTTGCTTCGAACGTGCAAATATTTTGGCTGTTATTTCCACAAAAAATATGAAAATCGTGCAAAATCGGCTTTTGGTGTTGGTGCTTGCCGGTATTTTTGAGGGAGTGTTATGATTGCGGTTTTGGAGGTGTCGCCTGTCGGCAATAGGAATGTGTCACGGAGGGCGCGTTTGTGCGAACTAATTTGTGCTTGTTGGCGTTATTATTTGAAAATTACTGAGTTATCAACTATTTAAATCGCTTAATTTATGAAAAGATTGTTGTCGCTCCTGTTTCTTTTGGGGCTTATGTCGCTCGGCGGGGCTTCGAAGGCTGAAGCGTGCTCCCGCATTCTCTATACCGGCACTGATTCCACCGGAACGCCCGATACGGAAGTGCTCCGTATTGTCGGACGATCGCTCGACTGGCGCACTCCTATCCCTACCAATATATATGTATATCCCAAGGGAATGAAAAAGAAGGGCAATGTGCAGGAAAATTCCGTGGAGTGGACATCGAAGTACGGTGCGGTTTACGCCGTAGGCTATGACGGAGGTGTCACGGAGGGAATGAACGAGAAAGGGCTTGTGATAAACGGACTGTTCTGCAAGGGTACGGTTTATGACAGCCCGTCCACTTCCGGACGGCCGCCTATGTCGCTCGCCGTGTTCGTGGCATGGCTTCTTGACATGAATGCTACTACTCCGGAGGTGGTGAAAGTGCTGAAGGAACATAATTTCAACATCTCAGGTGCCACTTTCGACGGCGGTACGGTGTCGGCACTTCACTGGGGAATAACCGATGCCCAGGGACGTTCGGCCATATTGGAGTTTGACAACGGCGAAGTGCGCGTCTACGAAGGGCAGGACATAATAGCCATGACCAACGATCCTCAGTATCCGGCTATGACAGCGATCAATCAGTATTGGGAGAAGATAGGCGGCACCCACATGCTTCCGGGCACAGTGAGCAGTCCAGACCGATTCGTCCGCGGCTACTTCTTCGACAAGCATGTCGAGAAGACCAATGATGCACGGCTGGGGCTGTCGATCATACGTTCGATCCTGTTCAATGTTTCGGTACCTTACACCTATTTGATTGAGGGAGAGCCAAATGTGTCGTCTACCCAGTGGCGCTCGTTCGCCAATCTCCGCGACCGGCTTTATTACTTTGATATAGTGACTAACGAGGGCATATTCTATGTCGATCTGAAGAAGTGCGACCTTCGTCCGGGAGCTCCAGTCCTGAGGCTCGACACGTCTAAAAGTCAAAGATATGTCGGCGATGTCACCGACAAGCTCGTCAAGCACGACCCGTTCACGCCGATGTATTGATTTGGCGGCCGTGCCGGTAAGCAAGGATTTATCGGCACGGCTGTTCTCCGTTTCAGGTATTTTACGTATATTTGCGAAACATTAATAATGGTTTCCCTTATCGGGGTGCAATTGGTTTTATCCGTATTATATGTCGTTCTGTAGGATCTCGGCTGTAATCTGTGCGTGTCTTCTCATGGCTATGTCGGCATGGGCATCGGATGTGTGTCCTGCAGACTCCGCAATGACAGTCGAGGCTCCCCTTGATTCTATAGAGTGGCCTTCGTATGCCACCCCTGAATGGCGCAGAAAGAATTGGGTGAGCCAGTTGATGTCAAACGGGTTCCGTATAAACGACCCGGGAATCAACTATCCTAAATTCGCGCGTTTTTGCCTGAAAGTGTACAATTGGGGCGACAAGACGTTCAACTCTTACGATCCTGAATATGTGGTCGGCTCCGGCAAGAACTGGAAGTTTTACGGCAAGAGCTATACATGGGCTGAAAGCTATGCCATGTATCTGCCTGACGATGTCAATGTGCGGATGTCGTCGGCCTACTACAGCGACTTGGGATTGTCGCTGAACTTTATGGCGCTGAGCGTGGGCTATACGTTTAATGCCAACGACCTGTTTCATCATCCGGTGGCCAACCGGGCCAACTTTGAATTTAATTTTACCTGCGCGCTGTTTTCCGGAAGCTACATGCACGCATCGACCAATGGCGGCGTGACTATCACTCATTTCGGCGATTACAACGACGGTAAGCGCATACACTATGACTTCAATGCTGTGAACCATGACGTAAAGACCGGGTCGCTGTATTATTTCTTCAACCATCAGAAGTATAGCCATGCCGCCGCTTACTGCTACTCGAAATATCAGATGAAGAGTGCCGGGACGTGGATATGCGGTTTTAACTTCAACACTCAGGAGATCGACATTGATTTCACCAAGCTGCCGATGGACATGCTGAAGTATCTTCCCGACGACAGGTTCCATTACAGATTCCACTATACCGACTATAATCTGCTCGGAGGCTATGCCTACAACTGGGTTCCGCGTCCGAAGCGATGGTTGCTCAACATAACGGCCATGCCGGCTTTGGGCTATAAGCATCTTTACGGCGACTCGGCCGACGGTCGGAAGGACATGTTTTCGGCCAACATTAAAATGATGGGGTCGGTGGTGTTCAACTACCGCGCTCTTTTCGCTTCGCTCACCGGACGGTTTGACGGACATATCTACATGGGCAGAAGCTATACATTTCTTAATTCGACGGAGTCGGTCACATTCCTTGTCGGTTTCCGGTTCTGAGTGCTGTGCATGTACATGATATTGCATGGTACGGCGGTTCTCGGTGAATTCTTTTTGCGGAAGTGGCGCATTTGTCTTAACTTTGTATCTTATTAGGCAGTATATCAGTGCGCTGCCCGATTATATAAAAGACAAATCTCAGTATAGAACAAATGAATAGCGATTCTACCACGTCGTCCCCGGGCCGGCCATCGGTTGCCGGGACTAATATAAGAGAGTTTATCAAAAGTCGGTCTTTCATCGGCTTCATCGTGTCGGTGGCGGTGATTGTGATGGTGGCGTTTGCCTTTTTCTGGCCTGATGCCATGGAGGGAAACGAACTTCGCCAGCACGACACGCTGCAGGGTGTGGCCATAAGCCATGAGTCGGAGATGTACCGCGACCAGACCGGCGAGACTCCGCGCTGGACAAATGCTTTGTTTTCAGGAATGCCTACATTCCAGATATCTCCGTCGTATGCCGCCGGCGGGCTGATAAAGGCCGTGGAGAAGGCCTACAGTCTATGGCTGCCGTCGCCGGTCAATCTGCTTTTCATTATGATGATGGGATTTTTCATCCTGCTGATTTCGATGAGGGTGAAGTGGTATCTTGCACTGCCCGGAGCCATAGCATACGGGCTTTCGTCATATTTTGTGATAATAATAGGTGCCGGGCACATCTGGAAATTCATCACATTGGCCTACATTCCGCCTACTATTGCCGGTATGGTGCTCGCATATCGCGGACGTTATCTGGCTGGCGGTGCCTTGGCCGCACTGTTTGCCATGTTCCAGATCTCGGGCAACCATATACAGATGTCCTATTACTTCCTGATGGTGGTGCTGGGGTTCATGATGGCCTACGGAGTGCTGCTTTACCGTGAGGGCCGGATGGCGCAGTGGTGGAAAGCCACCGGGGCTTTGGCCGTAGCCGCTGTGCTGGCTGTGGCGGCAAATTCGCCCAACTTATATAATACTTACGAATATTCCAAGGAGACCATGCGCGGCCGCCACAGTGAACTCTCTGGAGCGGCGTCCGGCGGATCGGTAGGTGAGGGAGGCGGCCTTAACAAGGACTACATAACGGCGTGGAGCTACGGCAAGGACGAGACGTTCACCCTGCTTATCCCTAATTTGAAGGGTGGGGCCACGATTAAGCCTGAACAAGGATCGAATAAGTTCCTGACTTTGTATGATGTTCCTGCCGCACGCGATATGGTGGCATCCGGCAAGATCCAGGGTGAAATGGCGAATGCTCTTGGACAGCTTCCGCAATATTTCGGCGATCAGCCCATGACTAACGGTCCTGTGTATGTCGGAGCGCTGATATTCGCGCTTTTCCTGTTGGGTTGTATCATAGTCAGAGGCCCTGTCAAGTGGATGCTGGTAGTGGTGACTGTGATCTCCGTGGCGCTGTCCTGGGGCCATAACATGATGTGGCTCACCGATCTGATGATCGACTACTTCCCGATGTACAATAAGTTCCGCACGGTGGCCAGCATACTTGTGGTGGCGGAATTCACCATACCGCTGTTGGCTGTGCTTGCTGTCAAGACTGTCATCGATCACCGCGACAACTGGAAGCAGTATCGTCGGCCGATGTTCATATCGTTCGGATTGTGTCTGCTGGTATGCCTTGTCGGAATAATGTCGCCCGGTGTTTTCGGCTCTTTTCTGTCGGCTCAGGAGGCCGAAGCCTACGGCTCTTATCTGACGCAGGCGCCATATTCGACCATATTCTCCGCGGCGCAGACTGTGCGTATGTCCATGGTGTCCACCGATGCCCTGCGTAGCTTCATATTTATCGCTCTCGGCGGTGCTGTGCTCTACTTGTTCCTGCTGTCGAAGATTAACGTCAAGGCTATGTGCGCGTTGTTGACGGTGCTGGTGACGGTCGATTTGTTTGTGGTAGACAAGCGTTATCTTGACACGAATAGTTTTGTGCCACGCCAACTTACCCAGGGCGAACCGTTTCCGTTGACCGCCGCCGATCGTCAGATCCTTCAGGACACGGCGATGAACTACAGGGTTATGAACATTCCGGAATTCTCGCAGGCAGGTCCGTCCTACCGCCATAAGACCATCGGAGGCTACCACGCAGCAAAGCTTACCCGCTATCAGGACATGATCGACCGCCATTTGGGCAATTTTATGACCGGAAATGTCTCTGAAGCTGACATGAATGTGCTGAACATGTTGAATGCCAAGTACATAGTGTTAAGCCAGGATGAGGTGGTGCCTAATCCGGATGCGCTTGGCAATGCTTGGTTTGTCGATAGCGTGGCATACGTGTCGGGTGCCGATGCCGAAATGGATGCGCTCGACCACATCAATCCGGCTGACGTGGCTGTGGCCGACGGACGTTTCCGCGATGTGCTCGGCGAGATATCTGCAATGCCGACTGCTTCCGACACCATATATCAGACGAGCTATTCGCCGGACAGGCTTACTTACCGCGCTGTTTCTGACAAGGGTGGAGTCGCAGTGTTCTCCGAAGTATATTTCCCGTGGGGATGGAAGGCTTGTGTGGGCGATGCGGAGGTGCCGATAGCCCGTGTCGATTATCTGCTGAGGGCTGTCCGCATTCCGGCCGGGGCGCATGACATAGTGTTTGAGTTTGACCCTCAGTCTGTCCGCACCACTACCGCTATTTCGTATATCGGCATAATCCTGATATATCTGGGTGTGTTGGCTTCCATAGTATTATCGTTTGTTGGCTTCCGACGTGGGAAAGAGAAGAGCCGCCCTTAAACTGTATTGCAACGCGCTCGGGCGCATCAGACACAGCCGTGGATTCGGCATCCATTCGCCGTTCGCCTTCTCGTTTGTGCTCAGGGTGCTGCGCGAGAAGTGTGCCTATTATGCGTATGCCGACATTGAATCGCGCCGCCGGCTCGCCGTCAGTCTTGGCGCTGAAAGGCATGAATCGTCGCGTCCCCGGATAATATCGCTGAAGAATGCGAAGATGCTGTTTCGCATAGCTTGTTATTTCAATCCTCGTGCGATGATTCAGATAGGCACCTCCTACGGAGTTTCCACATCCGCTGTGCTTGATGTGTCGAGCACCTCCCGTCTGGTCATATATCGTGGGGGCAAATCGTATGACGGCATATTTGACGAAGTTACGCGCGGCTATTCGGGGCGCTTGGTCGAAGCCGGTTCGATCGGCGAAGCCTTCACCGTCTATGAGCGGATCAACGGTGGAGGGGTGCCGTTCCTCATGGTCAATTCGCTTGACGATGACAAGGCTGTGTCCGACTGTTCGCGTCTGGCCTCCGAACTGCTGGAAAACGAAGGTGTCGTAGTGGCACGCAATCTTCTCGTCGACGGTAGGGTGGTGGACTTCGTGCGCAATATTACCGAATCGCTCGGCCATGGAATGTCGTTTACCAACGGACGTTTGATTGTCATAGTAGGTTATCGGCATCTGCCCCGGCAGAGGTTTAACCTATGGTTCTGATTTCGGCGTAGAATAGTGCGGCTATGGATGGACGGAAAATATACGATGTCGACGATGTCCTAGGGGCTTACGACGCATATCTGCAGCTTGAGAAAGGCCTGAGCGAAAACACCCGGATTTCTTATCGTGAGGATGTCGACAAGCTGCTTGGATATCTTGCCGGTGAGTCGCGCACTCTCAGGTCGGTCACTCTTGACGACCTGCAGAATTTTTTCGCTTCACTGCATGATCTTGGCATAGCCCCCTCTTCCCAGTCGAGAATCGTCTCCGGTCTGAAGTCGTTTTTCCGCTATATGAAGCTTGAGGGGTATATCGACGACAATCCGGCCATATTGCTTGAGAAGCCGCGCACCGGACGCCATCTGCCCGAGGTGCTGACGGTCGACGAGATCGATGCGATGATTTCCTGTATCGACATGTCGACCATGGAGGGCCGCCGTAACCGGGCGATCGTCGAGACCCTCTACGGGTGCGGGCTGCGAGTGAGCGAGCTGGTCAACCTCGACCTTGCGCATCTATTTCTCGACGACGAGTATATTGTGGTCCGAGGCAAGGGCAGCAAGGAGCGCGTGGTGCCTATCGACGGTGTGGCTATCGAAGAGATAGACCGTTGGATGTCTGACCGTGCCAATATTGATCTTAAGCCCGGTGAGGAGAGCATGCTGTTTGTGAGCAAACGCGGCCGCAGGCTCACCCGGGTTATGATATTCTATATAATACGGCGCCTATGCGAGCTTGCGGGCATACGCAAGGAGATAAGTCCGCACACGCTCCGCCATTCATTCGCCACCCATCTGCTTGAGGGCGGCGCCAATCTGAGGGCTATTCAGCAGATGCTCGGACATGAATCAATCACCACCACAGAGATATATCTGCATGTCGACCGGACACAGTTGAGAAAGGAGATTCTGGAGCATCATCCACGCAACCGGTTCAGGTGAGGAGAATGTTAAGATTGGTGGAAAATAAATGAGGCCGTCGTTCTGACGGCCTCTAAACCTATTGCTATATCAGGGGTGATTCCCAGTCTTCCCGACTGCTATTGACTTTTTACTCTTCCGTGGTCACGGTGCCTCGTCTTTTACTCAATTGAGGCCTGAGTCCCCTGACTCTTTATTTACAAATATTACTATATCTTTGCAAGCAATGTTTTCACTTAGGTAATGATCGTGATACGTTGCTGTTGATAAATCGTCTAATTGCGACTTTCAACGATGCAAAGATAATATACGGTTATGACAAACGAGTTACAATCGAATGCCATTTTAGATAAATTTGCGATTTGCCGCATTTATTCTTGATTCTTCGATGTCCACTTAACTAATGTGAATACGAATTCCAGTCCGTGAGGCTTCCTGTTCTGCACCCTGATGGCACCTCCTTGCACATTTATGGTGTTCTTTACTATCGGAAGTCCCAGACCGGTGCCTCCCATTTTGCGCGAACGGCCCTTGTCGATGCGGTAGAAGCGGTCAAACAGATGTGGCAGATGCTCTTCGCTGACTCCTGTGCCGTCGTCGTAGAATGAGAATGTGTATTCGCGTTTGTTCTCCTTGATGAGCTTGATTCCGCATACGGTTCCGTGGGAGTGGAAGTTGGCATTGCGTATGAGATTCATGATCATGGCGTAGAGCAGATTGTAATTGCCGGAGATGTAGAGGCCCGGAGGCATGTCGTATTCAAACTTCATCTCGCTGAGTTTGATGTTCTCAAGCTCGGTGTTGATGTTGAATATCACTTCGTGGAAGTCCACTTTCTCTTTCATCACGCCCGATGCTCCGTCTTCAAGCCGGTTGATCGACGACAAGTCGTTGAGCATGTTGCACATGCGGTCCATGTGTTCCTGGGCTTTGCGTATAAACCGCATTCTTGAAGCTTCGTCCATCTCTGGATGGTCGGCTATTGTGTCGAGGTATCCTTTTATGACGCCCACGGGGGTCTTAAGCTCATGGTTTATATTGTTGGTCAGCTCCTTGGTGGTCCTGATTTTGTCCTCAGTGGCGCGGATGGCTATTTTATGCTCGCGTTCAGAGCGTTCGTTCGCCGCCAGTCTGTCGCGGTATATCTTCACTATCTCGCGCGATATGTCGCCCAGTTCGTCGTGGGGGAAGGCATATTCGCGTCCGAGAGGCTCGCCTTTTGCGGCACGGTTGGCGAATATGTGGAGCAGTTTCAGGTTGCGTCCGATATAGCGGGTGGAGAAGTATGCTATCAGTGTGGTGGCCAGTAGCACCAGTCCTACCACGATCCAGATGTCGTTGTTGACCGATATGCTCTTTTCGAGGGCGCGGGTATAGGGCATGGCGGTGTGGACATATATCTTGCCGTCGGAACTTTTTCTCGCGCCGAAGAAGTAGTACGCCTGATTTTTGTCCACGGTGCTTCGCCTCAGCGAGGTGCCTGTTCCGTTGATGGTGGCTTCGCTCAGCTCCGGGGTCAAGTTGCCGTTTACTTGCGATGGTATCGGTGCTCCTATGCAGTAAAGCAGATTTCCGTCGGAAGAGTAGACCGACATTCGTATGCCGTTGAATTCCGAGTTCTCGTAGTATTTCGAGATGAATTTCATAAACGGCTCGATGTCCATATTGGTCTCGTATGCCGCTATGACTCGCGAGTTGATCAGCCGGAGGTCGTCGTTGAGATGCTCTGTCTTAAGATCCTTCTCGGAATTGTAGCGGAAATACACAAGAACCCCTATGGTTGTCCATAGTAGGACAATCATAGGGATGAAAAGTCGCCATTGATAACTAATCCGTCTCTTTGAAGCCATATCCAAATCCTATGCGGGTGTTGATGTTTTTGCCATAAGGTTGGATCTTGTTGCGAAGACGCGTTATGTTTGTGTCGATGGTGCGGTTCGACACCACTACGTCGTCGCCCCATACTTCGCGGATGATTTCTTCGCGGGAGTATATTCTGTTGCGGTGAGTGAGGAAGAACAGCAGAATGTCGTATTCGGTTTTGGTGAGTTTTACCGGTTCGGAGCCGAGGTAGCCTATTTTCTCGTCGTTGTCAAGTCGGAGTGTTTTATAGGAAATGTCGACTGTGCGTGCGGCGGCCTTCTGCGGGGCCACGGTAGGATGGGGCGAGTGATGTGTGGAGTGGAATCTCCGCAATATGGCGCGTACTCGTGCCAGTACTTCGTTGATCACGAACGGCTTGGTGATATAGTCGTCGCCTCCGAGGTTCAGGCCCATTACGGTGTCGTCCTCTCCGTCGAGTGCCGAACAGAATATGATGGGGATATTTTCTGTAGCCACATTGTTCTTTAGACGTTTCGCAAAATCGAAACCGCTGATCTTATCCATCATGATGTCCAGGATGAACAGTGAGTAGCTCGGAAGGTCAAGTCCGAGGGCTTCTTCCCCTGACAGGGCGTAGTCGACATCGTATCCGTCTAATTCAAGGTTATATTTCAGAATATCGCAGAGTGCTTCCTCGTCGTCGACTACTAATATTTTTATTCTCATTAGTGTACTGTGTTTATTTCGATTGCTAAATTACTTATTTTAGATTGAATGACATGGTTAAGAAAAGTTAAATATGTGGATTGCGTGAACATTTCTCAAACTGATTCGTTTTAAAAGCATGATTACTATATTTGCACTGTGTTTTTCATGGTATTAGATTAAGGTTAATGGCAAAGGGCTGGTCGGGATGACCGGCCCTTTGTTATGTAGTGTATTTTTAGGTAGTGGAGAGGTTGACGGATAGGGTCTACAAGGTTAAGATGTGTTAAAATAAATATTGGCCTGAACCATTTTCTCTCCGGTATGTTCTAATGGTATAATTACTATATTTGCACTGTGTTTTTCATGGTATTAGATTTAAGGTTAATAACAAAGGGCGAGTCGCGACGACTGGCCCTTTGTTATGTTATATACTTGACATATGTGTAGCGACAGGTGATTCTGAAACGGTGCCTTATTGCCGGAATGTGTTAAGTGAAGTTAAAATGAGCGTTGCTCTGAACCATTTTCTCCTCGGTATGTTCTAATGGTATAATTACTATATTTGCACTGTGTTTTTCATGGTATTAGATTTAAGGTTAATAACAAGGGGCGAGTCGCGATGACTGGCCCTTTGTTATATATATCACTTTGATTCTGTGATGTATGGCGTGATTTCCTCTGGGAGGATTCCTGCTGTTTTCATTTGGTTTAGGAACTCCGGCAAGGTCGTGGCAAAGAATTCCTCACGCTTGACTCGGTTGATATTCTTCCTCGCATCCGGCGAGACGAAGTAGCCGAGTCCGCGCTTTTGGTATATTACGTTCTCTTCCTGCATCTCTTCGAAGGCTTTGAGCACGGTACGGTTGTTGACCGACATGGCCACCGACAACTCCTTGACTGAAGGTATGCGTTGGTCGGTCTCCCATGCATCGGCTACAATCTGCATGTAGCAGTAGTCGATTATCTGCTTGAAAATGGGCTTGTTTTCAGAAAAGTCCATAGGCATCTACATTTGATATCTCTTTATACCTCGGTTGATCATGTATATCAGCACGATACAGGACACTAAGCTGAATCCTCCCATAAGCCAGATGATGCCCGGTGTTATTTCTGTCAGCAGCATTATGGTCTCATCTGCGACGGCATCGGGGGTTGTCGTTTTTCCTTCTGCTATTTTCTGTATAAATCCGGAGTTGATTATCTTAAATATGAAATAGATGACTGTTACGATAGAGACTGCTATCTGATATACGATGCAGAACACTATGGACATGACGATGCGGTTGCGCTTTACGCTGACTACGGCGTATAGGCATGTAAGAATGACGGCGAAGTAGATGAGTACGTTGGCCGGAATCGATTTTATAGCAAATTGCATTATCGAAGCTGTGTCTATATTGGCGTTTGCCGGCATGGTGTGTTTTAGAATCTCGTCGGTCGGGATTATTTGTCCGAACATCAGCAGTTGGACCGTATATTGAGGTATCCATGTCAGTAAAGGTATGACTACGAGTGAATACAGGATCATAAACGTGGCCTTTTCGCCGGCAGTGGCGGGCAGCGTCGTCTCGACTTCGCGTGCCGCCTTCGCCGTGAAAAACAGCGGACCCAGATAGACTATGAAGCTCAGGGCTGTGGAAAAGGGGGCGGTTGCAAGAGCGGGTAGCTCGAGTTTTATGAGCGTCGATATTAACAGTGTGAGGCATATCGATGCTATCGGATAGGCTATGAGCTGCCATTTGAGGCGGGGATAGTAGAAGCGGCCCACCATCCCGACTCGCCGCCAGGAGAATCTGTTGTCGGTCATTTGATAGTCCATGTCGTCGGTTATTTGGTTAATTGGTTCAGGATGTTGTCGCGGGCAGGACTCAGCAGGGCGTTGTACAGCAGGGTATAGTTGATGGCTGTCTCGGCGTCGGGGTCGCCGTTGGCCGCGATGTAGTGGTGCAGTCCAGTCCGGATCTCTTTATATAGGTACTCGGTAGGGGGTATGGGTGCGGTGCGGAAGGTGAGGCGGGCGGCTATGTCGTATGTCGGCATCGATAGCAGCAGATGTCCTTTCGACACCATTATGATACTGTCATACAGGCTCTGAAGTTCCGACACGGTGTGTGTCGACACGATCAGGGTCTGCGATTCGTCCAGGCACTTGATTATCATGCTTTGCAGTGCCTGCCTGGCGGTGATGTCGAGTCCGTTGGTAGGTTCGTCGAGCAGTAGCACGGGCACTCTGAGCGATAGTGCGTAGGCTATCTGTGCTTTCTTGCGGTTGCCCAGCGAGAGGCTACGCATCGATTCCTGCCCGGTAAATCCGAATTGGGCCAGATTGTCGTGGAGCATTTCGCGGTCGAACGATGGATAGAACTGCCCATGGATTCCGGCCATTTCTGCTATGGTGTCGGCAGGAAAGGCCATGTTCTCGCCCAGGAAGAAAATGCGGTTCATGTCCGAGGGATTCCGGTCGGCCACATTGTCGCCGTCGAAGAGGCATCTGCCCGAAGTGGGCTTGAGCAGTCCGGCTATGATGTGGAGCAGGGTGGTCTTTCCCGCGCCGTTCTCGCCAAGGAGCAGATGGATTCCACTCCCGATGCAGGCAGAGACATTGGTCAACGCCTCTGCCCGCTTGAAGTAGCCAAACGATAGTTGGTCCAGCGTTATCATAGAAGAAGTAATTATTATGTAGGTTGTTTACTTTACGGGAGTCACTGTATATCCGGCCTTGCGGAGCATCTCGATGAGTCCTTTCTCACCCACGAGGTGGCCGCATCCTACCGCCACAAAGAGTTTGTCGTCGGCCATAGCCGGGATCAGCTGTTCTACCCAGTCGGCATTTCGGGAGTATAAGAGTTTTTCGGCCGATTTTTCATCCATGCCTATCTCGGGGTCGAAGATTAGAGCCTGAATCGATTCCAGGTTTCCGAGCAGATAGGCCATGGCGAGTTCCTGAGCCTTCTTTACGGCTATGTTGTCCTTGCGCACGGTGTGCATCAGGTCGGCTATCTGTTCGGTTATCGGGTCGCCGAGCAGCATCTCTGTCTGGAATTCAAGTGTCTCAAATCCCTTGACAGGCTTTCCAAGTTCACGTGCTTTGACCTGTACGGTGTTGTCGAGCTGTTCCTGTCCGGTGTAGTCGGGGAACGCCGTCATGGTCTGCATCACTCCGAGCTGGGTGGAGAGGAGTGCTGGCTTCATCATGTCCATCTGTTCGATGGTCACTGCGCCTTGGGTGTATTTTGAAAGCACGGCATTGACTGAGTCGAGTTGCTGCTGAGTCATAAGTTTGGTCATAGTGCTGTCTGATGGGGCCATGGCGAGTTGCATCATAAGCTGCTGGGTTTTTACGGGGTCGGCCGCCGTCTGCATGTCAATCTCGCCGTAGACAATTTCGGCGCCGTTGAGGGCATCGGTCAGGCCGGGGGTGGTTTCGAGCAGAGTGACCGGGGCTATGTGGTGTGTTCCGAACAGATAGGATGCATCCTTTGCTCCGTTGCCTTCTACTTTCCAGAGGAGTTGTGCGTTGCCTGCGAGTGCCATTACGGCGGCTGCGAGGGTGAGAGTCAGTTTTTTCATTTCGGGTTATGTTTTAAGTTTGCAATAATGGTGCAGTAGTGTACTTGACTACATCACTGCAAAGGTATGGGCAAAAAATCAGACCTGCAAATTTTTCGTGGGAAAAATGCAGGCCTGATTGAAAAAAAATTTTATTCCGGGCTTCGGTCGCGCTCTTTGGCGTCAGGCGAGAATCTGGGCGGCGTGGTCCTTGGTCTTGATCTCTTTGGGAGTGATTATGCGTTTGACCGTGCCGTCAGGGCTGATTATGAATGTGGTGCGGAACGTGCCCATATATTTGCGTCCGTACATCGACTTTTCGCCCCATACGCCGAACTGCTCCACAAGCTTGTGGTCTGTGTCGGCGATCAGAGGGAACGGCAGTGAATTTTTCTCTATAAACTTCTGATGGCTCTTTTCGCTGTCGACGCTTACTCCGACCACTTGATAGCCGGCATCGATCAGTGATTGGTAGTTGTCGCGGAGATTGCATGCCTGTGCGGTGCATCCGCTCGTGCTGTCCTTCGGATAAAAGTATAGCGCGATGCTTTTGCCGGGGAAGTCGCTTCTGCGCACTTCGTTGCCGTTTTGGTCAAGGCCGAGCAGGTCTTGTACTTTGTCGCCTACGTTCATAATAGTGTCAGTGGGAGGATTTATGTTTATTTGATCTGGTCCTTCAGTGCTTCCGGAACGCCGTATGCTTTTGTCAGGCGGTCAAGCTCGGTCTGAGTGATGGGAATCACTGTGCCGTGGCGCGGGTGGAAGTCCATGCTGACGGGTTCCTCCACTTTTGTGAAGTTCTTGAGGTCGGTGGTCTCGGTGAAGTCGTAGCGGCCGTTGGTGTAGACGTCGTACATAAGTATGTACTTATCCTGGCCTATAAGCTTGAATGTGCCGGCTCCCTCCACGGCATCGGTGGTCTGCTGCTTGTAGTCGGGATCCTCTGTCCAGTTGCCTGATGTCAGGTTGTCAGTAGTGGCGGTCTTGATGCCGTTGCCGTGGCCTTCGGTCTTGTAGAACAAGTGGTATGTGCCGTCCTTATATACGATGTCGCCGTCGATGCACGACAGTTTGTTTTCCGGTATGAAGAGGGGCTTCGGCTCGCCTTCGATGTCGGTGAAGTCCGGATTTGCGTATGCATAGTAGATCACGTCCGGACCGTCGCCGTACTGCATCGACCAGTATACCATATATTTGCCCACTTTGGCATCGTAGATGGTCTGCGGAGCCCATACTCGCTTGAGATTTTCCTGACCTTCATACTTTTTCTGCATATTGATCACGGAGTGGTCCCAGTTGATCAGGTCGGGACTTTTGAGCATAACCATGGCGCGGTTGGAGCTCCATCCGTTGGCCGACACCATGTCGGTCAGGACCATGTAGAAGTTGTTGTCGCCGTTCTCGCCGCGGAGTATATGCGGGTCGCGCACGCCTCCGGTCGAGCTGATCACCTTTGAGTCGATGACGGGCTTGTTGCCGTTGAGTGCATAGTAGTTGTAGCCGTCAAGGCTGATGCCGTAGCATACTGCTTCCTGCGAAATGTGGTTGCCGGTGAAGTAGGTAAACAGATAAGCTACCGGAACGGTGTCGTTGGCCGAAGCCTCCGGTGTCTGTCCGTCGGTGTTTGTCGATGAGCCTGATTGGCATGCGGATGTCCCGAGCAATGCCAGACCTGCCGCCGATGCTAAAAATATCTTTTTGAGGGGTGTCATGGTGATGATGGTTAATGTCAATAAATAGTGATGAGTGTAGCCCGGAGCGGAATCGAACCGCTATCTAAGGTTTAGGAAACCTCTATTCTATCCGTTGAACTACCAGGCCAAGACGGAATCAAAGAGCGCATTGCGCTTTTTGATGCTACAAAGTTAATGAAAAATTCCTTATAATCGTCATAAATCAGTCGAAAAGTCGGCGAAGTACTTCCAGCGAGTTGAGCGACGACAGCGAGGCATAGTGGAGCGAATAGTAGTCGAGTATCGCGGTCAGCACCTGACGGCGTTGCTGGCGGCTGTAGCGGAACAGATGGAGGTTCTTGCCGTTCATGCGCGACAACATGGCCAGGGCGCGGGCATCTGTGGCTTCAAGATAGCGTCCATGTATGGGCGGAGCATCGCGGAACACTGAGTCGACAAGGTCAAACACCCTGCCTTCGCGGTAGCCCGATATGTCGGGCTGAATCCCCAGGAAGTAGCCGAGCCTGTATAGGAACGCCAGGTGGAAGTTGGCAGTTCCCTGCTTGATGTCGCTCAGGCTTGTGATGCTTTCCGAAAGAAAATTGTATAGATTCTCGTCGCTGTCACCCTCCGAAAGGACTATTCCGAGGATTTCTGCCAAGAACATACCCATGGCCATTTTTGCCGGATCGGCATGGAGTCCGGCAAGCTGGCGTGTCACTCTGATCTCGCGCACTGATGGAATGTCGCGGTCGTTGCGCAGATCCACGATGCAGTTCACCAGGCTGAGGGGCATCGTCACGGCACGGCGCCGGTTGGCCTCGCGCGAACTCCCCGCACCTATCAGCAGCGACATGCGGCCGCGCTGGCGGGTGTAGACCGTCAGGATGTTGTGCCGGTCGTTATATTTTATTGTCCGTAAAGCTATGCAGTCGATTGAAGTCAGCATACGTTATCTCCTCATCTCCTCAAAAGAATAAATTGTATTGACATACGGTTGTGGCAAAGTCCGGTTGTTTCATAACGCATTAATAAAAGCAGTCATTAGCCCAATGTATGACATTGTTCTTGATATATTCCGCAATATTATTCCCGTCCCGAGTGCCACGAATTATGTGGTCGTGATAGCGGGATTGCCATCCAAAATTTATGTTATTTCTCCTGGCGAATAGTGTGACTGAGCGTTTTAAACCTCCGACTACCACAGATAGTGCAGTTCGTTGAGTAGGGACGCACGGTTCGTGCGTCCACTTTGCGTCAATACATATAATTAAATGAATGTGGTTTGGCATAACTACGTATATAGGTACTTCTGCATATTTATAATGCAGTGGCAATTCATCGATTTGCGTTTGGCAGTATACTCCGATTTTTGACATGAGCATTTCGTTTTCGACAATTTTTCCAAAATAGTGTTCTTTGTCTTTAGTGCAGATCGTGACAAAGTAAGAGCCTCCCGAATAGTTGTGAAAAACTGCCCGCGGTGACTTTCGCTCTGCATAATGGACGCACGAGCCGTGCGTCCCTACATTAACATTAAGGTTGGTGTCGTGCTCTTTCTCTGTCATTATAAATGATTGCCGCCACAAAATTACTGAATTAATTCCGTGACGGCAATCAAATATCATCAAAAGCTCCTGCTGCCGCAACCGTTTAATATGTCGGCTGGACGCAGAGCTGAAACAGCAGCCCTCCGCCGATTATCAGCAGGGCGAATATGCACAGGGCTATCAACGCGTAACCGAAACTGTTGCACCCTTGGCGGAACGACTCCGGGATTATCGGATAAAACAATAACAATAATGCTAATATGCACGCGCCGTTGACCCAAAGTATATAGGCTGAAGGCACAAATATCGTCGATAAAATCATCAATCCAATGATGATAAAGCCGCAGGTTTTCCTCCAGCCCGGAAATGTATAGTTAGGTCGCTGCATATTACGATGGATTTTTAATTTAAACGCGAGGCCTTTGTCCCGGTTCAGATAAATTCATTAAATTTGTATTAGTTAACCAATCCAAATTTAATTATGTATTTTGCTAAACTGGTTTTATTGACAATCTTGATTTCGGCGTCGGCGTTTACGGCGCGTGGTCAGCTGTCGTTCGGGCAGCCGGAACTTTTCAACGACGGGTGGCTTTTCATCAAGTCGGACAGCACTGCCATGTCGGCTCCCGGCTTCGACGATTCGCGCTGGCGCAGGCTCGACCTGCCGCACGACTGGTCGATTGAAGGCCGTCTGTCGCCTACGCTCAACAGCTGTACCGGCTATCTGCCCGGCGGCATAGCATGGTACCGTAAGCATTTTACTGTCAACGACAGTCTCCCCGTACATTATATATACTTCGAGGGTGTCTACAACCGCAGCGAGGTATATCTCAACGGCCACCTGCTCGGTAAGCGCCCCAACGGCTACGTGTCGTTCTACTACGACATGACCCCTTATTTAAACAAGGATGGGGAAAACGTCCTTGCCGTCCGTGTCGACCATAGCCGTGAGGCCGACTCGCGGTGGTACACCGGATCCGGCATCTACCGCGATGTCTATATGATAGGGGCTGATGATGTCCGCTTTACTCCCTGGGGGCTGGGATGGCAGGCATCGTCGATTACCGACAAGAAGGCCGTGGTCGATGTCGAGCTGTCGGCTGTCGACGGCTCCGGCAAAAACCAGCGCCTTAAGGGTGAGGTGGAGCTTATCGACGCTCATGGCCGTCGTGTGGCTCAAGGCACTGTCAATATGAAGGACGGAGAGATGGCTAAGGTAAAGCTCTCGGTGGCACGTCCGCACAGGTGGGACTTGGACTCGCCCTATCTCTATACTCTTAAGGCCCAGCTTTTTGCAGGAGGTGCTGTGGTCGACAGCGCGTCCGCTCGTGTGGGACTGCGCACTTTGGAGTTTACTCCCGACAATGGATTTGCGCTTAACGGTCGCAATACGAAGGTTAAGGGCGTGTGTCTCCACCACGATGCCGGGACTCTCGGCGCGGTAGTTCCCCCCGAAGTGTGGCGACGCAGGCTCGTCAACCTGAAGGCCATCGGAACTAACGCCATCCGTATGAGCCACAATCCGCAGGCACCGGTGCTCTACGATCTGTGCGACGAACTCGGCCTGCTCGTGATGGACGAGGGAAGCGACGAATGGGAATTCCCGAAGCGTAAGTGGGTGGAAGGCTGGAACAAGGGCACTCCGAGCTATCAAGGCACCTACGACTTCTTCGAGGAGTGGATCGACCGCGACATTGCCGACATAGTGCGCCGCGACCGTAACCATCCGTCGATATTCCTCTGGAGCGTTGGCAACGAGGTGGACTATCCCAACGATCCATATTCACACCCCATACTCGACGGTTCTTCGATCAATCAGCCTATGTACGGCGGTTATAATCCGGATGCTCCCGACGCCATGCGCATCGGCGAGATAGCCAAGCGTCTGGCGGCCGTGATACGTTCGGTCGACACTTCCCGTCCTGTCACCGGGGCGCTTGCCGGAGTGGTGATGTCCAATCAGACGGAGTATCCGCAGGCGGTGGACGTGGTTGGATATAACTATACCGAAAACCGTTATGCCGAAGACCATGCAGCTTATCCCGACCGTATAATCTACGGCAGTGAAAACGGACAGGGCTTCGACGCATGGAAGGCCGTGCGCGACAATGACTATATTTTCGGACAGTTCATCTGGACCGGAACCGACTATCTCGGCGAATCGGGGGCATGGCCTTCGCGGGGTCTGCACACAGGTCTGCTCGACTTCGGCAGTTTCGCCAAGCCCCGTGGCAAATTCCGTGCTTCGCTCTGGTGTGAGGAGCCTGTGGCCTATCTGGGCACATATCTGAAACCGCGCCGTGGAGGACACCTGTCGATTGACGCGCCCGACGTGTGGAATTATGAGCCGGGCGACACTGTACGTGTGGTATGCTACACTAATCAACCGTCGGCCCGCCTGCTGCTTGACGGCCGTGAGGTCGGCGGGGTGAAAGCTTTCGACGACCGTGCGGGCATGATTCATTGGGACATTCCTTTTGCTCCCGGAGCGTTGACGGTAGAGGCGCTGGGTGCCGATGGTAAAGTCGCGGCCACTGACCGACTCAGGACCAGCGGACGCCCGTATGCGCTTAAGGTCACTGCCGACACCGATACGCTCGGCACAGAATGCTCAGTGGCGCATCTGACCGTAGAGGTAGTCGACGAGGATGGAATTCCGGTCAAGCTTGCCGACAATAATGTCACCTGTCTTATCGACGGACCGCTGACCCTGCTCGGTCTGGAAGGGTCCGACAATACCGACATGGGCGACTATCGCGACAACCGCCAGCGGGTCTACGGCGGCAGGCTTCTCGCATACGTAAAAGCGAAGAAAGGCCAGTCGGGTAAGGCGAAAGTCCGCTTCACATCGCCTCTCCTGAAGTCGGCAGAAGCCACCATCGACATCCGCTGACCCCGATCCTGCGATACGGACAGATAATACAAATCAGGCCGCAGTCTTTCAAAAACTGCGGCCTGATTCCTTTATACGGTTGATGGAAACTCGATTTAATATCCGGTATAAGTGTGCGGTGACAGACGGTGCAGCTCGGCCTTCACTTCATCGCTCACGTTGAGTGTGTCGATAAATGCGGCGATGCTCTCAGCCGTCACGGTAGAGTTCACGCGGGTCAGCTCCTTGAGTGTCTCGTATGGCTTCGGATAGCCTTCGCGGCGCAGGATGGTCTGGATGCCTTCAGCCACTACGTTCCACATCGAGTCGAGGTCACGGCTGATGGCGGTTTCGTTAAGAAGCAGTTTGTTCAGGCCTTTGAGGGTTGAGTGGAGCGCTATGAGCATGTGGCCCATCGGTACGCCGATGTTGCGGAGCACGGTCGAGTCGGTAAGGTCACGCTGCAGGCGTGAGATGGGCAGTTTCGATGCCAGATGGTCGAGGATGGCATTGGCTATGCCGAGATTGCCTTCGGAATTCTCAAAGTCGATGGGATTGACTTTATGGGGCATAGCCGAAGAGCCGACTTCTCCCGCTTTGATCTTCTGCTTGAAATACTCCATCGAGATGTACTGCCAGATATCCTTGTCGAGGTCGAGGATGATGGTGTTGATGCGGCGCATGGCGTCGAACAGAGCCGCCAGATTGTCATAGTTGGAGATCTGGGTCGTGTAGCTCTCACGCTCTATGCCGAGTTTTTCCGACAGGAACTTGGCCGCGAACGTGCGCCAGTCTATGCCGGGATATGCGGTCAGGTGGGCGTTGAAGTTGCCGGTGGCGCCACCGAATTTTCCGCTGATAACCGTGTTGTCGAGAATGTCGAGCTGTGTGCGCAGACGGTAGCTGAACACTTTTATCTCCTTGCCAAGACGTGTGGGCGATGCCGGCTGGCCGTGGGTCTTGGCAAGCATGGGCAGGTCTTTCCACTCTTCGGCACGTGCTTCAAGGTGCTCGATCAGTTCGAGGAGCAACGGACGGTACACATGGGCGATGGCCTCTTTCACAGACAGAGGCACGGAGGTGTTGTTGATGTCCTGTGAAGTCAGTCCGAAGTGGATGAATTCTTTCTGGTCCGACAGCCCGAGTTCGTCCCACTTCTCCTTCAGAAAATATTCCACAGCCTTCACGTCGTGGTTGGTCACGGATTCGATCGACTTGATGCGTTCCGCGTCGGCCACTGTGAAGTCGCGGTATATGTCGCGCAGTTTGGGGAATATGTCGTTGTTGACTCCGCTCAGCTGGGGCAGGGGTATCTCGCATAGGGCGATGAAATACTCCACCTCCACTCTCACGCGGTAGCGGATCAGTGCGAATTCAGAGAAATACTCGTCGAGGCGCTCGCATTTCTGGCGATAGCGGCCGTCGATGGGTGAAATGGCAGTTAGCTGAGTCAGTTGCATAGTCTATACTGTGGTTTAATTTATTGATTATGTCCGTTGATCCGGACAAATACTTTTAAAGTACAAAATTACTCATTTTTTCTTAATTCCACCTTGATAAGAGTGTGATTCACGTGTTCACGGCCTCTTCATTACGTGTGAATTTGCGCGGCGAGGGGAATTTGCGTAAATTTGTGATGTTTAAGGACTGACGGCGAGGATGCCGCGTCATAAAGTTGAATGACACTGATGAAAGATGAGATAATGTTGCCCCCAAGTGCCAATCCGAGGGTTCCGGCGCAGGAATTCCCATTCAGGCACATGATTCCGTTGCAGATCCGGTTCAATGACATAGACATGCTTGGACATCTGAACAACGGTGTGTATCTGACGTTCTTTGACCTTGGCAAGGCTCGGTATTTTCAGGAAGTGCTTCCGCATAGGATTGAGTGGCGGAAAATCAATATTGTGGTTGTCAACATAAACTGCGACTTTTATGCTCCGACATTCATCGACGAGGCTATAGCCGTGGTGACCACGGTGACGCACGTCGGCGAGAAGAGCCTTCGCCTCGAACAGCGTATCGTCAATCCTGAAAGCGGCGAGGTGAAGTGTCTGGGACGTACCACTATGGCGGGAATTAACCTCGCCACAGGTAAATCGGCCCCGCTTGACCCTGAATGGGTGGCGGCGATTGAAGAATATGAAGGAAGGAAATTATGAGCAAGACTTTATATGTGACCGACATGGACGGCACTCTGCTCGACGACAGGAGCATGGTGAGCGACTTCAGCGCGGCGTTGATCAGCTCGCTTAGCCGTGAGGGTGCATTGATAACGGTGGCCACTGCACGTACTCCTGCCACTGTAGAGCCGTTGCTGTCGCATACCTGCACTTCAATTCCGGCCATAGTTATGACCGGAGCTTCGCTCTGGGACCGCATAGGACGAAAGTATATCGAACCTCGGTTCATTACGGCGGAAGATGCCGCCTGCATACTCAATGTATCGAGGCGCCACGGCGTGGATCCTTTTGTGTACACCCTCGGTGACGACGGAGTGCTTGATGTCTACAAGAATACTCCGCTTTCAGCCATTGACCGTAAATTCATAGCCGAACGCAGCGGACTCGAACTCAAGCGGTTTCTTATCGACAGTCCGGAGTTTGAATCATTGTCCGACAAGCGGATCATGCTTATGTTCGCATCAGGCCCTAAGGATGTGATATCCAGTGTGGCCCGTGATTTGGCTGGTGTTGTCAGTTGCTCGCCGGGAAGCTATCTTGACATTTTCGATCCTGCGGTGGGCTATCTCGACGTTTATGCATCGGGCATAAACAAGGCGGATGCCGTCAAGCGTCTGGCCGCGCAGGTAGGGGCTGACCGTATAGTGGTGTTCGGCGACAATCTTAACGACATACCTATGATGGAGGTGGCCGATGTGGCGGTTGCCGTCGGCAACGCGCTTCCTGAGGTAAAGGCCGTGGCCCACTGCGTGATAGGTCCGAACACGTCCGATTCGGTGGCTCGGTTCATAGCCGATGATTACCGCGACGGCCTGCAATAATCATATCTTCGACTCCGTTACTTACAAGTTATGGCAAATATATATGACACCCGGCGATACGGTACCATAGCCTTCTTTTTGGTGGCTGCGGCATTGGTCATGGTGTTTATATATGTGTCGGACAACATCGTTAGCCAGCTTTCCGACCAGGAGCGCGACCGCATGGAGATATGGGCCGACGCCACAAAAGCCATTGTCAATTCACCTGCCGATATCGACGGAGACGGCGGCGATGCCGGATCTGCCGACATTGACTTTCTGCTCAGCATAATCGAGCGCAACCGCAATATTCCGCTGTTGCTCACGGATCAGGACGGCAACATCATACATCACCGCAATTTTGACCTGCCTGAACCCGTCGACAGCGCGTCACCTCTCTTTATATCCGACAGAAACATGGAGTTTCTGCAGCGGAAGCTTTCTTCGCTTAAGCATTCGCAGAACCTTATCAAGATTGAGATAGCACCGGGATTGGTGCAGAATCTCTATTACGAGGACAGCCGGTTGCTTAAACTTCTAAGCTATTACCCCTATGTCCAGGTGCTGGTCATGCTTGCGTTCGTGGCATTGGTCTATTTTGCTGTGATGACCACCAAGAAGGCCGAACAGAATAAGGTCTGGGTAGGTCTGTCAAAGGAGACGGCGCACCAGCTTGGCACTCCGATATCTTCGCTGATGGCTTGGATGGAACTGCTTGAGTCGATGGGAGTCGACAGAGAGATTACAGCGGAGATGAACAAGGATGTCAGCAGGCTCACCACCATAGCGTCGCGCTTCGGAAAGATCGGGTCGCGCCCTGCCATGGAGCCTGTCGACGTGAATGCGGTGGTCGAGGATGCGGCCCGCTACATGTCGACCCGTATATCCAAGCGCATACGCCTCGAAGTGGCGTGTTCATCGGAGCCTCTTGTCGTTGAGTTGAGCGACTCCCTTTTCCAGTGGGTGATGGAGAATCTGATCAAAAATGCCGTCGATGCCATGGATGCAGAAGGGTCGATCACGGTCACGTCCCGGAGCGACGACGACGGTGTGATGGCCTGTATCGACGTAACCGATACGGGAAAGGGTCTTCCGCGCAAACGCTTCAAGACAATCTTCAATCCCGGATACACCACTAAGAAGCGTGGTTGGGGACTTGGACTCGCCTTGGCTAAACGAATTATAGAACAGTACCACGGAGGCCGCATATTCGTGGCCGCGTCGGAGCCTGGCAAGGGCACCACGTTCCGCATACTTCTTCCGCTGCGCCCTACGGAGTGCGGTTCAAAATGATAAGATCCGTAAAAATGGAAGCAACATAACGAGAAGCCGGGCAAATCGAAGGATAAGGTCGATTTGCCCGGCTTCTCATTTTCAAGACAGGGGGTGTTCCTGTCTGGTGTGTCAGTTGTTTTCAGGACGGAGGGAGCGTACGGTTTCAGCCGCGCGCCACATCTCGCTCTCGCGTAGCTGACGGAGTTCTTCTTCGAGTCCGGCGCGGTAGTCGCTCTTGGTGTTGGAGTCGATAGAACGCTGGGCCTCCTGTCCGGTCTTTACGCTGTCGTAAAGCTGATACATCACAGGCTTGATGGCATCGTGGAACGGACCCATCCAGTCGAGTGCGCCGCGCTGGGCGGTGGTGGAACAGTTGGCATACATCCAGTCCATGCCTTTTGCCGCAAACAGGGGCATAAGCGATTGGGTAAGCTCCTCGACAGTCTCGTTGAAAGCTTCCGACGGAGTGTGGCCGTTTTCGCGGAGCACTTCATACTGTGCAAGGAAAAGACCTTGGATGGCACCCATCAGCGAACCGCGTTCGCCGGTAAGGTCGGAGACTGCCTCGCGCTGGAAAGTAGTCTCAAACAGATAGCCTGAGCCGATGCCTATGCCGATGGCGAGTGTGCGTTCAAGCGCCTTGCCTGTGGCGTCCTGATATACGGCGAAACTTGAGTTGGTGCCTTTGCCCTCTTTGAAGAGCACACGCAGCATGGTGCCTGACCCTTTCGGGGCCACCATGATCACGTCTACGTCGGCCGGAGGTACCACGCCGGTGCGGTCGCTCCAGTTGATGGCGAATCCGTGGCTGAAGTAGAGGGCTTTGCCGGGAGTGAGATGTTTCTTGATCACGGGCCACTGGGATATAACGGCCGCGTCGCTCAGCAGGCACATGATGATGGTGCCGCGCTTGCAGGCTTCTTCGATCGAAAAGAGAGTTTCGCCGGGGACCCATCCGTCGGCCACGGCCTTTTCATACGTCTTTCCTTCGCGCTGGCCTACTATGACGTTGAATCCGTTGTCTCTGAGGTCGAGGCCCTGGCCGGGACCCTGGACTCCGTAGCCGAGTACGGCCAAAGTCTCGCCTTTAAGTACTTCGCGCGCTTTTTCAAGTGTGAACTCTTCGCGGGTGATGACGGTTTCGTCAACTCCGCCAAAGTTTAATGTTGCCATATTAAATCGTTGATTTTATAGTGAATAGATATTTTAATTAATTCTGTTGTAGGTGATTGAAGCCCTTACGCACGGACCATCCTGACCGTCTATCTCGCAGCGGTAGGCGTCGGCGGTCTGCGCGTCGGCGTCGACAAGCACTTTTACCTCTTCGCCGAAATATGACTCGCGCATGAAGGCTATGTCAAACCGGCGCAATCTGTGGCTGTCATGGAAATCGAGGTCCCATTGGTTGAGCAACAGCTCCATATAGCGCACAGTGTTGACGTGGCGGTTGAAGTCGCAGTCTGTGTAGCGGAATGTGTAGAAGCCGCTTTTGGCCCGGGCTACGTCGACGGCGGTCAGCTTCGGGCATTTCCCGATCGGGCATGGACGGTCCGACACCACCTCGCCCAGTTTTTCAAGTCCGTTGAGCTGGCCGCCCTGGCGGGTGCGTATGTTGATGGTCATCCAGACTGATCTTGCATATCCGAGCACGCGGCCCTCCGGGTCTCTGATTTCGAAGTCGCGTTCTGAAAAGTGGCGGTTATAGCCCTCCACCCATGTGGTCAGACTGTAAGGTCGGTTGACTTCCGGCCATTCGTGCATCTCGATCGACAGGCGCGAGAGCACCCATGCGGTGCCGTCCTCAAGTAGACGTTCATAGCCTACGCCGAGCATGTTGGCATGCAGGGTGGCGGTCTCGATTATGCGGTTGGCGAGAAGTGTCACGGGGATAGTCCCTTCAGGGGAGCATTCCCCGGCAGTAAGAAAGTAGTTGGCGGTATATTCGTTCATAAAACCCATGGAGTTTATAGTTCGTTCAGCCTGCACTCCTGCTCCTCCAGATACATTGTCAGATACTCTTCCGGCGATTTGGTGACGGCCACGCGCCCTGAGCGCACGAACTGGCGTATGTCATACTTTTTCAGTTCGTCGAAGAGCGATTCGGTCTCGTCGGAATGCCCTGTTTTCTCGATTATCACGTATTCGCGGGTGATTTCGAGTATGCGGGCATTGTGGCGCCGTATGATTTCCTCCACAGTCCTGTCGTCGAGCAGACGCGGTGTAGGCACTTTATATAACGCCACTTCCTGGTAGACTATTTCATCGTCGGTGTATAAAAATGATTTCAGCACGTCGATACGCTTCTCGATCTGCTTAACCACGCGCTCCATCATGGCGCGGTTGCTGTAGCAGGTGATGGTGAATTTGTGTATGCCGTTGATTGACGACGGGCTGACCGACAGGCTCTCTATGTTGAGGCACCGGCGGGTAAATACTATGGAAATCTGGTTGAGCAGACCCACCTGGTTCTCGGTGAACACCGTAACTGTGAATAATTGTTCGTCCATAATTCTTGTCAATATTAGTCTACCGGATATATCTCTGTCTGGTTGAGCATCACGAAGTCGACATTGCCGCCGGCGGGAGTCATGGGGAATACCATGTCGGTCTCGTCGATGTTGACGTTTATCAGATAGGGGCCGTCGTGGCCGAGCATCCTTCCGATGGCTCCGTCGAGCTGGTCGCGGGTCTCCACGTTCTCCGCCGGAATGCCGTATGCACCGGCTATCGCCACAAAGTCGGGATTGACGAGCGGAGTCTGTGAGAAGCGTCCTTTAAAGAACAGGGCCTGCCACTGGCGCACGTTGCCGAGAAAGTTATTGTTGAGCAGTATGATTTTCACGGCTGTGCCGTATTCCATGATCGTGCCTAACTCCTGGATGGTCATCTGAAGGCCGCCGTCGCCGGTGAAGAAGCACACAGTACGGTCGGGGCGCCCCATTTTTGCTCCTATTGCGGCTGGGAGTCCGAAGCCCATAGTGCCGAGTCCGCCCGACGTGACTATGCTCCGGGGTTCGGAGTAGCGCGAGTAGCGGGCCGAAAGCATCTGGTTCTGGCCTACGTCGGTGACCACTATGGCGCGGTGGCCGGTGGCTTCGCTCACTTTGGCCGCCACTTCGCCCATGGTCATCTTAGGTCCGGCAGGATGTAGCTCGCGTTCGATGACCTGTTCCGACTCTATCTGCTGAGGTTTGTCGAACATGCCGAGCCATCGGGTTCGTTTGCGCGGTTCTATCAGAGGAAGCAGTTTTAGCAGTGCGTCGCGTGCGTCGCCGTGGATTGTGGCGTCGACCGGTATGTTTTTGCCGAATTCCGAAGAGTCGATGTCTATGTGGAGCACTTTGGCGTTTCGGGCGTAAGTCTTGACATTGCCCGTGATGCGGTCGTCGAAGCGCATGCCTATGGCTATGATCAGGTCGGCCCGGTTAGTGTTGACATTGGGTCCGATGTTGCCGTGCATCCCGAGCATACCCTTGTAGAGGGGATGGTCGGACGGTATGGTCGACAGTCCGAGCAGGGTGGTGGCTACAGGTATGTCCGACTTTTCGGCGAGTTCGGCGAGTTCGGCTTCGGCGCCGGAGATCATAACTCCGTGTCCCGACAGGATCATCGGGCGTTCGGCCCGGTTGATAAGTTCCGCCGCTTTGAGCAGGTCCGATTCCTTGATGTCGGGTCGCGGATTGTAGGAGCGGATATAGTTGCACGGTTTGTAGTCAAACTCGGTCATGCCCACCTGTGCGTCCTTTGTGATGTCGAGCACCACCGGACCCGGGCGGCCTGTGGACGCGATGTAGAATGCACGGGCCACGGCCCATGCCACATCTTCCGCACGGCGTATCTGGTAGCTCCATTTGGTGATCGGCTGTGTGATGCCCACCACGTCGGTCTCCTGAAATGCGTCGAAGCCCAGAAACGGGGTGGCTACCTGTCCGGTGACCACTACCATTGGGGTGCTGTCCATGAGCGCGTCGCTAAGTCCGGTGATGACGTTGGTGGCCGCTGGGCCTGATGTCACGATCACCACGCCGGTGCGTCCGGTCACCCGTGCATAGCCTTGCGCCGCGTGGGTGGCGCCTTGTTCATGGCGCACCAATATGTGCTTGAGCCGGTCCTGATAGTCGAACAGCCGGTCGTAGACGGGCATGATTGATCCGCCTGGATAGCCGAACACCATGTCGGTGCCTTCGAGGATGAGCGACTGTATCAGTGCATCCGATCCGGAAATAAGTTCTTTCATATACTTTCCAATAATTTTTTGTCTTGACGATTATAGCAGTGATATTCTTCCTGGGGAGGACTCTTATAGGATTCTGACACCTCCCTTGTCGGCCGACGACACCATTGAGGCATAAGCCTTGAGCGCGAGGCTCACCTGGCGGTCGCGTCCGGTGGGAGTGAACGCGTCTTTTCCGCGGGCTTCCTCTTCGGCCCGTCGCCGCGACAGCTCTTCGTCGGACACTCTGACGTTGATGCTTCGTGCTGGGATGTCGATGTCGATGATGTCGCCCTCGCGCACGAGTCCGATGGCTCCTCCCGCGGCCGCTTCAGGCGATATGTGGCCTATTGATAGTCCTGATGTGCCTCCTGAGAAGCGTCCGTCGGTGATAAGGGCGCACTCTTTGCCCAGATGCTTTGACTTTATGTAACTTGTCGGGTAGAGCATCTCCTGCATTCCGGGTCCACCTTTGGGTCCTTCATGGGTGATGACTACCACGTCGCCGCTCTTCACTCTGTCACGGAGTATGCCGTCGACGGCCTCTTCCTGCGAACGGAACACTTTGGCCGGACCGCTGAACCTGAACAGCGATTCGTCGACTCCGGCTGTCTTTACCACACATCCGTCGGCGGCGATGTTGCCGCGCAGCACGGCCAGTCCGCCGTCCTTGACGTATGCGTGGTCAAAGTCGCGGATGCAACCTGAAGCGCGGTCGCTGTCGAGCTCGCCGTAGCGGGCATTTTGTGATCCAAGGCTGATGTTGCGGCCTCCTCCTGGTGCGCTAAGCCATAAGTCGCGGGCTTTGTTTGAGAATCCTGCTCCCTCCAAGGCGTAGCGGTCTATGGCCTCGCCGAGAGTCAGTCCGTCGACGCGTCTGACGGATGTGTCGACAATCCCTTTCCCTGCCAGCTGACACATTATAGACATTATGCCACCCGCGCGGTTGACGTCCTGTATGTGATATTTTGAGTTGGGGGCCACCTTGCACAGTACGGGGGTCGACCTTGACAGACGGTCGATGTCGGCTATGGTGAAGTCGGCTCCGGCCTCATGTGCTATGGCGAGCAGATGGAGCACGGTGTTGGTGGATCCGCCCATAGCTATGTCGAGCGACATGGCGTTGAGCATGGCCTGACGTGAAGCTATGGAGCGGGGCAGCACGCTGTCGTCGCCGTCGCGGTAGTAGGAATAAGTGTTTTCTACGATTCTGCGGGCCGCTTCCTTGAACAGCTCTTCGCGGTTGGCGTGTGTGGCCACCAGAGTGCCGTTGCCGGGCAGGGCGAGTCCTAATGCCTCGTTGAGCGAGTTCATCGAGTTGGCGGTGAACATGCCCGAGCATGAGCCGCACGTGGGGCATCCTTTCTCTTCGAGCAGCCTTACCATGTCGTCGCTGACCGATTCGTCGGCCGAGTCGACCATTATGTCTATCAGGTCGAGTGCCCTGCCGTTGAGGTCGCCGGCCTCCATTGGTCCTCCTGACACGAATATGGCGGGGATGTTGAGGCGCATGGCGGCCATGAGCATTCCGGGCGTCACTTTGTCGCAGTTGGATATGCACACCATGGCGTCGGCCTTGTGGGCATTGACCATATACTCCACGGAGTCGGCTATCAGGTCGCGCGAGGGCAGAGAGTAGAGCATGCCGTCGTGGCCCATGGCTATACCGTCGTCGATGGCTATGGTGTTGAATTCGGCCGCGAAGCATACGAGGCGTTCGATCTCTTTTTTGACGGTCTGGCCGATTTCGTGCAGATGGGTGTGGCCGGGCACGAACTGCGTGAACGAATTGACTATGGCTATGATGGGCTTGCCCATCTGTTCCTCAGTCATTCCGTTTGCTCTCCAGAGAGCTCTTGCGCCGGCCATCCGCCGGCCTGCGGTGCTTGCCGCGCTGCGTAGTGGTATGATCATGTCTTGATACTTTTTTCTTAACGTTTTCTTTCCGTGCGATGCTTGTCGATGCGGTGGTCCGCTGAAAAAGCAAAGCCCCCGTGTCGGTCTGCGATTCCGGGAGCTTTTATAGATTGTAGTTTGCTGTCATACGGCAATACGATTATGCTCCCGGCTGAGGTAGGACGGTAATGACCACGTTGAGGTGGCTGATAATCATAATGGCGTAAGTGGGCATTCTGTTTATTCTTTTGTAGTAATTCTTTGCAAAAGTATTATATTTTGCTAAAACTGCCAAATATTTTAATATAAATTACACTTATCGGAGACGTTTTATTATCATTGTGTTGTCCATTAGTGCGTTTTGTCGACCTCCCGTATAAAGTAGAAGGCACCGCAGGTGATGTGCGGTGCCTTCTATGTTGTAGCTTAACTTTAACAGTTCAGGATTAGTCGATGAGTTCGTCGGCCTTGTATCCGCCCATTTCGCGGATGGCGTTCTTGAGCATGATGTACTGCTCAAACAGATTGTTGACAGGGATTTCGCCCTTGGTGTAGTCGTGCATCGGGCTCTTGAGGAAGAAGCTCAGGAAGTCCTGGATGCCGTAGCGGCCACAGCGTGCGGCGAGGTCTATCAGAAGGCAGAGGTCGAGACAGAGCGGGGCGGCGAGGATTGAGTCGCGGCAGAGGAAGTTGATCTTGATCTGCATCGGATAGCCCATCCAGCCGAAGATGTCGATGTTGTCCCAGCCTTCTTTGTTGTCGTTGCGCGGGGGATAGT